>JAIPBS010000031.1 GCA_021738625.1 Bacteroidales bacterium
GAACTAGTTGATAAATTTGGAGAACGCTATGAGAAATACCTATAAAAAATTAATTTTGCAGTGCACAGCCCTTCCGCCTATCGGCTCCAGGGCTGTGCACTGCAATGCAGAGGCTGACACACTTTTTTGAACACTCCCCCAAACAATGAATTACAATGAATTACAATCAATTACCATGAATTACCGCTTTTCGCCGAGAAGTCCATAATATTCATTTCATTATCTTGATTACTCGTATTCATATAAATTTAGACTGTTCCAGATATCCTTTGCCATTTCACCTCCATTTTCGTAACATTTCCTAACCCAAAATGCAGCCTTTTTTTTATCGGTTAATGTCCCTTTTCCACCAAAGTACATTAAACCAAGTGAGCATTGTGCTTTAGCATTCCCTTGTTCAGCACTTTTTTCAACCCAGTAAAAAGCCTTTTTTTTATCAGTTAAAGTTCCATCTCCAAAATAAAACATCATTCCAAAATTATTTTGTGCCTCTGCAAAACCTTGTTCGGCACTTTTTTTATACCAGTAAAAAGCCTTTTCCTTGTCAATTAAAGTCCCTTCTCCATTAAGATACATACTTCCAAGATTATTTTGTGCCAAATCAAAACCTTGTTCGGCACTTTTTTTATACCAGTAAAAAGCCTTTTCCTTGTCAATTAAAGTCCCTTCTCCATTAAGATACATACTTCCAAGATTATTTTGTGCCAAATCAAGACCTTGTTTAGCGCTTTTTTGATACCAGTAAAAAGCCTTTTCTTTATCTGTTAACGTTCCTTCTCCATCATAATACATACCTCCAATTATTGCCTGTGCATCTGCGGTTCCTTGTTCAGCACTTTTTTTAAACCAGTAAAAAGCCTTCTTTTTGTCTATTGAAGTCCCTTCTCCATCATGATACATTTGTCCAAGAAACCATTGTGCATCAGCATTTCCTTGTTCAGCACTTTTCACAAACCAGTCAAAGGCTTTCTTTTTGTCTATTGAAGTTGCTTCTCCATCATAATACATAACTCCAAGATTGTATTGTGCAGTTGCATCTCCTTTTTCAGCGCTTTTATTTACTTCATTAAAATTTTGAGCAGAAGAAAAATGTGTTAATAAAAGTGTCAGTATTAAAAAAGTCCCCTGTTTCATTTCAATTCTTTTACTTTTAACCTGAATTTTTAAATTGCCATAATTACTCGTCTTATCATTAATTTATTTTTTCTAAGTCAATAAGTTTAATTTCCATACCTGCAGCATTCTCAATTTTTTTCAACTCTTCAATGAAGTTTTCATCTGTTCTCGTACGAAAGAACAACTTAACCTCTCCATTTTCAATCTCAACCTCAGCCGAACCCTTGCCATATTTCTCACAGATTTTGTATATCTCTGATTTAATTTCATCTTTTTTCATAATTATTACTTTTAATAACAAATATATAAAAATATCAGCAGTTATACTCTTTTAGGTTTTATCCCAAAATAATAACATCAATCAATAAACAATTAAAACCGTCAAACTATGCTTACAATTCCCTATATTTGACCTAACCAAAAACCAATTTATTATGAGCAGGCATTACTATCTTTCATTATTCGCTACTTTACTGATAGCAACAACAGTTTTTAGTCAAAACCCATGCTGCGACTACAGCAGCACCGGAGAAAATCCGGGGCAGGAGAGTGAGACTTTCGGCGTCGGGCTGGGCGATATCGACGGCGACGGCGATCTTGATGCGGTGGTTGTGGATGCTTACGACGACATGGAGGTTTACCTGAACGACAGCACTGGCAGCTTCACTTACGATGAAACCTACGGATCGGATAAATCCTGGTTTGACGCTTACCTGGTGGATGTTGACGGAGATGAAGACCTGGACATCGTGGTATCTGCATTTTATTCGGGCGAGGGTTGCGAGGTCTGGAAGAATGATGGAACGGGAACCTTCACCTTTTTTCAGGGTGGCATTGCTTCCGGTATTTCCATGAGACAGATTGCTGTGGAGGACCTCAACGGCGACAGCATCCCCGACATCTTTGCACCAGCATACAGTGGGGGCGACAGCGAGGTCTGGTTTAACGACGGGGATGGCAACTTCAGCAATTCCAACCAATCCCTGGATGGTTCCAGCTGCACACAGGCCGCCATAGCCGATTTCGACGGGGATGGCGATCCGGACGCCTTTGTTTCCAGGACCAATGGTTCGGCCAATACGGTTTTCCTGAACAACGGGCTGGGATACTTTTCCAATACCAACCAGCAGTTGGGCAATGCCAGCAGCTTTGGGGCCGCTGCCTCGGATGTGGACGGCGATGGCGATTTTGATGTGGTTACCGCCAACTGGCAGAGCGATTCCCAGGTGTGGCTGAATGACGGAGACGGCAATTTTACGGCCGGATATGCCATTGCCAACGACAATTATGCAAAAGGCATCGAGATCAGCGATATCGATTATGATTGCGATGATGATGTGATCATCGGTTCATACGGCTCAAACGGTTTGCAGGTTTGGACCAACGACGGAGCGGGCAATTTCAGCCTGTGCTTCGAGAATAGCAACAGCATATATGCCCATGGCCTTGCCGTGGGAGATTTGAATGAAGACCTGATGCCCGATGTTTGGGTGGGTAATTTTAGCTCCTCCACGGGCGATTATATATTTTTAAAGAGCACGCCTGTGATCACCTACGACACTATTAACCTTTGCGAAGGCGACAGTGTATTTGTGGGCTGCGCATGGCGAAGCGAGGAAGGCGATTACCTGGAAGAAATTAATTGCGACACCCTTTGCTGGAATAATGTTTCCATCACAACCATCAACACTTCTGTGACCAACAACAATACAGTGCTTACGGCCGTGGAAGGTTATGACGTCTACCAGTGGCTTGATTGTGAAACCATGGATCCCATTTCCGGGGCCGACAGCAATGTGTACGATCCCGAAGTTACCGGTTCCTATGCCGTCGAGATCACCGAATTGGCTTGTATCGACACCTCAGTTTGCCATTTTGTACAAACGCCGCTGGCAGCATTCACAGCCGATCCCACCTTCGGATCGCCCCCCTTGCAGGTGTCTTTCACCGACCAGTCGATCGACAGTGTCAACAGCTGGGTATGGGAGTTCGGTGATGGCGATACCTCCAACCTGCAGCATCCCGATCATGAATACAGCGATCCGGGCATGTATTCGGTTACCTTGAAGATCACCGGCCCGGGCGGCAGCGACAGCCTGACCAAGCAAAACTATATCGAAGTGCTTTACGATCCGCCCACAGCCGACTTTATGGGAGAACCCACCAGCGGGACCGTTCCCCTGGAGGTACAGTTCACCGATCTGTCCGTCGATAGCGTGAATATCTGGGACTGGGATTTTGACGACGGCGCCACTTCCACTGAGCAAGATCCTTTACACACTTATGATACAGCGGGTGTTTATACGGTTTCTCTCACCGTTATCGGGCCGGGAGGCAGCGATGAGGCCATCAAGGAAGATTACATCACAGTGAACCCGGAAGCGCCGCAGGCTGATTTCTCAGGCACGCCTACCAGCGGGGACGCACCTCTTATGGTTGAATTCACCGATCTTTCCACCGGGGAAACCGATGCATGGAAATGGCATTTCGGCGACGGCGACTCTGCCATGGTGCAACATCCTGAGCATGAATACACTGATCCGGGAAGCTATACCGTTTCACTAACAGCCAGCGGAGCCGGCGGAAGCGATACCAAAACCAAGGAGGACTATATCCTTGTGGGCAGTGTTGGCTTAAATATGGAAGAAACGGAGAAAATCATCATTTATCCCAACCCGGCTTCAAGCATCCTGTATATTGTTTTCCCTGATGCCTGTGAAAGACAGCTGATCCTGCAAAATATGAAAGGAAAGGTATTGTTCGAGAAAAGCACGGAAAACATTAAAGAGGAAATCCACCTGCACAATGCTGCGTCGGGAAATTACAGTCTGAGTGTAAAGCGTGACGGCAAAACGCTTGGGGTTTTTAAGGTGGTGAAGAAATAGGAATTGGCAATCCTTGTCATTAAGAATCAATCTTCAAGAAGGAAAATCTTTTTCAAAACAAAAAACCGGAACCTATGAAAACTACACTTACTAAATTGACGATACTAATTTTAACAGTTCTAACCATCCTTGCCTGCAACAACCAAAACACAAAACCGAAACAAAGCATTAGCGAAGGCGGACCGCTTGCCGGCATGTTTCTGAGCGATTTTCATATCGGTGAGAATTTCGGGGGCGTCAGCAGGCATATCCCGACCGAATGGCAAATGTATTACGATTCGGCGGAGGCTTTTCAAAACATGTATTATCATAAGAAAATAGGGGAGATGGTTCAATCCATCCGGGAGACTTTAGAACAAAATGAACAGGAACGCATTCCGTACCTGATCCTGCTGGGTGATATTTTCGACCTGGCGGTGCATAACGAAAGCGACGCTTTCAACCTGGTGCATGAGTTTTTCAATGCGCCGGTTTTCTATGGGCGCAGCCTGATCTCATTTTTCGACCGGGTGATCTATCTTCCGGGCAACCACGATCACCATGTCTGGCGGATGCTGCAGGAAGAATACTACGTGGAAAACCGCCTGCAGAACGATCTGCCTGCCCTGCCTTTCCCGCAAAAAAGCATGAGCATTCTGAGGCTCGGCAAACCCACCACCATCCAACAAATCGACAGCAGCCTGATGGCAGGCGGGCAATACGAAAATATCATTGCACACATTCTGGCCAACAACAAAAAAGAAGTGTTCATTTCCTATCCCAATCTTTATATCGACTATGGAGCGGGCAATGGCATTTGTGTGACCCATGGCCACTTTTTTGAGCCCAACTGGAACAAGGACTCCTCCGTGGTGAAATATTTCCCCGACGTCAACAACATGCCCGACTATTTCAAAAACCTGGAAAAATACAATTCGCCCTTCACAGAGTTTTCGGATTATGCCGTGGCTCAAACCAGTCAATATTTTACGGATAAACTCACCGATATTCCATTTGAGGATGTAAGCACATCAAAGCAATATGCAGAGATCGGCAACTACCTGGCGAAGGAATACCCTTCCTTTTTTCCGCTGGATACGGTTTATGAACCGCTCACCGATATAGAAAAACTGGAACGGCATCCTACACAGGTTTTTACCTATTTGCAGAAAACTGCGGAGCAAATGCAATGGCAAGGTATGAAGTTCAGTAAAATGGTTTATGGGCATACCCATGTTCCCTGTTTCGGGCAGATCAGGAAATTCAATGATTTCAGCCCGGAAAAAGCCGGCGCCGATCCCGAATGGCTTGAACAGGAATTTGTGATTTACAATACAGGTGGTTGGGTCGGCATTAAAAAGCCCGAAAACATTAACATCGACAATGCCACCAAAAAAGCGCCCAATCCCATGTTTTTGTATGAAGACGGAAAAATTGAAAAGGTATTGAAGTATTGAATGACAATCCTGAACGCAATAAACAAGCTATTCAAATGAAAGAAAAACATCATCTTAAAATTCGCAAAATGACAGTCCGGGAGGTAGCCGGCATCGCCCTCGAATGGGCCGCAGAGGAAGGCTGGAACCCCGGGCTGCATGATGCACTTCCGTTTTACAAGACCGATCCCGGGGGCTATCTTGTTGGATTGATTGAAGGAGAGCCCGTTGCCTGCATTTCCGCCGTGGCTTACAATCCCGATTTTGCCTTCATCGGCTTTTTAATCGTCAAGCCAGGATTCCGCGGCAAAGGCTACGGAATGGAAATATGGAATGCTGCAATGAAAGGTCTTCCCACGCATAACATCGGCCTGGATGGGGTGGTGGAACAGCAGCACAATTATAAGAAATCAGGTTTTAAGCTTGCATACAGAAATATCCGTTTCGAAAGGGCCGCCCTGCAAACAACAGAAAGATTCGGAGAGATCGTTCCCCTTTCAGAGATCCCTTTCAACGAACTGATCGAATACGACAGTCGTCTGTTCCCCGTTCCCAGGTCAACCTTCCTGAAGAGTTGGATCGAACAGCCGCAAAGCCATGCAATAGCTGCCGTGAGGAATGGGAAATTGTCAGCTTATGGATTGATCCGCAAATGCAGATCGGGATACAAGATCGGACCCTTGTTTGCCAATGATACCGAACTGGCCGATAAAATCTTCCTGACCCTGAACAATCATGCGGCAGCGGGTGAACCGGTGTACCTGGATACCCCTGAGGTGAATCGAGCAGCTGTGCGGCTTGCAGAGCATT
The DNA here is from genome assembly GCA_021738625.1 of Bacteroidales bacterium. Taxonomy (GTDB): domain Bacteria; phylum Bacteroidota; class Bacteroidia; order Bacteroidales; family JAIOZK01; genus JAIOZK01. Next base: position 6,227 of record JAIPBS010000031.1, read on the forward strand.
ATGGCATGCAGAAGGTTTTCGAAACCGCACGTATGTACACCAAATACCAACCCGACATCGACCTGAACCGGGTTTACGGGGTAACAACATTTGAATTGGGTTAACTCCCCAAAGAGACGCCCGGGTCGGGCGTCTCTGCAATTTTTGCATTTTCTTTGATTTTTCCTATATTTATATCAAATTGAAAAAAACATTCGCAATGATAAAAAGAACCGCTACGCTTCTCATTCTTATAGGAATTATCGGAATCATAAACGCACAGGAAAACTGGTGCCCGCCCGGGGCCGAATGGCATTATTCCTATAATGACTTCCAGGTGGAAGGATACATTAAAATCAGTTATATTGCCGACAGCACTTTGGATGGACAGCAATGCAAGGTCCTGGAAAAAAAGAAATACTGGTACAACCATGAATTCCAAACCTATGATACCGCGGTGCTCGGCCTCGAATTCACCTATGAAGAAAATGATGTTGTTTACTATCATCGTTTCGATCAGTTTTACATACTTTATGATTTCAATGCAGAAACCGGAGACCAATGGGAAGTGGCCGGTTGGGAAACAGGCACCGCCTGCGACAGCACCGGTATGATCAAGGTTGACAGCATAGGCGAGATGTTCATCGGAACAGAAATCTACAGGAAGATTTATACAAGTGTTGTAAACGACGACCACTGGTATTTCACCGGTGGCGGCATTATTGACGACATCGGCTCACTGGGCTATATGTTTCCCGAACCGCATTACAATTGCGTTGTTGATATTTTCGAAGGCGGCCCTTTGCGTTGCTATTATGATGATGTTACAGGGCTTATCCAGCTTAGTGCCGAACCATGCGATGAAATTACTGAAATTGCATACATTGGATCCAATAAAGAAACAATCACCCTTTATCCCAATCCTGCAAATACGGAAATCAATATTGAGATATCAAAAGCGGTTTCTGTAAACAAAATCCGCCTCCTGAATAATAAGGGGCAGTTGCTCAAAGTGGTTGAACCAAAAGAAAATAACACAAAAGTTGATATAGGAGACCTGCCGGAGGGATTGTATTTTATCCGGGTGAAGTATTCAGATTTTCGAACGGAAACAAAGAAATTTGTGAAAAAGGGCAAAAATTAGTAATTAGCTTTTTTGCCAGAATAAATGAATTTATCCCTTATATCCAAAAACCTATGCAATCAATAAATTGAAAAGCTATAATATAAGGTGCTGCAAATTTTTGTATCTTTGCACAAAGTTTAGAAGGAGGACATTTAACGGGTAACATCTTCGTTATCGAGAAAACATAGGGGTCATCCCAAAACTTAATAATACGAATTAATAGAATACTCAAAGGATACGCGAAGATCCCCACCAATAAACTCCTCATTTAAAAAGATAACAAATGAAGACAAAAACATACAGCATAATCACCGGAACAGGAACCTATATTCCTTCCGAAAAAGTCACCAACGAAGACTTTCTCAGCAATGAATTTTTCGAAAGCAATGGTAGCAAAATAGAAAAAAGCAACCGGGAGATCATTGATAAATTTTTGGAGATCACTACCATAGCCGAAAGAAGATATGTTACCGACGATCTGGTAACATCCGATATTGCTTATTATTCAGCAGTGGACGCCATCAAATCAGCGGATATCGATCCGGAGGAATTGGACTATATCATCGTCGCCCACAATTTCGGTGATGTAACCTCCGAAAGCAAGCGCTCCGATATCGTGCCCAGTCTGGCTGCCCGTGTTAAACATAAGCTAAAAATCAAGAATCCCGAAACGGTGGCTTATGACCTGCCCTTCGGTTGCCCCGGTTGGTTGCAAGCCATCATTCAGGCAGATTACTTTATTCGCTCGGGCGACGCCAAAAAGATACTGGTCATCGGAGCTGAGGTGCTTTCAAGGGTTTCCGACCCACACGACCGCGACAGCATGCTTTATGCCGATGGAGCAGGCGCAGCCATCCTGGAAGCAAAGGAAAGTGAAAAACCGGTGGGGATCCTTGCACATAAAACCAGATCGGATACTTATTTGTATTCACAAATGTTGCGTATGGATAAATCCTATCATCCAAACGGCAGGTATAAAAACGAGATATTCCTCAAGATGAACGGCAGAAGACTTTACCAGTATGCCCTGGAAACCGTACCGCAAGCCATTAAGGATTGCCTCGATAAAGCCGGAGCTCATCTGAAAGACATTAAAAACATCCTCATTCATCAAGCCAATGGAAAAATGGATGATGCAATTTTAAAAAGACTCTATAAGCTGTTTGGAATGAGCACAGTCCCGGAAGACGTCATGCCGATGACCATCTCCTGGCTCGGCAATTCATCTGTTGCAACTTTGCCCACACTGCTCGACCTTATTCTGAAAGGGAAAATGAATACACATCGCATAGGCCCCAACGACAAGCTTGTATTTGCCTCGGTTGGCGCCGGCATGAATATCAATGCCCTGTATTATCAAGCTTAAGCCTGATAATTCTTTTATATTTGTAGCCTAAACCATCAAAAAGAAAATGATGCTTGCAAATGCAACTCTATTCGGGATTGAGTGGATTGACACCGACAGCCTGTTGGAACTGATCTTTCGCATGTTTTTGAACCTGCTTGTGATCGTGGTCATTGTCAGGTATATCTATTATCGCGCAGCCAAACGAAAGGACTATTTATTCACCTATATCCTGATCAGTACAACTGTTTTTCTTTTGGCATATCTGCTGGAGAATGTAACCCTTGAGCTGGGATTCGCACTGGGACTGTTCGCCATATTCGGTATATTACGCTATCGCACCAGTCAGATACCCATCAAGGAAATGACCTATTTATTCGTGGTGATCGGCATCTCCATCATCAACGCGCTCACCAACGAAAATATCAGCTATATGGAACTGGCCTTTACCAATGTCACCCTGATCATTGTAACCGGGGCAGGAGAGTTTTTCTGGATGTACAAGCATGAATCGAGCAAACGGATTCTTTACGACAGGCTCGAAATGCTCAAACCCGAAAACGAAAAAGCTTTCATCGAAGATGTGAAACAACGCACGGGCCTTCGCATTAAACGTGTTGAAATAGGAGAGATCAGTTTTGTGAAAAACCAGGCCGAACTGATCATCTATTACTTCGACGACAGCACCGCGTCCAGATTCTTTGCCATGAAAGCAAATGAACGTAAGTAGGAAATGTATATGAAATTGAAGCCGGCCCTGTTAATTCTGTATTTTATTGTAATCCCTGGTTTAAGCCTAAGCGCACAGGGACTGTTCAATCACAAGAAACCCCTGAAAGTGAAATTTCAGGCAGATTTTAATGCCATCTTTCAGGACAAAACCGACAGTGCGGTTTACCATCCCGGCAGCATGAAGATCAAATTTCCGGATGAAACCTACGAATTCAGCATAGAACTAAAAACACGAGGTCACTATAGAAGAGATCATTGCAGCTTTCCGCCCCTGAAAGTGAACTTTAAAAAAGAAGATATCAAAGGCACGCCCTTTGAAGGTTCCGACAAGATCAAAATGGTTACCCACTGCAACACCGACGACCCGGAAGCCGATCAGAACGTGCTCACAGAATACCTGATCTATAAAATTTATAATATCCTTACCGACACCAGTTTTAGGGTAGCTCTGATGAAGGCCGTCTATAAACCTGCTACCAAAAATATGAACAGGGTAAGTCAATACGCATTTTTCATTGAAAAAACAAACATGGTGGAAGACCGGCACGGGCTTAAAGAATTCGAGCCGGAACACACACAGGCCGGCCGCTACAATAAGGATAATTTTTGTCTGGTTTCATTGTTTATGTTCATGATCAGGAATACCGACTGGAATGCACTCATCCCGCAAAACATAAAATTGCTGGCTGCGATGAAAGAAGATCAATTTGTGATCGTGCCTTACGATTTCGATCTAAGCAAATGGGTAAACCCCCATTATGCTCCTTACAATAAAATGGATCACATGGAGTTAACACCCATGATAAAAGGATACTGCCACGATTATGATGATTTCAGCCGGGCCATACAGGTTTTCAACAAAAACAGGAATGAAATTGTTAAATTGATTGATGGTTTCGCTTATCTGAAAAACAAGAGAAAAGAAACCCTGCTTGAAACTATTGATGACTTTTACAACATAATCAACAACAGGGTTTTGTTCGAAGAAAATTTTAACAATTATTGTGAGGATTAACATCAGCTACATATCGCTTTTCATCATAAGCCTGCTAATCAATATTTCGGTAAGCGGTCAAACATTAGATCACGACATGTCTGAGCTGAAAGACATCATCAGGAAGGGAAAGACCAATCTGATGCGCTCATGGCTTGAGCAGAGCGGCGATCCTGAATATGGAATGGAAAAAGGAGAAGCCCCCTTGCTTCACTTCACCATCAAATACGACAAGCCCCAAATGGCCAAATTGCTTTTGCTTTTTGGCGCCGATCCCGGCCGGGAAGTGAAAAACACCCCCTTATTGCACTGGGCCATAAAAAAAGACCGCTATGAGATTGCCCGGCTTATGCTGCTTTTCGGGGCGGATGTGAACCAACCTGACAAAGACGGAGATACTCCGCTTATCCTAGCCACCTGGAAAGAAAAAGAAAATTTTATCAAGCTGCTGTTGAATTTTGGAGCAGACGTTTATAAACAGGACAAAAGCGGATACAGTGCCGTGGATTATGCTACCTACGCTGAATGTCATGATGTTAGCCATTGCCTGAAGGCCATACTCAAACAAAGGGCCAACCTGAAGCCGGAAGGCAACTACCACGACAGCCCGCATGTATTCTGGCTGGACGATACCACCCTGGCTGTTGCAGAGTTTTTTTATAATATGCACAAGGATTCTTCCTTTCGTTTAAACCAGATCGTACATATACCCGGCGATTCGGTGGTTTTTAATACCATCGACGGAAGAAAGTTCACCGTTTACAGAGAAAAACGCTTGGATGATGACAACTTTAAGAATGTAGAAAAGATCTTGGCGGTGAACGACATACATGGCAACCTGATCAAGTTTATCAACCTGCTGAAAAACAACAACGTCATCAACGACAGCCTGAACTGGATATGGGGCAAGGGTCATTTGGTGATCATCGGCGACGTTTTCGACCGGGGGAACAGGGTCACGGAAACCCTCTGGCTGATCTATCAGCTCGAACAACAAGCCAAAAGGGCAGGAGGAGGGGTACACTATCTGCTTGGAAATCACGAACTGATGATCATGAACAACAATGCTACTTACGTTTCCACCAAATACAGGGTGCTGAAATACCAGTTCGACCTTCCCTATCCCAAATTTTTTACCCCAAATACCGAGCTGGGCAAATGGCTACGTACAAAGAATACGATGGTAAAGCTCAACGACAACCTTTTCGTGCACGGTGGTATTTCCTGGGAATTCTATGAAAACAAATGGAACATCGGCAGGGTGAACAAATACGGCCGGCAGCTTAGCATGAAACTTCCCGGGCAGAAACTTAGCTCACGCGACCAGGAGATGATAAGCGACCTCGGCCCATATTGGTACAGGGGTTATGTGGTGCTCGACTGGCAAAAAGATGAACATCACAGGATCAACCAGGAACAGCTTGAACAGATCCTGGATTTCTATAACGTAGACCGCATCTTTATTGGTCATACCCTGGCCAAAGACATTCAGATGATCTTCGACCGGCAGGTGGTAGCCGTTTCCTCTCCTTTCCAGGAACTGGACATTAAAGCACACGGCATCCTGATTGAAGACAACAAATTTTACAAACTGGAACAGGACCGGAAAAAAACGCTATTGTTTAAAACCGACAGTGAGCAGTAAAAAATCAGTTTTTTATGAAATACGATTTCAATCAGATCGTTAGGCGAGAAGGAACGAATTCCGTGAAGTACGACATGAGAGAAAAGGTTTTCGGCCAAGGGAACGTGATCCCCCTCTGGGTAGCCGACATGGATTTTTCAACGCCCGACTTCATCCGAAAAGCCGTAATCAAACGGGCCAAGCATCATGTTTACGGATATAGCTTCAGGGGAGAGGGCTGGTATAGCTCGATCATAAAATGGTTTAAGGAACAACATAACTGGGAAATTGAAAAAGACCAGATCGTATTTTCACCCGGTATTGTGCCCGCCATAAACCTCTGTGTTCAGGCTTTCACAAAAGAAGGGGAGGGGGTGATCGTTCAGCCGCCTGTTTATTACCCTTTTTTCAGCGCAGTGGAACACAACAACCGAAAGCTTGTACTCAACCCCCTAAAACTTGAAAACGGCCGGCTTTGTTTCGATTTTGATGATCTTGAAAGGAAGATCAAAACCCAGCAACCCAAAATGCTGCTGCTTTGCAGTCCGCACAACCCAGGTGGAAGCGTCTGGACAAGAGAAGAACTGCAAAGCCTTGCAGATATCTGTATACAAAACAAAGTGCTGATCATTTCCGATGAAATCCACTGCGACCTGGTATTATACGGAAATAAACATATCCCGATGGCAACATTAAGTAAAGCAGTTGCCAATCATACCGTTGCTTGCGTGGCGCCAAGCAAAACCTTTAATCTGGCTGGAATGGCGACTTCCTCGGTGATCATCCCCAATGAGGAATTGCGCGAACGTTTTGAAGAAAGCATCGAACGCGTGCATGTGGGTATGGGAAATGTGTTCGGCAATGTGGCTTCGGAAGCGGCCTACAAACACGGAGCCGCGTGGCTGAAACAATTGCTGAAATATATTGAAAGCAATATCGACCATACCATTGCCTTTCTTGAACACAATACCCCAGTTATCAAAGCTATCCGTCCTGAAGCCACCTATATGGTCTGGCTCGATTGCAGGAAACTCGACATGCCTGATGATGAACTATGGAAATTTATGATCCATGAAGCCGGCGTCGGCCTGAACCGTGGCGATATGTTCGGTAAGGGCGGCGAGGGATTTCTGCGGATGAATGTGGCCTGTCCGCGGATTACATTGGATGTTGCACTCTCAAACATCCGAAAGGCCATTAGAAAAGAAACCTAACTAAATATTTATAAAGCGTCTAAATTGTTCCGCCATCACAAGAGCGTCTCTTAAATATCTATTTTTGCTGCTTATGTAAATATTTTACAGGAATGGGAAACAATCTTTCAAGAAGAGATTTCGTAAAAAGCACAGCCGCAATCGGCGCTGCTTCCTTGCTGGGAGGCGGTATAATCAGCAGGATGGCCACCGCAGCAATACCGGCCGGAAAAGCGGAAATCAGCGTGGTGAAGGGCGCCGACTATTTCAACAACACCCAAAAGGCAATCAAAATGATTGGCGGCATGCGCAAGTTTGTGCGCAAAGGCCAGAAAGTCGGCCTGCTGGTGAATTCCGACTTTGAAATTCCAGGCGCTTATGTAAACCCGGATATTGTGCTGGCCGTGATCGATTTGTGCAAGCAAACCGGCGCTTCAGAAATCCGCTGTATTCAAAACATCAAACCTGAGTTCTGGCAAAGAAGCAGTTATTACGAAGAGTTTAAAAAACAGATCGCTGGCTTGAAAATCGAAACCAAAAACCAGTTCCCATCCGAGTTTGATGAGGAGAACTTTACCAAACTTCAGGGTATTCCCGGGGCCAAAAACCTGACAGGGGAGGTGGAAGTGAGCAATGCCATCCTCAACTGCGATGTGCTCATCAACATCCCCATCGCCAAACACCATGCGCTCACGCATTATACCGGCGCCCTGAAAAACATGATGGGCGTGGGTACACGTAAAACCAATGTTTTTTATCACCTGGGGTCGGATGAAAGAAACAATCCCAATTTTCTGGGACAATGCATAGCAGATATCAATACGCTGAAAAGATCCGACCTGGTGGTGGTCGATGCTACGCATTTTATCACCAGCAACGGACCGGTGGGCCCCGGCGATGAGAGAAGAGAAGATATCATCGTGGCCGGTAGCGATATCGTTGCAGTTGACGCCCTTTGCTGCACCTACCTGGACTACAGGGCCGAAGAAATCAACGCCATTCAAAAGGCATATGAGATGGGACTGGGAGAGATCGATTACAAAAAGTTGAAAATAAAAGAGTTAAATGCATAAAATTCAAAAATCTTTGCTGATCTGCCTGGTTTTATTATCAACACTTTCTGCCTACCCGCAGGAGGATGAACTATTGAATCTCTTGCCAGAAACCATAAACGGAACCTGGACATTGCAACAAAGCCATGAATACTACCAGGGCGACGATCTGTTTTTCCTGATCAATGGCGGGGCGGAGCTGTATTTTGAATATGGCTTCCTTGAGGTGATATCCGCAAACTACATGGATGAACAGGACCGTAACATCAAGGTGGAGCTATATCGGATGAGCAGCGATTCGGCGGCTTACGGCATCTATTCAATCAAAAGATTTAAGGGGGAAAACATCGACATCGCGCCCCAGGCCAAAATATCCGGGCAGCACATCATGTTCAGCAAAGGAAATATTTATGGTTTGCTGCAGGCCGGCAGCGAATTGGATCATAAAACATTTGTCGGCTTTGCCTCGCAGATCACCGCTCAGATCGAAAGGAGGGGGGATTCGCCTGCCCTCACCGGATTGCTCTCCGGAATCGATGGAATAAATCCCGAAAAAATCTACCTGATGGGAAATATCGCCCTGGGTAATCTTTATAATTTCCATTACCAGGACATTTTTCGGTTTGAGGAAGCCGTGTACGCCGACTATGGCGAATTCGGAGTTTATATGCTTGGCTACAAAAACCCGCAGTTCATGCAAATGATCTTTAACGAGGCGGTCGAAAAGATCATGGATAATAAAAAATACAGCATCACCGAAGCCTATGAAGATCAACTTGATTTTACAGACAACAGAAACATTCAGTTCCTGATGACCCAGTACCAATCTTATATTCTGATCGTTCGGGCGCAATCCACCGATCCTTCGGCAGGCCTGAACAAGTTCATGCAAATGATGCAAAACTGATCACCCTTTCAACTATTGTTTTCTGTTTCATTTTCCTTAATGGATTCTTTAACAAATACTTTATATAAATACATGCTAATTTTCTTATATTTGTCTGAAACCAAAACTAATAAAAAGCCATGAAAGCACTTAAAATGATCGGAGTGATCTTACTGATAGTGATTGTTTTACTATTGGTGATTGCCATCTTCCTGCCTTCCGAAATGAAGGTAGAACAAAGTATTACCATGAAAGCACCGGCGGAAATTCCATTCGAGCAGGTGAACACCATGGAAAACTGGGCCATCTGGAGCCCGTTTGAGGACACCGGTATGGTGACCACCTACAAGGGCATAGGAGTTGGAGCCACCCAAACCTGGGAAATGGACGGTGAGAGCGGCAAGTTGACCATAATCGGAAGCAACCCTTACGAAAACATTAAAACCGAGATCGACCTCGGACAGGGTGAAGCGAAGGTAAAAGGACACTGGACTTTCGACCAGTCAGGCGACTCCACCAGGGTTAGCTGGGGCATTACCTTCACTGAGCTGACTTATCCGCTGGGAAGGTATATGGGGCTCATCCAGAAAGGTATGATGAAAGATTATATGAAAAACGGGCTGGAAGACATTAAAAAGATTAGCGAAAAGCTGGCCAAAATCCCGCAGGACGTCGAAATAACAACAGTTACTGTTGAAAAACAGTATGCGCTTGCTATCAAAGACACGGTGAAAATGCAAGAAATGGCCGTGAAGATGGAACACTTCTTTACTAAGCTGGCAAACTATTTTGCCCAAAACGATATCCAAATGGCAGCTCCGCCTTTTACAATTTATTATACATGGGACGGACAGCAGTCGTATCTGGCAGCAGGAATTCCCACCATGGAACCCCTGGAAGGTGAAGGCGAGATCGTGCCCATCACCATCGAATCGGGCGAAGCCCTGATGGCCATCCACGAAGGGCCTTACGAAACCATGGCCAAAACCTATAATGCGCTTGAACAATATGCCAAAATCCAGGGACTTGAACTGATGGACATGACATGGGAAGTGTACATCACCGATCCACAGCAGGAACCCGATCCCCAGCAGTGGGTAACCAATATCTATTTCCCGCTGAAGTAGAGAGGCTGGAAGCTTGAGGTTAGAAGCTGGAAGTTGGACAAAATTTAGTAGTTGCCTTGGCTGGCACGGATTTGCAATCCGTGCCTTAACAGGGATCTAAACAAGGTATCGTCTCAATTAACTAAACTCTTAATTCGGATAATGATTTTTGTCCTATAATTAATATTATGTTAAATAATAGGTTTTAAACCGTCAATTACCTATAGCCCTCGTAGATCTATCCCTATGCTCCTTTCGTAATTAAATGCGGATTGTCATTCAGTTGTCATTCAGTTGTCATTCAGTTGTCATTCAGTTGTCATTCAGTTGTCATTCAATGGTCATTCAATGGTCATGCAACAGTCTCCAGTATTTTAAAGAAAACGATACAATTACGATCTAAGGTGTATCCAGAATCAGGCATCAAATCTTTTCCATCTATCATCCGGTTAACAAGTTGTCATTCCACTATCCAGCATCCATCCAGCAAAAAACCGCCGCCTGCAAAAGCAGACAGCGGTTTTATATTCACATCAAAATTACGGTTTTATTCCAGTTCTTTCAGTTTTTCATCCATTTTCAGTCGGTTGTAGATCTGTTTGAGCGATTGCACCACAATCATATCCTCAGGATTGTATTTATGCGCATTTTCAAGATATGGCAATGCTTTCGCCAGCAATGAATCAGCCTTTGCGGTAAGTCGATCATATTCCTTTAATTCATCCTGCGACATACCCAATTGATTGGCTTCGTTTTGTATTTCACTGGCTTTATCCACATAGATGGCGCCTATATTAAAATACGCATTGGTATAATCAGGTTTATATTCGATGGCTTGCTCATAGGCATTAACTGCCTTATCAAAATATTTATTTTGTTGCTCTTCCGTATAGGTCGTATCGGTGATCATGTTATCATACATATCCCCCAGTGCAAACCAGATGGTATAATTGGCACTGTCTTTTTTAATGGCTTTTTCCAGGCTGTTCAGTGCTGCCTGAGTATTACCGGTTTTGATATGAAAGTTGATCTCGGCGATTAGGATGTTGTAATCATCAGGGTATTTTTCTCTTCCAATCTCAATAAATTCAAATGATCTGGTGGTGTCCCCCGTTTCCCTGTATACATTTGAAAGCGATTCATACAATCCAGGGTCGTCATAGTCCCATTCATAAAGCTGTAGATAAAACTCCTTTGCTTTATCGTGTCTTTTGGCGTTTTCTGCAGCCAGTCCGGCATTGTACAAAGCAGCGGTGTCTATTCGGTCAATCGCTTCATTGGTTTCGTAGGCCGTATGAAACTGCACCATAGCCTTTTCGAAATCGCGGTCCCTAAAACTTTCATAGCCCTGCCTGTAATAAAAATTGGCAATACTCGACATATACCGCATGATTTCAATCAGGTACTGATTTTTTTCGTCATATTTCATGGCTTTCTCAAAAGAGTTAACAGCTGTTAATAGCGGTTCGTTAATGGTATCGTATTTGCCGCTTGAGTCGGTGGCAATATCATAATAGATATTCCCTCTGTAGAACCATGTTTTCGGATCGTTCATGGTTTTTTCATGCGTTATCGCCATGTTGATGTATTGTGCTGCTTCAGCCAGTTCACCTCTCCTGAGGTGGTTATAAGCCGTTGTCCGGTTTCTGGTTTGCCCATAAGTAACAGCAGCGATGGTGAAAAGCATGATGAATGCTAAAACAGTTTTTTTCATAATGTCTGTAGTTTTAAATTAAAATTTTTTTTGTACTCCATCCTATTGTATGCATGTATTACAATTATTTTGCCATATTTCACGATTCTGTCTCTTTAAGGGCATCCTCATCATTTGTGAATTCTTCCTCATTCCCGTTCTCACCGTTTGTGATGGAAGCCACCCTGGCCACGGCTGCAATGGCGTCCTCGCCTTTCAGGTTGATCAGCCTCACCCCTTGCGTGGCGCGACCCATCACGCGCAGATCGCTCACGGGCAGGCGAATGGCCACCCCTGAACGGTTGATGATCATCAAATCATCCTCGTCGGTTACGTCCTTGATGGCGATTAGCTGTCCTGTTTTGGAGGTCACATTGATGGTTTTAACGCCCTTTCCGCCGCGGTTGGTTACACGATAATCCTCCAGTTTACTGCGTTTGCCATAACCGTTTTCTGAAACCACCAGTATGTTGGTTTCTTCATTTTGCAGGCAGATCATTCCAATCATTTCATCCTTGCTGCCGGAGAGCGTAATGCCCCTCACTCCTGCCGTCATGCGTCCCATCGACCTGACTTTCTCTTCCGGGAAACGAATGGCACGGCCGGATTTCAATGCCATAACCACTTCGCTTTTGCCGTTGGTCATGATGGCCTCGATCAACTCATCGCCTTCATTGACCTTGATGGCGTTGATGCCGTTTTGCCTTGGACGGGAATAAGCTTCCAAACGGGTTTTCTTGATCAAGCCTTTTTTGGTTCCCATGATGATGAAGTTATTTTGAATATAATCTTCATCTTCCAGATTTTTCACATTGATAAAGGCACGCACTTTATCCTGTTGCTCGATATTGATCAGATTTTGGATGGCTCGCCCTTTTGAAGTTTTACTTCCTTCAGGTATCTCAAACACCCTCAACCAGAAACATTTACCTGTTTCCGTAAAGAACAATAAGTAATTGTGATTGGTGGCGGTGAAAAGGTATTCGACAAAGTCTTCATCCCTGGTGCTGCTACCTCTGGCTCCTCTCCCACCCCGCTTTTGCAGGCGGTATTCAGTGAGCGGAGTACGCTTGATATAACCCATATGGGAAATGGTGATCACTACTTCTTCATCGGGAATGGTATCCTCTATCCTGAAGTCGTCGGCCGAGTATACGATCTTGCTTTTTTTCTCGTCCCCGTATCTTTCACGGATTTCTTCCATTTCATCTTTCAACAGTCCCATACGAAGCTGCTCATCGGCCAGTATCTCTTTAAAACGAGTGATCTGCTTCTGCAGCTCTTCATAATCCGACCTCACTTTGTCTCGTTCCAACCCGGTGAGTTTTTGCAAACGCATATCCAGTATGGCCTTGGCCTGCACTTCGGTGAGATCAAATTTTTCCATCAAGCCATTTTTAGCTTCTTCGGGTGTTTTGGAAGCGCGGATCAAGGCAATCACTTCATCCAGGTGATCGAGTGCGATCAGCAGGCCTTCCAAGATGTGCGCTTTCTTTTCGGCCTCATTTAACTCATACCTGGTTTTCCTGACAAGCACTTCGTGCCGGTGATCAACATAATGGGTGATGAGGTCTTTCAGGTTGAGCATTTTGGGCCTGCCTTTTACCAGGGCAATATTATTAACATTGAAGGAGCTTTGCAGGGCAGTATATTGATAAAGCTTATTTTGTACCACATTGGTAACGGCATCGCGTTTCAGTTCGTAAACGATACGTAAGCCTTTTTTGTCGCTTTCATCGCGTATATCTGATATACCTTCAATTTTCTTATCCAGCACCAAATCGGCGGTCTTGCGTATCATTTCCGCCTTGTTCACCTGGTAAGGGATGGAGTTGGCAATGATCCTGACCCGACCGTTCTTATCTTCCTCAACTTCAGTCTCACCGCGCATAAGGATACGCCCACGACCGGTTTCATAAGCTTCCTTTACTCCTTCATAACCATAAATAGTGGCTCCGGTCGGGAAGTCAGGACCGCTGATATGGGTCATCAGCTCTTCAATCGTAATATCCTTGTTGTCGATGTATGCGATGATTCCGTTGGTCACTTCCGTGAGATTATGCGGCGCCATATTGGTGGCCATACCCACGGCAATTCCCGAAGTGCCGTTAACCAGCAGATTGGGTATCCTGGCAGGCAACACGGAAGGCTCTTTCAAGGTATCGTCGAAATTCAGTTGAAAATCAACGGTATCTTTGTCGATATCGTTAAGCATTTCCTCGGCGATCTTTTGCAAACGCGCCTCTGTATAACGCATGGCCGCCGGGCTGTCGCCATCTATGCTACCGAAGTTTCCTTGTCCGTCAACAAGCGGATAACGCAACGACCATGGCTGCGCCATACGAACCATGGTATCATAAACGGAGGAGTCGCCATGCGGGTGATATTTACCCAGCACCTCCCCTACTATTCTGGCAGATTTCTTATAAGACCGGTTGTGGTATACACCGAGATCAAGCATCCCATACAGCACCCTGCGGTGAACCGGCTTCAAGCCGTCCCGTACATCGGGCAAGGCACGTGACACAATGACCGACATAGAATAATCTATGTAGGCCGACTTCATCTGGTTTTCGATGTTTACCTTTAGAATTCTTTCTCCCTCTATCATCTCTTTTACCTAAATTAATTAGCTTTAAATCAGTATATTACTCTTTTAGTATAATGTTTACGAAAATACAAATAATTCAGCAATCGGAAAGCATTTTTAAGGGATTATCTTATGAACACGAGTATGTTGAAAATTAATGCTTTGCCGGATTTTAATTCGTATTTTTGTATTTAGTTTTGAGCCGGATAAATGGATATTGGGGAAGTGCCCTAACATTTTGGCTGAAAATTTGTTATGATAGCATACAATATGTTGAAAATATTCATGAAACCAAATCGTTAATTCACCTGGAACTAAAGCAAAAAAGGTGATACCACAAAAAAAGAAAAAAGAAGGAACAGCTGAATGGAAGCGAAATTTTCACAACGTGTAAAAAATGTGCTGACATATAGTCGGGAGGAGGCTTTGCGACTTGGAAACGATTATATCGGCTTGGAACATCTGCTTCTTGGCATTCTGCGCGACGGCGAAGGACTGGCCATACAGGTGTTGTTATATTTCGGCATAGAACTTGATAAATTGAAACGAACCATTGAACAATCCATCAGGAGTGCAGACAGAAAGCAGGGAAACCTGGATAACATTCCCCTGGTGAAACAAGCAGAGAGAGCCTTGAAAATCACGTATCTGGAAGCCAAATTGTTCAACAGCGACCTGATCGGTACGGAACATCTGCTGCTTGCTATCCTGAAGGATGAAAACAACATTGTAACCCGTTTTTTCCACAAACGTGGAATTGATTATGAAAGTGTAAAAGAGGAGTTGAAAAATATGTTAACAAACGACGACAGCATCATACATCCCAAAAATGAATTGCCGGACGAAACAGAAGATATGGACGAAAGCCGGGCTTTTAGCGGTAGCGCTAAACGATTTTCAGACACCAAATCAAAGACACCGGTACTTGATAACTTTGGAAGAGATATTACCAGGCTTGCCGAGGAAGACCGCCTCGATCCCATTGTAGGAAGGGGAAAAGAACTGGAACGCATTGCCCAGATACTCAGCAGGCGCAAAAAGAACAATCCTATTTTAATAGGTGAACCCGGTGTGGGCAAATCAGCCATTGCCGAAGGGCTGGCACTTAGAATCGTTGAACGAAAGGTTTCAAGAGCCATGTTCAACAAGCGAATTGTATCGCTCGACCTGGCCTCACTGGTGGCGGGAACCAAATACCGCGGGCAGTTTGAGGAAAGAATGAAAGCCGTATTGAACGAACTGGAAAAAAATTCAGACATCATTCTCTTCATTGATGAGATCCACACCATTGTGGGAGCGGGAAATGCTTCCGGTTCGCTGGACGCTTCCAATATGTTCAAGCCTGCTTTGGCACGTGGCGACCTGCAATGCATTGGCGCCACAACACTGGACGAATACAGGCAGTATATCGAAAAAGACGGTGCGCTTGAACGCAGGTTCCAGAAGGTTCTTGTTGACCCTACCAGTTCGGATGAGACCATGGAAATCCTTAACAACATCAAGGAAAAGTATGAAGATCATCATCTTGTGAATTATACCCCCGATGCAATTGAGGCATGCGTCTCACTCACCAACAGATATATGTCGGACAGGTACCTGCCCGACAAGGCCATCGACGCCATGGATGAAGCCGGCTCAAGGGTACACATTACAAACATACATGTGCCTGCCGAGATCATCCGGATCGAGAACCAGATAGAAGAAACCAAGGAAAGTAAAACAAGGGCCATCAATTCGCAGAAGTTTGAAGAGGCGGCCGAATACCGAGATCATGAACGCCGGCTGCAACAACAGTTGGAGGCCGCCAAGAGAAAATGGGAAGAAGAAGCCAAGATACACCGCGAAACGGTAAATGAAGAAAATGTAGCCGAAGTAGTTGCTATGATGACAGGCATTCCTGTGCAGCGCATCGCGCAAAATGAAAGCGAGCGTCTGCAAAACATGGAGAAAGATCTGCAGCATGAAGTGATCGGGCAGGATCCGGCCATACAGAAAGTGGTCAGGGCCATCCGGCGCAACCGGGCCGGCCTGAAAGATCCGAAAAAACCTATCGGTTCATTCATTTTCCTGGGCCCTACCGGAGTTGGTAAAACATACCTGGCCAAAGTACTTGCAAGATATCTGTTTGATACCGAAGATGCATTGGTACGGGTCGACATGAGTGAATACATGGAGAAATTCGCCGTGTCCCGTCTCGTTGGTGCGCCTCCGGGATATGTGGGCTACGAAGAAGGAGGGCAGCTTACCGAGAAAGTAAGACGCAAGCCCTACTCTATTGTATTGTTGGATGAGATCGAAAAAGCCCATCCTGATGTATTCCACCTGTTGCTGCAAGTTATGGACGACGGCGTGCTGACCGACAGCTTCGGCAGGAAAGTGGACTTCAAGAATACCATTATCATTATGACCTCCAATATCGGATCACGTCAGCTGAAGGATTTCGGCCAGGGTGTTGGTTTCAACACCGCCGCCAAAAAAACGGCCAAAGCAACTTATGCTCAGGGCGTAATCGAAAGCGCGCTTAAAAAAGCATTTGCACCCGAATTTCTGAACAGGGTTGACGATGTGGTGATATTCGATCCGCTTGAACGAGAAAGCATACACAAAATCATCGATGTTGAACTGCGTCATCTTTATGAACGTATTAACAAACTCGGCCATACCATTAACATTACGAACAAGGCCAAAGATTTTATCGTTGAAAAAGGTTGGGATGAAAAGTTTGGCGCAAGACCGCTTAAACGGGCCATACAGAAATACATTGAAGACCCGCTTGCAGAAAAGATCATTCAGACAAAACTGCATTTGGGAGACGAAATCAAGGTGGATTACGATGGTCGGAAGAAAGAGATCGTGATCAAGATCAAAAAACCCGAAAAACCCGTAAAAGCCGGAGAAAATTAAAATTTCATAAACAGCTATAAAACCCAAAGCCCTGCGGAAACTCTGCAGGGCTTTTTATTTTCATTCCAGGTATTAGATCCCGGATTTCAGATTACAGATTTCAGATTCCACATTCCAGATTAAAAATCCATGTTTTGTATTCCCAGTATTCAATTATCCAGTTATCCAGCATCCATCCAACATCCAGTTATAACTCAATCGACTCCTCTTCGGCCTGTTCTTTTTTGAGCTGATCACCCATATCCTGAAGCTGTTGGTAAACATTGTTCAGACTTTCCCGGGTTTGTTGTTCCGATAGATCAATATAAGTAATGATCAACGAAAAGCCTGTATCACGAAAATGAATTTTCCTGTTTTCCGATTCCTGGATGTAGAACATCTTATCCGTTCCCACTTTTTCACCAAGATATTTCTTTTCAAGTGATTCAAGTATAAATTTCTTCTGGTTTTCCGTGATTTTTTTAAATACATATTCCCCCATAAAAAAATGATTGTCGAGACCGAAATACAAAACACGGGTCGGTATGTTGGCCAGCATATCCCGGTATCCCAGTATCCTGAATTGTGTTTTGCCGAGCTTGAATGCATTGAAACAAATGGGCTTGCCCTGCTTTTTTCTGATCTTCGACATCTTGCTATAGAAATCCCAGTTACCGAACGAGATGTGCTTTTTTGTTTTGAAAACCGGGAGGTCTCTTTCTGGTCCGACGAATGGCAATAAATGCTGGCTGATATCATCCCTGATACAATAACCGAAGGGACTTGTATAATAAAAGCCTTTATAAACCCTGAGGTATTTATAACTATATTTTGAGTAAAATAATTTGACCATCATAAGCACCAATCTTTTGTAGGTTAGGAAAATGATCAATGCCAGCACGAGAATGGCCCCAAGGAAATAAAATACGATCATGATTTTGATGTGTTTTACGGACAAAAATAAAACAAAAAGCCGACACTTAGACTACCATGGCGTGATTTGAAATTCTCATGATTCTCATTGTAAATGATTAATTATATCTTTGCGCCAGTTTTTAAAAATAATCTTATAAAGATATGGAAAACAACGATGTATTAAAGGGTGGAGAGTTTCTTGTACGCGATGCGAATGCCAGGGAAACCTTCATCCCAGAAGAGTTTGATGAGGAACAGCGCATGATTGCCCAGACCTGTGAAGATTTTCTCCAAACAGAAATTCACCCCAACCTGGACAGGATTGACAAACAGGAACCCGGATTGATGAAAAGCCTGGTGCAAAAAGCAGGAGAACTGGGTTTACTGGGTGTTTCCATACCGGAAGAATACGAAGGTTTCGGACAGTCGTTCCTGACATCAATGAAGGCTAATGAAGCCATCGGCTCCGCCTATTCCTATTCTGTTGCTTTTATGGCGCATACCGGTATCGGAACCCTACCGATACTTTATTATGGTTCGGAGGATCAGAAACAGAAATATATCCCCAAACTTGTTACCGGTGAGCTCACTGCAGCATATTGCCTGACAGAACCGGGTGCGGGATCCGATGCCAATGCCGGTAAAACCAGGGCCGTTCTTTCGGATGACGGCAAATACTACATCTTGAATGGACAGAAAATGTGGATCACCAATGGCGGATTTGCAGATGTTTTTACGGTTTTCGCGAAAATAGAGAACGACCGCGTACTCAGTGCTTTTATTGTCGACAAAAAACTGGAAGGCATTACAATTAACCCCGAAGAACAGAAAATGGGGATCAAAGGTTCTTCAACAACGCAGATCTTTTTTAACGATGTAAAAGTTCCGGTTGAAAATCTGCTTGGCAAAAGAGGCGAAGGCTTCCGTATTGCGCTCAACATACTTCATATCGGTAGAATCAAACTGGGCGGCACAGTGATTGGCGCTTCCAAAAAAGCCATCGACCATTCGGTGAATTATGCAAATGAAAGAAAGCAGTTTGGCCAGCAGATATCGAATTTTGGCGCCATCAAGCAAAAACTATCCGAGCAGGTGATCAGAACCTTTGCCACCGAGAGTGCCCTGTATCGTGCCACAAAAGATATAGACGATACCATTCAAAAATACCTTGACGACGGCATGACTTATGGAGAAGCCAATGTGCGAGGCCCTGCCCAGTTTGCTATCGAATGCGCCTTGCTTAAGGTTTATGGTTCCGAATCCCTTGATTATATTGTAGACGAAGCCGTTCAAATATATGGTGGGATGGGATTTTCATCAGAAGCCCCTGTCGACAGAGCATATCGCGATTCACGTATCAACAGGATCTTTGAAGGAACCAATGAAATTAACCGTTTGCTGATGGTTGACACGGCCCTGAAACGCGCTATGAAAGGCGAGATCGACCTGTTCGCCAAAGCCAAAGAAGTGGTTCAGGCATTACAAAAATCAAAAGACCAGAACATCGGGCTGAAAAGTTATTACGAAGAGAAATATATTTACATCAGAAATTTCAAGGATGCTGTTTTGATGATCCTGGGCGACGCCTCAGAAAAATTTAAACGGAAATTTATTTCTGAACAGGAAATTTGGATGAACATCGCCGATATGATGATCGATCTTTATGCAGCAGAGTCTACACTCCTGCGCGTTGAGAAGATCGACATGATGAATGAGGAAAAAGAAGAAGACCCCGATAAGGTATCTATTTACAAAGACATACTCGACATACTGGTATATGACATCGCTGCGCGCATTCACAAATCAGGTAGCGATGCCATCAATTCATTTACACTGGGTCAGGAAAGACAGCTGTTGCTGGATTCACTGCAGCGCTTCACCAAAGTAGCTCCGATTAACCTAAGAGACAAACGTAGAAAAATTGCTGATATGCTGATTGAGAATAACAGGTACCAGTTTTGATTTTACGATTGTTTTATTATTTGAAAATACTTTTCGAGATCACTATGCGCTGCACCTGATTGGTGCCTTCGTATATCTGGCAAAGTTTCACATCGCGCATAATCTTCTCCACGATAAAATCACGTGAGTAACCGTCGCCACCCATCGCTTGCACGGCGTCGGTTGCAACCTTCATTGCCGTATCAGAAGCCATCAGTTTCGACATAGCTGAAAGTTTGGATGCATTTTTCTGACCAGTATCGTAGGCATGGGCGGCCTCCCAGGTGATCAGTCGGGCTGCTTCGATAGCAGTGGCCATATCGGCCATCATAAATCCAATGGCCTGGTTGGCGGAGATGGGTTTGCCAAATTGAATGCGGTTTTTGGTCCAGTCTCTGGCTATTTCGAAAGCTTCGCGGGCGGCCCCAACGCTAAGCGCTGCCACACCCGTTCGGGTTCGGTCAAAGGTTTTCATGGCATACAGGAAACCGGTTCCTTCCCTGCCGAGCATATTTTCTGCCGGCACTTCCACATCATGGTAAAGGATCTCATTTTGCACGGATGCTTTTTGTCCCATCTTCTGTAACCGTGGCTTAATTTCTACCCCAGGAAGATCAGCCGGCACAATAAAAGCGGTCAGGCTACGCGATCCTTTTTCAGGATCGGTTTGTGCAAAAACCGTATGGAAGCTGGCAACTTCTCCATTGGTAATGAAACGCTTGTGTCCGTTGAGAATGTATTTGTCCCCCTTTTTAATGGCAGTGGACTTAATCCCCTGCACATCAGAACCGGCGTTTGGTTCGGTAAGGCAATATGCCGCCACGCCTTCGGTTTCTTTTAGCAAACCAAAAAAGCGTTTGTGCTGATCGTCACTGCCAGCCAACAGCAATGGGGTAAGCGCGAGGGTGTTTGCATCGATACCAATCCCGATGCCGATACAGCCGGCTCCGAGTTCCTCTGAAGCCAGCGCACCTTCCAGTATGGTATAACCGTTTCCGCCATGCTTTACAGGTACCGGCCCATTCATGAGTCCTTCCTTATATGCTTTTTTAACAATAGGCCAGGGAAATTCCGCCAACTCATCATATTTAAGTCGCTGTGGCCTGATCTCCCTTTCCGCAAAATCGCGGTATTTCTCTATTATTTCCAGATGCTTTTTTTCAAGCGTAAAATCTATCATTTCTTCGAATTTTGGTTAATAATTGAGTTTTTTATATGCCGGTTTATGGAAAAAAAATATCCTTGACAAATGTAAGGATATTTACAATTAGTTAACCAAAATTTTAAGCTTGGTCAATCTTCCAGGCAATCACAATCAATGCCTCTATTGTACATGTTCATCGCCCTGAGACTCATACCCATTGTTGAGAAGCCACCGTCATGATACAAATTCTGCATGGTTACTTTACGGGTAAGATCACTGAAAAGCGTTACACAATAGTCGGCGCATTCTTCCGAACTAGCATTACCCAACGGCGACATGCGTTCTGTAAAATCCATCAGGTTACCCATTCCTTTTACACCGCTACCGGCAGTTGTTTTGGTTGGGGATTGCGAAATGGTATTGACCCTGATCTTTTTATCGCGACCGTAGATGTAGCCAAAACTTCTGACAATAGATTCGAGCAGCGACTTAGCATCGCCCATATCATTGTAACCGTACAAGGTACGCTGGGCGGCAATGTATGACAGGGCCACTACCGAACCCCATTCGTTGATGGCGTCAAGCTTGCGCGCCACCTGTAGCATTTTATGAAAAGAAAGGGCTGAAATATCCAGGGTTTTTATGAAATAATCGTAATTCAGATCATCGTATAAACGCTTTTTCCTGACGTTCAGCGACATTCCTATGGAATGTAACACAAAATCCACTTTCCCATCCAAATGCTCCATCGACTTTTTGAATACATCCCACAGGTCTTCCACCTTTGTTGCATCAGCCGGGATCACCTTCGAGCCGGTTTTCCCGGCCAAGTCATTTAGTTTTCCGAAGCGCATTGCAGCAGGCGTGTTGGAAAGGGTAAAGCGCGCTCCTTCCTCATGGGCTTTCAGGGCAACTTTCCAGGCAATGGATTTGCTGTCGAGCGCCCCGAATATAATACCCTTCTTGCCTTTTAACAGATTATATGTCATACACAGATATATTTAAATGAGAACATCTTTGCAAAGTTACTAATTAATAAAAGTAGAAGAAAGTTCACTGGATTCCATTGTGTTAATTATTATGGACGAGTAGTTCTCTGGCGTTCTCAAGTGCGCCTTTTGTGATCTTTTCACCGCTTAGCATTTTGGCAATTTCAGTGAGTCGCTCTTCACCACTGATTGCTTTTATCCTTGAAGTAGTTATTTCACCACCGCTATCCTTGTAAACCAGGTAATGCTTTCCGCCTTTCCCGGCGATCTGGGGCAAATGTGAAATAGCGATAACCTGCATAGAGCCGGCCATCTTAAGTAAAATGTCGCCGACTTTATTAGCGATATCGCCGCTAACACCCATATCAATCTCATCAAAAATGATTGTTGGCAAAAGATTTTTGTGAGATATTAGTGATTTGATACTTAACATTAGCCTCGACAACTCGCCCCCTGATGCGATCCGTGATACTTCCCCGGGCATTCCCCCTTTGTTCGCATTGAACAAAAAACGAAGGCTATCGCGGCCGTCGGGCCCCAATCTATCGGTTTCCTGAAAATCAATTTTAAATACGGCTTCGGGCATGCCCAGTTTCATCAACAGACCTATGACCTTCTTCTCAATATCCGGCAGAGCATTTTTTCTATTATTGCTGATATGGCCAGCTAGCTGCTTGAGGGCGGCCTGTTTTTTTTCAATTTCCTGTTCAAGTTTCTTTAACTCTTCTTCAAGGGAAGACATCCCTTCGAGTTTGGTGGAAATCTCTTCCCGCAGTCGAATCAACTCCTCCATGCTCTGTACCCGGTGTTTTTGTTCGAGGGAATAAATCAGGTTCAGACGTTCGTTCACCTCTTCCAGTCTTTCAGGGTCATAACGAATTTCTTCTTCGGTGCCTTCGATCTCTGCTGCGATATCCTTCAAATCAATGATGTTGCTATTAAGCCGCTCCCCCAACTCATCAAGGTTTTTGTGATAATGCTGCAGAGATGTTAGCTGGCCCTTCACCTCAATCAAACGCGTAAGAATACCTTTTTCTTCATCACCCAATAGTTGAATGGATTTAAACAATCCCGATTTGATCTCTTCCGCATTGTTCAGTACTTCAAGCTCCGATTCCAGTTCTTCCTGCTCGTTTTCAAGGAGGGCGGCCTTTTCAAGCTCATCATATAAAAAACGGAAGTAATCCTGTTCGGCTTTCGAGTTCTTTTCCTGCTCCTGGAGCTGAAAAAAATTTTGCTTTAACTTTTGGAAATCGTGGTAGTGCGATCGGTATTTTTGGAGTAAATTATTGTGCTGAACATAATCATCCACCACAGCTAGCTGAAAATCGGTATCATTCAAAGTGATGGTTTTATGCTGGGAATGAATGTTCACAAGCTTATCACCCAGCTCTTTCATCTGGTTCAGGTTAACGGGGGTATCATTGATAAAAGCCCTGGTTTTTCCGCTTTTGTTGATCTCCCTTCTCAAAATTGTTTGATTGTCGTAATCCAGTTCATTGGATCGGAAGAAGTACTCAAGCCCATAGTTCTTGATATTGAAAACACCCTCAACAATACACTTCTTTTCTTTATTCAGCAGGGTTTGGGTATCGGCCCTGTTGCCCAGGATCAGACCAAGCGCACCCAGCAGAATTGATTTACCCGCACCGGTTTCCCCGGTGATCACTGAAAATCCCGGATAAAAATCGATACTCAGACTATCGATCAGAGCATAATTTTCTATGGAAAGGTGTTTGAGCATAACCGGAAAATAAATACAAGATTAACAAAAAATCAAGTCTGAATGATAAAAATTGCCAACAATTGTTTATTTATTCAGCAGTTCCTGGTAATCAGAAGAATTGGCCGGATCAATTTCCCGCATGATATTAACGGCTTTTGCTTTTTCCGAGGGCGAACCTTCGGAAAAAATACTCATGATCTCCTGCCGTTTGGCATCCAAAATCACCTGAATAAGGTTCAGTCCGGGGCGATCGTTATAAACAGTTTGCAAATAGGTAAGGCTTTGTGCAATGATGGCTCTGCCCCCATCCGGGTTTTCATACATGGCATCCAGGCCCCGGCGGTGGTATTCGTACAGAAATCTCCGTACGGGTTTATAGGCGGGGTTTAATAGGTTTTCGACCAGCCAGTATCGGTTACGTTGATCCTCAAAGGCCTTCCAGCCGGGATAGGGAGCATTTTGAGCATTGCTGACTATGGCTTCCGCCTTTTCATAAAAAGGGGTACCACCAAAGAGGGTGAACGTATCAAAATCCAATCCCAGGAAAATATAAATGTAATAGGCCAGAACTGAGGTCAGCTCGGAGATATAGGTGTTTTCTGCAAACTCCAGCGGTTGGTTGGGTACATAAGTGAACTGGAAATCATCATCCACATAATTCAACAATACCGAATTGTAGGAAGAGTTAAAAACCGGCCTTCTGAGCGCGAGATTCAGCGAACCTTTAAATTCATTACTTGAAACACGTTCACTGATCGTGAGCAGAATGCTGCACTCAATTTTCTCCTGCACCTGAACCTTATAGTTGGTCCATTTCCTGTTGTTGATAAAATCGAAAATAGCTCGTTGCAAGTCTTCAAAAACACTTTTTTCCGAACCCTCCACCTGCCGGCTATTCACCTGGACATTGCAGTATATTTCCTGTGAATTTCCCTGCAGGTAAAACAAACCGAAAAACAATATGATTATGGTCTTTTTCATTTGACTCACTCCATTCCTTATGATTTCATCAGGGCTACAAGTTCATCCACGATATCGGCTGCAACCTGTTTTTTCGATTTCAGGGAAAATTCCTTCACATTTCCCTTTTTTGAAAGAATACTGATTTTATTCGTATCCGTCCCGAATCCGGCCCCTTTATCCTTCAGGGAATTTAAAACGATCAGATCAAGATTTTTATTTTCCAGTTTCTGCCGGGCATTTTCCAGTTCCTTATCGGTTTCCAGTGCAAAACCAATCAGTTTCTGGGCGTTTGTTTTTCGTTTCCCAAGTTCTTTGAGGATATCCCTGGTTTTTCTAAGTTTAATTTGCTGCATCCCCGATGCTTTCTTAATTTTTTTATCCGCTATCTGTTCAGGCGTATAATCCGCAACAGCGGCTGCCATGACGGCTGCATCACAATCCGGGAAAACCTCCAGGCAGGCATGATACATTTCTTCGGCCGATGTCACTTTAACAGGATAAACCTTAGGATGCTGAATGCTCAGATGAGTAGGCCCGCTGATCAGGTATACTTCCGCTCCAAGCTGTGCCGCACTGCGCGCTATCTCGTATCCCATTAAACCTGAAGAATGATTTCCGATAAAGCGCACCGGATCGATGGCTTCGTAGGTCGGCCCTGCTGAAACCATCACCTTTTTACCTTTTAGCAGTTCCTTTTTTTTTAAATGATCGGAAAGGATCTCAACAATCTTTTCAGGTTCTTCCATTCTGCCCTCACCGCATAAGCCACTGGCCAGTTCACCCTCCCGCGCTTCAATCAGGATATCACCTTTTTTTTCCAATTTACCTATGTTTTCTTTTGTGACGGGATGCCGGAACATATCCAGATCCATGGCAGGGGCAAACAATACGGAACATTTGGCGGAGAGATATGTGGTGAGCAAAAGGTTGTCGGCAATGCCGTTTGCCATCCTGGCAATGGTATTGGCTGAGGCCGGGGCGATCAGCATCAGGTCGGCCCAAAGTCCTAATTCCACATGGCTTACCCACTCCCCTGTTTCTTCGTTAAACGCTTTTGTTAAAACCGGGTTCTCAGATAAAACAGAAAGGGTTAATGGAGTGACAAAGTCACGGGCATCGGGTGTCATGATGATTTTCACCTGCGCGCCCATTTTTTTGATCCGGCGAACCATTAGCGGAATTTTATATGCCGCAATGCTACCGGTTATCCCGATCAATATTTTCTTTCCCTCCATCATAGTGGTTAGGGGATTTGCGGTTTATTGCTGCGCTTTTTCTTTGAGTGGATTCCTGAAATACACTTTTTTTTCCAGGAACTCATGAATAGCGATCAGCGTGGGCTTGGGCAAACGCTCATAGAATTTGGCAATTTCAATTTGCTCGCGGTTTTCAAAGATTTCCTCCAAATTATCGGAGGTAGTGGCAAATTCGGAAATCTTCTGCTCCAGTTCAGACTTCATTTCAAGCGAGATTTGATTAGATCTTTTTGAAACTACTGCAACGGATTCATAGATATTACCGGTTTGCTCGTAAAAATCTTCCTTATTTCGTGTAACCGCCTCTGGCTCTGTTTTGACTTTTTTATAATCCATGGTTTATTTAATCGATTAAAACTTCTCAAGTACTTGTCTTGTATTTTTGTGATATTTTCCGGCTTCGTCAAGGTATTCACTTTCAGGAAAGTTGTAAACAAATGTCTCGAAAGCCTGTACCGCATCCGCAAGCCTTTCTTCCTTTTTTTCCTTGATGCTGTTGATGGCATAATCATAATATGCTTTCAAAATGTAAAGCATCACTTCTTCTTTATACTCAGCATCGGGGAAATCTTTCAGTATATTTTTGAAAGATGTGATTGCAGCCTGGTAATCACCCATTTTATAATACAATTCAGCGATTTCGAAGGCTTTTTCCTCCAGCTTGTCGCGCAAATCATCCATCAGCTCGTTGGCCTTATCCACGCGTTCGCTGTCGGGATATTGATTGATAAACAATTGCAATTCTTTGATGGCTGTAAAGGTGTTGCTTTGATCAAGGCTGTATCGGGGTGAATCCAGGTAATAACAATATGCATTCATATACAGGCATTCCTCGGCCCGGTCGGTGCGCGGAAAGTTTTGTGCATATCTTTTAAAATAATAGCTTGCAAGGATGTAATCTTTCTGCTCATAATAGCAATAGGCCATGTAGTAAGTGAGTTTTTCGGCCTTGTTGGTGCCACGGTAAACAGCATTCAATTGCTGAAGCAACATCAGCGACTTATAATAATCTCCTTGCTCAAAGTATTCAATCGCCTTTTCATACTTCAACTCATTGTCGGTGCTTTTAAGCAATTGTTGGTATTTGCTGCAGGATGATACGACAACAGCCAGCAGCAATACCATCATGATGTAGAAGGCCTTTTTAAACATGGGTGCAAAATTAGTCTTTTTTAATGAATTCAGAAAACGCAAATCTCTATTATTTATTTTAAAATAAAGGATTTGGCAAAGCTCATCAGCTGTTAAAAAACGTTAATCAGTTGTTTTCCTTTTACGCAATTCTATACTGAATCTTACTATAAAGGCAAAGCATTTTTCTGTTAGATTCAGTTATA
Source organism: Bacteroidales bacterium (assembly GCA_021738625.1). Lineage (GTDB taxonomy): Bacteria > Bacteroidota > Bacteroidia > Bacteroidales > JAIOZK01 > JAIOZK01. The sequence continues at coordinate 33,701 of JAIPBS010000031.1, forward strand.
CCGATTAGAACAAAAGATCAATCATTGCAAACCTGTTCCGAATCGGTATAAATTGGGATGTTAGGGTGAGGATTTATTTTTTTATTAATACTTTTGTGCCCTGATAAACCCATAAAAATTAGTACTGTGGATATATTTGACAAGATACAAAAGAACATGGGGCCATTGGGCCAGTACATAAACCAGGCACATGGCTACTATATGTTTCCTAAGCTGGAGGGTGAGCTCGCCCCCCGCATGAATTTCAGGGGAAAAGAAATGCTGGTATGGAGCCTGAATAATTACCTGGGACTGGGCAATCACCCCGAGGTTCGCAAAGCGGATGCAGAAGCTGCAAAAGAATGGGGCATGGCCAATCCTATGGGCGCCCGGATGATGTCGGGTCAAACCGATTACCATGAAGAACTCGAAAGGCAGCTTGCCAACTTTGTCGGAAGAGAATCGGCCTATTTGCTGAATTATGGCTATCAGGGCATGCTTTCCATTATCGACACACTGGTGGATAGAAAAGACATCATCATTTACGATTCGGAGGCGCATGCCTGCATCATTGATGGTATGCGTTTGCATTTGGGCAAGCGTTTCGTATATCCGCACAACAACATGGAAAACCTGGAAAAGGAATTGCAACGGGCTACAAAACTGGCTGAAAAAACCGGCGGTGGTATCTTGGTGATCAGTGAAGGAGTTTACGGCATGTCTGGCGACCTGGGCAATCTGCCGGCAATTGTGGAATTTAAGAAAAAATATAACTTCCGGCTGTTGGTTGACGACGCTCACGGTTTCGGAACCATGGGTAAAACCGGCGCCGGAACAGACGAGCATTTTGGTGTTCAGGAGGATGTGGATGTTTATTTCGCAACCTTTGCCAAGTCTATGGCAGGCATCGGTGGATTTGTGGCATCCAAAAAGGAAGTTTTTCTTTATCTGATGTACAACATGCGTTCGCAGGTATATGCCAAATCCCTTCCCATGCCTATGGTTATTGGCGCACTAAAACGCCTTGAATTGCTTCGCGAGCAGCCGGAACATAAAGCAAACCTTTGGAAAATCGTAAATGCTTTACAAAGTGGCCTAAAAAAATCCGGATTTAACCTTGGGAATACCGCTTCCCCTGTGACCCCGGTATTTCTGAGTGGCGGCGTACCTGAAGCAACTCAACTCACTTACGATCTGCGCGAGAATTACAATATTTTCTGCTCTATTGTCGGTTATCCCGTTGTACCGAGAGACGTGATACTGATCCGACTGATCCCCACAGCAGTGCATACATTGGAAGATGTGGAATACACCATCAATGCCTTTTCAGAGGTTAAGAAGAAACTCGATTCCGGCGAGTATACAGGGAAAGGTTTTCCTGAAAATGTTGCATCAAAAGTTTAATGAAGATATAGGATCCTGGAATAAAAAAAATCCGGTAAACGACGTTTACCGGATTTTTTTTCAGTTAAAAGTTCTTAACCCGACCGGCCAGGATAAACCTTCAGCGCTTCCGCCAGGCATTTCATGGATTTCTTCATATTCTCGACCTTTAGCACATAGCTGATGCGAACTTCATCCTTGCCCCTTCCGGGTGTTGAATAAAAACCGGAAGCAGGAGCCAGCATAACGGTCTGATTTTCATATTCAAAATCCTCAAGCAACCACTGACAAAATTTATCCGAATCGTCAATGGGCAGTTTGGCTACCACATAAAATGCACCTTTTGGCATTGGACACTCAGCGCCTTCCATAGCATTGATGGATTCATATACCACTTTTCTCCGGGCGTCATATTCTTTCAAATTGGCCTCAAAGTAATCATCACCCACATCCATAGCTGCTTCTGCGGCAACTTGCCCGAAGCTGGGTGGACTCAGTCGGGCCTGTGCAAACTTCAGTGCGGTTTGCATCAGCTCTTTATTTTTCGAGATCATATAACCTATGCGGATACCGCAGGCCGAATATCTTTTCGAAACCGAGTCGATAAGAACTACATTTTGCTCAATTCCTTCGAGATACATGGCAGAATAGTGTTTGTTGCCATCATAGCAAAACTCCCTGTAAACTTCATCCGCAATCAAATAGAGATCGTATTTCTTTACAATATCGCGCAGCGTTTCAAGCTCTTCTTTTGAATACAGATATCCTGTTGGATTATTGGGATTGCAAATCAGTATGCCTTTTGTTTTGTCTGTAATGGCCTTCTCAAACTCAGCAATGGGTGGCAAGGCAAAACCAGTATCAATACTTGAAAATATGGGCTTGACTTCGATGCCCGCGTTGATGGCAAAACTATTGTAGTTGGCATAAAACGGTTCGGGAATAACAATCTCATCACCCGGATCAAAACATGAATTCATGGCAAACAAAATGGCCTCAGAAGCACCGGCCCCAACGATGATCTCATCGGAGGTTACTTCTATATCATGTTGTTTGTAGTACCCAACCAGTTTTTCCCTTAAAGAAGGAATACCTTGCGAGTGGCTGTATTCAACCACCTGGTGCGGATAATTTTTCACGGCCTCAAGCGCTACTTCAGGCGTGTTGATATCCGGCTGCCCGATATTCAAATGATATACGGTTCTTCCCTTTTGTTTGGCTGAATCCGCATAAGGTACCAGCTTGCGGATGGGCGAAGCAGGCATCCTTTTGCCTTTTTTTGAAATTTCTGGCATTTCAATCAGTTTTTTAAATCCGACAAATTATTAAAAAATCCCGGCAATCAGATTACCGGGATTAAAGTTTATCCTTCCAGTTACTTGTTGACCGGCGATGAGTTCTCATCCAGGTTCTTTTCCGGCAGTTCCTCCTTGGGTTTGGAAACTACATTTCCTTTGATCGTCAAAACCACCCTGTTGGTTTTGGCATTGGACATCACCGTTACGGTTTTGTGGAATCGACCTGTACGGTTGGTATTGTAGGTGACCTTGATCTTTTCGCTCTGACCTGCCGTTATGGGTTTCTTAGGCCATGTGGGCACAGTGCATCCACAAGAAGATCGTGGCTTGGAAAGGATCAGAGGTTCCTTACCTGTGTTGGTGAACTCAAATTCACAGGTTCCGTCACTCCCCTGGTATATGGTCCCGTAATCGTGAACGGTTTTATCAAAGCTGATCTCAGGCGCATTGGGATTTTCATCCTTACTGTCCTGACCAATTGCTGTTGCTGCTGTGAACATAATTGCTACGGCAAGTATTAATAGCTTTTTCATAATATGTATTTTTTTGAAATGAGTTACAGAAAACAAAAGTACGTAATAAATTCTGTTGATGATATTATCCTGTCGGATATTTTCAGTAATTTTAACTAAATTTTTAAACGATTATTGTTATGATGAAAATACCAAGCAGAATATTGCTTTTTGCATTGATGTTAACCAGTTTAAGCTATTGCAAATCAGGAGACACGAAAAAAACCAGATCGGACAAACTTGCTGTCGAAACGCCTGCCACAGCCGCTCCCGATGTGATCATCTATAAAACAAAAAAGGATTACAGCAAGAACGTACCAATTATTCTATCTGAAAACAAAGACGAAATTTTGGTTTACCCTGCGCCGGGTGACCTTTATTATAAAGGTGATCTGGCCTATCCCACTCCGCTCGAAAATGGATATTTAATGGACAATCGTGGAATCAACGAAAATGTCGCCTTTCTGGACTATACCTATGAAGAATACTCCAAGATGAAAAAAACGCCGCGTAGGGAAGATCTTTGGGCACATATCATCGACAAGAACCCTTTGGAAGAAATGTATAAATGTGGAAACAAAACGGATTATGATAACATCAGAATGGAACTGAACCATAAAATTGAAGCCGGTGAATTAAAAAATTGTCAGCAACTAAAATAATCGACCCGAACAACAAACAAGCATTCAGATTGTTAATTAGTTATGAACCAGGAAAAAAACACGCTTAAAAGTTGGAAGATTTTGGACGGGAAGCAATTGTATTACAGTTTTCTGGCTGGAGCTCAGCGATTATTTGAAAATCAGAAGGATATCAATAAGATTAATGTTTTTCCCGTTCCTGATGGCGACACGGGGACCAACCTGGCATCAACCATGCGGTCCATTGTTGAGAGTTCGGTACCTTCCAAAGATATACAGCAAACCGCCACATCCCTGGCTGATGCCGCCCTTGTCGGGGCCCGTGGAAATTCAGGCATCATCTTCGCCCAGTTTCTTTATGGTTTCAGTGCAGAGCTGGAAAACAGAAAAACACTGGATGTGCATAGCTTCAGCAACTCTGTGAACAATGCAGTAAAGTATGCGTATGAGTCCATTTCAAATCCGGTAGAAGGCACCATGATCACTGTGATCAGGGAGTGGGCCGAATCGCTTCAAACCTGGAAAAACAAAATGTCGGATTTCGGGAATTTGTTTACAAGTTCCTTTAAAAATGCGAGTCAATCGCTGAAAGAAACTACCCAAAAACTGGAAGTTCTTGCAAAAAACAAAGTTGTAGATGCAGGGGCAAAAGGATTTGTGGTTTTTCTGGAAGGCATTGTTGATTTCTTCAAAAATGGAGAAATCAGAAAACTGATGAAGAGCAAGATATATACCGGCGATTTTGAGGAAAAAATAGAATCCATCCCTCATGAAGAGTTCACTTTCAGGTATTGTGCAGAAGCCTTGATTTCCGGGGAAAACATGGATAGGTGTCTCATGATCAAGAAGCTGGAGGATTACGGCGATAGCATTGTGGTAGCCGGTTCACCCACCAAAATCAGGATTCATATACATACCGACCAGCCCACCACTCTATTTAGAGAATTGAGCAAGTGCGGAATCATCAACTCCCAAAAGGTTGATGATATGTATATGCAGAACGAGATCACCCATCACCGCAAGAACAACATTGCCCTGCTGACCGACAGCACCTGCGACCTGCCTCCTGAGATCATTCAAAAGCACCAGATTCACACAGTGCCCCTCTCCATCCATTTCGGAGAGAATTATTTCCTCGACCAGGTTACCCTGACCTCAAAGCATTTCTATGAAATGCTTGAACATTCGGATGTTTATCCAAGCAGTGCACAACCTTCATACAAAGAGTTTTTCAATAGATACAGTTATTTGAGCACTCACTATGAAGACATCCTGGCCATCCACATCAGCGGAAAACTCAGCGGCACTTATTCAAACAGCCAAAAGGCCGCCGGCAAGGTAGCCCGGGAGAACGGCCAAAACATAAGGGTGATCGATTCTAAAAAAGTTACCGGCGCCGTTGGTCTGATCATTCTGCGTGCCGCACAGGAAATCGAAAAGGGAACTTCTTTCGATGAACTGGTTGAGCAGGTAAAGGATTGGGTAGGAAAAACAGATGAACTGGTAAGCGTTAAAACCCTGAAATACATGGTGAAGGGAGGCCGTGTTAGTCCGATGAAAGGCCGGATTGCCAAACTGCTTAATCTAAAACCCATTGTTTCGATTGACGGTGAAGGAAATTCGATTTTATATGATAAATCCTTCAGTGAAAAAGGCAGTATGAAAAAAGTAATCAAACTTTTGTTAAAGAAAACTGCCGGAAAAAAACTTTGGGGATACTCCATTAACCACGCCAATAATCCTGAGACAGCCAACTGGTATAAAGAAAAAATGACTGAACTGACAGGCACGGAACCTGCCTTTATTTATGATACCTCCCCCGTTATCGGTGTCAATGCCGGTATTGGCTCCGTTAGTCTGAACTTCATGACGGAATAAAAACCTCCTTATAAAGGCTTTATAAATTGACTGACCAGAAGCCTCAGAAAAATCAATAATTGCTAACTTTGCCGCGAAACAAAAAAACCAGCTTACATGATCACCAGGGAATTGATAGATCCGAAAAGCATTGCCGTTGTAGGTGGCTCTAAAGACATCACCAAGCCAGGCGGCAAAGTCCTGAAAAATATTATTGATGGAAAATACAAAGGCGATTTGTTTGTCGTAAATCCCAAAGAAGATGAGGTACAGGGCATAAAAAGCTACAGAGATCCCAATGATCTTCCAAAAACCGAATTGGCTATCATCGCGATTGCAGCAAAATTTACACCCCACACGATTAAATTACTTACCGAAGAAAAAGGAACCAAAGCCATCATTATCCTTTCTGCAGGATTCAGTGAAGAAAGCGAAGCCGGAAAGAAAATTGAAGATCAGATAGTGGCCCAATGCAACAAGAACAATTGCGCTCTGATCGGTCCCAACTGCACTGGTGTGCTGACCCCTAACTACCATGGTGTGTTTACCCTGCCCATTCCCAAACTGGAAACCAAAGGAGTAAGTTTGATTTCCGGATCAGGCGCTACGGCCTGTTTTATCATGGAATCTGGTATCAGGAGCGGGCTCAGCTTTTCAAACGTATTCTCCGTTGGCAACAGCGCACAGATGGGCATAGAAGAGATTGTGAAGTTCATGGACGAAACCTACGACCCGGAAACCAGCTCGGATGTTAAGCTGCTTTACATCGAAAATATCTCGAAACCTCAAATGTTGTTAAAACATTCCGCCTCGCTCATCAGGAAGGGATGCCGCATTGCTGCGATAAAAGCCGGTGCTTCAGAAGCCGGTAGCAGGGCAGCCAGTTCGCATACCGGAGCTCTTGCTTCTTCCGATGTTGCCGTTGACGCCTTGTTCAGAAAAGCCGGTATCCTAAGATGCTATAGCCGGGAACAGCTAACAGCTGTCGGATCAGTGTTTCTGCATCAAAAACTTACAGGCAAAAACATCGCAGTGATCAGCCATGCAGGCGGCCCGGCCGTGATGCTTACCGATTCGCTTGAAAAGGGCGGTCTTAAGGTACCTCACCTGGAAGGACCCGCAGCCGACGAACTGCTCGAACAGCTGTTCCCCGGTTCTTCTGTTGCCAACCCTATCGACTTTCTGGCAACAGGCACTGCCGAACAGCTTGGCACAATCATCGATCAGGTAAACAACAAATTCGTTGAGATTGATGCCATGGTAGTGATCTTCGGCACTCCGGGATTGACTGAAATTTCTGATGTTTACAAGGTTTTGGATCAAAAGATGAAAGAATCACCCAAGCCCATTTACCCTGTTCTTCCGTCAGTAACCACGGCTGCAACCGAAATCAACGAATTTGTTTCGGAGGGGCATTCCTATTTCTCTGACGAGGTTGTACTCGGCTCTTCCCTGGCACAGGTTTATAACACCCCCGCCCCAGCTCCAAGCGAATATGAACTGCCTGATCTGGACATTGACTGTATTGGAGGAATCATGGAGCAAGCTGATAATGGCTACCTCCCACCGGAAAAGGTTCAGCAAATTCTTGATGCGGCAGGTATTGGCAGAACCAAAGAAATTGTAGTGGATAAGAAAGAAAATGCCCTCAGTTTTGCCCGCAACGAAGGATACCCACTTGTAATGAAGGTTGTAGGCCCCGTTCACAAATCCGATGTTGGGGGCGTGGTGCTTAATGTGAATGATGAAGAAACGGTTTCAGCAGAATTCGACAGACTGATGAAGATCAGGGATACACATGCCGTTTTGATGTATCCCATGGTATTTGGAACGGAGGTATTTATTGGCGCAAAACAGGAGGATAAATTCGGACACCTGGTTCTTGCCGGCCTGGGCGGTATTTTCGTTGAAATTCTGAAAGATGTTAATGTTAGATTGGCTCCACTTACGAAAGCGGAAGCCCTTGACATGATCCAAAAATTAAAGGGGTATGGTATCATCAAAGGCGCCAGAAAGCAGGAACCGGTCAATGAAGATCTTTTTGCAGATGCAATTACAAGGATCGCAGCACTGGTGACCGTCGCTCCCGAAATATTTGAAATGGACCTGAATCCGCTGCTCGGAACCAAAGACAGCCTGATTGCCGTGGATGCCAGGATCAGGATTGAAAAATAACAGACAGATAAATCCGCTTTAATAAGCATGACCTTCTTATTTAAATACATTATAGATAGCATTTCCGGCAAATAATCTTGATGTTTTTATTTATTTTGCAACACCATTAAAGATTAACCATTCAGAAAATAAAGTTATGATGGACACTCCGATTGATTTCAAGGTTGTTACAGAGAAGATTAAAGCCAACAACATCACAGATTTTTCAAAAGCAACCATACGCCAGATCAAAAAACTTGTTGATGATATCCAGCAGGAAACCGGGGATAAATACATCCGGATGGAAATGGGCATTCCGGGACTGACCCCAAGCAAGATCGGGATAGAGGCCGAGATCAAGGCGTTGAAGGCAGGAATTCCGGCCATATATCCCGATATTTACGGAACCAGGGAACTTAAAAAGGAGATTTCCCGCTTCTGTAAACTTTTTCTGAACATAGATGTTGATCCCGAAGGCTGTATTCCCACGGTAGGCTCGATGCAGGGCAGCTTTGCCTCCTTTATGACAGTGAACCGCATCGATCCCCAAAAGAATACCACTCTATTCATCGACCCGGGATTCCCCGTACACAAGCAACAACATCATGTTTTGGGCAATCCTTTCGAAAACTTCGATGTTTATAATTATCGCGGCGACAAGCTACGTGATAAGCTGGAATCCTACCTCAGTAAAGGCAACATCAGCTGCATTTTGTATTCCAACCCAAACAATCCATCATGGATTTGTTTTACCGACAAGGAACTGAAAATCATTGGTGAGCTGGCCAATAAATACGGTGTGATCGTCATCGAAGACCTTGCCTATTTCGGAATGGATTTCAGGCAGCATTATACCAAACCGGGAGAGCCGCCCTATCAGCCCTCCGTTACCAAATATACCGATAATTATATCCTGCTGATCTCGAGCTCCAAAGCATTCAGCTATGCCGGTCAGCGGATCGGTATGATGGTGGTCTCCGATAAGGTTTACAACATCAAATCAGAAAACCTTCTAAAAAATTACATTTTCGATACCTTTGGTAAGGCCATGATATTTGGAACCATATACTCGCTGAGTTCCGGTACCGCTCACACTCCCCAATATGCTCTGGCTGCGATCCTCAAAGCCGTGAATGATGGTAAATATGATTTCAGAAAAGATGTACTGGAATATGGAGAAAAAGCTGTTATCATGAAAAAGCTTTTCATAGATAATGGTTTCAAAATTGTGTATGATATGGATGAAGACAACCCCATTGCAGATGGATTTTATTTTACGCTCTCTTACCCGGGTTTTGAAGGGCATGAACTTTTAAAAGAATTGATCTATTACGGAGTAAGTGCTATTACATTGAGTATTACCGGTAGCGAAAGAACGGAAGGCATCCGGGCATGTACCTCCCTTGTTCATCGTTCCCAGTTCCCCGATCTGGAATACAGATTGAAGAAATTTCATGAAAATCATCCCCCTAAATAGAAAGCCAGGTAACATTTATGCAAAAGCAAAATGAATACCGGATCATCTTTCTGAACTCACTGGTATTTTTCCTCCTGGCTTATTTTCTTGTTTTTCTGATCCAGCAATTTGCAGTCGCTTTAACTGCATCACTTTTTGATTATACCGTTTTGATCTTTCACGATCATTATGGTTTTATCCTGGATAAAACTTCCTGGACACATGATTCGGTAAAGCTGGTTTTCAGCTCAACACCAGTGATATCACTTATCATTGGGGGGTTATTTTTGATTGTTTACATGAAAGTTCGTATTGCAACCGGCTTGTTGCGGCAGTTGTTTTACTGGGGTTATGTTTATGCATTTTGTTTTTTCTTTGGTTCGGTCTTCGTTGGCGGATTCACCAATCAAGGATTCGGTCATGTCCTGCACTGGTCTTATGTGACGGACACAGGGCGCATGTTGCATGCCATCATTTCATTGACCGGTTTGGGCTTAATAGGCGCCTTAAACACACGCTCCACGCTTTTACTGGCAAACTCCTACTTCAAAAATCTAACTGACCGCAACAGGTTGAAATTCGTCTTATTTCAAACCGTGCTTCCTTACTTTGCAGGCATGTTGATCCTGTCCCTTTATAGCCTTCCATATGATAGCGAAAGAGAGATTTATCATCTGATTGTCACTGCCTGTATGCTAATACCCATAGTGATCACTTTTCTTAAATCCGGTGAATATCAGGAGCTTTTGTTTGATGAAGACAAAAAGATCATCAAACCAGGATTTGCTTATCTAATTTATTTATTGGTCGTAATGGTAAGTTTGTATTTGTTATTTTCAAACGGCTGGGTAGTGAATAAATGAAGCGGTTAATTTGTATTTTCCCAACTTCCAAAAAAATAATTTTTTCGTAATAATTGCATGAAATGAGAATCTGTGTTCAGCCATAGGATCCTTTCTCATTTCTGCACCTCCAGGTATAAATAGGCATGATCCGAATATTTCTTGATCCATTTATCCTGCTTTACGGTTTGTTGTTCATCCAGCCATCCGCACACATCTACAGGGCTTTCGCCCTCACGGTCCTTATTGGCATGCATCTTAAACCGAAGATGATTTGCAGCATAACAATGATCCAGGTTGGCTGGCGGATAACTTGAAGAGGAGCCGTTGCTCCAGGTGAAGGGATAGGTTTTCTCTAACCGTATCATATCATAGTACCTCTCCGCATAGGTATCCGACTTTCTCAATTCGGTGCCCGGGGGTATATCCCTGTCAAAATAGTAATTCAGGCCCATGGTGTTCAGGTCGCCTATAAACAGATAGTTGGCCGGCTTATCTCCCCGTTTCAGCACACCGGCAAATTTGATGGCCTTACTTAACATATCGTCACGAAGTCCAAAGCCACGGGGATTATCAAAGCTCTTTAAGTGAAGAAAGAGTATGGGGTACTCCTCCCCATTGATTTCCAGAGTGAGTAGCGCACCGGGCCGTAGAAGATGAACTCCGGATTTGAACTCCACCTTTTGGGTGAAAAAAGAGGTGATACCTCCCCTCACTCCTACAAGTATTTCTTGTACCTGAGGACCTTCCGTGATGTGAAAAGAATATCCCGGAAAAATATTTACGAGTTTCCCAAATACTTCCTTGCCCTCAACTTCATATAAGGCAAAAACATCAGGATCCGCCTTTTTGATCTCTCCGGTCACTCTAGCTAAGCGTTGCTCAAAGTTTGAATCCCCGAAACCACCGAGATGCTCGATGTTCCAGGACAGAAGCGAATAAACTTTTTTCATAATGGGTAGATTTAAAATGATTAAAGGAATACATAATGAACATGCTGTTGCCCGGGAGTTTTGTAAAAATCAAAAATACATAAAATGGCAACTGGTTTCAAGAGATCGATGATTAATCTTTAAAGCAAATAAACCACCCTGCCGCAGAGCGAAGTATTACAAAGGATATTGAAAAACGCCACAAAGAGCGGGGAATGAACCCTTGTCCGCCTCAGGTAGATTCAAAATATTTTGGAACACCATTTGCCTGTATATATCAAAAAACACTATGCCCAACAAGATCAACAAAAGTTCAGACATATTAGCCAGATTGCTAAAGGAAAACGGGAACTTTCCCAATCATCCCGATTATCCTCTGCTTATATACCAGCATGCGTTCTTGCTGGAAGGGGACGACCCGGCAAGCTTTATTGAGCGTCATCTAAAAAAAAACCGGTGGGAAAACCTCTGGCGCAACGGTGTTCTGGAGCACCATCATTTCCACAGCAATACACATGAAGTTCTGGTTGTTTACCGGGGTAAAGCACTGATCATATTTGGCGGACCAAAAGGAAGCGAACAGGCAGTGAAAGAAGGCGATGTGGTTATTCTGCCGGCCGGTACTGCGCACAAACTCCTTCAATCGAAAAATAACTTTGCATGCATTGGAGGCTACCCCTTTGGGAAACTTTATGATATGAATAATGGAGAAGAAAGCAACCCGGAACAAATTAGAAGAAATATAAAAGAGGTAAGATTGCCTGCTTATGATCCGGTGTATGGGGAAAACGGACCTTTGTTCGAGTACTGGCAATAATTTAATCAACAAAATAAAACAAGAATTAGTATGAAGATTTTGATTACAGGAACAAGTTCAGGAATTGGTTACGGGCTCGCGCTTAAATATCTTGAGCATAAACATGATGTTTATGGAATAAGTCGTCATCATAACGAAAAGCTTGACGAACACAAAAAATTCCGCCTTCTATTAACTAAGCATCTGGCCTGTTTGCAAAACAAAGGCTAGATGCGGTGTTGACGAAACCGGGCTAAATATGGGGAATGATGTTAGGTTTATGATTAGAGTTTGAGAGATTGGTGGGTATTAATCAAAATGATGTATC
>JAIPBS010000032.1 GCA_021738625.1 Bacteroidales bacterium
ACATGCCTTTTCGACATGGGTCAAACTTTTTTTTCATAATTTTAAAGTTTAGATGTTATTGTGAATCTAAAGGTAACGAAAACTATCGGTAGCAACAGCATAAGCTGTCTTTAGCTACCGGTAGGTTTCGTTCAACATCCAGTATAACCATGCCATCGTCCTTGATAATCTGGGTCCTGTATTCATAATATCCGCTCGTATCGCTGGTTGGAATATACTCATAAAAAACTGCCAGTACCTCTAGTGCGTCATCAACATCAAAAATGTTAGCAGACAACAAATTGGCATCATATAAATACATGTTAACAGGCGGATTTAATGCTATGACCCTGTCCGTGTTGTAAGACAGGTCATAAACGATACAATCGTTGTTTTCAAAATCGATCTGATAATAGTATTGATCTTCCAGATAGGCATACAATACCGAACCTGAAAAGTCTTTATCCATGCCTATCTGACTTCTGGCAAATTCTGGTAAAAGAAGTACCAGTATTATGGTAATCATTCCTATTGCTCTCATATTAATCTTTTTGATCATTAAAGTTTTCTTTCTCTATTGCAAGTATAAGAATAAACTGCGAGCTTATGAAAAAACCCGCAGATTGTCTGTACTGAATTTTATTAAAAATGCAAAACATTTCTATGTTAATTTTTACGTCAGGGATTTGGAAATAACCAGGAAAATCAAGCCTGGGATAGCCGTTTTCGGAAATTGTATATCATATAATCCTTGATCACCAGGATAACGGCCACGATATAAAAGCTGTCCATCATCAACTGGAACATGAATTTCGCGAAACCGGAGGTGTAAAAATCGGTGAGCATAAAAAGGTAAAACACCTGTACGGTCAAATATATCAGGAAGTTGATGCCGAGTGATCTGAAGGCGCGCTTCCTGTTTTGAACAAAAAACAAAAAGATCTGCCAGGATAAAATGATGATAAAAGGCTGCATCGAACTGCCGATCTCTTGGGGATAGGTGATCTCGCGCCCCTGCATGTAGGTGTAAATATCAAAATGATATACCCCGCTTTCTTTGGTGAGTTCTATCCGGGTATTGTCCTCAAACATCCTGATGGTGAAATTGCTGACGCCTGTCAAGGTTTTGATATAAACAGTTTCGAGGCCGATATGCCAGATCACGAACACGACAACCGAGATCAGGACCAGCAGGATGATTTTGTTTGTGTTTGATTGCAGCAGCCTTTTCATTTTTCAGATCAGTTAGACTTTGCTTCTGTTGCCGGCACTTCTTTATCCCAAACCTTTTTGTACCTCCACACCCAGATCAGGAAAACCATCAAACCAAAAAGAATGTTCCAAAGGTAATCGTGAGCATAATCAAACCACTCGGGATTGTTTTTACCAATGAAGCCCATTACATAAAACCTGAGGTTGTTCACCACGAAAACAGCCGCCAAAAAAATACCCAGGGTGATCATGCGGTTTTTCCAGCTGACGGGCGAGAGCAGACTGAGAAATATCACAAAAATGTAAAAGTTGTAGGCGGTGCATTCCATCACTACTTTCATGGTGTAACCATCCACCGTGATGTAGGGAAAGCTATGGCTCTCTACAGGCAGAAAAAAAAGCTTCCCCATAGCCACTGAGGATTCCAAAGTAAAGCCCACAAAAAACTCAAAAGCAGCCTGTTTAATGCCGGGCAAATGGATGATGATGATGGCGATCAGCCATAAAGCAATGGCGATCATCAGCGGTAGAAAATGCTTCCTGAGTTTTTTCAGGGCGGCTTTCCTTTCCTGCTTTGCTTTCAGCCGGGCATTTTCCTGTCTTCTTTTTTCAAGCTTTCCTGACATATAAATTAAAATTCAAAACAAAGCAATATTAATAAAAAAAAACAATATGGTCCGACTAACCGCAACGGGATTCCTAGCTTGGCTCGGAATCTCTCCAAGTTTTCCGAACAGTGGTGTTTATTTATATGGGCATCGACCGGGATCTTCAAAATCATAATAATAGCCAGTTTTTTCTCTGGAGAAACCCATTCAGTTTGAGTTTGATCCGGATACAAGCATGAAAACCTGGGGATCAGAAAATTTAACGGAGACCCGGGGGTTATCCGCAAGGGAAAAGTAGAAAAGATCGATGTTCCAACACCTGCAACAGTTATAAGGTATACAAACAACTGGAAAGGAAGCTTTGAAGGCTGGATCATGTCACCGGATGCAGGATTTAAATGACTGAAAAAAACTTTACCCGGTCTGGATGATTTTTATATGACCGGGTAGTGGGTGGAACCAGGGGCGGTCTGCCCACTGCATTGCGTTGCGGCAGGAATGTTACTCAGATTATTTGCAAGCAGGATCAAAAGCCTTAACGGTAAAATAACTTTAACATATTGTTAGCATTTAATTAATTTTTTGCACTTTTATGGAACCGGCAGATCAAGTTCCAATTTCTCCATGGGTGATTCCGATCGTAATTATACTAATTGCGGGTATCATTATTTACCGCTACAAATATAACTTCAATTAAATAAAGTATTCCTTTTTAATTAATCTATCAAAGGGCTGGTCGTCAGCCTTTTTTTTGTGTCGGATAGATTTGTATTTCTAAAGGTTTCAGACCTTTAGAAATACATATACAGATCCCACAATTATCAATGCTTCCGCAAAGAAGTTGTTTGAATAAACTCATTCCAACCAACAAAAAATTGACTTAGGGGCTTAATTTGCTTATTATTGCATTCGCGCAAAAGTTTCAAAAATTAACTAAAACAAAAAGCAATGAAAAAATTAATGATGTATTTGATTGCAGGATTATTTCTGCTTGCAATGAATGTAAACGCCCAGGAATTTTATCTTGGAGCTGAGCAACCACCGGATTATTCACCAGTTATAACTGAAGCACAGATGGCTCCCATGAATGGGGTAGTTTGTCCACCCTGTGGAATTGATGAAGGAGAGGGAGACATTCCCGATGATGGTGAAGATGTTGTAGATGGAGGATGTAACAGTGATCCTCCGGTATTTATTGACATCAGTATTGGAGATGTGATCTGTGGCCGAACGAATACTTATAACTATTTTGGTTCTAGCTACAGGGATACTGACTGGTACAGAATCGTTTTAACCGAATCCAAAACATTATACTGGTCCAGCTACGGTGATGTCGATCTAGATATCTTCATCATTGCCGACGATGGAAATTGCAATGTTTCATCAGTTGTAGCAAGCGACCTGAGTGTACCAGCCGGAACATTGGGCCAAACTTCCTACACATGTGGACCAGGCACCTGGTATCTCTGGGTAGGGTATCCCGGTTATACAGGGGTCCCTGATGGAGCCAATTACATTGCACATCTCACCGAAGGACCACCATCAGACCCATGGTGCACAGGCCAGGTACCTCTTTCAGACTGGGCCATCTACATGGGCATATTCCTGATCCTTGTATTTACCGTTATCAGGGTAAAAAAGTTGATCTGATTGATCTATACATAAAGTAAAAAGGCCCTGATCCGGGCCTTTTTTTTTATAAACTTTTCCTGTACTCGGAAGGTGTTTTCCCGGTTTGCTCCCTGAAAGCATTATTAAAAGATGATTTGGATTTAAAACCTGCCATCCTACCTATTTCATCCATTTTCAGGTGTTTGCACTCAAATCTCTTTAGTAACTCCTTGGCTTCCAGCACCCGGTACTTGTTCATTAATCCATAGAAATTTGTGTCCATTTTATTATTAAGCAACCAGGAAAGTCTTCTTTTACTGGTTTGCAATTCACTGGCAAGTTCGCCAATATTCAGATCACTTTTCCGGTAGGGCTTCTCACTGTTTACAAAAGATCTGAGCCTTTGCATCATTTCCTTCGCCGACCGGGTATCTAAAATTTCTGCATTATCAGTATTGCTGGGTTTTTCACCATTTTTATAAGCATAGGAATGCCCCGGCTCATCAGCGATCACATGATGAACTGCATGCAGTTTCCGGTTCTGTTTCAGTCTAAAATAACCCGCCAGGCCACCACAAATGATCATTGCCAAATTATAAAGCATTGCCTCAATTGCATAATAAGCCGGATCAAGCATTATCATCAGTGCATTGAGCAGCACGAAAATATAAACAGAAAAGAAAATAATCACTAATCCTTTTGTATTGATATAATCCAGCCTGCTTCCCTCCTGCCAATCGGTTAATTTCATCTGCTTAATAATTTTATTAAACTGATAAGCAGATGAGAAGAGCTGCATCAAAACGAATACTGCTGCTCCCAGCAGAAACACCAATACTGCTGTATTCACCATGATATCCTGTGACGAGGTAAAGGAAAGCCGGTCCGCAAAAAACATCATGATTTGTGCCCTGTTCATCCCGATAAAGGAAATCAGATTCATCAGTAATACAAAAAATGCGGGCAGGTAATATACGATCGGGTATTTGGCGTAAAAGGAATTCTCTGCTTTAAGCAATGCGTATACATAAAGATGAAAGGTAGGTAAAACGGCCAGCAGTGCAGGGAGTTGTATGACATACAGATACTGATAAATATTGTAATAACCCAGATAATGCAACGCACTATTAATGAGGAAAACCAGCATAAACAACATCAGGAAACCAAAAGGAAAGCGGGAAGGATCTCTTTCTTCCTTCCTGAAAGTAACAAGCTGAATGGTATGGTACATCAGCTGGTATACTGGCAGTATAAACAATACGATGGCTAAAGTATTCAGATTAAGCACACTAAATTAATTAGTTAGTAAAACAATGATTTCATTTCATATCACTACTGTCCGACAAGAATAAATCAATAAAATAAAGTGGGTACTTCCTTTTTAGGTTTTTCCCCTTCCTGTTGTAATATTGTTTTAGCAAAAAACAATCACAACATGGATAAAAATACAAAAATAAATTTTGTCGGATCAGGAGGTGGCTTTTTTTATACAAGAAAAGCTGGGCCATATTTGGTCTTGGTTTTCTGGACAGAACAACTTGAAGAAGTTAAATTTATAATTTAATCGGATAACAGTGAAAAAGATAAAAAGTTAATCTGTGCCTCCTGATAAAAGTCCCATCTTTGCATAAAAACAAAAGTGAACATCCGTAACATCATATTCGACTTTGGCGGGGTGATCATGAATATCGACTATGGGATCACCATCAAAAAACTACTTGATGCAGGTGTAAACGACACCGAAACCCTGCATCAAAAGATCATCGAGAAAGACCTTTATAACGGGATAGAAACCGGCAAAATCAGTCCTCAGCAATTCCGCGACGGATTGAAAGAGATCATAAACATTCCGATCAGCGATGAACAGATAGACGATATCTGGAATGCGCTGGTACTTGACATTCCCGTAAGCCGGGTGCGCCTGCTCGAAGCCGTCAAAAAACATTACCGGATTTTTATGCTGAGCAACACCAACAGCATCCATTACGATAAATACAGGCAGCAACTGGAAGATCAGTATGGGTATGAAAGATTTTCGGATCTGTTTGATGAGGCCTACTTTTCACATCTTATGGGCTACAGGAAACCTGATCAGAGGATTTTCCATCATGTGATTGAAAAAGAAGATCTGAACCCGGATCAAACGCTTTTTATCGACGACACCCGCGAAAACGCCCTGGCAGCGAAAGAAGCCGGACTGAAGGCTTATCACCTTGATCTGGAAAAAGGTGAGGATGTTACGGATTTATTCAATGATGGGAAATTGGTTATAACTGCGGAGGATATCGTCTAGCACTTCTTCAATTTCTTCATAAGAGTTTAAGCTGACCAGTTTCATGCGAAACGGCTTGATACCGTGATAACCCTTGAAATACTCCGAGTACATCCTTCTCATTTCAAAAATAGCCTTGCGTTCGCCTTTCCATTCAATCGAGCGCTTCAAATGCAGCTTGCAGGTTTCGACCCGCTCGCTGGTGGAAGGTGGCGGTAATTCTTCACCTTTTTCGAAATAATGCCTGATCTCCCTGAAGATCCAGGGATAGCCCATGGCTTTGCGGGCCACCATCAGTCCGTCCACGCCATAGCGGTTTTTGAATTCGAGAGCTTTCTGGGAGCTGAACACATCTCCGTTGCCGATCACCGGGATTTTCATCCTGGGGTTGTTTTTCACCTCACCTATCAGAGACCAGTCGGCCGGTACACTCGATTTGGTGGTACGTGCACGTCCGTGAATGGTAATGGCCTGAATGCCCACATCTTGCAGGCGTTCTGCGATCTCAACAATTTCCAGACGCGTATCGTCATAACCCAGGCGGGTTTTCACAGTGACAGGTAGCTCAACAGCCCCCACCACGGCTTTGGTCATCCTCACCATTTTGGGGATATCGTTCATGGCGCCTGACCCGGAACCCTTGGAAGCCACCTTTTTCACCGGACAACCAAAGTTGATGTCGATGATGTCGGGCCTGGCCTTGGCTGCATATTCCGCCGCCCTTACCATGGAGTCGATATTATTGCCGAAAATCTGTATGCCGATGGGCCGTTCGAATTCATCGAAATCCAGTTTCTGAAGGCTTTTACTGGCATCCCTGATCAGGCCGTCGGAAGAGATGAATTCGGTGTACATGATATCCGCACCATATTTTTTACAGATATGGCGGAAAGGCGGATCGGTGACGTCCTCCATGGGAGCCAGCAAAATGGGATAATGCGGTATTTCGACATGTCCGATTTTCAGCATTTGTTGTCAGGGCTTCTTTTAGAAATAACAAAAGAAATGCAAAATTAGTACTTTTGCCTAATCCTGAAACGAAATGCACTGCTTATGAACGGTCGAAAAGGAATATTTGAAGATTTCCCGCCCTATTTGCAATTGTTGTTGTTCGGCCTGTTTGTATTCGTTATCCTGATCATGACCATGCTGGCCGGAGTGGCTATTGCCCTGCCGTTCTCAGGCAAAGAAATATTAAACGCATTTCAGGGAGAAACCGACCTGATGGATCCGGCCAATGGCGACATGTTAAAATATTTACAGATCGTCAGCCAGGTTGGCTGGTTTTTATTGCCACCGCTATTGTTTGCCTGGGCGATCAGCCGTAGGCCCCTGGGATATCTTCGGCTGAAGACCTCTCCCAATCTGGCTTCTCTTTTTTTCGGCGGGCTGGCTGTTTTGGCGGTCACTCCATTTGTGGGCTGGTTGGCCCAGCTAAATGCCCGGCTCGATTTTCCCGAATATTTACAAGGTCTCGAAAACTGGATGCGCCGTTCGGAAGAGCAGGCCGGTGAATTGACGCAAACTTTTTTATCAGCATCCACCTGGAGCGGGTTTCTTGTTAACCTGCTGATGCTTGCCATTTTGCCTGCCATTGGAGAAGAAATGTTTTTCAGGGGGGTGCTGTTACGTATTTTCAAAGACTGGACCAAAAATGCTCATCTGGCAGTCCTGATCTCGGCCGTGTTGTTCAGCGCCCTGCACCTGCAGTTTTTCGGCTTTCTGCCACGTTTGTTCCTGGGGATCTTTCTCGGCTATCTTTTCGTATGGTCAGGAAAACTCTGGCTTCCTGTTTTCGTTCACTTTGTGAACAACGCCTTTGCCGTTCTTGTAATGTTCTTTTACCGTGATGAACTTCAGGGACAAGACCTGGAGTCGATCGGGACCAGTGATCACAGTTGGGTGATCATTGGTAGCCTTGTGGTATTTTGCCTGTTGATGTTTGCTTTTTATGAAAATGAAAAACGGCTTGTCCGTTTGCGGGAATAAAAAAAAGAGGAACCAACCCGTGATCCCTCTTATAATGTATTTCTTCGAATTATTCTTTAATTGAACTCCATACTTCTTACTTTCCTTGAAGAGTAGTTGATCTTGAATGCCCCGATTTCACGAAGTTCCTGCTTCACATCGGTGACAATTCCCATGCGTGTGGTTTTATCTACCTTCAGGGAGGTGATCATGAATTTCCTGTCGACTTCATTCTTTGCCTCTCTTTCTTTCAGGATAAATTCCTTCACCTCGTTTACCTCGGCGAACTGATCCGCAAGCTGTATACGCGCATCCGTACCAAGTTTCTTTTGCATGGGAGGTCCAATGTAGATGTAACTAACCAGAGACTTTTTCTCGAGTTTCTGCACTTCCGTGGCCTGTGGGGCTGTGACCCGCACTTTCAGTGTTGCTTCGCGCATGGTGGTGGTCACCATAAAGAAAAACAACAACATAAAAATGATATCGGGTAGCGAGGAAGTACTGATCCCGGGGGTGCCTTTTTTGGAATGTTTTTTAAATCTGGACATATTAATTTCCTCCAATATTTACAGGTTCGGCTTCTGAAATACGCAATGGAATTGCATTCTCAATGGCCTTTTTCCGGTCCTCCAGCACAAGATCGTTATACTTCCTTCCAAACAATTCCTGTGAGAGCCGGTCCCTCAATTCATGGAAAGCGGCGGTCAGTTCATTCTGAACTGCGATATACATCTCATAAGAAGTTCCCCGGTCGTTTTTCAAAGAGATCACTCCCTTCGACTTTTTGATCATCATAGGAGCGCCATCCACCTCAATTTCCGCTTCTTCAACCTCAGGATAAGGGTGTTCTTCGGTACGCATTTCGCCTTCGGGATGGATCGCCATGAAGTCTTTCACCTCCTCACGCAATGTGCTGATATCACCGCGTTCGTTGTTTACCAGTAAACGATCGCTGCTGTTGATGAGGATATTCATGATGTTCCGTTCCTTTACTTTGGGAGGCTCCTGTTCGGGATCTTCCAACGGGGGTGGCAGCTGCCTGATAATCCCCGTATCGACATCCATGGTGGTGGTTACCAGGAAGAATATCAGCAACAGGAACGCGATGTCGGCCATTGAACCTGCATTAACTTCAGGAACTTTTCGTGCCATAATTTTTTGCTTTAATGTTTATTTAAATGCATTAATTACTGCAGATACAACGATCGAAAGGATGGTCAAACCTGCCAGTATATAGATCATGATCAATCCCGATCCGATCAATTGTGAAATACCCGGTGTAATGCCCTCTGTAGTATAGATATCTCCCTGTACATTGCTGTCGGCAATCAGATAGGATATCAGGAACAAACCACCGAACACAACAATAACTCCTAAAAACTTAATAAGTGCTTTCGGATTTTTGATGAAGTGTACGATCGGGAATATAATGAGCAGGGCGATAGTTATATATAGCAATATCTTGGCCCAGCCCAGAACGGTATCTGTCATGTTTTGGCTTGCCAACAGCTCATTATCGGTCTTGCCGCTATTGTTCACATAAAAAAGTATGAACAGGATAAGCGATGCTGCCATTAGGGCAAACAAAACAATCTGCAATATTCTGTTAACTGTTTTCGTCATGGTGAATGGATTATTTATTCGATTTGAACTTGGTTAAGATATCGATAAATGAAATGGTGCTGTCTTCCATATCGTTCACAAGGTTGTCAACCTTTGCCACGAGGTAGTTGTAGAAGATCTGCAGGATGATGGCAACGATCAGACCGAATACTGTGGTCAGAAGGGCAACCTTCATACCGGAAGCAACAATGGTAGGTGAGATGTCACCGGCTGCTGCGATATCATCAAAAGCCATGATCATCCCGATAACCGTACCCATAAAACCAAGCATAGGTGCAATGGCGATGAATAGTGAGATCCACGACAGTCCCTTTTCAAGACGTCCCATCAATACGCTACCATATGATACAATCGACTTTTCAACAACCTCAATACCTTCGTCAAACCTGTCGAGCCCCTGAAAGAAGATGCTGGCTACCGGTCCCCTGGTGTCGCGGCAAATATCTTTTGCTGCATCGATACCGCCGGTTTCCAATGCATTTTCAACCTTGTTGAGCAACTTTTTGTTGTTGGTGGTGGCCAGGTTCAGATAGATGATCCTTTCAATGGCAAGGGCTAAACCGAAAACCAATGTAAGCAGCACAATACCCATAAACTTCCAGTCACCGGCAATGAACTGTTCTTTCAGCACCTGTTGGAACGACTGTGGCTCTTCCGATTCGGGCTCCAGGGTTGTTTCCTGTGGGGTTTCTGCTACCGCGACTGTGTCAGGCTCCATCTGGGTGGTGTCCTGCATTTCCATTTGTTCTCCCTGATCTTCTGCACCTTGCTCCTGTGCAACTACCAGGTTTGAAACACCGAAAGTTAGCATTCCTGCTAATGTCAAAAAGGCAATTAATTTTTTCATAATTATTGGTTGTTAGATTTACTAAATTTTTTGGTTTTCTTCTTGTTGAAAATTAATGATTTAATTAATTGTTTGAACGGCAAATATAAGTAATTATTTTTAATCGCTAATCAGGGGAATGAATTTTTATTCTGTTTAAATAGCCCTGCCTGATGCGGTTTCAAGCATTGCAGCTGTCAGAAAATCCGTGATTTACATTTTCCGGCAGGCATCCATGATGCAGCCGGGTTTAGGCGATCAATTACATGAATGAAAAAAATCAATGGAATGGGAGGTAACAAATCCTGTTTTATGAAACTACTAAGTGATCGTACTTATCCATTTTTTGCTTTCAGGAATACTACTATATTTGTGGTGAAGTACATAATGCTCAATGGATCCTCTTGCGCCCACAGATCATCAGATTCTGGAAGGAATAAAATCAGGGAATAGAAAAATCCTGAATTATGTTTACAGCAGCTTTTTCCCACAGGTTGACAGATTTGTAAATGCCAACAGTGGCAATACGTTTGAAGCCAAAGATGTTTTTCAGGAAGCGCTATATTCTTTGTTTTTGAAAACGATCGACAACCGTATCAGGATCAATCGTTCTTTTGGCGCATATTTTTTTTCAAGCTGTGTGAATATCTGGTATGCTGCGTTAAATAAAAGGAATTACGCATTCGAGGACATCGATAAATTTCAGGAAGAAATTGCCGCAGAAAAACAGGATCTGAAGAAAGAAATGAATGAAATCGAGAAAATTGAGATCTATATTTCAAGCCTCAATAAACTCGATAAAGTGTGCCGCAAAATAATCGAAATGAGCATGAGCAAATTCACCAACAGGGAGATCATGAAAATGTTAAATCTTTCAACCGAAGGATTTACGCGACAGAAAAAATTAAAATGCTTTAGAAAGCTCCAACGTATATTTAAGCAAGAGCCGGGATTTAAAAAGGTTATCGATGAACTGGGATGAATATCATGAAATGATGGAACGGTATCTGAATATGGAGATGCCTGAATCGGAAAAAGCGCAGTTTGAAAAAAGGCTGCAAGAGGATTCCGAATTGCGTAGATTGTTTCTCCATCATAAAAACCTCAGGCATGCCATTGCCAACAGGCATAAATTAGAATTTCTGCGCAAGCTTAAAAAAGCTGAAAAGACCTATTTCAAAAAAAATGGTCTGATTCGTTTTTCGCTAGTCTTTAAATATGCCGCTGCTGCAGCATTTGTCGTTTTGATCGGGCTTGGCATATACCTGCTTCAAAAAGACCGGTCAAGAACCAACCAGGAACTATTCAATAAATATTTTTCAAGCTACACCAGTATCATTGAAAACCGGGATGCCGAAAATCGCAGCCTGCTGCTGACAAAAGGCATGACCGCATACAGCAAAGGTGAATTTCAGGAAAGCATACATTTGTTTGAGCAACTCATCGGTCATCCTGCATATTCCACACCGGCTGCCTTTTATACAGGGCTCTCCTATCTTGAACTGCGAAAGGCAGATCAGGCCGTTAAATATCTTAAAATGACTACCTCTTACGACAGCATTTTCAAACTGGAAGCACAATGGTATCTCAGCCTGGCCTACCTCCTGGCAAACAAAAAGGAACAGGCAGCCGAATTGCTTGTAAGCATTGAAAGCGATCCGGATCATTACTACCGGGAAAAAGCACAAAAACTACTTAGGCAGATCAGATAATGCTATTCATGGCCTGATTGGCGGGATCACTTTCCGGGAAAGTTTAACAATTACATTGATCAGGGTTTCCTTTTTCTGCTGAACAATATTAAAACATATCCCAATATGGCAACGAAGGGTAGGAGAAAATACAGGAAGTTTGTGTTGCGCATGCTCAACCGTAATGCATCCTGCTTTCCGATGCTGATCACACCAGCCCAATAGCCCGGGTGCGCCCTGGAAGGAGTACAGTTTTCAAGGTATTCCAATTTCGCCATTCGCAAGGCATGATCTT
Source organism: Bacteroidales bacterium (assembly GCA_021738625.1). Lineage (GTDB taxonomy): Bacteria > Bacteroidota > Bacteroidia > Bacteroidales > JAIOZK01 > JAIOZK01. The sequence goes on from JAIPBS010000032.1 coordinate 12,086, forward strand.
TTTCCAAGCCTTTGGCCAGGTTTTTATAATAACCGATCATCAGATTTTTGGCAGTTTCATCATCCAGCCGGTTCATCGACATAACTACAGAAGGACATCCGGCATAGCGGAAAGCCCAGGCCAGGCTGATAACACCCTCTCCACTCAACATCTCTCCCCTGCCCGTTTCGCATCCGCTTAAAACAGTCATTGCTGCATGAAGTTCCAGATTACATATCTCCGCGGCACTTAGGTTCAGATTTTGCTTTTGACCCTTATTTTGCCATAGCATCAAACTGCTTTGCAAAGGATCCCCGTCATCTATCTTGGTATGGGTAGCGAAATGCAGTATCCCATAATCCAAGAATAATTTTTCAGGCAAACGATCGGTAGATTTATCCGGAACAAGCAACTCACCCCTGAAGATACCAAGTAAAACGTCGGCCTCCTGCCGGGCCTGCACCATCGGGCTGAGCAATTCGCTATTGTTGGTATCAGAAGAAGAACCGGGCAAAACAAACAGTAATTTGTGCCTGCCCTTTGGAACATTCATCGGTGCTTTCATCAGCGATAAGGAATTGGAGTAAGATATATCATAATCTTTTAAAAGATAGGGTAGTGATTTGTAACCGGTGCTTGAATCGGGCAGCTGTGTCAACAACAGTTCAAAGGGGAAATAGTGCAGATAATCATCAGGCAGAAAAACAATTTTGCTTGTTTTTTCCGGTATCTCTCCCGGAATCAAATCCCGGAACAACTTATAGGCATGGCTTATATATGATTCTTTTTGACCGGCGTCAAAACGGTTTTCGAAACGCGTAAAATCCACCATCGCTTTCAGAGATGAGTCCATGCTGCTGTCAACCTCCAGCCTTGTCCAACGAATTTGTTCTTTTGTGATACCGAATATATGAATAACATTCCAGTAATGATAGTAGTTGAGCAACAAGCTATTTGTTTTGGCAACTTCTTTCCATTCCTCCAGTTCCGTCATTTTTATCACCGGATCAAAAACAACGGGATATTTATTTTCCAAATGATGCTCCAAAGAGTCGTATCTTCTAACCAGTTTGAGCAGTTCCGAATTCAGGCTATCCGACTCTACTTCTTCATCCAGTTGAAACGAAAGGGCATTGATCTTTCTTTTCAGTTTGTTTCTAAGCTTGCTATATTCTTCAGGCACTGCCTGCTTTTCAATCACATCATAAAAGTTGATTTTCAGGATCATTGATTTGGAAGCCTCACTATATGCGATAGCTCTTTGCAGATAAGCTTCATCTCCGCTCTCCTGATAAAGTTCATATGCCCTCTCAATTCCAACATAAATAAGGTATTCGAGTTCCCACTTCATCGAGTTTATCTTATCAGTCAAAAACAGCTTTTCTGACAATAAATCGTAGAAAGCTTCCAGATAGTAGTCGACGCCTGTCAAAACAGCGTCGTTAAAAACAGCCTTTCTTTCACCCCCGGGCATATCCCGCAACAATATATTTAGGGCACATATTTTCCTGTACATCAGTTTAAGGGTCTTTATGTCGGATGCCATATAAAAATCAGGATTGGCAACATAATTCTGCAGGCTCAGGCTGGTATCAATGATCTTCAGGGCTTTCTGATAACAGATCAAAGCACTGTCCATCAAATCCAGTTTCCAATAAAGATCACCAATATTTGAGTAAAGATTTCTGAGTTTTGGATGATAATGTCCGAAATGCTGTAAAAGAATTCTACGGGCCCTTTGATAAACGGCATAACACTTTTTCAGATCCTTGACTTCCAGCATAAGGAAATTACCATAATTGATCAGCAGGGTTACCTTGTTACCCGGCAAACAATCATCCAGGTTCTCAAGAGATAACTCAAAATATTTCCGGGCCGAGTCAGATTCATCCAGGTACATATATGAGTAGGCAATATTGGAAAGGGCTGACCGGAAGTTTTTATAGTATTGGCAACGATGCATAAAGCCAATGGCATGCTCGAAAAGCATGATTGCACGCCGGTAATTTCCCGAAAGGAAATTGGTTATGGCCAGGTTATAATAAACCCCGCATTTACTCCTGCAGTTCAGGGCATCGGAATTCCGTGCAATGTCCAGGCATCTCTGCTCATAGTATATCGATTTGTTGTATTCCCCCATCATCCGGTAAATATTGGCAAAAATCCGGTAGTATTCGGTGAGTTCTTTTATGTATTCTTCACTGCTTTCTGGCAGCATGTCGAGGCCCTTGTTCAGGTATAACAGAGAAGAATCGTACTGTTTTGCGTTATATAAATAGGTAGCATAGGTGCTGTAAATATCATGCTTGTTTTCAGGTTTTACCTGGTCCACATAGCGGAGTGCCATAGAAACGCTTTCACGCGCTGAATCGAGCCTGTCGGCGTTGATATATGCAAGGGTAAGATCAGAATAGCGGCATCCAATATAAGATGAATCAGCAGCGCAAGTATGTTTTATGGACAAGCGATAATATTTTGCCGACGAGTCGAATTCACTTAGCCGAAAATAGCTAAAGGCGGCTTTTTTAAACATTTCGGCAGGCAACTGATCTGCTCGCTCGCTCCTGAGCAGTATTTTAAACTCTTCCAGATAGGCTTCATAGTTCTGTTGTTCTATAAGCCCCATCAAAGAATCCAGGTCGGCGCTATTCGTCTTATTTTGCGAAATAGCGATGTTAAAACTAAAAAGGATTAGAAGCATTATATGCAAAGGTGATCGTCCGGATATTATGGATTTATTTGGCATGCAACCAAATTAAAAAAAAATCCGCATTCAGGAGGGTAACAAAACCGGAAATTCCAAACTACTTAATAAAGATAAAAGAGGATGTCGAAAATCTTAAAGAGTAGGCTTAACGAAAATCATTCAATTATGAAGCTAAGAAATCCCTTGACAAATGAATTATTTAATCACGAAACCAACGCATGGTATCTTTTTGGCGGCAAGCCCAATCCCGGACCTGATGATCCGCCGGATCCAAAGCCAGATCCTGACCCTGATCCTGATGATCCTGATGAACCGGAAACAGGGACCTAAAACACAAAACACAACCAAATACTATATATCTTTCAATGCGCCGGCTTCTGCTGTTTTTCACTAAACCGGCGCTATTTTTCATTTCATCCTTTGTGCAGGATATTTGCCTCCGTTATACTGAACTTATTAAAATGCAATGCATTTTCCTGTTAGATTCAGTTATACCGATGGAAGCATAAGGTCAATCATTGCAAACCTGTTCCGAATCGGTACAAACAAAAATCATTCAATTATGAAACTGCGAATGTTGATACAATCACTTTTGCAAAAATCATTACATTTATCCCTCCAATTGTTCAAACAAATTTTACGAACATGCCTTTACCAAATTTTCTTATCGTAGGATTTCCACGTTGTGGAACTTCATTTCTTTTGAAAACTTTGCCATTGCATTCCTTTTATGCACACCGGGTAAGAGAATTTAAACTGGGGCATCCATCGGGATTCGACCCCGAAAAATATAGCTTTTCGGATATTGTTCTTAGAGACCTGAACATAAATCAGGTAAATATCAGTAACTACGATTTTATGTTTTTTATCAGAGAAAATGTTTTACCGCTGTTCAATCGCAACCAGATCAAGATCATTGTTAACGAAGAAATACACCAGGATACTAAAACTGTACTTCAAGGTATTTTTAAGTTATTACAACTCAAAGAGGAAGATCTGGAAATAAGACCGAAAAAAAACTACGACGAGCAAAGCAAGTATGAATGCATTGACTATAATACGGTCGAGTATAAACAGGCATTGCAAAAACTCATAGATTATTATCAACCATCAGTTAAAGAGTTATATGATTATCTCGGCCGGGAAATAGCGTCATGGAAAACATTTGATAAAGTTTATGCTCAAATATTGGGTTAAACCAAAAACATCAGAAAGCAAGAAATCATGTATTATCCAAAATTCGGGATCGTTTTTATCGGCATCAACAAAACAGGTTCAAGCAGTGCTATTATGGAGCTAAGCAAATCTTATTATGATCTGGATGTTCCTGAAATCTGGCAATTTGCACCGGACTCGTTTGTCCTGAAAAAAAACAGATTCCTCAAGCATGCACAGGCATATTTCTACCAACAGCATCTTGGTCCGAATATCTATTTAGCTTAAATCAAAAGGAAGCCGGTTTTTTGGCCGGCTTCCTTTATATTAGGTTTGTTTTTTAATCAATGATCAGTTTTGATACAAAGCTGTTATTTGCAGATTCGGCCCTGATAAAATAAAGACCGGGTTCCAGTTCCGAAACGTTGATTTCAGAACCTGTTAGATCCTCCGCAAACATTTCGTAAACCAAACCGCCCTGCACCCCATAAATCCGCAGGCTTTCTATCTTCTCACCTGTCTTCTCCATTATTCTGAAAAATCCATTGGATGGATTGGGAGCGATTAACAGCGTTTCCGGTGCACCAATCTCATTGATATCTGCGTCTTCCGTCACGGCAAAGGTCAACCTGGAGGTGATATAACCCGAAGCAGTGGCTTCAACCACGGAAGTACAGCCGATACTGGCTCCTTCGGTGGCTGATACGTATATTGTGTTGGAAGAGGAACCTGCCTCAATTGTTAAGGAGGAAGGCACATTGATACAAGCCTGATTTGACGAAGTGAAATCGATGATGAGATCTTCTTCCGGTTCGGGGATAACCTCTACCTCGATCAAAAGGGAGTCGTTGGGTTGCATTGCGCTGCCACCCTGGGTGTTGATCACAAGCCGGTCGACCGTTTCGGTATGCAACTGAATAACGGCCGAATAACTCGGTTTATCCGTTTTATACCAGAATTCGATGTTCTGACCGTTCAGCTCGCTCCAGTCGCCTGCCCAGGTGGATGGCGAAATAAGCCAGTGCCAATCGCCGGTAGCCCAATCGCTGATCTGCAGGAACCCACCGTCAACACCGCCCTCCATCATCCATTCCATTGTACCGTCACCACCAGAACTCCAGCCTTCTGATGAGGCATTAAAATCACTGAAATATACACTGCCGGCAGCCACATCATCGATGCCGCCGATATCATCCCCGGTATGCATTTCCGTCCTGATCCAAAAAGATGTGATGTTCATCAGTGCGGCTTCAAATTCGGCCTCGCTCACGTTAAACGTATCGGCGTTAAGCGGAATCGTGAATTTTGTCCAGGTATCGGCTTCTTCCGGAGGACCATATTCGGCCTCAAGTACGGCCGGTTGTGCTCCGGCAAATCCGACAATGATCATAACCAAAACTGCTAATAATGTAATTTTCTTTTTCATAAACGTTAGCTTTTTTTTTGAAATCAAATATACATAATTAATCAATTATAGCTATTCCGATCACAGGTGAAAAAGTTGTTGCCTCATTTTGCCATGGCGGATAATTTCAGTGATCACACATTGGTATTATGAAAATCTGTTTTCTTTATGTGCCTGATTCATTCCCAAAAGCATTGCTAAAATCGATGATTGCCCCAATACAGGAAGCATGCACAAAACTCTGGGGAATATTTCCGAGCATGGTATCTGAACCGGGGTCGGCCTCCTCGGCAAACAGCCCCAAATCGTTCTGGTATTTTAACGCAGCATCGATGTATCTTTTACTTTTCTCAATATTTTTCCGCATGATCCAGTACTGGGCCATCCAGAAATTGGCAGCCAGAAAGGCGCCTTCTTTTTTCTCGTCGAACAGCAGCAGGTTCCGGTAAACCAAATCATTATTACTGAAGTTCTCTTCCAGTTCTTTTACGGTCTGCACCATTTCGGGGGTGTCGGCCGGGCAGTAATCCCACTCGGGAAAAAGGGTTGCAGTGATATCCACTTCCTCACTTCCGGCAAACACGGCATAACTTCCTGATTTAGTGATGCAGTTGTTTTTTACAAAATGCCTGATGGCTTTTGCAGCTTCCAGCCAGCGTTTGTTTTGGGATTCATCATCGGAATATTCAGAAATAAATTCCAGCGCCACCGCCATAATCACTTTGCTCGAGGTAAACTGACGGGCAATGTCCTCTTCCCAGATGCCGTAATCGTCCTGCTGCCAGTTTTCGGCCAGGAAGTCAGCAATTTCTTCCACTACTTTCCAGTGATCGCGCGTATTTGTGTTGCCGTATATCAGCTTGGCAGCCAGCAAAATATTGCTTCCTGCATCAAGTTGCAACTGCTCATTTGCATTGTTTCCAACGCGAACGGGCCGGCTGTTCAGGTAGCCCGAAAAATCGAGGGTACTTTCGGCAGGAGCTGCTTTTTTGGTTACGGTAACAAAAGGGGTGGTGGAGTAATCTTTCAAATTTCCCCGCGCAGAACAGATAAAATCGAGAAAACGTTTTTCATCTTCGCTGTTGATTTTGGCCCGTGTTAGCGCGCTGACAATCATTGACGCATCGCGCAACCATACATAGCGGTAATCGTAATTCCGTTCGCCCCCTGGCACCTCGGGCAGCGATGTGGTGAGAGCGGCAATAATTCCACCCGATTTTTCATGAGTTACCTGCCGGATGGCTCTCAGCGAATCCAGCATCTCTTTTTTATAATGACCATCGTAACTAAACCCTGCATTTAATGCATTCCAGTTTTTTCTGGTTTTTTGCAGTGAATTTTTTAACTGCCGGTCGTCTTCCAATTTCATTTGCTTATCGGCCAAAACAGCCCAGCCCTTTTCATTTGCAGGAATTTCGAAGGTTATTTTTTCATTTTCCACTTTTACCGGATGGGAAGTCATTAGGAAAAATGTATCGTTGATACTGATAGCTGTATCATTTATCCTACTGATTTTTATTCCTTCCCGACCGTAACCGGGTGCGGGAATCAAACTGTTTTTTATGGGTTCTGATGAAGCTGAAAACATCCTGCAAATTCCTGAAAATTCATCATCCACCGGCATCCAGTCAGTGATTGTAAACTCATTGTTATCTGCCTTAAAACGCGTTTCCAGGATGCTGCTGTTTTCAATGTATTGTCTATTTGCTTCATAGTTTTCAGCCAGACTCATTGACCAGACGCCTCCTTTTTCGTTATCCAGTAAAGAAGCAAAAAGGGAAGGATGGTCGAATTGCCCGGGACAATACCAGCAAATATCTCCGTTTTTAGCGACTATTGCACCGCTGCGTCTGTCGCTTATTACTCCAAGATCTCTTATTTTGTAGGTCATGTAAAATCATTTAAGTGTTTAATTTCCCGCCGCCAGGTAGGGATACAACGTCATTCCGCCATCGACAAACAAGGTTGTGCCGGTAACATAATCCGATTCATCGGAAGCCAGCCACACAGCGGCCCCCGCTATATCTTCCGGATTTCCAACCCGTCCGTAGGGAATCGACTGTTTCAGTTCATCCCACGATTCTTTGTTGATAGGCGTTTTAATGGCTCCCGGCCCGATGCTGTTGACACGGATTTTGTGTTCAGCCACCTCCACAGCAATAGATTTCATCAGCAGCATAATTCCGCCTTTCGATGCCGCATAGTTGGCGCGTCCCTTCCAGGGAATGCGCTCGTGCACCGAACTGATGCAAATGATTTTACCGGCTGCCACCGAGATGTTTTCATCAGGTTCCTGTTTTTTAAATTTCTTTATGGCCTCGCGGGAGCATAAAAAATATCCGGTGAGGTTTACGTCGATTACCTTTTGCCATTCATCGAGTGTCATTTCATCGATGGCGGCGTCCTTTTGTATGCCGGCGTTATTCACCAGAATATCCAGCCGGCCAAAAGTTTCGATGGTTTTGCTGAACATTTCTTTCACCTGGTCTTCCTTACTTACGTCGGCTTTGAATTTTATGGCTTTGCCGCCGGCGCTTTTTGCGGCATCCGCCACCTTCTGAGCTTCATCCGCATCTGCTATGTAATTGACAACCACATTTGCTCCTTCTGCGGCCAGTTCTATGGCAATTGCTTTTCCGATGCCCGATTCTGCGCCGGTAACAATTGCAGTCTGATTTTGTAATCGTTTTTTGTTGGAATTATTCATGATCAATTGATTTTTAATTAGATAAATATTTATTCGGAATAAAATCCGCCAACCCTTCCTTTTTTCCGTCCTTCCCTGATTGATTTATCCGGACCGTAGGGATGGCCTCCGAAACCATGCCGCATCATGGCAATGGCACGCGACTGCTTGCTGTTTTCATCGCGGCTGGCAAACAGTTGCATCACCGACTGGGCAATAACATGAACCGGAACTTCCATGTGCATGGCATCATCAACCAGCCAGTTCACTTCGCCCGTATCTTCCACGTAGGAAGGAACTTTTTCCATGCTTCCTTCTTCGCGGTAAACTTTTTCCAAAAGGTCCATCAACCAGGAACGGATTACAGATCCATTCCTCCAGCAATGCAACACATCGGCAATGTCGAGCTTGTCTTTATAGTTTGTCAGCAGGTCCATTCCTTCGCCAATGGCCTGCAACATGCCAAACTCGATGCCGTTGTGTACAAGCTTCACAAAATGTCCTGCACCCGGCGGGCCGGCATGCACATAGCCACCTTCCACCGAAAGTTCTTTTAAAACCGGTTCGGCTTTTTTAATGGCGGTATTTTCTCCGCCTGCCATAAAACAGGCGCCGTCACGGGCTCCTTCAATCCCTCCGCTCGTTCCCAAATCGATAAATTGTATGCCTTTTTCTTTTAATCGTTCATATCGACTGATGGAATCACCCCAGTAGGAATTTCCGCCGTCGAGCATTATGTCCCCCTCTTCTAATACTTCCGCGAGCTCATTTATTAATTTATCGATGGCAGGTCCGGAGTGAATGTAAATCATAATTACTCTTGGCGAATCCAAATGATTCAGAAAATATTCAGGATTTTTTGCATGGATCAGTCCTTCTTTCAGAAGATGATCAGGCGGGTCGCCTTTGGTCAGGCCAACCACCCGCATGCCTTTTTCCAGGGCCTGGGCGGCAAGGTTACCACCCATCTTTCCAAGTCCGATAATTCCTAATTGCAGCTTATTCGTATTCATATTTTTTTTCATTTTTTTGAAATTAGTCATTCCATCCTTTATCAGGGATAAAATCTTTGATTCAGAAAATCTAACATCATACCATAAGCCTTGATCAACATTGAAATGCACGCCGGTAATGCCAAATAATACCAATTGCCCGATCAGGGTCGCGTTGCTTGGTAAAACACTGATAGTGTATAATATTGCCACATATGGGCAATAGGGTCAACAGGAAAGCAAGGGTGGTTTATTTTTCCAAATAAGTACTGCAGCAATCATTTTTTATAGATTTGCGAACCCGGGATAAAAGGCCAGCCAGGCGAAAGAGAAATGATTGCCGTGGAGCATGGGCATTACTATTTAAGTTTCATTTCAATTTTTATCTACGAAAGCAGGGTTTTATGCACCGGGCATTTGTTGGCAATTTCGAGCAAACGTTGTTGCTGTTTTTCGTTGAGTTCGCCCTTGAGTTCGATGACCCGGGTGAAACGGTCTATTTTGGCTGAAGCGGAATTTTCACATTCACCACAATCCTCCGCATGTACTTTGCCGTGTTCGATGTGTACATTTACCTCCTCCACCTTTCGGTTTTTGCGGTCGGCATACATGCGGATAGTCATCGCGGTACAACTGGCCAGGCCTGCCGACACAAACTCATAAGGCGTGGGGCCAAAGTCATTGCCACCCGAGCTTTCGGGTTCGTCTGTAATTGCCGAAAGAATTATCCAGCAAGATCAGCAGATCGCTTTCATTCTACTTGATGTTTTTTCCTTGAGCTTCCTTTCTGCCAAGGAATATTCTGATGATGATAAACGAAATACCACTCATTTATTCTTACCTTTATCCACTTTATAGGTGTTGATTTGTAACCGGAAGAAAGCCTGAGCGATCGTATTCCTTCGCTTTCCTGAAAACCGGAAACATATTTAAACTTCGAAGAACAACTGAGCAGACAATAAATTAAAACAACAGATTTGAAAATAATTAAGCCATGGAAAAGCAGAAAGTATTATTTGTTTTAGTGATTCTTCTATTTGGGTGTAATACCGAACGGATGGAAAATAAAGTAGATAGTTTTCCAATATTAACCGGAAAATACCTGGGACAAAAAGAACCGGGACTTTCTCCCGAAATATTTGCTCCCAATATTGTATCGACAGGAATGTCAGAAATAAATGCTTGTTTTTCTCCCGATTATACTGAATTTTTATTCTCCGTAGTTATGCCCGGCAATAATTTCGTGATCATGTCCATGAAATACAACGGGCAGCAATGGTCAGCACCTGAAGTTGCCGGTTTTTCGGGCGAATACTCCGAAGCAGACCCCTTTATTACGGCTGATGGAAGATATTTGTACTATGTGTCCAAACGCCCCGTCGACAGCCTGCAAACACCAAAAACGGACTGGGATATCTGGCGCGTGGAAAACATCAATGGGGAATGGCTTAAACCGGAACACTTAAACACAGATATCAATTCAGACAAGGATGATATTTATCCCTGCCTTACAAAAGATGGCACCTTATACTTTTCATCGGGAAGAGGGGGCGGAAATAACCGGGACATTTATTATGCCAAAAGCAATGGGAGTAGTTTTGAGCCGAGCGTGAAATTAGGTGAAACGATTAACAAATACTGGGAGGGGGATCTTTTTATTTCGCCCGATGAAGAGTACATGATCTTCCGAACCTATGGCAGACCTACTGGCAATGGATTGTATATTACATTCAAAAGAGATGGCGAATGGAGTACACCTCAAAATATGGGGGAAGAAATAAATAAAACCGGGGGTGAATTTTGCCCGATGGTTGATCCGGATGGCAAGTATTTTTTCTTTACATCAAGCCATATTATGGCAAAGGATGAATCGAACGAGAAACTGACTTATCAAAAAGTTAAAGATGATTTTATAAACTCATACAAACATCCGGGTATGGGCAGAAATGATATTTACTGGGTTGATAGTAAGATAATTGATAACTATAGAAATCATCAATAAAACGATGTCAAACTAAAGTTTAAACAGATTTGCTAACTACATCCCGCTCCATTAAAAGAGGTAGAATAATTATACATAACATACATAAACCGATAAAAAATGAAAATATTAAAAAGCATCATTGTGATAATACTTGTGTTTTTTACAATCACAGCTAAAAGTCAAACAGCTAATGACAGCATACAAATAAAACAAGCTGCCCTGGATTACATTGAAGGTTGGTTCTACAAAGATGCCAGTAGGGTTGATAAAGCTGTGCATTTCGAATTTGTAAAAAGAAGTATTCATACGGTTGATAGCATTGACTTCTTAGGAACTATCAACAAATCCCGCATGGATTATATTACCTTGTTTCATCAGGACAGGGAATATGGTTTAAAAACTGAAGTATTCATTTTAGATGTAATGCCAACAATAGCGAGTGTAAAAGTGATTTTTAATGAATGCATAGAATATCTCCATATTGCAAAATTGAATGGTCAGTGGAAAATTGTAAATAACTTATTTAGTGGAAATCCTGAATATGAGAAAAAACAGTAAAGCAATTTAAGCTTTAAACTCAGTTAGATAAACGGTAATAAAAGTTATCCTATAAGGAGTTAGCAACAAATGAATCAGAAATCACTATTATTAAAAAAACATATGAAAACGACAACTTTTTTACTCGCCCTCCTGATTTCAGCAACAGCTTTACTTGCGCAGAACAATCATCAGAAGTATGAGGAGCTTGTTAGAAAAGCAGACTCACTTTATCAGGCAAAAGACTATAAAAATTCTGCGCTTGCATTTTCCAAAGCATTTAAGGCAAATAACTGGAATGCCTCATCTAATGAGCATTATAATGCTGCTTGTTCCTGGGCCCTGGCTACCGTTCCTGACAGCGCCTTTTATCATTTAAATTATGTTGCCACCAAAATGAATTACACGGATTTTGGGCATATCAAGGGCGATCCTGATTTAAAATCTCTTCATGGTGATAAAAGATGGGAATCCTTACTTGCAAAAGTTAAGGCAAATAAAGATGAAGCCTATCGAAAAATAGACTTTATTACATTGAATGGATTCAAAGTCGAAGTCTTAACTTCCGGAATGGAAAACAATCAGGCAGAAAAACCCGTTGTTGTATTTGAAAATGGTATGGCAAGCGGTTTTGGGAGCTGGGAAACGGTAGCGGCAGAAATTTCCAAAACCAATGCTGTTTTTCGGTACAACCGCCCAAGAATAGGAGAATCAGAAAACGATTCCCTCCCACCAACAATTGAACACATTGTGAGTAATTTAAGAAAGATGCTTTTGCAAAAAGGATTAAAACCACCGTACTTATTGGTCTCTCATTCATTTGGCGGAGCATACATGCGAAGTTATGCCTCCATGTATCCTGAAGAAATCGCAGGTCTTGTTTTTGTTGATCCCGTTGATTTTACAAAGGAAAAGGGGTTTGGCTCCCTGCCTTATCTGGAAATAGGACTATCGCAGCATCAGGTAGATTCAATGTTTGGAGAAACCTATGACAAATTTATTGAACAGCTTTATGAGGAAATGCCGGAATTTTATGTACAAGAAGTCAAAATTTCGAGGGCACTCAATGCAACGGGTTTTGAAGAATGTGTGCGCAATCCTTTACCCGACGTGCCCGTGCATTTTATCATGGCAGGTGGGTATCCTGAAATTGACGACAGAGGAGAAACACCATTTGATAAAAAGAAATTGTTTCGAATTAACAACAACTTAAAAATGAAACGCTGGGTCGCATTGCTGGATCCGTTGAAATATGGAAAGTTCTTTTATAGTTCATCTTCCGGACATCTTGTGCAGGTTGATGATCCGAAATTGGTGATTTCAAGTATTCAATTGGCTTTGAAGGATTATGATAAAATTAAATAGCAAATTTATTGAATAATCTAAAATAGTGGTAAATCTTTTTTCGAGTGCTAAGTATTCAATTTATGATTCTTTTTATGCCGTTCTTGAGCATTGTTGTTTGGAAATTCAAAAGCAAGCCAAGTTTGTAATTACCTAAATTTAAATAAGTAAGGACTTGTGCAGTATGAACGTCATTAAATGCATCAACAGTTTTAATTTCAATTACCACTTTTTCTTCAACTAACAAATCGATTCTATAACCATGATCCAGCTTTACTTCCTTGTAAACGATTGGCATTGGTTTTTTTTTTGTACTTTCAGACCTATTTGTTTTAACTCATAATACATACATTCCTGATAGGCAGATTCTAATAAACCTGGACCTAATTGTTTATGAACCTCTATGGCACATCCGATAATCATTTTCGATAATTCATTTTCATTCATGTTGAGATATTTTTACTTTGTGAAACTTTGTGCCTACTTTGAGGTTCTTTGTGAAATAGCTATACCACAAAGTTGCCCAAAGAATCACAAAGTTACTCAAAGATTATGCATTAAAGAATCTTATGAAATATGCATAGCACTCGAAATTAGATTTAACCCTCCTTTATAGTACCAAGCTTTATCTTATCAATAATCTGTATCTTTAATATTTCATTCACAAACTAAAATCTAAAAAAATGTCAATACTCATAGTAGGCGCCAGTGGCGCAACGGGTATAAGATTGGTTGAGGAGATGCTCCATCGCGGACATGATGTAAAGGCGATTGTGCGGTCACCAGATAGACTCCCTGAAGCCATAAGAAATCATGCAGCTTTGGATATTATCACTGCCAGTGTTTTGGAATTATCCGATAAAGAGCTGAAACTGCATGTTGCAGGCTGTGATGCAGTTGCTTCTTGCCTGGGCCATAACCTGACTTTTAAGGGGATATATGGCAAACCGCGCCGCCTGGTTACCGATGCAACCCGACGCTTGTGTTTGGCGATCAAAGCCAATAAATCTGCGGCACCAATTAAATATGTGTTGATGAATACGGTTGCCAACCGCAATCGCGATCTCAAGGAACCCATTCCATTTGCCCAAAAAATCATGATTGGTATGCTTCGGCTTTTTCTTCCTCCACAAGCTGACAATGAACAGGCGGCAGAATACCTGAGAACCGTCATTGGTCAAAACGATAAAGCCATCGGGTGGGCTGCAGTGCGGCCTTCATCTTTAATTGATGAGGATGAGGCTTCTGAAATTGAAGTTTTCCCATCTCCAACAAGAAGTATTGTAAATGATGGTCAGGTCAGCCGGATCAACGTGGGCCACTTTATGGCAGATCTTATCACGAATGATGAACTGTGGCAACAATGGAAGGGACAAATGCCGGTAGTTTATAACAAAGGAACCGCATATAAATAATTGCACAGAACGTGAAAAAGGAATTTGCATTCATCGTATTCTTTTTTATTTGCTTCGGTCTTGTTGGAAATTTTGATGCAAAATAATAAATCGCTAATGGACAGTTTTGAAAATAACAGGCAGAGTTGGAACGAATTAACAACTTTACATATAGATTCTGATTTTTATGATGTTGCCGGTTTCAGGAAAGGGAAATCTTCACTAAAACATATAGAAATTGAGGAATTAGGTGAAGTTGAGGGAAAGAGCCTTCTTCACCTGCAGTGTCATTTTGGATTGGATACTTTATCGTTGGCACGACAGGGAGCAAAGGTTGTGGGTGTTGACATTTCTGATACTTCCATACAAAAAGCCACGGAACTGGCCGATGAGTTAAATATACCGGCAAAATTTATTCGGTCAAATGTGTATGATATTGAAAATGTTTTAGATGACACTTTTGACATTGTTTACACCTCATATGGAGCCATTAACTGGTTGAATGACCTTGATGCGTGGGCAAAGATTATCAATCGCTATCTGAAACCAAACGGCATTTTTTATATGGTGGAATTCCATCCGTTTATTTACACATTAAATCATAAGGCTGAAATTGCGGATAGCTATTTCAAGTCAGAACCACTTGAGTCAGTTGTTGAGCATTCGTATACTGACAAATCAAGGGTTTCAAAAAAGAACCTAAAACACCTTGAATGGCATCACAGCTTGAGTGAAGTTGTAAATAGTTTAATCTCTAACGGACTGACCATTGAGTTTTTGAACGAATTTCCCTACCAGGTTTACAATTGTTTTCCCAATTTAAAAGAAGTCGAAAGCGGAAAGTGGGTCTCTGAAAAATATGGAGAGAAGATTCCCCATATGTTTTCTGTAAAAGCAAAGAAGGTAGGGAGCGATCGTTTGTAAAACTAAAAATAAATTCCCACCAGTTTAATGTTCATTCATCTCATCCAGCATTTTTGTAATTTCTCCATTCCCGGGATTTAATTGCCTGGCTTTTAACAAGGCTTGTTTGGATAAGGCCAGGTCTCCATTTTCCTTGTATGCGAAACCTAAATCGAAATTGGCCTTCCACGAATCGGGATGATGTGTTGTATTGAAGGTTAACAGTTGAATTGCGGTGCTAATCTCGTTATCAATAAACATCTTCCCCAGCATATTGATCTCGTTTTCCTTTGTTTTAAAAATTTCCTGATTCTGGTTTAGGAAAATCATGGCCGTATCCATGCCATTTGCCAATATTGAATTACAAAGTTGCATAGTAAGTGAGTTATCAATTGTTTTCGGTTGCACGTATTCGTTGGTTTGAAAAATAATTTTATGCTCTGATGATGTGCCAGCTTGTAAATATGTGTTAAAAAAAAGCAGGGCAATGCTGCAAATGGAGTCAAAGCTATCGCAGAATTGATTTATTGATTCCTGAGAAGAACACGTGTTAAAGAAATTCCAAAAAGAGACAAAGCCGTTATGATCCAGGTAAGGCATACGAATCAGGTATTTATCTGCTGAAATTATGGAATTGTAATAGGGATAAATCGAGAAGTTTTCAAAGTTATTGACTACCAGGCAATGAGGAACATTCGTGTTTTCAAGATCAAAGTCCTCCATCTTAAAAAGCGTCATGTAGTATCCATACTCCTGACTGCCATCCATACTAAACACTGCCTTTACCTTTTGGTGCTTCATTTGAAAAATGGCATTCGCCGGCCCGCCGCTGCTAAAGTCCATCAATCCCAGGCTGCTGTATTCAATTTTCAGGCTATCCTCAAAATAGGCAAGCATATACTCCATATCCTCTACCTGTGCCAGTATGCTTTGTTCATGGTTTTCCCTTTTTATTGAATTTTCACCGGCCGACCCAACCGAAAGTACCAGATAACCATGACTTGCCAGATACTCAAATATTACATGGTTTTGAACAGCGGATTTGCTGTTGGAGGGAGCGTAAATAATTAAGGGAAATTTCTGTTTTTGTTTTGCCATCGGGATTCCATGTTTTGCGATTACAGGACAATCCAGGATCTGTTGGGTAGTAATGTTCGTATCCAAACCGAACCTTTGTTTGGCAAATCCAGCATAGGCATCTACAAAATTGAAACTGTGTTCATCAACCTCCGAAGCGGGTCTGTTGAAATCTTCACGAATAGCAATCAGGTCGATGTAATCCCTGAAATAAAGACTTTCCTTTTTTGCATTTCCATCGGCGGGATACCAGAAATGGATTAACAATGGCCTTGCAATGGTGTCGCTGTTCACAATGTACTTTCTGGAAACATCATGGGTTTTATAATCATTAAAGCCTACTTCATACGATCCTTTTTCTAAATCCTGGGCATGACAAAGGCCGGTTGATGCAATGAAAAGAAAAATGATAAGATAGTTGATTTTCATAATGGTGTATTTATTTAGTAATCTTTAAATTAATTTGTTGATCGCATCTCGAATTTTTTTATCCGTGCTGCCTTTCCCATACCCCTTTATCACTTCACGAACTACCCTGTTTTCATCAAGGATGAAAAACCGTGGCACCCCTTGTATTTGATAACTGCTGCTTACCTCTTTACTGGATCTAATGAATGTATAGTTGATGTTATTTCTTTCCTGATATTTTGAAAGTGCATTCCAGGATTTACTCCAACATTCAATGCTGACTAACTTAAAATCCTTGTTATCATATTCTGTGTCCAGTTGATTCAGGAAAGGAATAGAAGCTAAACAGGCACCGCAACTCACCCCGGTGAACTGAATCAGTATCACTTTGCTTTCTAAATTCTCTAAGGAAATTATGTTGTTGTTGCTGTCACGCAATACCCAATCAGGGGCTGTTTTTCCTACAAGATTTGCTGTTACTGCTTCTTTATATGCTGTGCTGTACTGAATTGAAAAGTCAGATGGAAAATAGTCTGTTGCCTTAAAATCCTCAAGAAGGATATGATTTAATTTTACATCTTTAATCGCAGTAACACTTATATCGTGCGGCATTTCTCTTCTGAGACGGTAAGGAAGGCCATCTGATTTATCAATCCATATTTGATATCTGGAGACCTCTCCTTTGCTTGAGCCGTATATGTTAGGGAAATAAATAATGCGATTGCCAATAACTTCAGCAATGGTATCGTAAATCGAAAAACTATACTGAATTGTAGTCCCCATATCATTTGATTCGATCAGGATGCTGTCATTTGTTTCAAGGGCATATTGAAGCAATGTTTTGATTTTTGTAAAAAATGGACCATTGATATACCTTAATGATGACTTCCCGGATTTTAAACTATCAATAACAATTGTTTTTTCGTCCGGAACAGCAGTAGCCTTCATATGTCCATCATAGCAAAAATCAGGCATCGATGTATCTCCATTCTGGAACCACACAAAGCTCGCGCCCTGGAAGGTGTCTGCCCTGTTGACATACTCCTTGTAATATCTTATCGAGGTAAATGCGGGAACAGTATCGCCGGGAGCAAATGGAGTCATGGTTGCATAGTATGTGGCAGAATTTATCTGCTCAAGTTTATACAAAACATCTCTGAGTCGTTCTTCTGAACTTTTCTCTTTTACGAAAAGCTTTATTGATAAAAATGAGACCAGCAGGATTAAGATTACCGCCGGGAGTAAAAAGGACTTTTTCATTTTATTAGTAGCTATTTATTTGGGTTCATATAACTTAACAGCATTCATTAATAGCAGCTGAGTAATTCTGGCACTATTGCTCTTTCCATACACTGAATTTGTTTTATAGGCTATCACAACATCGATTTCAGGAAAAACACTAATACTTTGCCCCATCGCTCCAAGGGCAGAATAAGCATTTTTGAATCTTTCGTCGGTCGGGTTTTCAAATAGCCACCACATATATCCATAACCATAGTGACTAAATAGGTCTTTCAATATTGGAACATTTTCGATCATTTCTCCAGACGTTGTTCGTTGTTTTAACATCTCATTTACCCACTCTTCTGATATGACTTGCTTTTTATTCCACTTACCTTGATTGAGCATTAGTAAGCCAATGCGAGCCATATCTCTTGTGGAAAACCACATATGGTAAGCAGGGAATACTGATATTGTTGAATCGCTATATTTTCGTTGTAAGGATCTGTCCCAATCCTGCATTCCAAGAGGTATGGCCAGCTGTTCTTCGACATCATCGTAAATATTTTTGCCGCTTTCCTGTTCAAAAATGTATCCTGCCAAATTAAAATCATAATTGCTGTAAAGCCAGTAAGATCCCGGTTCTTTGGTCCCTCTTTCCGGTGCGAAATCGCGAAAATCTCCTCCATTTGATCCTGTTAAATAGATACCTGATCGTGCCGAAATCAGATCCTTAATGCTCGCTTTTTTTTCAATTGGCAACATTTCCTTTACGTCCTGAATCCCTAATTCATTTAATGTCTCATCTAAATTAACATCACCATTATCAACATATTTCCCAAATAGCATGGACAACACACTTTTGCGACAAGAAGCAATGTAGCTGTTTTCTTCAATGTTGCCATAATCAAAAACAATTTGCCCTTTATGAATAATTAAATACCCGGTTATGTGAGTGCTATCTATAATGTATTGCTTGAATTCTTCCATCTTTTTTAAATTCCAACCATCTGATTCGGGATCTTCATTATATGACCAATCCTGGCTTGGAAAAACTTGTGCAACTACAGTTGTTGCGAATAGAAAAAATAAAATTAGAAAGGATATTGAATTTTTCATCTTATTAGATTTTATTGCTGCTACTTTTGTTAAACCTCGTAACCATTTTATTTTTTGACAATCTCCGGATCACCATGAGATCCATGGTAATGCACAATTTTCCAATCGTTTTCTTCTTCTCTGCATGTTAGGGTAACTGCTCCTGGGGTACGTTCGTGAATACCTTCCTTAGAAATACTATCCCAAATATAAACCATCGTTACCACCCCAGACTTAGCCGACAATACGACGGTTTCAATATATTCTATCTCGTGGGTATAGGATTTGAAGAAGTAATCATCGTCGGACATGAAATTAGGAACACCATTGGCCCATTTACTGTATGTGTCGATATTAATACCATCAATCACAAGATGAAAATCATCACTTTGTGTAAATAATGCGACCGCTGCTTCCGGATTGAATGGAGGTTCCCAACTTTTTAAAAAATCTTTTGCTATCGTTTCCAGCTTATTTTTGATTGCCTCTTGTTGGTCAATAGAGAATTCAGCCTTTTCATCAGGACCTGGTTGATTACAGCTACAAAGCAGAATCAAAATAGAGAAGGATAAGGATATTATTGTTTTCATAATAAAAACTTATGAGGTTTAACGTTGAGTGTATGCGTAGTGGTCGATTTCAGAGCTTTTTGCCATAAAGCAGAGATGATGTTGCGACAAGTCACAAACCAAACATCCTTATTCCCATATCCGCCTTCAATCCCCATTGAGTAGAAATAAAGTTTATTTCCATCGGGAGTAACAGCCACCTGGCAATGTTCCGCCCAGGTGGAATCGGAAACTATACCGGGGGCAATTACTTCCGGGGTCAAAGCTGGAAGCTTTAGCCCAAAATAAGCATCTTTTGATTTAAGAAAATGACTGCTTTCAAAAGCTTTGCTAAGCCATATTTCAACAGGACAAGGAACAGAGGCATACTTATTCTTTGGATCTAATTTTACATTTACAACAACAGCATCTACGTTGCCATCTTTATTCATATCGCCTAGGGCTATTGCTGCACTATTTGAGTTTCCCAGGCTGAGCTTACTATCTGTAAAGTGTCCATTGCCGTCATTATACCAAACCCTGTTGGGGGCTCCATCGCCAAGAGGAACTTTGCCATGGCAGATAAATAAATCAAGATCGCCATCATCATCAAAGTCAGCAGTTTTTGCAGCGTTGGAATTATTACCGAGTACCTGACCACTATCTTTAAAGTTTCCTTTTCCATCATTAAATAGGATCATATTTCCTATATTTCCATTACTGGCAAGAAATAAATCCAGGTCATCATCATTATCAAAATCACATAAAATGGCATTTCGACTTACTGCATTAGAAATATCGTGGCTCCTTTCAGTAAACTTCTTTTCGGCACTACCAAACCAGATTTTGTTTTCAGCATGTTTCATTCCAGGAGGCGGTGTGTGTGGAATAGCCAGATAGATATCGGTAAAACCATCACTATTAATGTCACCGAAAGCATAATTTGCCTGTCCCCAACCTCCAAGACTTTTTCCTGTATTTGTAAAGTTGCCTTTGCCATCGTTCATTAGGATTCTGTC
This sequence comes from Bacteroidales bacterium, assembly GCA_021738625.1. Classification (GTDB taxonomy): domain Bacteria; phylum Bacteroidota; class Bacteroidia; order Bacteroidales; family JAIOZK01; genus JAIOZK01. Next base: position 32,543 of record JAIPBS010000032.1, read on the forward strand.
GGTAGTCTGAGAACAACTGATTATATCATTATCCCCATCGTCATCAATGTCAAATATTACAGCAGAATGCATTACGATATCTGAAGACAGGAATTTGGTAAAGCTGTAATGATTTGTTCCATCGTTTAAATAAATACTGTCAGTATTCACAACATCGACAAATCCATCAGCGTTTAGGTCTCCAAAACTTACAAAAATACCAGAGCCAAAGCTGAGATCTGTTTCATAAATATTTCCATTCCCATCGTTTAGCCAGGTTTTGCCACCAAAATATGCATCCAGGTTACCATCCCCGTTAATGTCTACCAGTTTGATATCCCAGGCATTCGTAGTTTGTATGCTTTGTCCATTTGGCATGAATGATATCTGAGACCTGACCGAACTAAGGTGCAATACAAATATCACAAGGCCAATTATTATCCTGAAATTTTTAGCGATTGATTTAAAATGTTTTTTTTCCATGATTGCTTCATTTTCATTTCTTTATTCAATCACCCAGCCTAAATATTCATTGAGCATTTCTGTGAAATTATCAGCAAATGAATGCCCCAGGCCTTCTGTTACTGTTATCCTGGTCTGTCCACCCAGGCTGTCAATTTTGCTCATAAAGCTTTTCTGGCTGTCTAATGCGAAATCATTTTCTCCGGTAATAATTCCGATTTTTTTGTTTGTTTCAACAAAATGTCTGGTCATTTCATCTGTAATATCCTGGGGTGGTACCGGACAATTTAACACCAGTCCTGAAACAGGAAAATAATTATTCAATGTAAAATCCATTGCTTTTTTCCCTCCGGCTGACATGCCGGCAAAAATTATTTTTGACTCATTAACAGGATAATCTTTCAAAATCTGATCATAGATTTCTGTGAATTCCTTTTTGATTTTTTCATCCTTTGATACCCATTTAAAATTCGTTGGAGAACTTGGAATGTATGATTGTAGAAATACAGTTATGAATTCCCGTTCCATTATTGGGGCATTCCATGATATTTTTGATTTTTCAATATTTCTGTTATTGCCATGAAAAACAAAAAGTATTGGATACATCTTTTTATTATCATATTCTGTTGGTAAAACTATTTCATACTTTAAATGGAGCGTATCTAACATGCTTTTTTCAATTTGAGCCAGTGCTTCAAAATCAGCATTATCTTTAAAATTTTCCTGATAGTAGGGGTTATTCAAATCATACATATATCCCTTATCCATACCTGTTCTCCAAATTTCAATTGCTTTTGATAAAGTATTGGTTCTTGTGTAGATATAGGCAAGTATTTCTGTTGTTCTGGCAAATTCTTCCGGAAAGTTTTTATAGGCATATTCCATAATAATTATTGAATAATCGATATTGTTGTTTCGGAAAGCACGTATGGCCTCGGCTTCAAATTCTTCATACGACAGGTTTTTATCAATCAGAAGATTCATATTGATCTCATCAATAATTGCAGAACTCACCCACATAATATCTTCATTCTCCTGATCAACCCAGCGCGTGAAAAACAGGTATTTCCCGTCAGGAGATACGTATGGGAAACGTTCACCCCGGTCTGTATTAATCCTTGTTCCCAGGTTAATGGGATCCATCCAGCTTCCATCGGATTGTCTGTGACTGATATAAATGTCTTGCTGGTTGTTTGAACGGTTTGAAGAAAACAAAAGGTAACTTTCGTCAGGAGAAATAAAGGGCGTCCAGTTGAGCGCCCCTTCAGCATTGATAACGGATGGCAGCAGTTCGGGTTTTGCATATGCTCCGTCGACGAACTCCGACCGGTAGATCCCAAAGTCGTTCATCGTCCCTGATCCTTCAACATGTGCAAAGAAATAGAGTGTGCCGTTTGTTGTTAACGAGGGGCCATACAAATATTTCAATTCGGGAAAACGGGCAATTAGATTCATGCTTATTGGCTCACTCCATTTTTCACCTTGCCGGGTAGCATAATAGAGTCCTTTTTCTTTTTCTGTGTCCAGGGGGAGAAAGAAAAGTTGATTGCCATCGGGTGAATAGGCAGGCATGCCACCATAAGGAGAGATTTCCGGGGCTGACCACAAACTATCCTCCCGATGCATGGTCCACAGGAAAATCTCTGTTTCTTTATCAGGATGCCGCAGGTTCGACTGCCAGAAAACAGTAGTGCCATCCGGTGAAAATGTTGGCGAACCATGCTCAATGGTGCTGTCAACCGAGATTATTCCCGGCGCAAAAACTTCAGGGGTGTCACCGGGAAGGGACTGCCCAAGGTAGTCTCCTTTCAAATCAGGATATTCATTTGGCTTTTGTGCCTGGATAAGGAAAGGTAGCAGGATAAGCACGAATAAAAGAAATCTTTTCATTTTTTGTCCTCCGTTTTTGGTATGCATTTCGGATTTAACACAAAAGAAGCTATTTGTTCCTGATATGATACTGGCTGATTGAGACAGGAGCAAACGCATATTGCGACAATCACGATCTGGTTTAATCAATTTCTAAATATAATTGTCAAGTGGCGTGCCGGAAAATTTAAGTATCTGACCTGATGATATATATGGTTAGGCTAATTGTGTTCGTCCGAAAAAAGTGTAAATGAAGTTTACATTGGGTGTCCGATTTGATACAAGAGCGGCAATGGGAATTAACAAACCATATTTCGTTTAATGCTGCTGAGGCAGGTGCTCGCAATTAAGCATGATACTGAAAGTGGTCTGCTGATCTTTTCCTATGGTCAACACGATATCCCCGCCCATTTGTAAAATTATTTGTTTGCTTAGGCTCAGGCCAATCCCCGAACCATTTTCTTTGGTGGTGAAAAACGGAATAAATATCTGCTCTTTTATTTCGGGAGGAATTTGTGGTCCGTTATTAGAAATTTCAATCTTAACGGCATGGTCATTTTTTGACAGCCTGATCTTAATTTTCGGGTTTAAAGTTCTTTCTATGATCAGCACCTCCACTGCATTTTTAAGCAGGTTTAGCATTACCTGTGAAAGGAGTTTCTCATCAGTAGAGCAGCTAATATCTTCCGGTATTATTTTCTCGAGTTTAATTGTTTCAAATTCGGGATATGCACTTGCAGCGATTAAATTACTTTCGATCAAGGAAGACAAATTCACCTCTTTGTAATGCGGTTCAGGAAGCCTGGTAAATTTCCTGTAGTTTTCCACAAAATTGATCAACCCAAGCCCACGTTCCTCAATCACTTTCAGACCTTTTACGGTATTTTCAATTGTTGTTGAACTCATATCTTCTTTACGAAGGATTTTGTTGTTGCTTATAAAATAGTCCGAAATGACTTTTGATAAGGTGGTGATGGGTGTAATATTATTCATGATTTCGTGGGACAATGTCCGTGCCAGTTTGATCCAGGAATCAATCTCACGGTGATCCAGCTCTTTGGTAATGTCGCTTACGGCAACCAGTTTTATTTTTTCAGTATTTGTTTGTATTTCGGATATTTTAAACAAGAGTTTTTGACCGGACGGATTTTCGAAAATTGTTGATTTCCCCACATTTTTATTGGAAGGCCCAAGGATAAAAGCGGGCAATTTTTTATCGATGGCGTTTAATGAATTTATATGGTGATACTCATTTAAGCCTGTGAGATTTGTAGCCGCAGGGTTTATGTTTATTATACGACCTCCATGATTTACCGAAAATAGCCCTGTGACCGATTGATCAATCACAGAACGGAAATATTGTTCCTGGGCGCTGATATCTAACTTTATTTGCCTGAAAAGCTGGTTTAAACTTTCTATCCCTGAATAAACATCATCAATGGCTTTATTATTTGTTCTGGCCGGGATTTTCAAGGTGGTGTCATCATTTTCGATACCCAGGAGGAAAGAAGCAATCCAACGGTTTAAACCATTAAAATATCGGATAATATTGATCACGGCAAAGATCAACATGATTAAGATCAGTGAGCTTAAGATCAGTTCGTGCTTTACGAAATACAGATATGCAATAGCCACTGAAAGCAAAATAATGATTAACAGTCGTAAAATGATTGAAACATAAAAATGTTTGTACGACATCTTTGATCGTATTAACTAATCATCCAGTTTCTTTAGTTTTTTATAAAGAGTTGGACGTGTAATTCCAAGTTTTTTCGCCACAGCACTCATGTTCCCCTTTTCTTTTTCAATGCTTGCCTGTATCATTTCCAATTCCATTTCTTCGATGGTCATGTTTTGAAAGTCCATTTTTTGAATTGATCCTGGGCCATTTAAGTCAAAACATTTTTCTGTAAGGACGTTTGTATCTGCCAGAATCACGGCTTTTTCTATGCAGTGTTGCAGTTCTCTTACATTGCCCGGCCAACTATATTTCAGTAGTTTATCCCCGGCTTTCTGACCGATTTTTATTCCGGGTTTATCGTATTTCGCCCTGTACTTGTGGAGGTAAAATTCGGCCAACAGAAGTACGTCATTTCCACGTTCCCTCAATGGAGGCAGCTCAAGGCTTATGGTATTGATGCGGTAAAACAAATCCTCCCGAAAAAGTCCCTGTTTTATCATTTCATTTAAGTCCCTGTTGGTTGCCGATATCAGCCTGATATTGATAGGCACAGGGGTATTGCTTCCCAGTTTTACAATGGTTCTGTTTTGCAGGCTTGTGAGAAGTTTTGCCTGTAAGGAGAGGGGGAGGTTCCCGATCTCATCCAGAAAAAGGGTGCCTCTATCAGCCGTTTCAAATTTACCGGTACGATCTTCACGTGCATCGGTAAAAGAGCCTTTGGTATGACCAAAAAGCTCACTTTCAAACAGAGATTCACTCAAAGATCCTATATCCACACTGAGCATGATCTCATTCCTTCTTTTGGAGTATCTGTGGATTTCGCGGGCAATCAATTCTTTTCCGGTTCCATTTTCGCCGTTGATAAAAATATTGGCATCGGTGGCTGCCACTTTTTTAACCATTTCCATCACATCTTTCATGGGTTGTGATTGCCCGATAATGGATTGAAATGCCTGATTGAGCTCCTGTTTCAGAAGGCTTGAGGAGGTAACCAGCTTTGCATTTTCAACTTTAAGTTTTCTATGCTCCAGGGATGCGTGTAGTGTACTTTTCAGTTTGCTGTTGTCCCAGGGTTTTAATATAAAATCAAAGGCTCCTTCTTTTACAGCTTTTACAGCAAGTGCTACATCTCCATAAGCGGTAATCATAACTACGCTAATTGTAGGATCAAGTTTTTGTATTTGATGCAACCAGTAAAATCCCTCGTTGCCTGTATTTATTCCTGCCTTAAAATTCATATCAAGCAGGACTACATCTATTTGATGTTGTTGGATGGTGGCCAGCAGGCTATTTGGATTGCGGAGGGTGAATACATCGCTGAACTCGGTTTGGAGTAGCATCTCAAGAGCTGTAAGGACACTCTTATTGTCGTCCAGGATAAGGATTTTTCCCTTCATCCGATGGGAGTGAGATTAAACATATATCCTATATTTTAACTGTGAAATGTCCGCTTATTTTAAACGAAAGTAGCTATTTGTAAATGAATTGAACACAGCTTGTAAAATTAATTTACACTTTTTCTTCGATTCACAAACCCATTTGTCTTTATGTGTCTGATAATCTGATCTGTACAATTTGCGGCACCGGTATTGAAGATAGGCATCATGCAATGCAGAAATATTAAAAACAGTTTCCAGCTAAAAATTAAATAAGATGATAAAAACAGAAAAATTAACAAAAGTCTTTACCACCGAGGATGTCGAAACACTTGCCCTCAGTGATGTAGACATTCATGTAAAAAAAGGTGAATTTGTGGCGGTTATGGGTCCATCGGGTTGTGGGAAATCGACCTTGTTGAATATTGTCGGTTTGCTGGATAATCCTACAGAAGGAACCTATGGTTTTAAGGGAAAGGATATCACCCGGTTAAAAGAAAAAGACCGCACGCAATTCCGCAAGGGAAATATTGGATTTATTTTTCAAAGCTTTAATTTGATTGATGAATTGAATGTTTATGACAATGTGGAGCTTCCTTTAATTTACCTGAAGATGAAAGCGTCTGAGCGTCGCAAAATGGTTGAAGCCGTGCTTAAACGCATGAAAATCGGCCACAGGGCGAAACACTTCCCCCAGCAACTTTCCGGAGGTCAGCAACAGCGGGTGGCTATTGCACGGGCTGTGATAGCCAATCCGGGGCTTATCCTTGCCGATGAACCTACCGGAAACCTCGATTCAAAAAATGGTTCTGAGGTGATGAACCTCTTATCTGAACTTAATCAGGAGGGTGCCACAATAATCATGGTTACACATAGCGACCGCGATGCTGATTATGCACACAGGATAATTAATTTATTCGACGGCCAGGTGATCATGGAGCAATCAAATTAATTCAACGAAGGATTTATAGTTTTTAAATTCAAAAACCAGACCTCATGTTCAAAAATTATATCAAAATCGCTATTGCCAATCTTACAAAGAACAAGGCGTATTCAATCATCAGCATTTCAAGCCTGACCATAGGACTGGCTGTTTGTATTCTGCTGTTGTTGTATGTATCGCACGAATTGAGCTATGACCGTTATCACGAAAAAGCAGATAATATTTATCGGTTATGCCAGGAAGAACATCCTTACCAGGCTCCCGGAGCAGGCCGATTATTGGCGGATAATTTACCGGAAATAAAAACCTATGCCCGGATTTTACCCAGGGATAATATCCTCTTTGAGTTTGGGGATAAGCGATTTAAAGAAGATTATGTGGCCTGGGTGGATGCTGAGCTTTTTGAAATCTTCTCGTTTAAATTTAAACAGGGGAGCCCCGGGAATTCATTGCAACAGCCCGGAACGGCTGTAATCAATGAAAAAACTGCGAACAAATATTTTGGAAATGATAATCCGGTTGGGAAAGTATTAAAGGTTGACAACGAAAATGACTACATCATAACCGGTGTAATTGAGGATATCCCACAAAATTCCCATTTCACCTTCGATATTTTTATGACCCTTGAAGATGGGGATAAAATGTTTAGTGAAAATTGGATGGATAATTGGGGATGGTGCAATTTCCTGATTTATTTCGAGATGCAAAATAACTTTTCAAAACCGGAGCTCGAAAGAAAAATCAGTGAGGTAATGGCTACTGTGCTAAATAGCAAGCCTGACGATCCACTGCCAATATTTTCCGTTCAACAGCTAAAAGATATTCACCTTCATTCTGCTCACTTCCTTGGCGATATTCAACCTCAAAACAGCATTACTTATGTATTGATTTTTTCGGCTATTGGGCTCCTTATATTACTAATTGCCTGTTTTAATTATATCAACCTCCTTACAGCAAATGCAACCACACGGGGCATCGAAATTGGTGTAAGAAAAGCATATGGCGCTTCACGAACTCAACTGGCTATGCAATATGTTTCCGAATCATTTGTGGTGCTTATTATTTCGTTGGTCCTTGCACTGGTTATTGTTCAGCTTGGCCTGCCCGTATTCAACGAACTTTCGGGCAAAAACCTGACATTTTCCATCCTGGCAAATATGAACATCATTTTGGGTATTCTGGGCATGTTGGTAATCGTTGGCCTGCTGGCAGGTTGGTATCCGGCTTTGGTGCTTTCCTCCTACAGTCCGGTCAAGGCGTTAAAGTCCTCAAAAAATAATGCTAGTAGTAAATTTCAATTCAGAAAAATACTTGTGGGTACGCAATTTACCATTGTGATCGTGCTAATTGCATGCGCAATAATTATGTTCCGTCAGATTAATTATATACAAAACAAAGATCTGGGTTTTGAGAAGGAAGCAGTGATTACTTCCATTTTCGATTTTGGTGATGAAGCACAGTACAATACCCTCAAGCAGGCTCTGCTTGGTCAAAGCTATGTTTCCAGTGTTTCAGTGGCCAGCCGCATTCCTTCAGGTTCTCTCAGTAATCAAAGTTATGCTTTAGCGGAAGGACAAACAGAGTATTCTTTGATTCCTTATGTACATGTTACTTACGATTATTTTAAAACTCTGAATATTGAACCGGCACAAGGACGTTTGTTTTCCGAAGAACTTAAAACAGATGTAAATGAATCTGTCATTCTTAACAAAGAAGCTGTAAAGCTATTGAAAATAGAGGGTAACCCCATCGGGCAAAGCCTTGAATGCAGGTGGCCAATATCGACACGGCGTATAGTGGGTGTAATTGAAAATGTTTACTTTGAATCGCTTTACAATAAAATTAAGCCCTCGATTTTCTTAGTAGATTATTCCGAGGTTTATCATCTGATAGTCAAGGTAAAACCCTCCGATGTAACCGGGTCAATGAACTCCGTCACCGAAATCTGCCAAAATCATTATCCCTACCAGGTGATCGAATTTACCTTCCTGGACAGTATACTTCAGTCGCGCTATGAAAAGGACACCAGGACGTTTCAATTGATGGGCTATTTTGCGGTACTCGCAATTTTCCTTGCTTGCATAGGATTAATGGGCATCGCATCCTTTATGCTGGCCAGACGAACCAAAGAAATTGGCATTCGCAAAGTGAACGGAGCCGGCGTTTCCGAAATCATACAAATGCTCAACCTCAGTTTTGTAAAATGGATTGTTGTCGCCTTTATAATTGCAACGCCCATAGCCTGGTACAGCATGGATAAATGGCTGGCAAATTTTGCCTATCAAACTGCACTAAGTTGGTGGATTTTTGTGCTGTCGGGACTGATTACCCTGGCCATTGTATTGGTTACGGTGAGTTGGATAACCTACCGGGCAGCACGAAGAAATCCGGTTGAGGCTTTGAGGTATGAATAGAATGAAATTTGAAAGATAATTCTACTTTAACAGAAGCAAAAAAGTATGATTCAAAAAAGTATAAAAATTGCACTCCGCCGTCTGATGACTTTAAAGGCTTATTCCTTCATAAATATTGGGGGGCTGGCGGTGGCAATTTCGGTTTGTCTGGCTATATTTTTCTATGTTCACTTTCATCTGAGTTTTGATAAACAAATTCCGGATGGCGAAAATACCTATCGCCTGATTACCCGTTATGGTCAAGGTGCATACAGCACCAACACATTTGCCAGTTTCGATGAGGTGCTTTCGGCACTGCCACAGGTATTATCGCATACAACCTGTTACGACAATCATCACATTGAAGATGTATTTGCCGGAGCCAAAAAGATAAAGGTGAACAATGCATTATTCGCCAAGCCGTCATTTTTGGATTTCTTTGGAATTAAAATGATTCGCGGAGAAAAAACTGCTCTTGACAAACCCAATGCGATACTGGTCACGCCCGGTTTTGCCAGTAAGCTTTTCCCGGATTCGGACCCCATCGAACAAACAGTTATGCTGCGCAGTTTACGGCAAACCGGGATAGTTTGATTTCATTTTACATCACGGGTATTGTTGAGCCGCTGCCTGAAAATTCGCACATCAGGTATGAAATGTTGCTATCCCAAAAAGGGCATTTCGGACCAACGGTTGATATACTGAAATCGCGAAAGGTATTTGGTGGATTAATTTATCTAAAGCTATTCCCGTCAACAAATATCTCCGAACTTGAAACAAGCTTTCAGACCAAACTTACGCCGTATTTAGAAGATGCACCTGGCCCTCCCCTCGATGCAATCAATCATAAATTGCAAGCAGTTTATGATATACACTTTACGCCCGGCCTGAATAATGAAGCTCAGCCCACTATTCGGCGCTCGTCGCTTCATATTTTACTTTTGGTTGGATTGATCATGCTTGCCATTGCCATCATGAATTCCGTTATCATTCACATTGCCAGAATCAATTTTAACAGGATTCCGACATTGATCATCAGATTTCATGGGGGCACCAAACTCCATTTATTTGTTCAAACATTTATTGAAGTATTTATTTCTGCAGCAATTGCTTTTGCCATCGCTATCTTCCTGCTGTTGGTATTTAATGATACACTTGCGCACAACCTTTTTGTAAATTGGACAATTTCCTTTCAGGACAGTGCATTTTTGATCTTCGTTTTCAGTTTGTTTGTGGTAATAACATTGCTGATCTCCGTGATGAGTTCAGCATATCTTTTAAAAAATGAGACCATCCTCAGGGAAGCAACCCGGCCAAAAGGGATAAAATTAGCCGTTCCGCTTGTTGTCTTTCAGTTTATCATGGTCATCGGATTGGTTGGTTTTGCCTTACTGATTAATAAGCAAATGAATTTCGTTGCAGACAAGGACCTGGGTTATACCAGTGAAAATGTGCTTATTGTTAAAGTGCCTCAGCAAAACGCAAAAATCTATGATTTCAGAGCGGAGTTACTAAATATACCTGGAATAATCAATGCAGGAACGGCACATCACTATCCCGGATACCGGCTGCAGGACATGAATTTTACCAGCGGAGGATATACATTTCCTTTCAAATTCGGATTCCTCGACACCGATGCCACCGAAACTTTAAATACAGGGATCGTAGAATATTTTGCCGCATCCGGGCGCGATGCTACAGATGGATGGCTGATCAATAGCACCTTTTACAATCAGTTGCGGGAAAGGTTCACACACGAGCAGATAGCCACCGGCGATTTTCCGGTTGATGAAAGCCAGGCAGAAGGTGAAGGGATAACCCATTTTGTTGTACTTGGCGTCATGAAAGATTTTCATTACGCGTCACTACATTCGGAGATAGAAAACTTCGCCTTTTTTATTCCACGTCCTGAAGACAGATTCAACCGGTTTATGCTTGTCAGGATTCAGCAAAGCAAAAGCAGGGAAGTGATAAGCATCATCGAAAAGAAGATGGCTGAAATCTACCCCGGACAACCCTTCAGTTATTCATTTTTACAAACCGAGTTGAACCAGGAATATGCCTCTGAAAAAACGCTTCTACAGCTTATCAATATTTTTTCGGTTTTGGCCATTCTTATTGCCGGTATGGGTTTGGTGGGCCTTTCGATATTTATGACCGAAAAACGAACCAAGGAAATAGGTATCCGCAAAGTAAACGGCGCCTCCGTTCATGAAATCATGCAAATGCTAAACCTGGTTTTCATCAGGTGGGTTGGCATAGCATTTATCGTTGCCACCCCGGTTTCGTGGTATGTTGCAGAAATATGGTTGCATAACTTTGCCTATAAAACCCGGTTGAGCTGGTGGATTTTCGTGCTTTCCGGAATCATTACACTTTGCATTGTAGTAATTACCGTGAGCTGGCAAACCTTTAAGGTGGCCCGGCGGAATCCGGTGGAGGCGCTGAGGTATGAGTAAGATTAAATTTAAAAGTTAATTCGTATGGAAAAGATCAGCAGGTTAAACGCCAGCTTGAAGTCGATGAGTTTGGACCGGGCATAAGCAATAATCCAGAAAGCGTCATCACACATGCTCAATGTCACTGAAATCAGCAACAGTCTTGCTATCAGTTACCAAATCGGAAAGTTGCAGTTTGTGTATGTCGTCAACACCATTGCTTCGGGCGAAAACTTTCAGTTCATTGTTTGTGGCGGTGTAAAAATTCACAAATCATCTTTCCTTTTCGGCTAATTTACATAATGATTTTTAACTACTTAGCTTCATCTTTTTTGTTAGTAAATGATCAACACTGATTTTCCCGGCGCCATTAGCCAAAAAAACAAACAACATGAGCATATAATAAAGGGGTATTTCAAAACCATTGTCGCCGGCATTGAATCCATTGCCCCAATGAACTGTAGTAATAGCCACAACCATAGTAGCCAGATGTTTATTGCAAACCGGGCACCAGAAACCGCGGTAGAAGATCAATACTACAGGACCCTCTTTCAAAGCATTTTCAAGCTTAAAGGTTTTGTTTTGGGCATCGGCGGCTACAAATAAAGGAGCCTCCGATCCGGTGGTCAGTCCTTCCGCCTCTTCTGCTTTCCTGTATTCCTGGGCATTCAGGGTAGTAATTAACAAACTGCCCATGATTAATAAAATCGGGTTTTTGATCTTTGTTTTTCTTTTCATCAGATTTTTTAACAAATAGTAGTATATGGATCATAATCCTGACAAAACTTCTGACAAATGTTTGAACCCCGAAAGGAAAAAAATAATGAATTTTAAATCCTCTAAGATGAATTTTTACCTTTGCAAAAAATAATCTTTTAATAATAGCAACTTATTATTTGTGAACATCTTATACTACAATGACCTGAAATGGTCGAAGGTAAAACAACAATTTCAAAAAACCATTGGTTTTTTACAAAAGGATGATTTTAAGTCGGCTGAGATAAAAAAACTTACCAATACCGGCTATTACAGAGCCAGGCTCGATTATGAAAACCGGCTGTTATTCAAGTTTGCTAAGTATAAGGATCAGATGCATATCCTTTTGCTTGAAGTGATCTACAATCACGAATACGATAAATCAAGATTTCTCAGGGGGGCTAAAATTGATGAAAACAAACTATTGCCTGTTAAACAGAAAGAAGATGTAAGCACCGAGGACGCCGAGGTTTTATCTTATGTAAACACCGGCGCCAGGCAATTTCATCTGCTGGATAAAGCGCTCTCGTTTGATGATACCCAGGATGAACTGTTCAACATCAAACCGCCTGTAATAATCATTGGTTCGGCGGGTAGCGGAAAAACTGTTTTAACGCTTGAGAAACTTAAACTACTCAGGGGGAATATTTTATATGTTACTTTATCGCCTTTCCTTGCAGAAAATTCCTTTAGGTTGTATTACTCCAATAATTACGACAACGACAAACAGGATATTGAATTCCTTTCGTTTGGCGAATTTTTAAACACGCTGCATTTTGTTCCCGGCCGTGAACTGGATTATAAGACTTTTGAAGCCTGGTTGCAACCACGGAAACATACCTTTGGAATTAAAGACAGCTACAGATTATTCGAAGAGTTCAGAGGAGTGATTACCGGTGTGGATATTACAAAAAAACACCTCAACAAGCAAGATTATCTGAATCTTGGAGTCAGGCAATCTATTTATCTTGACAATGAACGGGAAAAAGTATATGAAGTTTTTGAGCGCTACCTTCAGTTTCTGAAAGAATCAGAATACTTTGATATTAATATGATTTCTTTTGATTGGCTTCAATACGCCAAACCACAATATGATTTTATTGTAATAGATGAAGTTCAGGACCTTACCAATATTCAGTTATACCTTATTCTACAGACGCTGAAATCGCCCGGTAATTTCATGCTTTGTGGCGACTCAAACCAGATCGTCCATCCCAATTTCTTTTCCTGGGCGCACATTAAAACCATGTTTTATAAACACGGAATAACTGACAGCGACATCAGGATTTTACGTACCAATTTCAGGAACTCACCGGATATAACCGGAATTGGCAATACGCTGCTAA
>JAIPBS010000006.1 GCA_021738625.1 Bacteroidales bacterium
AGGGTGACTGAACCGGTTATGCTCAATCCGTATATTGTATCATTCGGATCAAAGGGAAATATTTCAGCATCACTGGTGAAATATTGATTGACGTTAATGCTCTGGGCACCCACGTTTGATATGAAGGCAATGGATGCGATCAAAATAATTGCTTTGGTTGTTTTCACGGCTAATTTGTTTTGGTTTTTGCATTTATGATCGATTGATTTTGAAACAGCTTCCTTCTTTCAAATATACATCATAATTCTATGTTTTCCTCATAAATGAAGAATTTATTTTGTATTGTGGAGTGAATCCGATCAACCGCAAGCTGCAGTTTAATTGATCTATCGGCCTCTCAATTGATTCGGAACAGGTATGCAATGATTGACCTCCTGTTCCTATAGGTATAACTGACATACCAGCATTCACACAACCAACTAATCCGTCCTTCTATGAATCAATTTAAAACATTAACAAATTAACATATGTATTTTGCTGTAAAGAAAATAAAACTTAATTTTGATTTGAAATAATACCATTCTCGCAGGTTTTGAACAAAACAGCACATTATATTTATATCACAGTTCTGACGCTGATCGTACTGGCTTCCCTGCTTTCTTTGATATATATCGGATCATCATATTACAATGAAGAACTGGAGGAACGCTATTTTCACCCGGATCACCAGGAACTCAAATCCAGCGGTTTTGTCGGGCATGGACTGGGAGTCATTGGCTCGCTGCTGATCATTATCGGAGTGGCTTCCTATATGATCAGGAAGCGCCGGCGCTCAATGTACAAATATGGCAAGTTGAAACACTGGCTCGAATTCCATATCTTTTTGTGCACCCTGGGCCCAATTCTCATTTTGTTTCATACGGCATTCAAGTTCGGTGGTCTGGTAGCCATCAGCTTCTGGAGCATGGTGGCCGTCTTCCTGAGCGGGATCATCGGGCGATTTATTTATATACAGATACCCCGAAGCATTGAAGGGCGTGAACTGAGCCTCAGCGAAGTTCGGGAAATGCGGTCGGAGATCGAGCAGCTGATCGTAGAGGAACATCAGCTGGATGAGAGTACCCGCAACCGGATCAGGAAGGCCATGGGCGACCGGGCTGCGCCTGCCGGAAGCTTCAGTTTATGGAGAGGTTTGCGCAATTATTTCAGAGATCTGAGAAAAATATCAAACATTAGATCTGTATTGAAGGCGGAGGGCCTGTCTGCCGGTGAACAACGAAAAATCATTACTTTAGTAAAGAAAGATATTTCGCTCAACAGAAAGATCAGGCGGTTAAATGTTATGCAAAACCTGTTTAAATACTGGCATGTAGCTCATCTTCCCTTTGCCTTTGTGATGCTGGTGATCATGATCATACATGTTGTGGTGACCATTCGTTTCGGGTACAAATGGATATTTTAAGATGGATTTTTTATTGAATGAAACGGTGATTTATGTGGCGACCATCCTGCTGTGTCTGCTGGTAATAGCTTTGTATTTATACCTACAGGCCCGCAAGTCGAGGATCACCAAACAAAAAATACAAACGGCCAAAGAGGAAGGACTGTACGAACCGGTATCACTGCATCCGGTGGTGGATAAAAACAGTTGCATCAAAACCGGCGCCTGCATCGTGGCCTGTCCCGAAAAGGACATCCTGGGCATTGTAAACGGCAAGGCGGCCACCATCAATGCTTCACGATGTGTAGGGCACGGTGCCTGCTTTCATGCCTGCCCCACCGAGGCCATCACCCTGTGCATCGGTACCGAGCAAAGAGGCGTTGAATTGCCGCATGTCAACAAAAATTTTGAAACCAATATCCCCGGTATTTTTATTGCCGGAGAACTGGGTGGTATGGGCCTGATCCGAAATGCGGTTGAACAAGGAAAGCAGGCGGTTGAAAATATCGCCAAATCTTTGAAAAAAAACGGGCAGGCCGAATACGACCTGATCATTGTGGGTGCCGGACCTGCCGGCATCGCCGCTTCGCTCACCGCAAAAAAACTCAAACTGAAAAGCCTTACGCTCGATCAGGAATCACTCGGGGGTACGGTCTATACCTTTCCCAGGGCGAAAGTGGTAATGACCTCGGCCATGGACCTTCCCCTGCATGGCAAGGTGAAACTTACTGAAACCACCAAGCCCGAATTGCTTGAACTGTGGAACGAGGTGCTTTCGAAAAATGAAATTCAGATGCGTGAGGGTGTTAAGATTGAAAGTATTATATCCGAGAACGGGCATTTTAAACTGATCGACCAGGAAGGTGTGGAATATTCCGCCAGAAGGGTTCTGCTGGCCATCGGCCGCAGGGGAAGCCCGCGTAAGCTTAACGTACCCGGGGAGAATTCTCAGAAGGTAGCTTACCGTTTGCTGGAACCTGAATTGATCAAAGATAAAAAAGTGGTGGTGGTCGGAGGGGGCGATTCCGCCATTGAATCGGCCCTGCTGCTGGCCGGGCAGAACGATGTGATCCTTTCGTACAGGAAGGATGCATTCAGCCGGCTGAAACCGAAAAATAAAAACAAGATCGAAGATGCCATGCAGGAAAACAGCCTGAAAGTTATTTTTAACTCAAACCTGAAAGCCATTAAAGAAAAGGAAGTGGAAATAGAAATTGAAGGCGAAACAGAGATAATAGAAAACGATCTGGTTTACATTTTCGCCGGTGGCGTTCTGCCCACAAAATTCCTTGAAAAGGCGGGCATTAAGATCACAAAGAAATTCGGGGAGGCCATTTTAAAACATTAGGGTATGCGGATCAGATATAGTATATCATTGTTTTTACTGCTGGCGCTTTTCCTAGCGCAAAGCCTGAACGCTCAAATCTCTCCCGGCGATCTGGCCGCGGTACACGCCCACCTGGAAGGCAATGAAAACTGCACCCAATGCCATACCCTGGGCGATAAGGTGACCAACAACAAATGCCTTGCCTGCCACAGCGAGATCGATAAACGCATTCAACAGGACAGGGGCTACCACGCCTCTTACCAGGTGAAGGGGAAGGACTGCTACGTATGCCATAACGATCATCATGGCAGAAATTTCGATATCATCCGCTTTGACCCGGATACCTTCAATCACGATCTGACCGGTTATCAGTTGCAGGGAGCCCACAACACACTGGACTGCAAAAGCTGCCATCAAAAGGACTACCTCATCGATCAGGATCTGAAAGAAAAAGATTTTACCTACCTGGGCCTCGGCACCTCCTGCTTAAGCTGTCATGAGGATTATCACCAGGGGACCCTTGACAACAATTGCCTTTCCTGTCATAATTATGAGCAGTTCAGCCCGGCAAGCGGTTTCGACCACAGCCTGACTGCCTTTCCACTTAAAGGAAAACACCGGGAGGTGGAGTGTATTGAATGTCATGAGGTGCAGGAACGCAATGGCAAAAAATTCCATCGATTTTCAGGTGTTGCACATAGCAATTGCACCGATTGCCATGAGGACCCACATCACAACCGATTCGGGCAGAACTGCACCCAATGTCATACGGAACAATCTTTTCATATCATGAAAGGTATGGAAAATTTCAACCACAACAGGACGGATTTCCCACTGGAGGGCCTGCACAAAACGGTTGATTGCGAATCATGTCACAAGGATAATTATACCACACCCATCCCGCACCGCAATTGCATGGACTGCCATACCGATTATCATGAGGGTCAGTTTACAAAAGCTTCCGGTCCGGTTGATTGTGCCGATTGCCATAATGTGAACGGCTTCGAGAATTATACCTTTACCCTTGAACGCCACCAGCAAACGGACTTTCCATTGGAGGGCGCACATATGGCTACTCCCTGTTTTGCCTGTCATCAAAAGGAGGGTGCTGAAAAATGGCGGTTCAGGGATATTGGTGAAAGCTGTAACGATTGCCATGAAAATATACATGAAACACATATAGATGAAAAGTATTACCCGGATGCCGATTGCAAAAGCTGCCACAACCTGAACAGGTGGAATCTGGTTGAATTCGATCACGATCTGACCGGTTATACACTGGAAGGCGCCCACCGCAAACAGAGCTGTAGGGATTGTCATTTTGTGGAAAACAAAGACGGAGATACCCAACAACGATTCGGTGAGCTTACCACAGCATGCACTGAATGCCACCGGGATGTGCATTACGGGCAATTTGAAAAGACGAGAGAAAACCGGTGCCTGAGATGCCACGCCTACACCGACTGGACTGCAGAAAAATTTGATCACGACAATACGGAGTTTCCGCTTCAAGGAAGACATAAAGAAATTGAATGCTCGGCCTGTCATAAAGAGATTCGGCAGGGGAATGTCACTTATGTATTATACAAAATACCCGATTACAGATGCGAGGCCTGTCATTAACCACCGGATTTATTTTTATCCTCATCCTGATCTTTGCTTTTCAAACCAAGGATTCGCCGCATGGAGAGGACTTTGATATGAGTTGTAAGCTATGCCACAGCCCGGATAGCTGGAAACTCAACCAGGAAAACATGGATTTCGATCATGCAAGCACCTCTTTTCCCCTCGAAGGGCAACATGTGCTTACAGGATGCCGCGAATGTCATGTTTCACTGGTTTTTTCTCAAACACCTTCTCAATGCGTAGCCTGTCATACGGACATGCACGAGCAAACCCTGGGGATGGACTGCGGCCGTTGTCATACGCCCCAGTCATGGATCGTTCCAAATATTACGGAGATCCATCAGTTAAGCCGTTTCCCGCTGGTGGGCGCGCATCTGACCGCCGGATGCAGTGACTGCCATCCCTCAGCCAGTTCGCTTCGCTTTGCACCACTCGGAATAGAATGTATCGAATGTCATCAACAGGAATACCTGGATGCCGATAATCCAAATCATGTTGAAGCAGATTTTTCAGTGAATTGCCAGGAATGCCACAATGTAAATGCATTTGATTGGAGCGGGGCCGGCTTCAACCACGCGTTTTTCCCTCTGACCAAAGGACACGATATCGCCAATTGCTTTGAATGCCATACACCCGGTTCGGATTATTCCGAAATTTCGGCCAATTGTTATTCCTGCCACGAAACGGATTATGTAAATGCAGCAAATCCCGCACATCAGCAGGCAGGATTTTCTACTGAATGCCAGCAATGCCATACTACCGATCCGGGATGGAAACCGGCAAGTTTCCAGGAGCACGACGGATTGTATTTTCCAATTTATTCAGGTGAACACCAGGGTGAATGGGGTACATGCATGGAATGTCATACCGACCCCAACGATTATACTTTGTTTAGCTGTATCGACTGCCATGAGCACAACAAACCCGATACGGACGAAGAGCATGATGATGTCGGCGGTTATATCTACGAAAGCCAGGCCTGCTACCAGTGTCATCCCACAGGAAGCGCCGAAGACGGCTTCGACCACAGCCAGACACAGTTTCCACTGACGGGAGCACATATCACAACGGCTTGTGTCGATTGTCACGCTGATGGTTATGAGGGTACCCCCATGCAGTGTGTGGCCTGTCATGAGGAAGATTACGGACAGACCACCAACCCGAACCATCAAAGCATCGGCCTGTCAACCGAATGCCAGAACTGCCACACCACCAACCCGGGCTGGCAACCGGCTACCTTCGATGAACATGACGGATTGTATTTTCCGATTTATTCCGGTGAACACAATGGCACCTGGAATGAATGTTTGGAGTGTCATACCGATCCGTCAAACTACAATCTTTTCACATGTATCGACTGCCATGAGCACAATAAACCTGATACCGATGAAGAACATGATGAAGTGGGTGGCTATATTTACGAGTCGATCGCCTGTTATGAGTGCCATCCTGACGGAACGGCGGAAAACAGTTTTGACCACAACCAATCGGCTTTTCCGCTGACAGGAGCGCATATCACAACCGCCTGCATCGAATGCCACGCAAGCGGATATACCGGAACCCCGACCGAATGTTTTGCCTGTCATGAACCGGATTTCAATCAATCCACCAATCCGGATCATGCGGAATTGGGGCTTTCAACCTCCTGCGCCGATTGCCACAGCACACAGCCGGGCTGGCAACCGGCCTCTTTCGATATACATGACCAGTTTCATGTACTTGAAGGGGCGCATGCCCAGATCGCCAATAACTGTGCGCTTTGTCATGACGGAAACTACATCAGCACACCAAACACTTGTGTAGGTTGTCACCAGGAAGATTACAACCAGACCTCCGATCCCCCGCACCTGTCCGCGCAATTCCCCACCGATTGCGAAATGTGCCACAGCCAGAGCGCCTGGAAGCCCTCAACTTTCGATCACGACGGGATGTATTTCCCCATATACAGCGGATCTCACAATGGAGAGTGGGGCGCCTGCATCGACTGCCATACCAATCCGTCGAATTATACCGTTTTCAGCTGTATCGACTGCCATGAACACAACCAACAGGACATGGATGAAGATCATGACGAAGTGCCGGGCTACATCTATGAGAGCAATGCCTGTTTCGAATGTCATCCCAACGGGGAAGAGCCTTTCGGCAAATTGAGGAAAGTTAAGGACATCAACAACGAAAGGGCGTTTTGAAATGAAAACCTTTGCACATATCGTTTTGCCGTTTGCTATTTTGATTGTGGCGCTTTCTACATCAGCTCAGGAACAGAAGCAACTTAAAGAAGGAGAGGTAAGTTACAAAAGCCCAAACAATGTATATGTCACCTTCGAATCGACGGAGGGACTAACCGAAGGTGATACCCTGTTTATGAGCAAAAATGAAAACCTTGTTCCCGTACTTGTGGTGAAAAACCTTTCTTCCATTTCATGTGTATGCGATCCCCTGCCGGGATTTGACCTTGAGGTGGGCGACCGCATCCTGGACAATAAGCCTTCGGCTGGGGCGGACTCAGAAGGTGTTAAAGAAGATAAAAGGGAGTTGACTAAAAAAAAGGAATCGAAAGAAAAAAAGCAGGACAGGGATAAGGATAGTCCGGAAAAGATCGAGTTGTATCAACGCATACATGGGCGGGTATCTGTTTCTTCCTTTTCCGATTTCTCCAATACCGATATGGAAAACCGGCAGCGCCTGCGCTACCTGCTCTCGCTGGATGCCGACCACATCGGGGGCTCGCGCCTGTCTTTTGAAAGTTATGTGGCATTCAGCCACAGAAACAACGAATGGGATGAAATACGGGATAATGTTTACAACGGTTTGAAGATATACAACCTGAACCTGAAGTATGCCTTCAATGCAAATACGAAGGCCTGGTTGGGCAGGAAGATCAACCCGAAGCTTTCGAGTATGGGCGCCATCGACGGGCTGCAGTTCGAGAAAGGCTTTGGCAGTTTCACGGCAGGGATCGTGGCCGGTTCGCGCCCCGACTGGGAGGATTACAGTTTCAACACCGATTTGCTCCAGGCAGGCGCCTACATCAATCATCATCATAAATCGGAAGAGGGAAGCATGCAAACCACCCTTGCCTTTGTTGAGCAAACCAACAAAGGAAATACCGACAGGAGGTTTGTTTATGTGCAGCATGTGAATATGCTGGTGAAGAAGCTATATTTTTTCGGTTCCGGCGAATTCGATCTGTACAAGCAGGTGGACGGGCAACAGGAAAGCGTTTTCAATCTTACCAATCTCTATCTTTCGCTCCGGTACCGCATGCTGAAAAAACTATCGGTTTCCTTTTCCTACAGCGCCCGCAACAACATCATCTATTACGAGACCTATAAAAGTTTTGTAGAGCGATTGCTCGAGATGGAAACCCTGCAGGGCTTTATTTTATCTGCCAATTACCGTCCCTTTAAATTCGTTTCGGTGGGTGCCAGGGCGGGTTACCGTGATCGGAAATCCGACGACAATCCGTCGAAAAACCTTTATGCCTACATGAGCTTTAGCAAGCTGCCTTTCCTCGGTCTTTCCGCCAACATCAACACTATTTTGCTGGAGACAACCTATCTGAAAGGACAGGTGTATGGCGCCAGGTTGTATCGCGATTTTATGAAAGGAAAGATAAACACTTCAGCGGGATACAGAAATGTTAATTATACCTATTTCAATAATGAGTTGGAAACCAACCAGCATATCATCGAGGCTTCGGTCAGCCTGAGAACGGCATGGCAGATTTTTCTTTCATTGAATTATGAAGCCACCCTCGATGAAGCATTCACTTTTCACAGGTTGTATGTCAATCTGACCAAAAGGTTCTGACCAAAACAGATCAGAAAGTCTGCCCTTTGTGATCGATCACTTTGGCATTTTCCACGATCACCGGGTAAAAATATCCTGATCCGAAATCTTTATCCAGGTCAAGTGTGCCCATAAAAGTAACGATGTCGTTCACCCTGAAGTCGATGGAGCCGGTGGTGGTGATGGTCAGGTCGTAGGCGCCTTCATGGCTGGTGCCGTCCTGTATGTGGATCCAGTTGCGCTGCATGATGTTCTTGTTGATCTTAACCACCTGTCCTTGAATGGTAACTTCTTCTCCTTCATAACTTTTCTTGTTTTTAAAAAGCTGTTCGAGGCTGACGGCTTCTCCGCCTGTTTCAATCTTGATGTCGTTACGCTTGCCGACCGTACTGTGGTCATGTGGTGAAGTGGCGGCCATTTCGGGGGAATCCATGGGTGTTTCGCTAAAATCCTGGATGAACAGTACCGAATCGAAGGTTTTTTCCAGTTGTTTACTTTCGAAATCCTTCATCAGGATAGATTCGGTATAATAATAGGTTTTGCCCTCTTCCACGGGCCGTGCGGTAATGGCTGCCCAGAAATCCTTTCCGCCGGCTTTCAGCTTAACGTAGGTGTAGGTTCCGGCATCCATCGACTCTATCACAACCGCTTGCTTACTGCTGCTTTTCGTTGTCATGCCCTGCAGCGCATCTTCATAATTGTCTTCTGTTTTCTCCTGTTTGCTCCCGCTATTGCAGGATGCGAAAATCAGGATCATTCCCAGCACAAATAGGATCTGTTTCATAAGTTTCATAAGGTTTTATTTTGAATCCGTAAAAATAAGGATTTTATCCGAGGATGATGAGGAACAAAGAAAACCATGTTCTTTAATTAAACCCGAAGGGTCTGATTTGTTATGTTTTTTTGAACGCTGTCAGGTCTTTCAGACGCTGACAGGTTTTTGTGGTGTTGACTAATACAAAACAATAACGAGGGGGTATTTGCAATGAAATGTGTCACCCCTGTCGGGGCTGCTCTGTGCTGATTGTTTTTCTGCTACCATACTGACGCCTCTACGAGGCTATAATTCCGTTAGGAGTGTTGGCATGGTAGTTAATGCGAGATTTAAATTCCGTTTGGAATGGCACTATGGTAGCAAGGTTTAGTATTGCAAAACACTGAACTTTGCCGTTCCGATCAATTGCCTGTCCTTTTCTACGATCAGCAAATACTGACCGGCTTTTAAAGAGGAGATGTTGATGGGCCGCCGGCTGTCACAGTCCCTGGCTTGAAATACGATTCTACCTGATAAATCCCTGATGACAACTGAAAAATCTTTTATTTCCGTTTCGATCATGATGATGTTTGAGGCAGGATTGGGCGATACGATCAATTGGTTTTGAGGTGCAATGGGATCCCATATCCCGCTCGCTCCCTTGGTAGTTAGCTCAATGATAAATGCCGCTTCCGTTTCATCCATCAGGTATTCATAGTTGAATTTGATCTTGTGATCGCTGGCTCCAAGCATGTAAAAGGTACTGTCGCTGTATTGGATCAAGGAAGTGTAGTCATCGGCCGGGCTGCCGAAATTGTAAATTCGCCCGTCACTCAAATCCTGGCTAACCGCAGCCAGAAAAATGTCACGTTCACCGTAGGACGTTTGCAGGGGGCATCCGGGAATGGACAATGAATCATTGTATGTCCCGAATAAATAACAGCGCTCACCATCTGTCAGCAAATCTGTTACAATGGTATGTTTTTTCAGATGATATTTTTCCAGGATTTCCCCCGAACGATTGTATTTCAGTAAAAACCCACCGCATAGGGTGTCTATGCTTCCGTCTTCAAAGATCAGTCTTTCGGTTTCCATATAACCGGTTTTGTAAAATGTCTGGATTACATTGCCGTCCGCATCCAGATCAAAGACGGGCCTGACTTCGGTGAGTTCCCAGCCGTACGGATCATACATAAAGGCCATATGTGCGTATTCCCAGTTCAAATCCTGCGTGATGTATCCCACCAGCATATTGGGCCGGGTGTTCCCGGGCGGGTCTTCCATGGCTGCAACGCTATTCCCGTCGTATCTGAAATCATTGGTAACGCAGGTCATTAAAGTGAAGCGTTTTTGCTTATCCATCCTGATTTTGGGCGAAAGGGCAAGCCTGCGTCCCGGCGCCATGGCCACGGGGTCCGGGTCCCAAAGCACCAGCATGGATTCGGGGTCCATCACAACCTCTCCGGCCACATAATCAAGGAATTCTCCGTCGGTTTTCATTTTCATTATGCCGATGTTCCCTTCCGGCAAAATGACGGGATTTCCGTTGCTTGAATTCAATTCTTGAAACCTCCACTGGAAATAGCCAACATAGAGCATATTTCCGTCCAGGATCAGGTCGGTTGCGGCGGACAGGTTCTGGTAATTGGTGTCTTGCACCAGCCAGCTAACCTCGCCGGTTTCATTGCTCAGGCAGGCGATAAAGCTTCTTTCTTTTTTGGTGTTGTGGGCGTCGATACCTTGCAGTTCAAATGAAGAAAACTTAATGTTGTCTGTGGTACCGGTATTGCCCGCAATGTATAAGTTGCCATCGTCGTCGGCTACCATATCATTGATAAATGCCCCCCAAAAACCATTGGGGAGATCGTTGCCGTTGTCTTCGTAAAGGTTCCAGTTCCAAATGATTTCGCCATCCGTACTATATTTAATGAGCTCGAAATAGTGGCGCCCACTCCCGATATTGGCAACATGATATTGTGAAATGTAATACGTCCCATCCTGATCCCTTAAAAAAGTGGTTGGCGCCATGTCTTTGGTATGATATCCGCCTCCGGATTTGTCAAGCAGATGAACCCCCGCTTGCTGAGCAGAGGCGGTGAGGAAAATAATTGCGAAAAAGAAAGTGAAGACGTTTCTCATTTGGCTTTGTTTTTTACTTTAGCGCAAAAATAAAATTTAATCATGAACCGGATTCATCTTATTGCATTTCTATTTCTCTTTGTTTGCAGTTTAAACGCACAGGATTTCCATTGGGCCATGAACGGACTGGCTGATGCAGACGCCAACAATGGCAAAGGACAGGTTGTTGTCGCCGATAGTGAAGGCAATCATATTTTTGTAATACAGTTTGCAAAATGGACCGAATTCAACGGGATTGAATACGAGGCACTGGATGACTCACCTGATGAATGGCCATACGGCAAAGACCTGCTGATTGTGAAAGCCGGACCCGAAGGAAATATTCTCTGGGTAAATCATTTCGGATCACTCGAAGATTACCAGGAAGACAATGCTTTAGATGTGATGATCGACAGACATGACAATATTTTGTTATGCGGGGAGCTTCAATCGACCGAAGTTTACTTTAACGATGAGCTCCTGGAGGAAGCTCCTTTTGAGCAATATATAATGAAACTCAACAGCGATGGAGCCCTGGACTGGATACGCTACCCAAGCGCAATCCCGCAAGGGATAGCCATTGATGAAGAGAACAGTTACTTTTTCACGGGTTTTTTCAGAAAGGTTGGCATTTACGGAATCGATACTCTCTATGGCGCCGACCAGGGGGCCACTTCGGATATGTGCATCTACAAAATAACAGAGGAAAGCGAACTTATCTGGAGCAATCATGCAGGCGTCGGGGCAGGACAGCCTTCCAACAACTGCAAAGCCAAAGGGATGGATGTGGCCGTGAATGCCAATGGCGATGTTTTTGTCGTGGGGCAATTCGATTCCCGGGCCGGGCACAGCCATGTACTAATTCTTGGGGACCATTCCCTGACCGCTCCTGAAGATGAGGTTATGGGGTTTATTGCTAAATTGAATGAAGACGGAGAGTTTGTCAGGGCCGACGGGGGCCTGGCCTATGCGCTTGAAATTGAAATCGACAAAGACGATAACCTGATCATGGCAGGCAATTATTTTTATACCCTTCAAAACGACTTCCTGCATATTGAGGAAGATGACTACGCCAGCCGGGAGTATGTTTTTAAGATCAGCCCGGAATACGACTCGCTTTGGTTTGTGAAGTCATGGTCGGATATAACCATTTTAAAAGATATGGTTATGGATGAGGATTCGGACCTGTACGTCTGTTCAAAATTCAAAGAAGATTTAAGCCTTCCCGACACCATGCTCAGCACCTCAGGGGATGCTATTACAATATATAAGATCGGGCAGGAAGGGACACTGCGGTGGGCAGCAAAGGTGCCGGGTCATGCGAATTCTCCTGCGGGTATTTCATGCGACCCGGCTCACAATGTTGGGTATACAGGCACATTCGGCCAAACCGTTGTGTTCGGGGAGCATGTTTTATCTGATGAAAACGGGGGTGCAAGGTACTTTCTCTCCCTGATGGACCCTCCGGATTCATTGCCATTTGGGCTGGATGAAAGCATTGCTGGCAGTTCTTCGATCCGGGTTTGGCCGAACCCGGCTTTCGGCAATTTTACGGCACAGCTTCCTTCGGATGCAAATATCAGGCTTGTAAATGCTGCAGGTGCTTCCGTTCCTTTTCAATACACGCAAAAAGATGGTGTAGCGACCATCAGCCTGGAAAATGCCGAAAGCGGTGTGTATTATTTGATCGTTCAGCAAAACGATTTTATTGATTGTGCAAAGGTATTGGTTTGGTAAGGGTTTTTCCGGCATTCTTTGCCGAGGGGGGCGGTTGTCCGTTATCTTCATCAATCTTCCAATGATCACATTCAACATCCCATTCCTGATAAGAGAAAGAAGCCGAATCCCAGTTTTCTATAAATTGATCCAATTCCCTGGCTGTATCAACTTCAAGTGGTTCAAAGTCTTGTGCATTGGAATTGAGCGTTGTCCAGAAAAGTATTATCAAGCCCATGAATGTTTTTAATTGTAACAGTTGGTTAGGGTTTTTATTAATGTAAATATACAAAATGTTTTGATGACGATTGAATGACCATGAATTTCTATTGAATGGCCATCGAATGAGCATCGAATGACCACCCAATCCGCCATCCACTTTCCCCGCCTTTTATTACTTTTGCATTGCATTGATCATTAAAAGCGCTTGTCTTTGATAGAACATCTGAAACATCCGGTTTTTAAAGTGGTTTCCGAAACGGCCGAAAAGCTTGGCACGGAGGCTTATGTGATCGGTGGCTTCGTGCGGGATATTTTTCTGCATCGCCGGTCGAAGGATGTGGACATTGTTACCGTGGGAAGCGGTATCCGCCTGGCAGAAGAGGTAGCAAAAGCAGTTGGTGCGAAAAAACCCAGGGTGTTCAAAAACTTCGGGACGGCCATGCTGCATTACAAAGACTGGGAGATCGAATTTGTGGGCGCCCGCAAGGAAAGCTACCGCAAAAACTCAAGAAAACCTATTGTGGAAGATGGCAGCCTGCAGGACGATCAGAACCGCCGCGACTTTACCATCAACGCCCTGGCCCTTAGCCTGAACAAGGAAAATTACGGGGAGCTGCTCGATCCTTTCAACGGCATACAGGACCTGCACGACAGCCTTATCCGTACGCCGCTGGAACCGGGCAGGACATTTTCAGACGACCCTTTGCGCATGATGCGGGCCATCCGCTTTGCCACCCAGCTACAGTTTGAAATTCACCCGGAAACTTTTGAAGCCCTGAGGGAAAACGCCCACCGCATCAAGATCGTTTCGATGGAGCGCGTGGCCGACGAATTGCAAAAGATCATGGCCTCCCCCAAGCCATCCATCGGTTTCGACCTGATGTTCAAATCCGGCTTGCTTCAGATCATCCTGCCCGAGGTTTATGAGATGTACGGAACGGAATACGTTGACGGCAGGGGACATAAAGACAACCTTTACCACAGCCTGGAGGTACTCGACAATGTGGCCGGCAAATCCGATAATATATGGCTCCGCTGGGCCGCCCTGGTTCATGACATTGGCAAGCCGGTCACCAAGAAATTCGAATCGGAGCAGGGCTGGACATTCCACTCCCATGATTTCATCGGGGCGCGCATGGTTCCGAAAATGTTCAGGCGGCTGAAGTTGCCGATGAACGAAAAGATGCGCTTTGTGCAGAAACTGGTGCAGCTGCATTTGCGACCTATTGCCCTCACTGAGGAGAATGTCACTGATTCGGCCATTCGCCGTTTGCTGTTTGATGCCGGCGACGACCTGGAAGAACTGATGACCCTTTGCGAAGCAGACATCACTTCCAAGAATCCGAAGAAGGTGAGACGTTATCGCAACAACTTTAAAATGGTTCGCAGGAAGCTGAAGGAAGTGGAAGCCAAGGACCGGATCAGGAACTGGGAACCGCCGATCTCAGGAGAGATCATTATGAAAGTTTTTGATATTACGCCCGGAAGGGAAGTGGGGGACATCAAAGGTGCGATCCGTGAGGCCATACTCGATGGTGAAGTACAAAACGACTTCAGGGATGCCCTTAATTTTATGAAAGAAAAGGGAAAGGAGATGGGCCTTAAGCCTGTAAAAGATATCGACGATTTTGAACAGGAAGAAAAAGAATGGCACCAAAGGCAAGACCTCAGGCAACTGCCCGAGCAGAAAGAAAACAATGAATAATGACCTATAAAACCCTTGTGGTGATCACAGGCCCGACAGCCGTTGGTAAAACGGCCGCCGCTATCCAAATCTCCCATGAGCTGGATACGGAGATCATCTCGGCCGATTCCAGGCAGTTTTACAGGGAAATGAACATCGGCACGGCAAAGCCTTCCAGAGAAGAGATGGAAAAAGTGCCGCATCACCTGATCGGCCATCTTTCTATCCATGATTATTACAATGTTTCTCTTTTTGAACAAGATGTTTTGGCCATACTCGATGATCTTTTCAAAACAAAAGATCATGCGTTGCTTGTTGGTGGCAGTGGCTTGTACATCGATGCGGTTTGCAAGGGGATAGACGATCTGCCGGATGCCGATCCTGAATTAAGGGCCAGATTGAATGAAGATTTTAAGCGTAGGGGCATTGAATCCCTCCGGGAAAAACTAATGGAACTCGATCCCGAATATTACCGGGAAGTGGACCTGGCCAATCCAAAACGCCTGATGCGGGCCATCGAGGTGTGTTTGCAAACAGGTAAAAAGTATTCTGAACTCAGGAAAAGAGAAAAGGTGGGAAGGGGCTTCAATATCATTAAGATTGGTCTTAACCTGGAGAGGCAGAAACTTTTTGAAAAAATAAACAACAGAGTTGATCGCATGATGGAAAAAGGCTTGCTTGAAGAGGCCCTCGCCCTGTACCCTTACAAAGGGCTGAATGCCCTCAACACGGTTGGTTACAAAGAACTCTTTGAGTATTTCGACGGCCGGATCTCACTGGATCAGGCTGTAACCGATATCAAAACAAACACCCGCCGTTACGCCAAACGTCAGCTCACCTGGTTTAAAAAAGATAAGGAGATCAGGTGGTTTCTTCCGATGGAATTTGAAGATATGCTTCAACGTATATTGTCATGCGATTGATCATTCGGGGAAATGGTAACCGGCAAGGCCTTCGATGGGTTTTTTAATGATCTTGCCCATCTTTAGATCATATTCTTTCAAAACCCTTTCCAGAATATCCTTGAAAATAAAAGCGATGGAACCGCTGAAGTGAATGGCGTTTTCGCGGAACCTGGAATACCTGAACACCTGGTTTTGCATGAAATCCTCGAAAGAAGCGCGCACAAGATTCCTTAAAAAATCATTGTCGATATGTTCCGCCACGAAAGGGACGAAAGACGCCATAAACTGGTTGGGTTTTTCACGGTTGTAAGTGGCGTCGAGGATTTGCTCCAGCGAAAGCTCATGTTTTTCGGTGAAGGCCAGATTGATCTCTTCGGGCAGCTTGTTTTTGAGGTATGCCTCCAAAAGCTTTCTACCGATGTATGCCCCGCTGCCTTCGTCCCCATAGAGGTAGCCCAGCGAGGGTATGTTTTCGGTAATGGCCTGCCCGTCGTAATAGCATGAATTGCTCCCGGTGCCCAGTATGCAGGCGATGCCGGCGTCCCTGCCCAGCAGGCCGCGGGCCGCTCCAAGCAGGTCATGCTCCACCTCGATATGGGCTTCGGTAAAGGTATCGCTCAGGGCATTGTCCACGATCAACCTTTTGGTGTTGGTGGAGCAGCCCGAGCCATAGAAATACAGCTCTTTAATGTTTTTCTCGTCAATCAGTGGAGTCAGCTCTTTTTCGAGGATGTTGCGGATGGTATCCGAATCCATGTAGTAAGGATTGAATCCGGCAGTTTCCAGGTATTTGGGGTAGCCGTAGGCGTCAACCAGGCACCAGTCGGTTTTGGTGGTTCCGCTGTCTGCGATCAGGATCATAGCATAAATATTTTAGGTACAAAGATAAGCAAACCGATAACAGCCGCAGCAATAGCGCTTATCAGCACCGCCCCGGCAGCCAGGTCCTTGGACAGCCCGGCTTTTTTATGCTGCTCCGGCATCAGCAGGTCGGTCATGCTTTCCAGGGCCGTGTTGAAGGCTTCCGCCCCGAACACCATGCCGATGCACAGCACCACCAGCATCCATTCCGTTGGGCTGATGTGGTAAACAATTCCCAACACCATCACCGCAAGGGCGATCACCGCATGTATCCAGGCGTTATGCTGTGTACGCAACATATAAAAAATACCGCGGAAGGCATGGCGGAAGGAGCGGAGACGGGAACGGATGTTGAATTTTTTATGCATGTCCTGCCATTATTTTTTTATGTTTAAATGTAAGCTTATTTTTTTAAAAGAAAGCCCTGCTGAAAAGTTAATTGAGAAGCGAATAAAAAAAAACTTTCTTAATATTTGGATTTGTGAATGTTTTATTATATATTTACCCATCTTCTTTGAAAACCAAACTCAAAAAATCATTCATGATGATAAAGTCTAATGATATTTCCAATGAAGAAATCATTGAAGGCATAAAAAATCGCGATGAAAAAATTGCACGTCACATCCTCAAAAATTGCTTCTGGATGGTTGAAGAATACATAAAATCAAAAGGTGGCACAACGGAAGATGCCTGGGAGGTATTTCAATACACTTACATCGCCATATATCAGAAAACAATTGAAAAAGACGTGGTCTTATACGTAAATTTCCCTTCTTATTTTTTGGGGTTCTGTAAGAATTATTGGTTGAAGGAACTTCGGAAAAGAAAAAGATCAGGGTATTTGGAGGAACTTGATGAGGAGCAAAAAGGCGAATGCGATGAGATTATTAAGCAAATCATACGAAAAGAAAAATACAGCCTGTATATTAAATTCTTTGATAAGCTTCCCGGATTATGCCGAATAATTTTTTTAATGCATTTTAAGAAAATACCCTATAAGCAGATTGCCAAAGAACTCGGATTAACCGAAAATCAGGTCAAGCGTAAAAAATTCGGATGCAAAGAAAAACTGATTAAAATGATTTTGAAAGATCCAAGATACATGCAACTCAAATAGATTTTCTCAAAAACCCCCATACAGCGAATACTTCTCCCTGACTTTTTCAAAACACTCCAAACCCACTTCCCATGAATCTCTGATCTCCTCCTCGCTCATCCCGCTTATGATTTGTTTCCTGAGTTTATCGTTGCCGGCCAGTTTGTCGAAAAAGGGAATGAAAAAATCTTCTTTTTCTTTAAAATAATCGTAATAAGCGATCAGCCAGCCCAGCTTTAATTCATCCGGTATGCCGGCTTGTTGGGTATAACCGATAAGCGAGGTGCCGTAGCATTGTTGGCCTTCGTGTTTGGGATGCTTTGCCCCGTCGTTGGGTTCGGGCTTAAAAGTGTAGCTGCCGATCATAAAATCCGGGTGGCCGAGCACTTCAAAAGGATGCTCCGTACCGCGTCCAACACTCACGATGGTGCCCTCGAACAGCACCAGGCTGGGATAGAGGTAAATGGCGTTCATGTCTCGCAGGTTGGGTGAAGGCTGAACAGGCAGCTGATATAGGGTATTGTGATCGTAGTTTTTTACGGGAATAACTCTCAGCTCGCATTTTATGCCGTTCTCCAGCCAGCCTTCGCCGTTCAGCATGCGGGCGTATTCGCCCACGGTCATGCCGTGCACCAAAGGCACCGGATGCAATCCCACAAAAGAGGAAAAATCTTTTTCCAGCACCGGTCCATCCACATAATGTCCGTTGGGGTTGGGCCGGTCGAGCACCACAACAGGGATGTAATTTTCGGCGCAGGCCTCCATCACATACGACATGGTGGAGATGTAGGTGTAAACCCGCACGCCCACATCCTGCAGATCGAACAGCACAATATCGACGTCCTGCAAATCTTCTGTTGTGGGCTTTTTGTGACTGCCGTATAGCGAAACAATGGGCAATCCGGTTTTTGCGTCCTTTTCAGCGCTGATCTGTTCTCCCGCGCTTGCCTTGCCGCGAAAGCCATGTTCCGGGCTAAACACCTTAACCAGGTTCACATCAAGGGCCAGTAAGCTGTCGGCCAGGTGGGTCCGGTTTAACTTTGAGGTATGATTGGCCACCAGGGCAACCCGTTTGTCTTTTAACATCGGCAGGTAACTATCGAATTGATAAGCTCCACTCAAAACCAGGTTTTCTTCATGAGACTGATGTGGGTCGATTTGTGCGGAACAGCTGAACTGAAAAATCAGACCGATGAGCAGGAAGAAAGGCTTTTTAAACATATCCGGAATTTTTATACGGCATCAAAGTTAAAACAAGTCTGACAGGCAGGCTAAGTTTTTCTTTTCTACTTTTGTAAAAAACGCACTGTGAATACCGAATTATTCATTGCCCGGCATATCGTAACCCGGTCGAGGGAAAACTTCTCCCGCCCGGTGATCCTGCTGGCCATTGCCGCCATTGCACTCGGACTGGCCGTGGTGATCATTGCCATTTCAGTGGTAACCGGTTTCCAGCAGGAGATCAGCGACAAGGTGACGGGTTTCGGGGCGCATATACAGATCGGACCTTATAGCGGAAATGTTTCCTATGAAAAAACGCCCATCAGCAAAAATCAGAGTTTTTACCCGGCACTGGATCGCATGGAAGAAGTCAGGAAAATTCAGGTGTTTGCTTTGAAGGCGGGTATCATCAAGGAAAATGATCAGATACAGGGGGTTGTGCTAAAAGGGGTGGGACCGGATTACGACTGGTCGTTCTTTAGTGATAAGATCATTAAGGGCGAGCCCCTGAATATCAAAGATAGCGCTGAAACAGATGATGTTTTGATCTCGAGGGTGCTGGCGAACTTATTGAAGCTGGAAGTGGGCGATCCTTTGCGTATGTATTTCATAGCCGGCGACCAGAGCAAAACACGAGGCCGGAGGTTCACAATAAAAGGGATCTATGAAACCGGGCTGGAAGAATTCGATAAGCTATATGTGATCGGCGACATTAAGCATATTCGCGACCTGAATTACTGGAAGCCTGATCAGGTGGGTGGATTTGAGGTACTGTTGTATGATTTTGATGACCTTGATGAAGTTACGGAAAAAATATTCAGCAATATAAACTATGAGCTCGATGCTCAATCGATCCGGGATTTGTATCCGCAGATTTTCGACTGGCTGGAGCTGCAGGATAAGAATGTTATTGTGATCCTGGTTCTGGTGGTGCTGGTGGCGGCGGTGACCATGATCTCTACCCTGCTCATCCTGATCCTGGAGCGCACCAATATGATCGGCATACTGAAAGCGCTTGGGGCGAGAAACATCAGCATCAGGAAGGTTTTTCTTTACAATGCGGCTTACATCATAGGTATCGGACTGTTCTGGGGAAACCTGTTCGGTATCGGGTTGTGCCTGCTGCAGGAATACACCGGACTGATCACCCTCGACCAGGAATCCTATTATATGGATGTAGTGCCCATCAACCTGAACCTTTGGTACATCTTGCTGGTGAACGCAGATGCTTTGCTCATCAACTTGTTTATCCTGATTACCCCCTCCTATATCATCGCGAAGATCACTCCGATCAAGGCGATCAGGTTTAGTTAAAGTTCCAAATCACAGATTATCAAATTACAAATAATAACCAATTTACTAAATATCAATGACCAAAACATCCTTACCAATCGCTGAAAATTTTGGTCATTTGATCATTTACATTTGGAATTTATTTGTGATTTGTGGTTTGATATTTAGTGCTTTATTTTACCCTGTAAGCTGCTTTCTTCAATTCCTTTGCATTATCAATTGTTTCAGGCGGATTCAGATATTGCGCCAGGAATTTGTAAATCTTCACTCTGATTTCCTGTGCAATCTGCGTGTCGATCCTGTCAAATGAATGTCCTCCTTCCACATCCTGGTAGATCTTGTATTCAAAATCCTTGCCTTCGGCTTTTAGGGATTTGATCAGATGCTCCACCTCAAGCACATTCACATCGTCATCGTTGGTGTTGGTGTGGATCAGCAAGGGTGTTTGCAGTTTGTGCGCGTTCCAGGCCGGGGAGCGGCGTTTGTATTCTTCCACATTTTCGTGGGCTGTTTTACCAATATGATAATCGACTGAATAAAGATCACGATAAGACTGCGTTTGGTAACCCATCCTGGCGATCAGGTCGCTGACGGGTACACCGGCAAAGGCTACTTTATAATCTTTGGGCCAGTCGAAAATATTCATCAGGGCGATCATGCCACCGTGGCTCCAGCCCATGATTCCTACTCTGTTTTTATCTACAAAATCATAATTTTCGATCATCCAGTCGCGGGAGGCGTTCACGTCCTCATTTTCAAGGCCGCCGTAATCGATATGCTCGTAAAAAGTTTTGCCATAACCTGTGCTTCCCCGGTATTCGGGGGCAACTACGATGTATTGCTGATACATCAGTTCACGGATGATATGGGCATAATAGGTGGTCAGGTCGCCATGAACCCCGCCATGCGGCAAAACCATCAGAGGGTGTTTTTTGCTTAAATTTATCCCCCTGGGGATAAAAACATAGGTGTAAAACTTCAATGGATTATCAACACCCATAGCGGTGGGGTTTTTGATATTGGTGGCCGGAGGACCAGTAATGTAAACCTTATCAATTACAGCAACATCAACCACTTTCTGATACCAAAGCAGATCCTGTAATTGTTTTTTCAGGACGTCGAAGCGATGGTCCATATTATTGATTTCCTGGTTTATTTCTTTAATCGGATCATTATTGTTTTCCGGTTCCTGAGCCTGAATTCCTGTAAAACAGAAAAGAAGTAACAGAGAGAATAAAATGTTTATAGCTTTCATCTTAAAATTTTTGTACGAAGTTAAGGATTCAGGCGATTATAGGCAAATATATAGGGGGTGAGAATGTGTCTATAAACAAACTGCTCTGCAGTTTTTGAAAAATGCATGGCATTTCCTAACGCTACATTAAATGAACCGCTCCGCGGTTTTCTGAGCATCCAAATGTTTGTAGGAAATTTCAATCAGATGATCTATCTGCTTCTTGTTTGCGAGTGAGTTTTAATCAGGTGAAAGAGAAGCGCGGAGCGGTTCATTTAATGTAGCAATGTGACAGGCCAAGAGTCGGAACAACACCGGAGGTGTTGGTTTATTTTGGACAACGGAATGATTCTTTATTTCCTTCCCGAATACCTCAGATAGGCTACAGCAATCGTCCGGTAGATCATGTGCGCAAATTTGGTGTACGGCAGGAAAATAATGATAAACCATACCAAAACCAGATGAAGGATATACCAGATATAACCACCGCTCCAGTTGGTGAAACGGGCGATTTCCAGAACCGGTCCGGTGAGGATCAAAAGGTAGAAGACGATCAGAAATACCCAGTCGAAATAGACGGTGTTCCCTGCTTTTTCCTTGTTGAAGATTCTTTCGAAGATCATGATGCTTGTACCTGTGAAAAGCATCAGGAAGGCGATGTTGCCTGCAATTTTTATGGGATTCCAAAGGGGAATAGGATACTCCCAGAAGATCACACTCAGAATGGCAAATAAAGTAACAAACAGCAGAATGACAAATCCCCAGAACACTAAAAAATGTGCGTAGGTGCGGTATTTAACGGTTTGGCATTTGTTGAATTTTCTGTGTGTTATGATCTCCCGGATGGCTTCCAGAAAACTTTTAAAAAAACTTTTTTGCGCTTTGTCGGGCGGATAAGATTTCTTCAAGTCTTTCCAAAAAGACCTGATGCTGAAGATCATTCCGATCACCGTCAGGAGAAAAAGGGAGCCAAAAGTGGAATTTAGAATGGCATGCGGGAAAAAGGTTCCGTAGTTTACAGGATTGACTTGCGTATTCAGCGTGCCTGCCAGAAGCAGGATCAGTATAATTATGGCCAGCGGAAGAATAAGCGCTACGGGCAGAAAAAGGGGGTAGCTCATTAAACGTCCCATCCATCGTGGTTTGGCATGATGAATAATGCTTTCCTGCCTCAGACTTGCCAGCACATCCGCGGGCTTCACCCCACGCGGACAATAGGTGCTGCAATCACCGCACTGATGGCAAAGCCAGATATCGGGATCGGTAACCAGCTTATCCTTCAATCCCCAGGCGGCCCACTGCATCTCCTTTCTCGGGTAAGGATACTCTACCGGCGAAAGTTCACAAACCACCGTGCAATTGCCACATTGCATGCATTGCTTGAGCGGGGCTTTGCTGTTGCGCTTGAGTTTTCGGATAAATCCTATGTCCGGTGTAAATTCCATTACCTTAAAACCTTATACCTTTATTTCCATTATTCCAGGTTTTCTGATGTCGTATCTTAAATTTTTTAACCGCAAAGGACGCCATGTTTTTGCAAAGCTCGCAAAGAAGAATGGATTATATTTCTTAGCTTTCTTTGCAATTTCATTGCGAATACTGCGGTTAAATATTTTTTTATCGTCATCAATTTCCAAATTTCCACCTTCAAATTTCCAGCTACATCCCTTTAAACGGGTTCATCCCCACCAGCTCAATCTCTTCCACATAATCATTGATGATATCCGGTATTTTATCATATTCGTTGATCTCCAGGAAAACCGTTTTGATCCTTTCCGATTCCAGCATCATCTTGTCAAGGGTTTCCTGAATGTTCTCTCCTCGTTTTTCCGTCAGTTCGCTGCCATGTATGTAGTGGCACTGGTAATCATCGCCTGGTTTACAGCCGATTTGAATTATACCGTCAAATCCCTGCGAAAGCGCATCGGATATCCAGACCTTGTTTATGGATCCTATGCATCTCACCGGAATGATCCTGACAAACGAGCTGTATTTCAATCGTTTCAACCCTGCCATATCAAATGCAGGATATGCATCATTTTCACAAACAAAGGCCAGTATCCTGGGTTTCTCCTCAAACTCGTCCGGTACATGCACGGCCCTGATCATCTCCGAAACACTGTTGATGGAGAAGTTGCTGAAGTTGATGATCCTTTCGGGGCAGGCGCCCAGACAAATCCCGCACCTTCGGCACCTGGCCGGATTAGGCAAAGGAGTGCCCGATTCGGTTTCATCATAGGAACCAAAAGGACATTCTTCCGTACATCTTTTACAATCCGTACAACGCTGCATGTAAAGTTCGGGCCAGCTTTGATCGCCTGAGCGCGGATGAACAGACTCACCGCGACCTGTGGCTTCCACACACTGGATGGCTTTCAACATGGCGCCGCCTGCATCTTCCATGCTTGATGGAATATCCATGGGAGCGCGGGCTGTTCCTGCGGCATGGATACCCGTTCTTCTGCTTTCATAAGGGAAACAGATAAAGTGGCTGTCGGGGAAGCTGTATTTCAATTCCGGCAAACCTTTTCCCTTTCGGTATGCCAGGTTCAGATCTTCCGAGTTTGAAGGCGTCATACCCATGGCGAGCACAACCAGATCGGCATCGATTCTGATTTCTTCCCGGAAAAGATCGCTTTGAAAATCTACTTCCAATCCTCCATTTACATTGATCTCCCTGACATCTCCCTTTGTAAGGAACAGGCGCTCTTCATTTTGCAAATGCTTGTAGAACTCCTCGTAATGTCCGGGCGTGCGTATGTCTTTATAAATGATGTAAACATTGGTTTCGGGGAAGATATTAAGTAAATATTTGGCCTGTTTCAGGGAAGTACCGCAGCAATAGTTTGAACAGTAGGGGAGATGCCCCTTATCCCTCGATCCGGCACATTGAATAAAAACCACGCTTTTGGGGTCTTTCCCGGAAGATGGTATCCGGATGTTCCCATCATTGGCCATCTTTTCAAACTCAATATTGGTAATGATATCCTGTGAACTGTTGTAAGAAAGATGCGTGAGCTTGTTTGCATCATAGGGTTTCCATCCGGTGGCGAGCACGATGGCCCCGGCCTTAAGTGATGTTTGCTCTCCGCTTTTTGATAACAGGACTTTGAAATTACCCGGCTCACCTGATATTTTTTCAATGTTGGTCGAAAGAAAGCTATGTATGTTTTTATTTCCCTGTAGCTCAAGTATCTTTTCAGAAATGATCCTTTCCTGTGGTTCCTGAAAGGGCGGTTCAAGTGGTATTTGCTTGAAAAGGTTGTTGGACCATCCGCCCAGCATATCTTCTTTTTCAATGAGTATGATTTCATAACCCGCTTTTGCTCCTTCGATGGCAGCAGTTATTCCGCTGATACCCCCTCCCAGAACAAGAATGTTTTTGGATGGATCTTCTGGGATGTAGGGTTTTGGATTGAGGATGCTTTTGATTTTGGCCAGTCCCATGCGCATGAGGTCTTCTGCCAGCATTTGGGTGTCTTCGTTTCGGGCTTCCTGTGACCAGGCTACTTGCTCACGCAGATTTACCCTTTCTGTAAGAATCTCTTTATCAAAAGAAAATGTTTTGTTATGAAAACGGTGGGAGCAAGCGCCAATGACAACACCATTAAGATCTTTTTCTTTGATGTCATTTTTAATCAGATCAGGCCCGGCAGCATGACAAAGGGAAGGTCTGGTTTGAACTACGTCAGGATTGTATTCTTCCGAAACCCCATCGCAAAGCTTTTGCACATCGATGCAATTGCCGATGTCGCAGCCTGTGCAGATATATATCCCGATCATTTTCTCCGTCATAGCTGTATGGCTTTTAAAGCGGCTGCCGTGGCGTCTTTCAGAGATGCTGAAACATCCATGGGACGTTTGGCGCAGCCAGAAGCAATATACCCGTTTTGCAATTGATCAAGAAAGCCTTCGGTGCCGTTTTCTATGCTTTCAACTGCGGAAGGAACAATGCCCGTTGCCAGCACGACAAGGTCCGCTTTTGTTTTGAGCCTTCTACCTGATGCGATATCCTCCGCGATCACATATATTTCATTGTTTTCAATCTCAATCTTTCCCGCTTTGCCTTTGATCAGTTCGATGCCTTCATCTTCTTTCACTTTATTCAGGAAGTCCTCGTTCCTGCCTGTTACCCTCAAATCAATGTAAAATATCCTGGCTTTGGCTTCCGGGTTTTTTTCCCTGACTTTGAGCGCATGTTTGAGCGAAGCCGAGCAGCACACAGCCGAGCAATAGGGAAGGTGATTTTCATCCCTTGATCCGGCACATTGCACGAAAATAACATTTTGGGGTGTTTCTCCATTCGATGGTCTGAGTAGCTTTCCGCCGGTCGGGCCGTTGGGTGCAGTAAATCTTTCAAACATCACATTGGTGATGATGTCGGGATGTTTGCCAAAACCAAGGATTTCCAGTTTGTTGGCATCGTACGGCTCCCAACCGGTGGCAAATACAAGCGATGAGACCTTCAGGTCTGTGGTGGCAGGTATTGCATTAAGATGGATGGCATTGTAGTCGCACACTTCAACGCATTTGGAGCATGCCTGTTTTTTACAAGCATTTTCATCAATGGTGAATTTAAACGGAAATGCAAGTTCGTGAGGCAGGTAAATGGCTTTCGTTTTGTCGAGGCCGTAATTGTATTCATTTTCCCGCTCCACCGGACAAACATCAACACAGGCGCCGCAAGCCGTGCAGTTGTTGTTGACCATTTGTGCTTCATGCCTGATTACCGCCTGATAATCTCCTTTATCACCACTTATTTTTTCGATTGTTGAGGAAGTGAAATATTTTATCCTGGGATTTTCACGTATCCTTTTGAAATTGATCTCTAGCCCGCAGTAAGGCGGACAAAGCTTTGGAAAATACTCATGGAATTTGATCACCTTCCCGCCCAGGTATGGCAGCTTTTCTACCAGCACCACTTCATGCCCCACCTCGGCAATCTCAATGGCCGTGGTGATTCCGCTTATGCCTCCGCCGATGACGAGAATGGGGTTTCTCATAGAATTATTATTTGATCTTATTTTACGGTCTATGTAAACGCCTTGGGATTCCTCGCCTCGGTACCCGCAAAACACCTGTCATTCCAAGCGGAGCGAGGAATCTCATCAAGATGTCATACACTATTTATTCTTTAATTAAACATATCCTGGATTCTGGATAAATGCCAACCCGATCCAGCATCAAGCATCCAGCTTCACCAACTCCTTAATCTCCCGCTTCATCATCTCCCACTCATCCGTTTCGGGGTTCCAGCGGGAGTTGGCAAAACAATGCCAGTTTTCTTCGTCCATTTTGGGGAAGTCGCTGCGAAAGTAATATCCCGGCCAGCGGGTTTCTTCCCTGAACAACATTGTTCTTATGTGCGATTCGGCCTGCCACAGGCGATGGATGTTTTCCCAGCAACGCATCAACTCGTGTATATCCTCGGCGGCTAGCTTTTTCGAATCCTCTTTCATGTATTGAATGAACTCCAGGCCTTTTTCCATTAACGGCTTTGTGGTCATGAAATGGGTTGACACCCCGCCGGCGTATTCATCCATGATCTTCTGCAATCTAAACATGAACATCTTTGGCTTCACGAAGTTTGGATTAATATCCTTATCGTTTGAGTATTCCTTATGGTTTTCAAAGGTTTCAAGCGGAGCCAGCATTTCTTTTTTCAGATTTTCGATCTTCTCTGCCGAAATCTCAGGAATATCATTGTTATCTGTACAAAAAGCCAGAGCTGCTTTGGCTGCAATGCGACCCTCGGTGAATGAGCCGCTCGAAAACTTGTGGCTGGAAGCACCCGATGCGTCTCCGCAGGCAAACAAGCCTTTCACGGT
This sequence comes from Bacteroidales bacterium, assembly GCA_021738625.1. Taxonomy (GTDB): domain Bacteria; phylum Bacteroidota; class Bacteroidia; order Bacteroidales; family JAIOZK01; genus JAIOZK01. The sequence goes on from JAIPBS010000006.1 coordinate 27,059, forward strand.
AGTCATGTTGGGATAACCCCATTTGTATCCTTCCGGGGCCATGTCCTCGGGGCCGCTCACCCATGCGCCCGAAGCCCCGGAGTGTGAACTGATGAAGTAAGGTTCGCAGGCGGCGATCTCCGAAGGGCTTTCTTCCGGTTTTGTATTGGTGGATGCCCACAACAAAGCCTGGCTGATGGTCATGTCGAGAAAATCTTCCCAGGCTTCATTCTCCAGATGTTTAAGCTTCCTTTTGCCTTCTTTTTCATCTTCGATCTGACCGGCGATGTTCTTGATGGCCTCTGCGGTTTGCATGTAGATGGGATGCTTGCCTTCCATCACTTCCAGCATCATCAGGTAGTTCCTGAGATTGGCCGGTACTGGTTTGGACAAACCGTAGGGTGCCCAGTTTTTCAGTTCATCCGCCCGGGTCTGCATATAATCCTCTCCAGCAGCATTGGTGGCTTTCGATTGAAACAGCAGAAACCAGGCGCCAACCGGACCATAAGCATCTTTGAATCTTACCGGAACAAAACGCACTTCCTGACAGGTCATCTCAGCGCCTGCTTTCAAAGTGAAATAAGCACTGGCACCTGAATTGAAAGGCGGGTACCAGGAACGTCCCAATCCTTCACCTACCGAACGCGGCTTGAACACATGAACGGCGCCGCCCATGGCGTCCAGCACGGCTTTTGCCCTGAAAACATAAATCTTCTTCTCTCTCACGCTGAAGCCGGTTGCACCAACACAACGTCCGTTTTCAATGATGGGTTCGGTGATGAAAATCCTTTCGTAGTATTTTCCGTTTTCTCCCAGGCTGCTCAATGCATTCTTGGCTGCTTCCGCAACAATGGTTTTGTATGATTCTCCGTGGATCATCACCTGCCAGCGGCCTTCATGCACATATTTCCCGTTTTCATCCTTCCAGATGGGCAGGCCCCACTTTTCAAAAAGATGAACCGAAGAGTCCACATGGCGGGCTATATTGGCCACCAGGTCGTCGCGGGTGATGCCCATCAGGTCGTTCTTAACGTATTTTACATAATCCTCAACCTTGTTGTCGTTGTCTTTCAGGCCGATATACATATTGATGGCCGAAAGTCCCATGGCCACAGCGCCGCTTCTATCGATGGAGGCTTTATCCACAACCGTAACTTTCTTATTGTGTTTTTTCGCCCAGTAAGCGGCTTCGTATGCCGCCCCGCAGGCCGACATGCCGCCGCCGAGGATCAATAAATCGGTATTGATTTCTATGGTTTCAAAATGATCGCTTAAGCTCATTCTTCAATATTTTTCAGTTCTTCAAGTCCTAATGATTGGGGTTCGGTGCGCAAGAGGGGAGAGTGGATGTCGTCGGTTCCGTTCTCGAAACCCGCATCCGGATCTGCGCTTCCCTCCGGGGTAGTGCGGGTGGGGAATTTGAATCTCTTAATCTGCCCGTCACGGAACTTTACCGACCACATGATGGCGTTGCTGGAGCGCATGGGCTGCACGTATCCTCCCAGCGGCATGAAGTCGGCATAGCCGCGTACTTCGATGGCTTGCGTGGGACAAATCTTTACACAGTTATAACATTCCCAGCACATCTCAGCCGCCCGGTTATAGGCTTTATTTGTTTCCTTATTCAGCACCATCAAATCGTTCGGACAAATATACTGGCAGGCAGTTTTGTCCAGGGCCTTGCAGCCGTCACACTTGTCTGTTATCACAAAACTTGGCATATTTAAGTAGTTTGAAGTTGCAGGTTAGATGTTGGACTGGATACTGGATACTGGATCCAGGATTCAGTATTCATTTAAATAAATCAATATGCTCTTCAGCGCAACATGCAACCTTTATCTTGCAACTTTTTAGCTTACAAACATAGCTCAAATTGGATATATAGCCAATAGTAGACCTAATTAGGAAAGTTTCTAAATAGAAAAAAAGATGATGTAAGATATTGATTGTTTAGCGCTTATGAAGCCCGCACTCTTTGTGTCCCTGGTTTTCCCACCACCAGCGGCCGGCCCTTGCATCTTCGTCTGCCTTAACAGCTTTTGTGCAGGGCAAACAGCCAATACTTTTAAAGCCTTTGTCGTGAAGTTTATTGTAGGGGACATTGTTTTCACGGATGTAATCCCAGACATCCTCCTCCGTCCAGTCGATCAGGGGGTTGATTTTGATCAGCTCATTGGCTTCATCCCATTCCACAACTTTTATGTTTGAGCGAGTGGGTGCCTGCTCGCTGCGCAATCCGGTTATCCAGGCATTTTTCCCTTTCAGGGCACGTTTTAGTGGTTCTATTTTCCTAATGTGGCAACACTGCTTTCTGTTCTCAACACTTTCATAAAACAGGTTTACGCCTTTTTCTTTTACCATTGCTTCAACCTTCCGGGCATCCGGGAAAACGGTCTCGATGTTGATGTTGTATCGACTATTGGTTTTCTGTATCAGATCATAAGTTTCCTGGAAAAGACGGCCGGTATCCAGCGTGAAAATCTTTATGTCTTTATGGATGCCGGCGACCATCGAGGTGATCACCTGATCCTCGGCGCCCATGCTGCTGGCGAAAGCGATATCCCGGCCGAATTTACTTAGCACAAAAGACAAGACCTTCTTTGCAGGCAGTCCTTCTAAATTATTCTGTAGCTCTTTAATATTCAAATTTTCAGACAAATGTTCTCTAAATATAAAATGCATAGATTTGTGTGTGCAAAGATATGCATTTTTTAGATTTGTTTATTCAGGTATCTAAATACCTTAATCTTTGGTTTTTTTATGAAAGTTCATTTCATTGCCATAGGCGGGAGCGTGATGCACAATCTTGCTCTCAGCATGCATTTCAAAGGGGATCAGGTGAGTGGTTCGGACGATGAGATTTTCGAACCCGCACGTTCCAGGCTTCAGCAGCAGGGTTTGTTGCCGGAAAAGCAAGGGTGGTTTCCCGAAAAGATCACCCCCGACCTCGATGCCGTTATCCTGGGCATGCATGCCAAAGCCGATAATCCCGAATTGTTGAAAGCCCGTGAGCTTGGGTTGAAAATCAATTCATTCCCTGAGTTTCTTTATGAACATTCAAAACATAAAAAAAGGATCGTGATCGGGGGGAGCCACGGTAAAACCACGATCACTGCTATGATCATGCACGTTCTGAAAGACCGTGGATTGGATTTCGATTACATGGTTGGGGCCCAACTGAAAGGCTTTGAGGTGATGGTTCGCATTTCCGAAGAAGCACAGGTAATGATTTTTGAAGGGGATGAATACCTTACCTCAGCCCTGGACAAACGTCCCAAGTTCCATCTATATAAACCGCATATTGCCGTGATCAGCGGGATTGAATGGGATCATATGAATGTTTTTCCTACCAAAACAAATTACATCGAGCAATTTGAAAAGTTTTGTGAGTTGATCGAAGATCAGGGAGTGCTTATTTATTGCCTGGAGGATGAGCTGGTGAAAAAAGTAGCTGATGCGGCCCCGTTGAACCTCGAAAAGATCCCATACGGCATTCCGAAACACCTGACAAAAGCGGGACGCACTTATGTTATCAATGATGGTGAAAAAATTGAGTTTGCTGTGTTCGGGAAGCATAACCTGATGAACCTGAACGCTGCCCGCACGTTATGCAATCAGTTGGGGATTAAAAATGCGGATTTCTATCGATCGATAAAAACTTACCGTGGAGCTGCAAAGCGGCTGGAACTCCTGGCTGAAAACAAAAGCGTTTCCGTGTTTAAGGATTTTGCCCATGCACCCTCCAAGCTCAGGGCGACCATAGAGGCTGTGAAATCAAGAAATCCCGAAAGGGACTTGGTGGCAGTAATGGAGTTGCATACATACAGCAGCCTGAACAGGGATTTTCTTCCCGAATACAAAAACACCATGGACCTGGCTGATGAGGCCGTGGTTTTTTACAATCCTCATGCATGTGAAATCAAACGCCTTCCTTTTATAAATAAAGATGATGTGCGAAGTGGATTCAACCGTAGCGATCTTAAAATCATGACCAAGAAAACTGCGCTTGAAAACTTTCTGCTAAAAAAAAACTGGGAAAGCAAAAACCTGCTCATGATGAGTTCCGGTGATTTCGGAGGTCTTGATATAGCCGGACTCTCGGTGGAAATAAGCCGGGTATAAAAAAAGAGGGCCGAGACCCTCTTATTAAAACTTATAATTTGTGTAAACTGTAAGCTGTAACTTACAACTCATTACCCATTCATCGAAATCAGAAATTCCTCATTCGTATCGGTAAACTTAATTTTATCTTTAAGGAACTGCATTGCTTCGAGCGGATTCATATCACCCAGGTGGTTCCTCAGGATCCATATCCGTTGCAACTGATCCTTGTCGATCAGCAGATCTTCACGACGCGTGCTAGAAGCAACAATATCGATTGCGGGATAAATTCTCTTGTTGGAGAGTTTGCGGTCGAGTTGCAGCTCCATATTACCTGTTCCTTTAAATTCTTCAAAGATCACCTCGTCCATTTTCGATCCGGTGTCGATCAGTGCTGTGGCGCAAATGGTGAGCGATCCGCCGTCTTCGATTTTCCTGGCTGCACCAAAAAAGCGTTTGGGCTTCTGAAGCGCATTGGCCTCAACACCACCAGACAATACTTTGCCGGAGGCCGGTGAAACCGTATTATAAGCCCTGGCCAGTCTGGTAATAGAATCGAGCAGGATAACCACATCATGTCCGCATTCCACCATTCTCTTTGCTTTTTCAAGCACAATATTGGAGATTTTCACATGGCGTTCGGCCGGCTCATCAAATGTTGATGCGATCACTTCTGCATTCACACTGCGTTCCATATCGGTTACCTCTTCGGGGCGCTCGTCGATTAAAAGAATGATTAGATAGGCTTCGGGGTGGTTGGCCGAAATGGCATTGGCAATATCCTTCAGAATCACGGTTTTACCTGTTTTTGGCTGTGCTACGATCAACCCACGTTGACCTTTGCCGATCGGGGTAAACATGTCGATGATCCTGGATGTCAGGTTGTTCTGGTTATGTCCGGTTAGCTTAAATTTTTCTTCCGGGAAAAGCGGAGTGAGATAATCGAAAGGAATTCTGTCGCGGACCTCCTCGGGGTTTCTGCCATTGATCAGCTCAACTTTGATTAGCGGAAAATATTTTTCGCCATCCTTGGGGGGGCGAATGCTTCCACGAACCGTGTCGCCGGTCTTCAGTCCAAACAACTTTATCTGTGATTGTGAAACATAAATGTCGTCAGGTGAATTCAGATAGTTGTAATCGGATGAACGCAAAAAACCATAACCATCGGGCATAATTTCCAATACGCCTTCACTTGTGACGATGCCTTCAAATTCAAAAGGATATTCATCTTTGTGACTGTCCTTCTGTTTTGGTTTTATTTCCCGTTTATCTCTTTTATCCACTTGGGGTTTGTCTTCAACTTTTTTATTAGCAGTCGTTTGACTTTTTGCCGGTGGAAGTTCGCTTTTTCTTTTTTCTGGTTTTTCTGCAGATTTGCCGCTGTTAGCATCCTCGGCTTCTTTCTTGACTGTCTCCCTGCTGTCCGATTGCTTACGGTCGGTAACGGGTTCAACCTTGGTTGTTCTTTTTCTGCGTTTCCGGATTGGTTGCTGGGATTCTTTCTTTTCTTTTTTTTCTGTTTCCGGTGATGGATTTAAGGCTTGATGATCCAGTATTTTATAGATGAGATCTTGTTTTAACAGCTTGTCATACTTGGGTATGTTGAGCTCTTTGGCAATTTCTTTTAACTCGGAAACAAGTTTGTTGTTGAGTTCAATAATATCGTACATATCGAAAATTTTGATTAATAAAACATAAATAGGGTGATTGATTTGATCATTAGAAAACGATTGAAATATTTGTTCCTAAAACTCAGCTCCTTTTGAAACCTAAAAATTGGGGTATTGAATAAGCACTGCAAATATACAAAAATCATTAAATTATCCGCAAGAATAACAAAAAAACTTTGCATTTTCTTTTGAATGACTGATTTATCTGCATGATTAAATCAAAAGCGGAGTACTTTTTAAACGTATCAAAGATAAAAGTATTATATCTTTGCAAACATTTCAATCTAAAACGATTTGTTATGATTCAGCGCATGCAAAGTGTTTACTTATTCCTGGTTTTTGTGGTTTTTGTATTGATGGCATTTTTTCCTATTGCGCAGCAGCTGGCAATGGAATCCGCCAATCAAAACCAGTATAGCTTATATGTTTACAAGTTTTATTATGCCGTGAAGGGAAGCGGGATACCTCCGCTTACAAATTTTGTAATTACCCTGCCCATGCTTGTTGTTTCCTGCATTATAGCTGTGATGGCAATCATAACAATATTTTTATATAAAAGAAGACTGGCCCAAATGAATATGGTAAAAACAATGGTGTTTCTGAACATTCTTCTTGTGGTTGGTATTTTTTTCTGGTATTCCGATATTATCGAGAAACGCACGGAACTGCTTCCCAGTTATGATATAGGTGCTTATTTGCCTCTGATCTCCCTTGTTTTTCTGATTCTTGCACTCAGGGGGATCCGCAAAGATGAGCGCATGGTAAGGGCTGCCGACAGATTGCGTTAAAACCTGTCAAGTTCGATCACTTCCAGCTCGGAAGGTATTGCTTCCGATATTTTCAACCTGATCATTGTGATTTTCTTGTGAGAGCCAAATCTCCCGGCAGCACCCGGATTGATGTGAAGCAAGTTGTTTTTCCTGTCGGGCATTACCTTTAAAATATGTGAGTGCCCGGAAATAAATATTCCTGGTTGTTTTTCGGAAATATGTGTTTTGGCCTTTTGGCTATACCGGCCCGGGTAACCTCCAATATGCATCATACAGATCTTGATTCCTTCACACATGAAATTTTCAACCTCCGGTATCCTGGTCCTGAGGTCCTGCCCGTCGATGTTTCCGTAAACCGCGCGCAAGGGTTTGAATGCGGCTAATGCATCATAGGTTTGTAGATTTCCGATATCACCGGCATGCCATATCTCATGGGTTTCTTTAAACACTTCAAACAACCTTGGATGCAGGAAAGCATGGGTATCGGAAAGAATTCCGATTCTTTTCATAAAATTTAGAATTTATAGGAGAAGCCAACACCAAAAACCTCTTTAAACTGAACCCTTGGTCCTGTGTTTCCATCTTTGTCGGTAATCTTGATATCGTGATCATATATGAGTGTGGTGCTCAGATTGGCAGAGAGGTAATCATTGATTTTCATATTGAGCATGGCTTCCCAGTTAACATCAATATTTTGCGGCTTATCCAGATAGTTTGAGAAAAGCTGCAAATTACTTTGCAAGCTCACGTTTTTCATAATTTCTTTTTGGATTTCCATTTTTAACGTACCCCCGAATTCAAATCTTGTTTTGTTTCCGGGTTCCACCCCAAAGGCACCCTGTGCCGAAAGGCTGTCGTCGTTAACAATGGTCAGCCGGCCCGAGACGGGTAAAATCATCACAGAAAAAACCTCATTGGGTTTGTACTCCATGCCAAGTGCTGCCAGCACATAAGCAGGTGCAAGAAAACTTGAAATTAATACGCTATCGTTTGGATAATTGTAACCATCGGAAAACTGGGAGTTGAAAGTCAGGCTGGCTATATAATACCATTTTTTTGTTGCTTCATATCCGTAGGAAGAGGCAAGGGAAAGTTTGTCATTTGTTTTTTTTACATCCTGTTCACCTTGCTTCATTAGGCCATAGGCCAGTTCTAGTTTGTTTTCCCAAATGTTTTTGCCCCGGGCATAATTTGCGTTCAGATTAAGAAATGTATTGCCCGAAACCGAGCTTTCACCACCAGCAGCCCAGTTGATTAACGAAACCTGTGAGAAGGTGAGTGAACTCTCTCCACCTATTTTCCAGTTTTTTATGGTATCTGTCTCATTCTGAGCAAGCATAAACAGACTTGATAAGATTGCCATTACAAAAAGCGTGACCTTTTTCATGTTGAGTTTTTTTTTGATTTCAATGATAAAGATAAAAAATAATAAAGGTTCGTTTGATGAATACTAACAAGCCGGGTGGCTGTTTGTTTAGTAACTGTTGTTTTGGTTATTGGGCATATATTTATGATTCGAACCGTTTAACTTAAATGTTATTTTCATTGTGGTTCTTGCTCTGACTGCTTTCCCATTCTTCACAGCAGGCATCCAGCTGATTTTTTTCAGAATTCTGATGGCTTCCTGATCGCAGCCGCCTCCAACTGATTCCTGGATGTAAACATGTGAAACATTTCCGCTTTTTTCTATCACAAAGCTAGCTTTCACCGTTCCTGAAATATTCATCTTATAAGCCATTTCAGGGTACTCCATTTCCTGATTGATAAAATTTGCAAGATTTTGGTTTTTATATTTAAAAACCGGCTCAGGAACCTTTTCGAGTTCTGTAAGGCTGTATATCCAGAATCCTGTGTCAACTGGAGCAAGTGGATAATCAATTACACCATATCCTCTTTCCCTAACCGCTTTATTGTATCTCTTGATGTGGAATTTGAAGCTGGCTTCTTCTTTGCTTCTAACCTTTTCACCATTTCTTATAGCCGGCTTCCAGTCCTGTAGCTTCAGAAGCCGGATGGCTTCCTTGTCAAGTTCGGTTCCAACTGATTTGTGAATGATTATATCACTTTTGCTGCCATCCGGGTTTAGGGTAAATGTGAGTTTAACTTTTCCCTCAATATGGTTTTGAATGGCTTTTACAGGATATTGCATTTCCATACTGTTGAGGTATTGAAGCTCTTGTTTTCCACAACAAAATTCCGCTTTTTGATAATACTGTGTATATGCCTGCCGGGTCATAAACAACAAACCGAAAAACATACATGATAATATTATTGGGATGGATTTAGATGTGACCATTTTTTTGAATTAAATTACCTTTGTAAATATATTAAATTATTTCCTGGAATGCCAGTTAAAAACGCTTAATTCGATCCCATTATGGAAGTTGTATATCTTGTTATCGGTCTCGTCATTGGAATGTTGATTGGTTGGCTGATTGTTAACCTTTCAGGTAAAGGTAAAACAAGCAAGCTGATATCCGAAAAAAGTGTTCTACAGGAAAAAGTAACAGCCTTGCAGCAACAGCTTGAAAAGCTGCAACAAAATTTTCAGGATAAGGATGAAAAGATTTTGTCGCTGACCGGAGAGTTATCAAAAAAGGATTCGGATTTTGAGCATCTTCAACAAAAGTTGATGGATCAAAAGCAGGAGGTCGAGGGTTTACAGGAAAAGTTTAAAACAGAATTCAAAAATCTGGCGAATGAAATTCTGGATGAAAAAACAAAGAAATTCACACAGTCCAATAAGGAAAACCTTGGTGAAATTCTGAAACCCCTGGGCGAAAAGATCAGGGAGTTTGAGAAGAAAGTTGAAGATACCTATGAGAAAGGCCTGAAAGACCAGACTGATCTTAAACTGGAATTAAAGCGCCTGCATGAGCTCAGCACCAAACTGGATGAAGATGCCCGTAACCTTACCAATGCCTTGCGTTCAGATACTAAAAAACAAGGCAACTGGGGGGAAGTAGTACTGGAGCGGGTGCTTGAAAAGTCGGGGCTGGTCAGGAATCAGGAATATATCATTCAATCAAAATTGCGAAATGACGAGGGCGAATGGCTTCAACCCGATGTGATCGTGAACCTGCCGGACGACAAGCATATTGTGGTTGATTCAAAAGTTTCCTTGCTGGCCTATGATTCATACGTGAATGAGGATGAGCCTGATAAAAAGCAACCTTATCTTAAACAGCATCTCGATTCGATTAAAGCACATGTAAGAAATCTGAGCGAGAAGAATTATCAAAACCTGCTGAATATCGACACTCCGGATTTCGTGCTACTGTTTATGCCCATTGAGTCGGCTTTTAGTATTGCCATTCAACAAGAGGCCGATCTGTTTAACTATGCATGGGAGAGAAAAATCGTGATTGTCAGCCCGAGTACTTTGCTGGCTACCCTGCGCACAGTCGCTTCCATATGGAAACATGAAAAACAAACTCAAAACGCTATGGAGATCGCACGACAGGGGGGTGCCCTCTATGATAAGTTTGTGCTGTTTCATCAGGACCTGCAAAAGCTCGGTAATCAAATCGGCCTGGCGCAACGGACCTATGATGATGCCTATAAAAAGTTGTCAACCGGAAAAGGAAACCTGATGCGAAGCGCGGATAAGCTGCGAAAGCTCGGAGCAAAAGCTGCAAAAAGAATTCCACAAAATCTGATCGCCGATGAGGATGAAGAATAGAGCCATTGTTTTTTTGCTTTCCCTGTTGTTGATCATACTCAGTGGCTGCGTGCCTTCAGGTAAGATCAACAGGCAGAATATCGCCCATCTTTATCAGACCAGTAAATTCCCCTGGCTGCAGACCAAGGTTTATAAGGAAAGCCCCGAAAGCATCCGGGTTTATTTGAAACCAATCGCCCCTAACGGATCCCCCTTTCCGCTCGAAGCAAAATATATCAGCTTTGATTTGCTGGATTCTTATGAATCCAAATTTGTTGTTGATTCGGCTTTGTTCAGTTTGTTACCTGAACATTTTATAACTGAAGATTCCAGCATCCTCAGGTTCCGTTTCCAGCCTCCGGATACAGGCAGTTATATTATGGAGGTAAGGCTACTTGACCAACTGAAAAGGGTAAAGGCCCAAACCTTTGTACAAATCGACAACGCTTCGGAACTCGGTTCGCAAAATTATCTATTGTTGGATTCTGCCGGTCAGCCGGTTATCGATCCCTACATCAATCCCGGGAAAACTCTGCGGATTATGTTCAATCAAAAAATAAGCAGGGATATGTTTGTTTATCATTATGATCGTATTTTTTCCCTGGCACTGCCTCCTTTTGTTACAAAAAAACTTAAACCTTTTGATTATAAGCCCGATAGCATTTTTAAACATAAAATCGAAGTCGGGTTAAGCACCTCCTTCCGTCTTAACAAGAAGGGTTTTTATTATTTTGTTCAGGATACGGCCAAAAAAGAAGGTTTTACAACTTTTGTATTTTACAAGGGATATCCGGGGATAATAACTGCTGATCAGATGCTTTCTCCATTGCGTTATATCACTGTTGAGGAGGAATTTGAAAAGATGAAACAGATGGGGCAACCCAAAATGGCTGTCGATTCATTTTGGTTGGCGATAACCGACAATGTTGGCCGCGCCTCCTCGGCCATCAGGAATTATTACAGGAGAGTGAAGCTGTCGAATCTGTATTTCAGCTCTTATCAGGAAGGATGGCGGACCGACAGGGGAATGATCTTTATGATTTTTGGACCACCGCGAACGGTTAATCGGGGAAATATATACGAAATCTGGGTTTATGGAGAGGAAAACTCTCCTGCTGCTCTCGAATTTGAATTTGTTAAAATAAGAAATCCTTTTACTGAAAATGATTATCGCTTGCTGAGGTCGTCCCGTTACCGGGAAAAATGGTATTTTATGGTGAATAACTGGAGGAGATAATATGTCGAAAAGAAAAAACAACATCATTTATGGAATACATCCTTTGATAGAAGCAATTGAGGCTGGGAAGGATATCGATAAAATTCTTATACAAAAGGGTGTACATAACGAAGTCTATTTTAAAATAAGAGAATTGGTAATGGGAACTTCCATTCCATATCAGTTTGTGCCGGCCGAAAAGTTGAAACGGATCACAACGAAAGCCCATCAGGGTGTAATTGCCTTCGTTTCACCGATCACCTATTATAATATAGAGGATATCGTACCTGCTTTATATGAAGCTGGAAAAATTCCGTTGATCCTGATTCTCGACGGAATTACGGATGTCAGGAACATCGGAGCGATCGCCCGTTCCGCCGAATGTTTTGGAGTACATGCCCTCGTGGTGCCGGCCAAAGGATCGGCCCAATTGAATGAAGATGCCGTCAAATCCTCGGCCGGCGCCCTGATGCGGGTACCTGTTTGCAGAGATGAGAACCTTAGCCGGGTAGTTGACTACCTGAAAAACAGCGGTCTGAAGATTGTTTCCACAAGTGAAAAATCAGAAACGGCATTATCGGATGCGGAACTTACCGGCCCCCTGGCAATGATTATGGGATCGGAAGAAAAAGGAGTGGATCAAGGTTTATTAAGCAAATCCGATTTGACTCTTAAAATCCCCATGACCGGCTTAGTTGCTTCTCTTAATGTAAGTGTGGCAAGCGGTATCGTCCTCTTTGAGGTTTCCAGGAATAGGCCGGAATAAAGTCCTCCATTTCGAAAAATTCCTGATCAGCAGGAAATGCTCCCATCCGGTGTTTTGAATTGATCGCTTAGTTTGCTGATCATCCTTCTTGATCCCAGCAGAAACAATACATCATTTTCCTGCAGCTTCCTGTTTTCCGGTATTTCCGTTTGAATGCTGTCGTCGTGTTTGATAGCCAAAAGCTTTATTCCATCATCGGAAAGGAATTTTAGTTTTCCAACCGGTTTCCCCACTACAGCTGATCCTTTGCAGACATGCACATGGTGGACGTCAATATCAGGCAGGCGAACCGAGAGTTTCTCAAAACGGTCATCCTGTATGCTTAGGCTTCGGAACATGCGGTAGCTGTCGGATCGGACTTTTCCCACCAGCTCTTCAATTTTATTTTCATCCACCATGTATTTTGCCAAAACACGTGTAAAAATTTCGACGGAAGTTTCAAATTCTTCAGGGATCACTTCATCGGCGCCCAATTCATGTAATTTTTTTATATCCTGTATAAAGCGTGTGCGTACGATGATATGAACGTTGGGGTTCATTTGTCTGGCCTGGCTGGTGATCATACGTGCATCGGCAGGGCTTGGAATGGTGATGACAAGAATGAGGGCGGAGCTGATGCCGGCATGTTGCAGGATCTCTCTTTGCGCGGCATCCCCGTAATATATCTTTTCACCCTTATCCAGCTCGGTTTTAACCGTTTCAGGGTTAAGCTCGATGATCACATGGGGGATGCTTGCAAACTTGGCGGCCAGGGCGACATTCTTTCCATTCACACCATAACCGATAATGATCAAATGGTTTTTTTCGGGCCTTTCCTCTATTTCGGGAATATTTTGTAAGCCGCTTTTTATTTTTTCCGGGATAGGCAAGCGGAGGACAAGATCGGCAAATCTGGGCGCAACATTAATAATGAAGGGGGTTAGCGCAATGGTGATCACGGTTACCGAAAGCAGTAGCTGATAACTGGTAGTGGAAAATAACCCCGAATCCAGTCCGATTTTAGAGAGTATGAATGAAAACTCACCGATCTGACTGAGGGTTAGACCCAATAAAATGGTTGTTCTAAAGGGATATCCCAGCAGAAAGGCCACCATCCCCGATATGAATGTTTTCGAAAAGATTACAACTGCTGTTACAATCAGCACCAATAATGGATTTGATAAAATATAGTCCAGGTCGAGCAACATTCCCACCGATACAAAGAAAAAGCTTGTGAATACATCGCGGAAGGGAATGATGTTTCCGAAGGCCTGTTCGCTATATTCCGACTCTGAAATGATCAAGCCGCCGATAAATGCGCCAAGTGCGAGGGAAAGCCCGAATATGGAAGTCAACCAGGCTACCGCAAAGCCAAGCACGATGATGGTGAGTAAAAACAGTTCGCGGCTTTGTGTTTTGGCAACACGGAACAGCAAGTGCGGAACGATCCATTTGGAGGATATGATAGTGAAAAGCACCACCCCAATCAGTTTGATAAGCAGGTGAAGCACTTCCGTACCGAGCGGGTTGGTGTTTTGTCCCGCCAATATGGGGGTGACCAGGATCATCGGAACGATGATGATGTCTTGGAAGATCAGGATGCCCAACGCGATCTTTCCATGCAGGGTCATCACTTCCCCTTTTTCCTGAAGGATCTTCAAAACAATGGCCGTACTACTTAGCGAAACCAGGAAACCAACAAAAATGGATTCATTCAATCCCAGTTCGAACTGCCAAACAATGAACATGGCAAGCAGTCCGGTAAGCAATACCTGAAGCGAACCGCCGATCAATACGATGTTTTTGATCTCGATCAGCTTTTTTAGGCTGAACTCAATACCAATGGTGAACAAAAGCAGGATTACGCCCATTTCTGACAATACCTCGATGTCGTGCATTTCGCTGATCAACTGAAAACCATCGGGGCCGGCCAGGATCCCCGTAAGCAGAAACCCTATAACCGCGGGCAACTTAACCCTGTGAAAAAAATAAATGACTACAATGGAAAGTGCAAATAAAATGATGACATCCTTCAGCAGTTCGTATTCCATCTTGCAGGGGCTTTAAAGCAAAAATATAAATTTCAGGGATTTGTTGGAAGTTTTTTTGGATTTGGTTTAGGCGAGCGAGCAAAAAAAAAAGCCCTGAGGTTTTCAGGGCTTTGTGTTTATGATTTATATCTTGCTTCCTTGATTCTTGCTTTTTTACCGCGCAGTTTACGCAGATAGAAAATTCTTGCTCTTCTTACCTTTCCTTTTTTATTGATCTTGATGCCTTCAATGAAAGGAGAGGAAACCGGGATGATACGTTCAACACCAATGCCGCTCGACATTTTCCTGATGGTAAAGGTTTGGGAAGGGCCTGATCCTTTAATCTGCAGGATAACACCCTGAAAATTCTGTAATCTTTCCTTGTTTCCTTCGCGAATCTTATATGTTACGGTTACGGTGTCTCCTGCCTTAAATTCAGGATATTCCTTAACCTCTGTAAGATTTTCAACGTATTGCATGATTTCATTTTTACCCATCGCACGAAAATTTTTTGTTCCTCAAAAAGAGGTGCAAATATACGGTTTTATTTTAGAATAAAACAAGACTGCTGATAAAAATTAATCCGTTTGTTGTGTTATGCATGTAATGGCATGTTGTTTATTATGAATAGCTTTGCGTAGCAAAAATTCGTTTTTGTTTTGAAAAAAGAAGGAAAAGCACTTTATTTAAACCGAAATTTGCAGGTTATCTTTGCAATAACCTTAGTGGCTGTGATGGGAGTGGCATCCGTAACACCTGCTTTTCCGAAAATAAAGGAATATTTCCAGTTGAATGCCCAACAGGTAGGGTATCTGATCATGTATTTCACCATTCCCGGGATTTTTCTGGCGCCATTTCTGGGCATGTTTGCTGACCGGTTTGGACGAAAAACCATCATTGTTCCCTCTTTGTTTTTGTTTGCCCTGGCGGGATTTGCCTGTGGGCTATCCCGCAATTTCGATTTGCTGATCTTGTTTCGTTTCCTGCAGGGGACGGGTGCGGCTGCACTAGGCTCACTTAATCTTACGCTTATCGGTGATCTTTATGAGGGAAGACAACGGTCAACAGCCATGGGATACAATGCCAGTGTGCTGAGCATTGGAACGGCTTCTTATCCGGCCATTGGCGGAGGGCTGGCCATGCTTGGCTGGTATTATCCTTTCTTTTTGCCGCTTCTCGCGCTTCCGGTTGGCTTTTTTGTTTTGTTTTACCTGAAAAATCCTGAACCCAGAAACAAGCAAAATTTCCGGGAGTATCTAAAAAAGACATATACCTATTTGCAACAAAGAAGAGTGCTTGGGCTTATGCTTTTGAACATACTCACCTTTATCATTTTATACGGATCATTTCTTACCTATGTGCCATTGGCGCTGGCTGACAAAGTAAATGCCGAGGCCTGGCAAATCGGTATTGTCCTTTCATTTGCATCGATTGCAACGGCTGTTACTTCCTCTCAACTGGGCAGGTTGAGTAGCACGCATGGCGACAAAAGTATGCTTATTTCCGCCTATGTTTTATATATCATCACCCTGATCATTATACCGCTCCTTGATCATATCTGGCTGTTTTTAATTCCATCTGCAATATACGGTATAGGACAGGGACTGAATTTCCCAACCATTCAAAGCATGCTTGCAGGCAGCGCCCCGATTGAAGTGCGGGCAGCATTTCTTTCAGTAAACGGAATGGTGCTTCGCGGAGGACAAACCCTGGGACCCTGGCTGATCGGCTTGGTTTATGTTGCTTTTGGGATGAGCTGGGCTTTCTTTGCCGGGGCTATCTTTGCGGTTCTGATGATCCTGGTGGTGCTTACAATGATCAGATAAAACCGGACTTACCACACATCTTAAATCTACAGGGCCAGCGGAAAAATAATCAGGAACAGCAGCAGAAACAAAAGGATCAGTATGCGGGCAATAAAATTCAACCTTCCCAGCAAAGGGAGCTGAGCAGTGAAATTCATTAGCTTTTTAACAAACCTGGGAGGCTCTTGTGATGCCTCTTCTGCAAGATAACCGTTTTCATTCAATATCTCCCTGGCCTTTTCAACATCTTTTTCAGGTACCTGAAGCTTCACCCCGCCGACGGCATTGGATGCAAAATTATAGACCTGTACCATCAATTCATCTTTTAAAAAAACGGGTATTTCCTGTGATTCCAACAGGGATTTCACGAAATAGGCTTCCTGCGGAAAAGTGAACGTTCTTATGGTGATCCAGTCCATTTCAGGAAACCTCCTTTTCGATTTTTTTATCAGAGGCGGCGATTTCTCTGATCTCCCTGCTGATCTTTTCTGTTATTTTATTCCATGAGTTGTGCATGGTTTCACCAATGATGAGGGGAGGGATGACGATCAGTTTTGGCGTGAATTTAAGCAGCTGTGTGCAGATGTTTTGATAGGTTTTATGCAGGTCTCGTTCATCTGCTTCTTTGTAATCCTCCGGATACATAAACACATCGTTTGTCCCGATCCACAGGAAAATGCGTTTACAATCCGGGTGTTCTTTCTCATGCAATAGGCGATGGTACAGGGTGTTAATCGTATCTTCCGCATAACCGTAATTGTATAACTTATAATCACTCAGCCTACCTTTAAGAATTTCAAAGAATGAATATCCCGGGGCTCCTTCCGTGAGGCTGTCGCCCCAGAATGCAATTTTTACTGGTCTATGTCCCATGATATTAAATTCCAGATTATGGAATCGTTTTGCGTTCTAATTTCCTGGCGAATGATTCCGAAATTCTTCGCTACATAAAAATCCAATGTGCGCGGTTCATTTAATGAATCATAAATTTTACTGTGATAAACACTGCTGAAATTATGTTCATCAAGAGTGAATTGTGGAAGAAATTCTACATTAATATAATCTCCTTCATTTTTCCCCAAATGTATGGTGTCTCCAAAATAGTAATTTGGTTGCAAGACGATATAGTAGCGATCTGTAAAAAACAGTCGCAACAATGAGGTTATATTGCTGTTCATTTCCGACTGGTTGGTAGCGCTCACTTCCCACTTCCTGTAATTCATCGGATTGGGTTGATGGATAAATTGTTCATAGGCATCGTATTTATAATCGATCAGATCGTTGTTCAGACCGTTCAAACCCATGTAGTTCAATGTGCTATCGATTGTTATGACCGCCGTTTCTTCGGTTCCCTGTTTTTTGTAGGTCCAGGTCGACCCGTCCTCGAATAGTGCATAGGATTTGAATTCGCTGGAAACTTCATGATATTGAAGCTTGCTGTTATCGTCCCCATCCGTACAAGAAGCAACAAAAAGCAAAAAGGATATTGTAAGCAGTGTTTTGAAAGGGTTTATGCGAAACATAATTTAAGCCTTTATTCAGGCGAATAAAATTACAAAAATATTGATCCCATCCTAAAATTTCCTTAAATTGCCTGATGGAGAGAATGACATAATAATTCATGTTGAATAATCATATCACGAATGGCAGGTAATACTAAAGGTGTTTTATTTCGGCTTACAACTTTTGGCGAATCGCATGGGCTCGCCCTGGGGGGCGTTATTGACGGATGCCCGCCCGGCTTGCAATTGGATGGGGACTTTATTCAAAAGGAGCTGAATAGAAGAAAAGCTACCGGTTTCCCCTGGGAAACCGAAAGAAAAGAAAAAGATGAAGTGGAGTTTCTTAGCGGCGTTTTGAAAGGCAAAACAACCGGAACACCCATTGGTTTTTTAATCCGAAACAAAGACACCAAACCCGAAGACTACAGTGCACTTAAAAGTATCTACCGGCCCTCACATGCTGATTACAGCTATAAGAAGAAATACGGGCTCCGCGACCACAGGGGAGGCGGTCGCGCTTCTGCCAGGGAAACCTCGATAAGAGTTGTGGCAGGCGCCATCGCCAAGCTCTATCTGAAACGAACGGGCATTGACATCATGGGCTGGGTTTACAGGATCGGTGACCTTCAAATGAAGCAGGATGAAAAAATTCCTGATCCCGAATCCATCAGTAGCTCCCCTCTTAATTGTCCTTCGCATGATCTGAGCAAACGTATGATATCACTGCTTGAAAAAGTAAAAGCTGAAGGAGATTCTGTCGGCGGGGCCATACGTGCAGTCATTTCGGGTGTTCCGGCGGGATTGGGCGAACCTGTTTTTGATAAACTGGAAGCGGATCTGGCAAAAGCCATGCTCAGCATAGGCGGCGCCAGGGGATTTGAAATCGGAAGCGGATTTGAAGGCAGCAATATGAAAGGATCATATTACAACGATGCATTTGTGAAAAATGGGGAAAAGGTCCGTACCTTGACCAATCATGACGGTGGAATACAGGGTGGTATCTCCAATGGAATGAACATTGCATTTAATGTAGCGTTTAAACCGGCAGCGACCATTGGTAAAAAGCAAAAGACCATCAACCTGGAAGAGCAGCCGGTTGAATTCAGCGGAAAAGGCAGGCATGATATCTGCTATGTTCCAAGAGCAGTGGTTGTTGTAGAAAATATGAGCGCCCTGGTCCTAATGGATCATTTGCTGAGAAACAGAGCAATGCATTGACCTGAAGAAAATTATAATGATTTCTTCATTTTTAATGGCAGGCAATGATTATCTTTAATTGACAAAATTAAAATCACATACATTATGAAAACATTCTTTAAAATTCTGGGTTTCCTTATCGTTATCGTGATCGTTGCCATGATCATTATTCCTCTGATCTATCACAACCAGATCATCGAAAAGGTAAAGCAAGAAGCCAATGCAAATATTGAAGCAAGATTTGATTTTGAAGATTATAACCTGTCTTTGTTCAGGAACTTCCCAAATTTTGGCCTTGAGCTGGAGGAAGTCAGTGTTACCGGTATTGAGGAGTTCAGCGGGGTGAAACTTGCAGAAATTTCATCATTTAACCTGTCGATCAACTTGTTTAGCGTATTTAGAGGCGGGCCTTATGAAATCGAGAAAATTCAAATTGAGAAGCCCTACTTCCATGTGAAGATACTGGAAGATGGAAAGGCCAATTATGACATTGCAAAAGAAACCGATGAAGCAGTAGAAACAGACGAAGCAGATTCAGATGTCCATTTGAAATTGCGTTCCGTTCAAATCACAAACGGAACCATCATCTACGAAGATCACAGCACAACCACATTTGTGCAGGCGGAAGGAGTAAATCATAAACTGAGTGGAGATTTTACAGCTGACCTCACCGATCTTAAAACAAACACTCTTATCCGATCAATGGATGTAAATTATGATGGTGTGGATTATTTGCATAACAATGAAGTTGCCTTTGATGCAGACATTGAGGCGAATTTGAAAAACGACATTTACAAATTTGAAGATAACGAACTGCGCATCAATTCACTAAAATTGAATTTTGATGGCAGTGTGGGTATTGTTGATGAAGGATACGATCTTGTTTTGAACTTCGAAACCGCCGAAAACACCTTTAAGAGCTTTTTGTCCCTCATCCCTGCCATCTATAGTAAGGACTTCGAGTCCATCGAAACGGAGGGCAAACTGGAAATGGACGGTTCCATTAAAGGAAGGTATTCCGAGACACAAATGCCGACTTTTGAGATAAATATAGATGTTTCGGATGCTATGTTCAAATATCCCGATTTGCCGGATAAGGTCACCGACATCGGCATTTTTGCGAGCATAAGCAATACCACCGGTAACCCCGATAATACAGTGATTGATGTTAGGATGTTGCATTTCGTGATTGCAGGCAATCCGGTGGATGTTGTGCTGAATTTAAAAAACCCTGTTTCCGATCCCAGGATCAATGCCGACATCAGCGGAAAACTTGATCTGGCCTCCATTAAAAAGATATATCCAATGGAAGGTGATATGGAAATGTCCGGTATGATCACATCGGATATCTCATTGAATGGGAAGCTTAGCGATTTGGAAGAGGAAAATTATGAGGATTTTGCAGCCATCGGATCCATACTGGTAAAAGATATGGTTTATAAAAGTCCTGATATCAAAAAGGACCTGAGCGTGAAAAGGGCCCAGCTGAACTTTTCTCCGGCTTATCTTGACCTGGTCTCTTTGAATGCCGCTGTTGGCGAAAGCCAGATGCAGGCCAACGGCAGAATTGAAAAATATCTTGGCTATATCATGGGGGATGGGGTGATCAATGGAGAGATGATTTTCAGCTCATCTTACCTGGATTTGAACGATCTTATACCCGAAAGGAGAGATGAAACGGAACCCCTGGAAACGGATACCATGGAGTTTAAGGCATTTCGGGTGCCGGCAGATGTTGATTTCAGGTTGCAAACCACAGTAGACGAATTTGTTTTTGACGGTTTGCGAATGAAAAATGTAGTAGGTGAATTGCTGGTGGCTGGAGAAAAGGTCAGTCTAAATTCGATTTCAGCTGATATGTTTGGTGGCAAGGCCGAAGTGTTCGGCAGCTATTCAACCTACAATACCGATTATCCCGATGTTTCATTTAATCTTGATATCGATACGTTTGGAATTGTCAAATCATTCGATGGCATGGCATTGATGCAAACATATGTGCCTTTTGCAGAAAGGATAAACGGAAATTACTCCGGGTCCCTGTCTTTCCGCGCCAAACTGGATGATGAATTCATGCCCGTGATCTCTACCATAAATGGAAAAGGAAATCTGAAAACAAGCCCGCTTGTGCTGGACAATTTTGCATTGTTCAATAAACTCGCCGACACCCTGGGCGTTGACGCATTATCGAAAGAAGTGGAAGTTGGGCAGCTCGATCTTTACTTCAGGATAAAGGAAGGAGCTTTAACACTGGCGCCGGTCGGCATGAGCTTTGCCGGGATTGAGAGTTCACTTGAAGGAACTACCAGCCCCGACCTGGGCATTGATTACGACCTGGCAATGAATGTCCCGAAAGATGTTTTCGGAAGAGACGTAAATGAGTATCTGAACAACCTGGTCGAGCAGACGGGCGTGCAGCTTGGCAATGTATTGAAGATGAATGTGAACATAACCGGTAGCCTGACCAATCCTCAATTCAAGCTGGGCTTTGACGATCTGGTCGAAGATACTGGCGAAACGATCAAGAAACAGGTAGAAGAGAAGATTGAAGAAAAGAAAGAAGAAGTGATCGAGAAGACAAAAGAAGAAGCCCAGAAAATGCTTGATGAAGCAGATAAAAAGGCACAGGAAGTTTTGGATGAAGCGCAGGCAAAGGCAGATAAAATCAGAAAGGAAGCTCGCAATGCTGCAAAGGAAGTTAGAGAGCAGGCCGAAGAAAATGCCGCGAAAATGATAAAAGAAGCCAAAGAAAAAGGCCCTCTGGCTGAGATGGCAGCCGAAAAAGCAGCCGACAAGCTGAAAAAGGAAGCCGATCAGAAAGCCGATAATATGGTAAAGGAGGCCGACCGGCAGGCGGAGAATATCATGAAGGAAGCCCAAAATAAAGCCGAACAGATCAGAAGCGAAGCTCAGAAAAAGGTGGATGGTTGATTTTCATTTCTTCATTCAAAAGCAAACAAAATAAGGCATCCTTAAAGGATGCCTCATTTTTTTATGAATGTTCCTGTGATTTCCAGGTCACCGTCAACATTGGCAGGTTCAATCTTTAAAAGTTTTGCCAGCAAAGGATATATATCCACATTCTCAAAAGTGGGCGCATCATAACCGGATTTGAAATCCGGGCCTGTGGCATAAAAAATGGCATGCATATCCGGGTTATCGTTGTCATACCCATGTGCCCCATGATAGCTCACTGGATCGTATGAAAATGAGATGCTCCAACTGCTGTCAGCCACCACGATGAAATCAAGTGTTCTGGGGTGTGTCCCATAATGAAGACGCTCAGGAACCTGTCCGTATTTCCATGCGGTGAGGTGTGGGATTTGCTGAAGCGCTTTCCAGGCGGTATCGTAAAATTCCTTTTTCACCTTTAAAAGCAAATTGGGATTGTGCCCCATAATTTTTTCAAACCAGGCCGTATCTACCTGTTGATCGAAAACAATGCTTCTTTCATGGCTAACATTTCCCATTCCATGATCTGAAAGAATGATCAGGCTAATGTTTTTTGCGATCGGCAGTTTGTTTAGTTTTATTGACAAAACGCCCATCAAGCTATCAAGACGGCTTACCATATCCGCGGTTTCCGGGCTGTCTGGGCCATATTCATGTCCCACGTGATCAGGTTCATGAAAATACAACATAACAAGATGCGGCCGTATTTCCTCAGGCAGCTGCAGCCAGGCCGCCACACTGTCGATACGTTGTTCAAATGGAAAGTTATGTTGATATTCCTTCCAGATGGAAGGATGAACTTCCTGCACGGGCGCTTCGGAGCCCACCCAGAAATATGAAGCGGTGTTCACTCCCTGCTTTTCAGCTGTTACCCAGATGGGTTCTCCCTGATAGAAATCCGGGTTTTCAACTGCTTTCCTGTCTCTGATCATATATTCGGCCCTCATTTCAGGATCATAAAAGGTGTTTTGCACTATGCCGTGATGGTCGGGATAAAGTCCTGTTGCCAGGGCGTAATGGTTTGGAAATGTTTTGGTAGGGAAGGAGGGTTTAAGCGATTTTGCTTTCACTCCATATTTCTCAATTGAATCCAGTGTGGGAGTTCTTGATTTTTCTGCATAATCCCAACGGAATCCGTCCAGTGAAACCACCACTACATACGATTTTTTATTTGGGGACCGGGGACTGTCGCAGGCCGCCATGGCAAGCAGCCCGATCAAAAAAACCCATTGCATCTGAGGTATTTTTTTCATGATGTAAAATTATCAAAAAAAGGCTGCCCCGAAATAGAGCAGCCTTTTTAGCTATCTTGATTTTAACAATTATCTGACATTGATCAGCAGGCCGATATTGTATGTTCTCGGCAGGCCGAGGAATACTTCGGCTGCGGGAGCCATATGTGAATACTGGCCTTCGTCACCGTAATATCCGTTGTAAGGACTGTTGTCAACAGCATCCTGGATGTACATGGAGTCGAACAGGTTGAATATGTGCGCGAATAACTCGAAGTCAGCGCCTTTGGCTTTGAAGGGCAGTTGGTAGGATATGTGAAAGTCAAATACGTTGAAGGCTGGTACTTCCCAAACCTGTTTGCCTTCTTCTGCGGGGTCTTCCCTTGAGAAGGGATCCCAGTCGGCAAAGTAATCAGCATAGTATTTGCTTACGATCTGAGCGCGCATGCCTTCGATCGGATAAACGGTCAGGCCGAGGATCAGCTGGGTCTGCGGTGCGTCGCCGACTTTCAGGTCTTTCACGTAGAAATTAAAAGGCTTTTCGGTGTCGGGGTCATCGTAATCCTTATAAGTTCCCGAAACGTTATCGGTATATGTCCAGTCGTTAAGCGAACCTGCAAAACTGATGGAAATTTCATCAATGGGCCTCCAATTACCTTCCAGCTCAATACCGCTATGGTTTTGATTCATGCCCGTAATAAAAACGAATCCTTCTGTGCCGTCTTCATTTACAATACCAATGCTGAGTGTGCGGTCTTTCCAGTTGGTGTAATAATAGTTGGTGCTTGCCCAGAAACGGCCGTTAAGTGATTTGAACATCAGCCCACCTTCAAAAGAGGTGAATTTTTCATTTTCGGGATCGGCTGCAACAGTACCGTCGCGATCGTTGATCACGGCGTCGAAGATCGGCACCTTGGAAACATAACCTGCATTTACGAATGCGTTAAGGGTGGTTGTAAAGCGGTAGCTGAAACCACCTTTTGCCTGGTAACCTCCAATTCCATCGGTTTCGGCGGTCAGCTCGTCATTGCTGTTTTTTGCTTTTGCAAAGTGGTTTGTATAGTTATATTTGATGGTTGAATAACCGGCCGTTGCATAGGCTGTAAGATCACCATAGGAATATTCACCCTGCAGGTAACCTCCCATCCAGTTAACTGTATTGGTGAAATTATAAGCGATTTTGTCACCCAGGCCTTTGTTATAGTCACCTTCGCTGTCGAAGGCATTGCCGGTGTAATGGAAGAATTTTCCACCAAGCAGGTCTCTGACTTCCCTGAAGTGCTCAATTTCAGCAGTTCTTCCGTCGATACCAATAGCAACTTTAAACTTATCGTTAATTTCCCATCTAAGTTTGGAGATCAAACCTACAGTCCACTGGTTATTGACACTGTTTCTAAGGATACCTCTCGCGGTGTCGCTAGCCTGATTATTGGCGATAGTGGCATCAAAATCAACCATTCTGGAAGGTCCGTCATAATTCCATTTAACACTACCATATGTTCCGGTTCCACCACCTTTACCACCTGAATAGTAAGCTGTTGTGAAGAGGTAAAGTTTTTCATTCAGTTGTGAATACCAGTTGAGGTTTACAAGAGGTTTGTGGTAGTAGTTTTCCCTTTCGTTAATAAATTGCTCAGCAAAGCGGTCGTGTTCTTTGCCGTTCCAGTATTGCTTGCCTGTGTAGCGGAACGAAACGGGGCCCCAGTTTTCATTGTAAAGACGTCCGTTAACGGCTTCGGGGAATTTATCCAGTGCAGCCTGCGGATAGTCGAATTCATCTTTAGCATATTCATGGCTATAAGCGGCAATATTTTGCTTGTAAAGGTTTTGCCCGTGACGCTGGGGAGCGCCCATTGCGTAAAGCTCCAGTCTGTTGTTGGCATTGATGTTATAGCTGGCGCCCAGATAATAAGCACCCGCGTCGGTCCAGGTTTTATTAACAACGCCTTCACCTGTTTTACGCACGCCGCCGGCACTGAGTGCCCATTTGCCGTCAATCAGACCGGTATGTGCCATCAGGGTGGATTTGATGAAGTTTCCTGATCCGAATTCCTGTTTGTAGGTTATGCCGCCTGCCTGTTCGGCAGGACTGGTGATTACGTTCATGGTACCACCGACAGAAGGTGTGGCAAGGTTAACAGCGCTTAAGCCGCGCTGCAACTGAATAGAAGATGTTGCATCGCCGACACCGTCCCAGTTTGACCAGTAAACCCAGCCGTTTTCCATATCGTTAACCGGAACACCGTTGATCATGATGGCAACATTACGCTGATCGAAACCACGTACATTCAAACGGGCGTCGCCTGCGCCTCCACCCTGCATGGTGGAATAGACGTTGGGCGTGATGTCCATAGCCAGCGGAATGTCGCGTGAACCCAGTTGTTGCTGAAGCTGACGTTTGTCAACTGTTGAAAAAGCAACCGGGGTTTCTCTTTCGGTAGCACGGTCGGCAATGATCTCAATACCGGCCATTACGATCTCTCTTGGAGACAATGTAATGATACCCATATCGGTTACTTTGTCATCCTGCACCTGGATGCTGATGGTTTTTGCATCATAACCAACATAAGAGACAAGGATTTCCTTTTCGCCTGCCGGCACCTTAAAGGAAAACATTCCGTCCATGTTTGTGGTCGTACCTCTGGTCGTACCTTTTACCACCACTGTTGCACCTACAAGTATATCGCCGGAAATTTCTTCCTGAACGATACCTTTTACTGTACCCTGTGCAAAAATGGATGTCGCAAACAGGGCCAGAACCAAAGTCATTAAGAGTTTGTTTGTTTTCATAAATTTTAATTTTTGGTTTTCGGATTTAGCTTTTTAAAATCAGGTCGTAAAAGTATAAAAGAATTGAAGCGATTGCATTAGATAATTGTTAATTCTGCATCACGTATTTATTAAGGATATGTTAATAGGCTGAAATACAACTATAAATCATCTTGGTTTTGTGAAAAAAATGTTGAAAAATTTTCACATACCCAGTTTGATTTTCAAGGAGAAGGAGAATGTTCTTCCGAAAGACCAAAATCCTGTGAATGATTCCAGGTCGTGGTTGATTCCGTCTTCACCCCTGACAATATAAATGTGGTTCCATGCATTAAAGCAACTGATGTTGGCCAGGGCATACTGTTTGAACAATGTGAAATGGTATGAAAGGTGAAGGTCGAGCACGTCATATGCCGGCAGTTCAAAGGGTTGCTGCCTGTCGACCGGATCGTTGCGTCCGGTCGGGTTGAAATCGGCGAACAGCCTGTCGTAGAACAGCCAATTGATATCCAGTTTAAAGGATTTCAGAAATGTTAGCCCACCGAAAACCCCCATCTGGGTTTGCGGTGCGTCACCGACGTATAATCCATCAGCGTAAATTTGCACCGTATCATGAATGGCATTGTCATCATTAAATACAAGGGCGTTCACATCGTTTTTCCATTTCCAGTTTCCGAGCGACAGCAATCCACCCACATGCGTATTGGATCCGATCCCCTGCCTGATCCTGAACTCAACTCCCTGATGAAGCGCATCCAGGCCCTGTATCATCACAGGATCGAGAAACTGGTTGTATTCGTTGGCAAGCATTGAGCGGTCTTCCCAATAAGTATAGTATCCGTTGAGTTGAATACTTGTTTTTCGCTTATTGAAACCGTAGCCAAATTCGAGGAAACTGATTTTCTCATTTCTGAGATCTTCGGACGGTTGATTGGTGAAATTTGCGAAAACATACTTATAATAAGGTACGCGCGAAAAATAGCCGCTGTTGAAATAAATGTTATGAAAGGCGTTGATGTTATAGTTTGCACCTCCCTTCACATCAAATCCCGCCATGCTTACCACTTCGCTTTGAATATCGGTTACATAATTGTAGCTGTCTTCTCTCTGGAACCAGTTGTTGTATAAACTTCCTGAAAGAAATGCCGAGAATCTCCCATTGGAATATTCCAACTCACCAAAAATATTCCCGAAATGGATAATGGCGCCGTTATCAACCTTTATGATATCGCCCACATGTTTGATCTGATCTCGTCCGGCAACCCCGTCGATCGCATAGCCGTAATTGTCGATATAGAAATCACCACCTAAAAGATCCCTGATTTTTTGTCGCAGTTTGGATTTAAAATAACGGTAGTGGAATCCACCCATGATCCTGAGATTATCCGTGAGTTCATGCTCGAAGGTGGAGATCAGACCGGTCCACACATGACTTGCCAAAAAATTGGTTTGCACATTGATGCTGTAACCGGTAACGGTATCACCATTGGCCAGGACAGTTGAATCCTGGTTGTTGGCATTAATCCTGTACACGCTCTCCCAGTTGATCTGTCCGCTCGGGTTCCTGTAAAATTGAATGGGCAGGTTGGAAGGTGCAAAAGGATTAGGCTGATACGTATCGGACCATTTGCCGCCACCTGTGCCAATTGAAAAGTAGGCGGAGGTGGCAAGCATGCTTCTTTCCGAAATTGCCCAGTAATGATTCAATGTCAGATGCGGTTTGTGATAGAAGTTTTCAGACAAATTATTCAGCTGCCCGTTATAACTACCCCAATCTTTGTTGAATTTGATCCCGTGCCTGT
The DNA here is from genome assembly GCA_021738625.1 of Bacteroidales bacterium. Classification (GTDB taxonomy): domain Bacteria; phylum Bacteroidota; class Bacteroidia; order Bacteroidales; family JAIOZK01; genus JAIOZK01. The sequence continues at coordinate 54,487 of JAIPBS010000006.1, forward strand.
CGATCTCCTCCTGCGACAATCTGGAGTTCCGCTGTCCGTGTCTTTCCGGTGCGCCCAGGGCAGTGAAAACAAGTTTGTGTTTTTTGTTGAATTCTTTGCTAACGCTCAGGAAGTAAGCCCATGCATCCACATAGGTGGCGTCCACATAGCCAGGTCCCTGCGTGCGGGATCCCATGAATGTGACCGCCATGCCGTTGTTCATCCTGCCGGTTGAAAGGCTCAGGTTAAACTTGGAGTTTCCGTAATCGGTCAGGTTGTAATAAAGCATGCCATCTTTTTCAGCCTTATTGGTTTTGGTAATGATGTTGATGGTGCCACCAACGCTGTTCAGGGCCACCCGCGAAGCGCCCAGTCCTTTTTGAATCTGTATGAAGTTGGTTGCTTCTGCCAGGCCAAGCCAGTTGTTCCAGTAAACCAGTCCGTTTTCGACGCTGCTTATGGGGACTCCGTTAAGCAGCAGGCTGAGATTTTCCTGCTGAAAACCCCGGATGCTAACCCTGGCGTCGCCACTGCCGCCGCCATATCGCGTTGGATATACACCCGGTACCATTTTCATGATCTCGGGAAATGGCTGATCGCCAAGCTGGCTTTCAATGGTTCTGCTTTCGATGGTGTTTACTGTAACCGGTGTTTCCCGGCTTTGAGCCACCGAAGAAATTACCTGCATTTCCTCCAGGTAAACATGGCGGTTTTCAAGCAGGATGGTATCCAGCAACAAATCTGTTTTACCAACTTCAAGGCTGATTGTTTTTGTTTTATAACCCACGTAGCTGAAGGTTAGTTGGTATTCCCCTTCGGGAACCTCCAGCTTGAATTGCCCCAAATTATCCGTTGAGGTGCCTACTCTTCCATCCTCAAGTGTGACATTAACAAATGCCAGTGCTTCCCGGCTGGCTGAATCCGCAACAACTCCCCTTACCATCTGCTGGGCGGCACCCAGGTAGGAGGTGCTGATCATGATGCCTGCAAGCACCACCCTGATCAAATCCTTATTCATGATTTCAATTTTGCACATAAAAAAAGCCCTGAAGCTACTTCAGGGCTGCAAAGCATATATATTTAAAGCTTCCAGGCGTTTTTAAATGCCGGTTAAACTTTGATGAATTCTTCTACCATCCAGACTTTAACTGTCGGCCCCGGAATTTCACCGGATCAGTCTCGCCTCAGGCGAGAGTCGCGGACTGTAACCGCCGGTCGGGATTTCCACCCGGCCCCGAAGAATTGTCGATGCAAAAATAGATAATTGTTTGAAATGCTGCCGCTGCCGGAGCAATTTAGAAAATGACTAAATAATTCTTTTGATCAGTCTGAGGTGATGGGTGTATTTTTTTTGTTCTTCGTTGAATATGCCCTGGTGATCTATTTTATCGATGCGCACCTTCCCGGATGCATGTATGACCTTGTTGTCGGGCAGCAGGATGCCTGTATGGATGATGTCGCCATCTTCATTGTCAAAGAAAAGCAGGTCGGCCGGTAAGGCGTCCGAGATAAAGCTCAGCGTTTCGCCCTGTTCGACCTGTTCGGCAGCATCGCGTAAAAGCGGTATCCCGCTCAGCTTGTAAACCATCTGAACCAGACCTGAGCAATCAATTCCGAACGGCGTTTTGCCTCCCCACAGATAGGGAGCATTTAAATACATCAAGGCATATTCAACAATTTTTTCCCGCGAGCCATTCCTGTCTGAAAGCATTCCATCGTAATGGTATTCATCATTCACAATTTGGAAAACCTTATCCTTCAATCCGGGCAGTGTGCTGCCCATGAGCAGGGGGATCACCTTCTGACGGTTCATATGAGCCACCTGAACCAGGTCGAGGCTCAGTTGTTTGTCCGATTTTTCGATTTCATTAAAGGTATCCGATTCGATCTTTAAAATCTGTTTGCTGTCGATCCAACCTTCATAATTATCGGTGATTATCCTGATTTTTAGCCAGCCCTGATAGCTTTCGCTTATTGCAACTGTTTCACCAAACAAAAGCTGGGTGGTCATTTCCGATTTGTCGGAAGGCTCTTTTCTGACAGGGATAACGCTCAAATGACATATTCCGAAACTCATTGAAATACAATAATTTTAATTAAAGATTGTTATGCACATCATGTTTTGGCTCAAAGCTTGTAAAAAATTTCTACTTTAGTTCGGATAAAGATAACTACAATGCGTCGTATAATAAAATTTGTGCGTAACAATAAACGGGAGATTATTCGTATCGGTTTGTTTGTGGTGAGTATTATTGTTTTGGTGATGATCTTTCCGAAAGAAGGAAAGTTCAAATATGATTTTCAAAAAGGTCGACCCTGGATGCATGAAGACCTGATCGCTCCATTCGATTTTGCCATATTAAAACCTGAAGAGGAAATTGAGAAAGAAAAAGAAAAATTGCTTGCGCAGCACAGGCCTTATTTTCGGTATGATTCGGTTTTAACAGCAGAGAAACGGGAAAACCTGATTTCGGATTTTGAACGTAGCTGGGAAGGGCAATTTGACGACACCTCACAAATAGCGTATTCCAGGGAGCTGCATCGCGAACTGGCGCGACGGATTTATGACAGTTTGTTAAAAACCGGAATTGTTAAGCTAAACCAATACATCGAAGACAAGCCCGGTTCATATGTGGTTTACGTGCTGAGAAACCAGATGGCCGAGGAACGCAGTTTGAATGATCTCTTTACCATACGTTCTGCTTATGATTATATCAACAGGAAATTGCGATCACGTGACAGCATTGATCAGCAATTTCTGCGTTCGGTTCTGGAAGATAACCTGGTTCAGAATGTGATTTATGACGAGGAAACAACGGCCAAGGAGCGTGAAGCCCTGCTTAATAATTTGTCTCTTACACGAGGCATGGTTCAGTCGGGCGAAAGGGTGATCTCGAAGGGAGATCTGGTTACAACAGAAAAATCCAGGATGTTGGAATCTCTCCGCGAAGAATTTGAGGTGCAGCTGGGATCTTCATCTTCTTATGGCCTGATTGTATTTGGACAAGCACTGCTGGTAACCATCTCAATTACTGTTTTAATGTTTTTCCTGTTGTTTTTCAGGAAAGACGTTTATATCGATCTGAAAAAATTGAGCCTGATCCTGTTGCTTGTGATCTTTATGGTTCTGATCACAAGTATGGTGGTGAAATTGGATGTAGGCCTGATTTACTTAGTGCCTATCTGCTTGACTCCCATCGTGATCAGGGCATTTTTCGATACCCGTCTCGCGCTTTATGTACACATCATCACCATTATTACCATTGGTTTTTTGGTGCCCAATAGTTTTGAATTTGTTTTTTCACAATTGATTGCCGGTATCATTGCCGTATTTAGCGTAGTGGAATTGCAGCGGAGAGGACAATTTTTCCTCACTTCAATGATGATCTTCCTAACTTATTCTTTGGTATATGTCGGTTTAATCCTGATCCAGGAAGGAAACCTATACGGCATCAATCCTGTGTTCTTTCTCTATTTTGCAGGAAGCGCTATTCTGACGCTCTTTTCGTATCCCCTGATTTATTTACTGGAAAAGGTATTTGGCCTGATCACCGATGTTACCCTGATGGAATTGCAGAACAGTTCCTCAACACTATTGAGAGAACTGGCCATGCGCGCTCCTGGTACTTTCCAGCATAGCATGCAGGTGGCCAACCTGGCGGAAGAAGCCATTTTTGAAGTGGGGGGAAATGCCCTGCTGGTAAGGACCGGTGCTATGTATCACGACATCGGCAAGATGGAACGCCCGGAATATTTTATCGAAAATCAGACCTTCGGTTTAAACCCGCACGAGAAAATCAGTTTTGAAAAAAGTGCACGCATCATCATTGATCATGTGATAAAAGGAGTTGAAATGGCTCGCAAGCATAACCTGCCGAGGCAGATCATCGATTTTATCAGAACCCATCACGGTACGCGTAAAGTTGAATATTTTTACCTGAAACAAATCAAGGAACATCCCGATCAGGAGGTGGACGAGAGCAAATATACTTATCCCGGTCCAAAGCCTTTCAGCAAGGAAACCGCTATCCTGATGATGGCCGATACCGTTGAAGCAGCTTCCAGAAGCATTAAAGAACCCGATGTGGATAAGATTGACAGGCTGGTGGAAAATATCATCGAAAAACAAGTGGAGGAGGATCAATTCATTTATTGTGATATCACCTTACGGGAGATCACCAAAATCAAGGAACTATTCAAAAAGAAACTGATGAGCATTTATCATTTAAGGATTGAATATCCCGATCAGAAATTATAAATCCACAAATAATCTTTCGATATCCTGACGTTTGAATGGTTTTGAAATAAAATCATCCATACCTGCTTTAAAACTTTCATCCTGATCTTCTTTGCGCGCATTGGCCGTTAATGCAACAATTTTACAATGCGGCCTGTTTTCAGTCTTTTCGATCTTACGGATTTCGCGGGTTGCCGAATAGCCATCCATAACGGGCATCTGGATATCCATGAGGATCACATCAAAGGTTCCGTTTTTGTACTTCTCAATTGCCTCTTCTCCGTTTTCGGCAACTTTAATGTCATGTCCGAAGGGTTTGAGCGAGGCCAAAGCCACCTTTTGATTGATCTTGTTATCTTCTACCAGCAGGATTTTCAATTTTCTTTCATCCGTAGATTTTTGCTTTTTCTTCGCGCTTGACCGCTGATCCTCCTTTTCTCCTCTGTTGTCAACTTTATCGAAAACAGCAGTAAACCAAAAGGTCGATCCTTTTCCTTCCTGGCTTTTCACCCCGATTTCCCCTTCCATCAGTTGGGTCAGGTTTTTTGAAATGGCCAGGCCAAGGCCGGTTCCCCCAAACTTTCGCTGGGTGGATTCGGAAAGCTGGCTGAAAGATTTGAACAAACGTTTTCTGCCTTCTTCGCTAATTCCAATGCCCGTATCAATCACACTGAATTTAAGTTTGATCTTCTTGTCTTCTTCAGATATCTGTTCGGCTTTGAGGGTGACTTTCCCTTTTTTTGTGAATTTAATGGCATTGTTTACCAGGTTGATGATGATCTGTTTGAGCCGCAGGGGGTCGCCAATTACGAAAGTGGGTACATGCTTGTCCAGGTCGGCATGCAATTCATCTTGTTGCTCGTTTGCCTTGATGTCGAGCAGCCGTATGATCTCATTGATGATGGTTCGCAGGTTGAACCTGACGCTCTCAAGCTCAAGCTGGCCGGCTTCAATTTTGGAAAAATCAAGTATGTCGTTGATGATGGTCAGCAAATTATTACCTGATACATAAATGATATTGACCAGGTCTTCCTGTTCTTCGGTGAGGGGGGTGTGTTTGAGCATATCCGTAACCCCGATGATACCATTCATTGGGGTTCTGATCTCATGCGACATGGTAGCCAGGAAAAGAGACTTCAGAAAACTGTTGCGTTCGGCTTCTTCCTTGGCACTTTTTAATTCTTCATTTGATATCTGAAGAAGCTTTCTTTGTTCATAAAGGTCCAGAAAAACTTTCACCTTGCCTTTGAGGATGGTTGGGATGATGGGTTTTGAAATGAAGTCGACGGCGCCGGTCTCGATCCCTTTCACAACATAAAATTCTTCTTTGTGAATGGCGGATACAAAAATGACCGGAAAGTAAGAAATGTCAGGATCATTGTGGATCAATTGAACGGTTTCATAGCCGTCCATCTCTGGCATTTGCACATCGATGATGCCCAGGGCAAATTCGTGTTTAAGGGTTTTCGCCAGGGCCTCGTTGCCCGAAAGTGCCCTGACAAAGTCAACATCGAAGTCGTTCAGGATGCTTTCAAGAGCAACCAGATTCTCCGGTTTGTCATCTACGATTAATATTTTTGGCTTCTCTTCCATATTTCCTATTTATATAACCAGACCCGCATCAGGGAGAGCAATTGGTCGATGTTGATTGGCTTCGATATGTAATCACTGGCCCCTGCATCCAGGCACTTCTGCCGGTCTTCCTTCATGGCTTTGGCCGTGAGTGCAATGATCGGCAGGTTTCTGAAATTTGATTGCTTCCTGATCTTTTTAATGGCTTCATAGCCATCCATCACCGGCATCATGATGTCCATCAGCACCAAATCGGTGTCTTTGTTCTTTTCCAGCATTTCCAGTGCCGATTCGCCATTGTCGGCTCTGAGCACTTCCATCCCGCTTTCTTTCAGGATTTTGGTCAGTGCGAAAACATTTCGCATGTCATCATCAGCCAGCAATACTTTTTTGCCGTTAAAGGCTTCCTCGGTATTGTGCAGGTTTTTGATGATGGCTTGCTGCTTTTCAGGCATTTTATCGACCATCCTGTGAAGGAACAGTGCTGTTTCGTCCAGCAGCCGTTCCTCGGATTTTACTCCTTTAATAATGACTGTTTCGGCGTATTTGTGCAGCTCCTCGTTTTCTTCCTTGCTCAGGTCTTTGCCCGTATAAACAATAATGGGCGGTTGACCGACATCCAGTTTTTCCATTTTTTGGATTAATTCAAATCCCGACATATCCGGCAAGCCCAGGTCGAGCACCATACAATCGTAGATGTTGTCTTTAAGCAGCTTCAGGGCTGCTTTTCCGGAGGCTGCTTCTGAGATCTCAACATCATTTTCACCAATCAGTATTTTAACCGATTTACGCAATTCCGGATTGTCCTCAACCAGCAAAAGTGAACTCATCTTTCTGTTGATCAGGTCCTCAAGCCGCCCGAAGGCCCGGTCGAGCTCTTTCTTTTTGATGGGTTTGGTGAGATAACCAATAGCGCCTTTTTTAAAAGCATCCAGGCTTTCCTGCTCACCCGACATGATGTGCACGGGGATATGCCTGGTTTGAGGGTCTTCTTTCAACAAATCCAAAACGTGCCACCCGGTGATGCCGGGCAATTTAATGTCGAGAATGATGGCCTGGGGTTTATATTTCCTGGCAAGTTCGTAACCCGCTTCACCCGTTGGTGTGGCGAGGCATTTAAAATCATTTTGGTGGCATTGTTTCAGCAGTATACCTGCAAAGTTCGGGTCATCTTCCACTACAAGAATTACTGCATCGTTTTCTTTTAACTTGCCGCGGTCATCCTGAATGAAGGCTTCTTCAATTTGCTTGAGATGATCTGTTTTTTCAGGTTTTTGGATTTTGGGTTTGTGCTCCGGTATGGATGCTGCTGATGCCTGAGCAGACCGACTTGCGGTCTTTTCATTGTTCACTTCTTTGCTTGTTGCTTTAAGCGGGATGTAAAGCGTGAATGTAGATCCTTTGTTCACCTCACTTTCGAGCTGGATTTCGCCTCCCATCAGTTTGGCAAGCTCTCTGGAGATAGATAATCCAAGGCCCGTTCCGCCGTACAGACGGGAAGTGCTCCCATCTGCCTGTTGGAATGCTTCGAAAATCTCAAGCTGTTTCTCGCGTGGGATGCCGATACCGGTATCCGTAACCGAAATAGCGATAGCCTTCCCATTGTCTAACCCGCTTCTACTGAGATCCGCATCTGTGCCTGGGAGATAAAAGCGTATTGTTATGCCTCCTTCTTTTGTGAACTTCACTGCATTCGACATGAAATTCTTAATGATCTGCTCAAGCTTCTGCTGATCGGTTTGAATTACTTTCGGAACTTGCTTGTTAATCTTAATCTTGAGATCTATATTTTTCTGTTTGGTAACATGAGCAAAATAATTTTTGATGTTTTCTGATACTTCTTCAGGTTTTACCTCATCAACATTTAGCGACATTTTACCCGATTCAATCTTACTGAGATCAAGAATATCATTGATCATATTCAGCAGATCGCTTCCGCTTTTGTGAATGATATTTGCAGATTCGACCTGCTCCTCGTCCAGATTGCCTCCTTTGTTGTTGGCCAGGTTTTGAGAAAGAATAAGCAAGCTGTTCAGGGGGGTACGCAACTCATGCGACATATTGGCTAAAAACTCGCTCTTGTATTTGCTTGCCACGGCCAGTTCTTCTGCTTTGCGTTCAAGGTCTTCCCTGGCATTTTCGAGTTGCAGGTTTTTATCAGAAACTTCTGTTTTCTGCTCTTCAAGGGATTTGGTTTTTTCTTCAAGCTCCTCGTTGGTCACACGCAATTCTTCCTGCTGCTGTCGCAATTCTTCTTCACTAGCTTTGAGTGCATTGGTTTGTTCTTCCAGTTCTTTGTTTGCTTTTACGAGCTCCTGTTGTTGTGATTTGAGTTCTTCAGCCTGCTCGCGTGTTTTATGAAGCAAGGACTCCATCTCGTTGCGCAGCTGAATTGACCGGAAAGCGATCGCGATATTTTCGGATATCCTCTTGAGCAGGGCCAACTGTGTTTGGCTGATCTCGCGAACGGTGCCCATCTCCAAAACGCCTTCCACCTGGTTTTGATAGATCAAAGGCATCACCGTGATCATTCGCGGTCTGGATTCGCCCAGCCCCGATTTGATGGAGATGTAATCATCGGGAATATCGGTGAAGGTGATCATCTTTTGTTCAAAAGCAGCCTGACCGATCAGCCCTTTTCCCATTTCAAATTCATTTGCGTTGGATTTGCGAATGTTGTATGCGTAAGAACTTGTGAGCCGAAGTTTGTCTTCGGTTTTCAGGAAAATGGCCGCAATGTTAAAACCAATAATATCGGCCAGCATTTTTAGCAGGTCGTTGGCCAGTGCGGATTGGGATTTTTCCCCTTGAAGCTGTTCGCTTACCTTTACAATGGAGTGCTGCATGCATTGGTTTTCCTCGTTTTCTTTTCTGAGCGTAATGAGGTTTTCCCGCATCCGCAGCAGCGCATTGCCCAGCACATCGCTATCGCTTAAGGGGTCGTATTTTTCTTCATAATTTCCTTTTCCGATCTCGTTGGCGAACCGGGCGCTGGTTTTAAGGGTTTCTGCAAGGGTGTTCACAGCTTCGGCCATATCTTCGATTTCATCACGGGTATTTACCCGCACACTTGTGGCGTCTTTTACTTTTCCTTCCGATAATTCCTTCAATACGCGTGTTGTTTGCTGCAAGTGTTTTGTGATGTTTCTGGCAATCCACCAGATCACAACTGCAAGTAAAAAAATACCTGCAATGCCTACCAAAACAGTTATCCAGAGGTTTTGGTTGGCTTGTTCCAGGATAACCGACATTGGAACAAAAATGCCGATATACCATGACTTTCCTGAGTCCCCAATCGTAAATGGTTCAAGTGATCCGAAATATTTTCCACCCTGTTCGTCTTGGTATTGGAAGCTGATTTTCTCTCCTGCTCTGATCCGGGTGGAAATCCTGTCTTCTGCAATACTGCCCAGATCAAGCTTGCTGAAGGAGGTATTGGTGAGATCGTGATTGGGATGCGCAATGATGTTTCCCCCATCGGAGATCATAATGGCATAACTGTTTTCGAAAGGTCGTATGAGGTCGATCAAATCATGGAACCGTTCCAGCTCAACATCTGCTCCAACCAGTCCGGCAAATTTTCCATTTTCAATTATGGGCACGGCCACGCTGGTAACCAGAATCTCTTCCGCTCTCCCGGCATAGGTGTCGAAATAAGGTTCGGTAATGATCTCTTTGGGGTTGGCTTTGATATCATAATATATACCTGTAGGATTTTCTGTGTCGGTTTCGAGCTCTTCCATCTGGTAATTGAGCTCTCCCTTCTGTCGGTCGTAGGTATACCTGACCCGTCCGTGTTCTTTCTCATAATCAGGATCGATGGCATTCAATTCCCAATTGACCCAGAAAGAAACAAATTGTGGGTTTGCGATCAATACTTCCCTGAGCATATCATTATACATATCCATGCGAATCCCGGCAGGCGCCTCCGGGTATGCCTGGAAGGCTTTTGCAATGCTGCGGCAAACGGTCATATCATTGTTTAGTTCTTTGGCAACCCGGCTTGCATACTCCCGTGCATTGGCATTTACATACTTTGATGCATCATCTACTGCCATCTGCCGGGAGTTAACCACGACAAAGGCCAGGGTGGCTATGAAAATCAACAGGACTGTTGAAAGTATATAAAGCAAAAGTTTGTCCCTAAGCCTGACTTTGCCACTAAATCTTTTTTTGATCGATTGCAATACCATATTGTTTTTTCCTAAATGTATTTGTCGATTGAGCTCAGTAATATCCTAAAGTTGATTGGTTTTGTGATGAATGCATCGCAGCCGGCCTCGAAACTCTTCTCGCGCTCTCCCGATAAAACATAGGCCGTTTGAACGATTATCGTGAGATCCTTTCTGATCTTTTTGATTTCACGTGTAGCTTCAAATCCGTTCATGACGGGCATGTGGATGTCCATCAAAACAACATCAATTTCGGGGTTCTTCTTTACAGCCTCGATTGCCTCCACTCCGTTTTTAGCCCATAAAACCCTGGCACTGGTTCTTTTAAGCGCTGCTTCGAAATATCGATTGCTGGTATCTACATCTTCCACCACCAGAATGGTTTTATTGTCCCAATTATAGAGCTGGCGTGCATTCGTGTTTTTTTCTGTTTGATCCATTATTTATATGGTATATGGGGCTGTAAAAATAACAAATTATCGATTCATCTGACGCTTTATGCCTATGAGATACGCTTTTGTTTCAGGCCCCAAATTAAACAACAAATCGATGATACTCAGGCCCGGAATGAACCCGAACTTATGTCCGAACACCTGTGGGTAAGCCGGGATTACTTCGTCTCTTTTTTTGGGGCTAAAGCAATTGCGGTAATCCTGTTCCCTTTCTTTCCGGAAAGAATCAGTGAATTTTGTTCTGCATTCAATACCGCAACAATTGCAAATGACTTTAAAAAGTTCCGTATTGAACTCAAGCAGATATTTGTATTTCTTTTCAAGAAAGAAAGGCGTCAGTTCATCTTTATAATAGAGGTAGAATGGGGATGCATTGTAGGCTGATTCAATGGCACGCATGTGGATCTGCTGCCAGTTCTCCCTGTAACTGATCCTGATCTCTTTGGTTTTTGTGCGATTGCCTTCCGGTTTGTGTGCCGGGATGCTCAGATCCAGCGCTCCGTTGGCCGTATATATGCTGCAACGGTTTCTGTAAGTTTGCCGGGGGTAGGTTTCACAGGCCTCAATCAGGATTTCTTTAAAGCTGCTGACTTTTCCGAAATATTGAACCGGCGGCAGATAGGCTGTTGAAAATACGACCATAATATCTTGTTATCAAAACAAACAAAGATAATGAAGATGACAGGAATGAAAAAAAGAGCTGCCTCCGCCATAGGCGAAAACAGCTCCAAAACCACATAACTATCGAATGTTCGATTTCTTATTTTTCCGATTCAACTTCCTGTTTCAGCAGAATGTCGTTGATGGCTTTTTTCATGGATTCTTTCGGCAGTGCTCCCATAGCCATTTGGGGCTGTCCTTCTTTCGGACAAAACAGCAATGATGGAATGCTTCTGATCCCGAATGCAGCCGAAAGTTCCTGTTCCTGCTCGGTATCGATCTTATAAATATCGATCTTACCATCATATTCCTTCGACAGTTCTTCCAGTACGGGCGCTACCATTTTGCACGGTTGGCACCAGTCGGCGTAAAAGTCGATCAGGCAGGGCTTGTCCCCTTCAAATTTCCAGTCCTTACTTTGTTCGTAATTGAATACCTTGTTCAAAAATGTTTCTTTTGTTAAATGTTCCATGGTTGTCTTTCCTTATATGTTGTTCTCTTTTGTTAATAAATTATCTTCAATGATCTTTACATAAGTTTCTTTGGGGAATGCTCCGCTCTGCATCATTGGTTTTCCTTCCACTGGTGAAAACAAAATGGTGGGTATGCTCCTGATGCGGAATACCTGGGCCAGCTCGCGCTGGGTTTCGGTGTCGATCTTATATATGGTGACCTGTCCGTCATATTCTTTTGCCAGGTCTTCCATAATGGGAGCCACTTTTTTACAAGGCTGGCACCAGTCTGCATAAAAATCGATCACACAGGGTTCTTCACCTTTATAAACCCACTGGTCAGGATTTGTTTCAAAATCCCAAACCTTTTCTTTAAAAGTTTCATATGTCAGGTGAATGGGCCTGGCTTTTGATTCGTTATTGTCGCTGGTTGTTACAACATTTGACCGGCTTTGTGTATCCTTGTTGCGATCTTTGTTGTTGTCGCCCGAGCCGCTGCAGCTGAGTCCCAGTAGCAGAACTGCAATAATTCCGATTGTTCCGAATATCTTCATTGTTTGTGCGTTTTTTTAATGATGCAAATATATAAATTTTTTAATATTAAATCGTTTTAGTATCACTTTTTGTATCTTTGCAATTACTGTTCCAAAAAAAATGAAAAAGTTACTTACTGAAATAAAACAAGGCAGGGTAGAGGAATGTTTTCCCAGTGAAGAAAGCTGCCTGGAGTTCATTGCCTCTCAAAAGTGGCAGGACGGCTTTGTATGCCGCAACTGCGGTCATGATAATTATTGTAAGGGAAAATCGCCCCACAGCAGAAGGTGCACCCGTTGCAAGCATGAGGAAAGCGCCACGGCGCATACCATCTTCCACAACAGCCGCATCCCTTTGCAAAAGGCTTTTATGATCATCTCGATGATTTGCGACAAGCCCGAGATCTCATCCTATAAAATTTCGGATGCTTTGAACATCAGGCAGATGACCTGCTGGAAATTCAAGAAAAAGATCACCACCTGCATGGAGCAGCAGCTCGATCTTTCGGATTATGAAAAGCTCAAAAAGCTGATGTCGGGCAAAACTACCGCCTGACAATTTTGCCGAAATGCTGTGTGTTGATGCCACGGATATTCACAAAATAAACTCCCTTTTGCAATTCATTTAATTCAAGTCTAATGGGGTTTTCTTCTTCCGGATTAATGTTATTCTGCAAGAGACATTTTCCCTCAGGGCTGAACAGGTTCAGAACAGCATGATCACCTTTCAGGCTGTGATGGATAAACACCACCTCCCCGGCCGGGTTGGGATACATGTTGAAATCCTGCCCTGCTTTCCTTTTACTGATTTGCGTGAGATCGGTGATATAATAAGCCGCCCAGCCGGGAGCCGTAACAGAAGAATTGCTTGAAAAAGATACCATCATCTTATCACTTTCGATATGAACCGGATCGGGCAGGGTATCGCCTGAAAATGTGGCGATAAGCGTGTTGCCTTCATATATCTTAACCGGGTCATGCTCAGCTTCGGTGTTGAATTCAAGGAAATGCAAAGTGATCTCCGAAACATTGTCCGGTTTGATATACCACAAACAACTGGTCCCGTTGTGGTAGTCGCGCGGCCCGCTACCGTCGCTGAAGGTATCCGCCACCGCGACCATTTGTGCCATGCCGCTGCAGTAAACGGGGATTTCTGCCTCATACGAAAGCAAAAAGCCTTCATCCTGTTCGGTATCGTCGCTCGTAAAAGTGATCAGCATTTTATCACCACTCGATTGAATGGCATCCGGAAGATCGGAACCGGAATAGCTGCCCAGGACCGAATCGGAGGTAGTGGCTCCGTCATAAACTGTCAGGATGTCATTGGTGTCGGTTTTAAACCGCAGAAAATCAATGGTGATGTGATTCACCGAATCCTCAGGTGCGATCAGCCAGCTGCAATCGCTGTTGTTTTCGTAAGGATAAACCGGACCGCTGCCGTCGTCGATGGTGCCGGCAGTGCTGTTAAGGGTGTCTTCCCCGTTGCATAAATACGGATAGGTATAATTGACCGTATCCGGGAAGGCGTTGATGATCAGTTCCTGCGCCAGGTTGAAATTGGATCCGCCGGGCGTCAGGTTGTCCGTATAAAAATAACCGTCGTACGATCCGCTCCATCCCCAGTTGAAATGATAGTAATCGCCTTCCTGGTAGCCGTCGCAAACAAAGGCATGTCCATTTATGTTGGGCACCGACCAGCCCGCGTAATACATGGGGATCTTCTGATCGAGATGGGAAACCAGCAGGCTGTCCCAGTCCAGGCTGGTGCTGTCGCGATACACATACTGCGTTTCGGGGCTGTATTTGAAATAGGTGCGGAGAGAGTAAGCTGCTTTGTGATTGTACATTCCTGATCCGTTCGGGCCATACACCATGTCCACGCTTACGCCCAGGTGATAAAGGAATTCGGCCACGGGGATGCTGGTGTACTCGAGATAGAGCGGCATCTTGTTCCATAAATAGTTTGCTTCACTGTAGTCCACTGATAAGGTACCATAGGGTGGACAGCTATAGGAATAAGAACCTGTTCCCTGCAGCGGCCATCTGAAGTAGTTGGCCACTTGTCCCATGGTTGTGGCCACGCAACCGGCATAGCAATGCCCTCCGGGGCCTGCCGGATCTGCCGGGCACATTTTATTATAAGGATTGCCCTGATCCCAGGTGGTGGTCAGCAGAGGCTCTACCTGGCGGCCTTCGAATTTTGCGAGCTTGTCTGCTGATGTGTTGAGGTAGTGTTGCCAAAGCGTATTTACTTCCCGGCTTGCGGCCTGGTTGTGTTGCATGGCAAAAACGGTTTGTTTTGCCATTTTATTTAGATACTCTTCCAATTGGGGTGGGCATCCGTTTTTTGTGAATGCCCCCTTAAATGAATATCCGATCACAGGATACACATTCCTGCCGGCTGTAACCACAACAAATCCCTGTGGTTGCATATTCATAACATACAGTGCCGGTAGTCCTTCCGAATAAAAAACTTCGTAATCCTGCACAACCGCCTCTTCGAAAGAGCCGTATGCAGCCGATCTTTCAAAAATAAATTTTCTGGCCGTAAGTCTGGCTTCTTCAGGATTTATCTGTTGGGCAGCCAAACTAAATGATAAGCTTATCAGGATGATGAGTGTTGATGCAAGTCTTTTTGTTTTCATGATGATGCGGCTTTGTTTCAGGTGATAAATGTAAAAAAAAAGCGCGACAGCCGGTAGCTGTCGCGCTTAAATATTTGGTTGTGTTTTTTATTTATTCGATCACCACTTTTTTGGTAACGGCTTTGCTTTCGCCTTTTATCTGCAGGATGTAAACTCCTTTGGGCAGATTTGAAACGTTGATGCTTGTGCGCGCGTAATCGTTCATTTCGCTGTATTCACTCTTGTAAACCGTTTTGCCTGTAATGCTCATCAGGTTGATGCTGAAGCCTTCCATGTCTTCATTCTTAAACCTGATGTTGATCTGGTCGTTGGCCGGGTTGGGGTAAATGGCCAGTGCTTCGAAGCCGGCGTTTTCGTTCACACCCACATTGTCGATGGTGTAATGTGCTTCCCAGCCTGGTCCGTTGATCCATGCGTTGGAGTTGAAAATGATAAACATCTGTCCGCTGGTGGCGGTCAGTTCATCAGGAAGTTCACTGCCTGAGAAGGTACCGATCAGGTTGGTGGTTCCGTCATACACCTTCACTTTGTCAACACCTTCTTCGGTTTCAAATTCATCGAAATAAAGTGTGATGTTGCTGGCGTATTCCGGTTCGATGCTGAACATACAACCTGCATTGTTGTTATAATCGAAATAACCACTGCCATCTGAAAGTTCGCCCGTAGGTTCTTCATATTTAACCAGTCCGCTGCAATAGGAGGGTACGGTTGCCCAGTATTCCACGTAAAAACCGGCGTCGGTGCCGCTTCCGTCGCTTTCAAACTCAATATACAGGCTGTTGCCTGTTGAGTTGATCGTTGAATCCAGTGCGGGCGGGTTGGCGCCTGAGCCTGACAACAGAACAGGAGCGCTGGCGTCGTCACCGTCATAAATCACAAAGGTATCGTTTGCTTCCAGTGCAAAATCCATAACTTTCATGTGCACTTTGGTTACCGAGTCGGTGATGGTTTGCGGGTTGATGTGCCAGGAAGCGCTTTGGTTGTCCTGGTAATCCTCGATGGGACCGCTGCCGTCGGTGAAGGAGCCGGCCAGAAATGTCAGCTCTTTAAGTCCGCTGGCATAATAGGGATAATCAACGTCTGTCGGATAAAAGTTTTTAATGACCTGCTGTCCAACATAATATCCGTTCACATCATAAAGCGAATAGTAACCGTTTCCTGATCCGCTCCAGCCGAAATTAAAGTGGAAATCATCTCCCTGGTAACCGTCGCAACCGAATGCATGGCCTGCGTATTGTGGCGTGTAACCTGAATAATAAACCGGTCGGGCCTGGTCGTGCTCCGCCTTGATCAGGTCAATCCAATTGCTGTGGGAATAATTGCTTTTTTCACGGTGAATGGCGCTGGCATATTTGAAATAATTCCTCAAGGCATCGTCCGCGTCTGAACTATGGGCGCCCGAACCATCGGGGCTGTACTGCATATCCACGGCCACGCCGCAGTGATACTGGATCAGCGACATGTCATGCGGATACACATTCCTGATCTCGTTCATCATGCCGTCCCAGTTGTAGGTGGTTTCGCCGAAGTTGGCGCTTTGGGTGCCGTAGCCGGGTGCATAGTATGAATGTGAACCTTCGCCCATTTCGGGGTATCTCCAGTAGTGCATCACCATGGACATGGCGGTAGCCACACAACCTGCATATACGCGTCCTCCGGGTCCTGAAGGATCCTCGGGGCAGTCGAGGTTATAAGGTGAGTCCTGGTTCCAAAGCGATGTCAGCAGAGGTTCCACCTCACGGCCGTCACGTTCGGTGTTGAGCATGGCAATATCATCCGTGCTGAAGTGATTCCAGTTATCAGCGATGTAAGCGTCGGCGCTCATTTGGTTGTCGCGTACAAACTGTACTTCATTTACATACGACTCGATGAAACTTCCGTAGTTTGTTTTGCCCAGGGCGTTCACCGGAAATTCCCCTTCGTAGGAATAGCCGATCACCGGGTAGGTGGCGTCATCCGCGCTAACGATCACAAAACCTCCGCCTTCCATATCGAAAGCGTAGAACATGGGTTCGCCCTCGTTGTTGTGCACGTAAATGTCTTTGATGATGATATCGTTGTAGTTTGCTGTTTTTTCGTATTTGTTGAGTTTTTCGTAGATGTAGTTCACGGCAACTTTTTCCGCGTCCTTTTGCTCAACCTTTTTGGCCTGCACCGACAAGCCGAAGGCAAGCAGGAATAAAATCAAAAAGAGATTGTTTTTTGTTTTCATCGTAATGTTCGTGTTTGTTTTAAAAATTTGTTTATTTTTTTATGGATCACAAAGATATAAAAAGAATGTTTTTAGCAATGATTTTTTGCGAATATATACATATAGATAACTCCATCTAATAATCAGACAAAAAACCGGGGTGGATGGTTGTATGGATGGATGGATGGATGATTGCATAAATTCAATTGGCAGTAATTCATGGTAATTGATGGTAATTGATTGTAATTTATTGTTTTGGGGGTTTGAACAGAAAGTCCCTTATAACCTTATACCTCTATACCCCTATACCTGGAGTGCTGGAGTGTTGGAGTGTTGGGATGCAAACTGCAGACGGTAATTGATGGCAATTCACGGTAATTGATTGTAATTTATAGTTTTGGGGGTTTGAACAGGTAGTCCCCTATAACCAAAAACCTGGCAGCGTCCGGCAGGACCTGTCAGCGTTTTTTAAAAATAAGCCCGATAGCCTGGTTCTGTTTTCGGTTCCTGGTTTTCAACGCAAACCCGACGGGCTTCCGAAACCCGTCGGGATTATCCCCCGTAATCGGTATCCGGTATTCTGTAGAGACGCCCAAATTGGGCGTCTCTACGCCCGCCTCGTCCGTTACCCGCCTCCCTTATACCTTTATACACCTTATACCTATATTCCCATCCAGGCATTCATACACATCTGCACATTGGAGCGCGTGCAAACCTAAATCCATTCCAATTCCTTATTTTGAAAACCACCACATATTTTGTACTTTTACGCATCAGATACTGGACGTTAAAAACGAGGTGTAACAGACAGAACTGACATGGCGACAAAAACCAACAAAAACCAGCAACCGGAAAGGAAACAGGGTTTATTACCCATCATCGGCATTGGCGCTTCCGCAGGCGGACTGAACGCCCTGAAAAAATTCTTTTCCAATGTTCCCAAAGACAGTGGGCTGGCTTACGTGGTGGTGGTGCATCTTTCACCGGAACACAAGAGCGTGCTGGCTGACCTGCTTCAGCCGAACCTCAAAATACCTGTCAGGCAGGTTACCGAGAACGTGGCACTCAAACCCAATCATGTGTATGTGATCCCGCCCAACGCCAACCTGGATACCATCGACACCCACCTGCGCCCAAGCAAGCTGGAAGAAAAACGCAGTGAAAGGGCGCCCATCGACCATTTTTTCCGCACCCTGGCCCGCACACATGAGGAAAACGCCATTGGAATTATACTCACGGGTACCGGTTCCGATGGCACACTGGGTCTTAAAGAGATCAAGGAAAAAGGCGGCCTGACCATTGTACAGGACCCGCAGGAAGCCGAATACGACGGCATGCCACAAAGTGCCATTTCCACCGGTTTGATCGACCTGGTTTTGCCCCTGACGGAAATACCGGATTATATCATGAGATATACCGGCACACGTCCGAGGCTGAAATTTATTGAAGAAGGCGAGAAACCCGATAAAGAAGAAAAAGCCCTCATTCAAAGGGTTTTTGCACAGGTGAAAGCCCGCACCGGAAGGGATTTTTCCCGTTATAAGCTCTCTACCATTTTGCGCCGCCTGCAAAGGCGCATGCAAATATATCAATTTGAAGAACTCGATGAATACCTTGAAATCTTGCGTAAAAACCCTGAAGAGGTCAGGGCGCTTTCCGATGACTTTCTCATCAACGTGACCAACTTCTTCAGGGATACCAATGTGTTTTCTTACCTTGAGAGCAATGTCATTCCCAAAATCCTGAAGAATAAAAATAAAGATGGTGAGATCCGCATATGGTCGGTAGGATGTGCCAGTGGCGAGGAAGCCTATTCTCTTGCCGTGTTGTTTGCCGAAGCTGTTGATGACATTGATACCCCGCCTTCGATTCAGATTTTCGCATCCGATCTGCACGAAAATTCCCTGAAAAAAGCAAGGGATGGTTTTTTCCCGGGGGGACATCCAGGTTGATGTGAGCCTCGAGAGGCTTAAAAGGTTTTTTAATAAAGAGGACGGTGGTTACCGCATTCGCAAGGAATTGCGGGAGCGGGTGGTATTCACCCCGCACAACCTGCTGAGCGATCCGCCTTTTTCACGACTGGATATGGTGGTATGCCGCAATTTGTTGATATACCTGCAACGGGATGTTCAGAAAGATATTTTTGAACTATTTCATTACGCTCTGCTGCCTTCTGCATATATGGTTTTGGGAACCTCTGAGAGCCAGGAGGCCAGTGAGTTGTTCAGAACCGAAAGCAAGGAACTTTCCATTTTTCGTAAAAAGAACATTAACGGGCCGGAACCCAAGCTGCCGGTTTTCCCCAGGATGAATAAAAGCTTCCATGAAAAAACAAATGAAGGATCTCTGCAACCTCCTGTTTCACAGGGTGTATTGCATCAAAAGCTGGTAGAACGCTACGGCCCTCCCAGCTTACTGCTAAGCCCCGACTATCAGGTTATGCATGTTTCCGAAAATGCCGGACGTTACCTCAGGATACAGGGAGGAGAATTCAGCAGGGATCTGTTTAAACTTGTCAGGACTGAGTTTTCGCCTGAACTGCGATCAACACTTCACTTGGCCAAAGAAGAGAAAAAGACCGTTCGCTCAAAACCCGTCGATCTGCAAATTGACGGAAAAACACAGCGATTGGTTATCTCGGTGCGTGTGATCGATGAGCAGGCCAATGAAAATATGATCCTGGTGATGTTTGAGGAATATGACCTGAGGGAAAAACTACCTACAAATGAAATCAAAGAAAAAAGCGATGCAGTGACCGCCAGGCGTATTGAAGAACTCGAGGAAGAACTGAACGAAAAACGGCAGCAATTGCAATCCATCATTGAGGAGTATGAAACTTCGCGTGAAGAAATGAGGGCTTCCAATGAAGAATTGCAATCGTCCAACGAAGAGTTGAGATCCACCTTGGAGGAACTGGAAACCAGCAAGGAAGAATTACAGTCGGTGAATGAGGAACTGACCACGCTTAACCAGGAAAACAGGCATAAAGTGGCGGAACTCAGCCAGATGTCGGATGATCTGCAAAACCTGTTGGCTTCCACACAGATCGCCACTCTTTTCCTGAACAGGGAATTCCGGATCATGCGCTATACCCCCAGACTCGGTGAATTGTTCAACATTCGCCCGGCCGACCGCGGCAGGCTGATCTCCGACATTACCAACAAAATGAATTACGATGAGCTTGTACCCGATGCCAAAAAAGTGATCAAAAGCCTGCAGCCCGTTGAAAGGGAGATCGAAGATACCAACGGAAATACCTACCTGACACGCCTGTTGCCTTACCGCAGCACAGATGACAAAATAGATGGCGTGGTCATCACTTTTATTGATATCAGCGGAAGAATTAATGCTCAAAAGGAATTGGAAAAGGAAAAAACATATGCCGAAAGCATCTTTGAAACCATGCATGAACCCCTGTTGGTGCTCAACCCGGATCTCACTGTAAAGTCGACAAACCAGGCCTTTTACGATCATTTTGAAGTGAAGGAAGCAGAAACAATTGGCCGTAAGATCTACCAACTCGGCAACAATCAATGGGATATACCGGCCTTGCGGAAACTACTTGAGGAGGTGCTGCCCGACAGCAATGTTTTCAATGATTTTGAGGTGGAGCATGAATTTGAAGACATTGGCCGCCGAATCATGCTGGTCAATGCCCGCCGCCTCGACCATGTGCAATTGATCCTGCTGGGCATCCGCGACATCACCGAAAGAAAACAGAGAGAAGAAATGATCCGCAACAGCGAGGAACGCCTCCGCCTGACCATGGACGCTACAGATATCGGAAGTTGGATGAGAGATGAAGGCGATGTTGTGGAATACATGGATGAAAACAATATCAGTTTGCTGGGATTAAGCGATGGGAAAAATGATTTTACCTTAGAGGAAATATACAAGTGTATTCATCCTGAAGACAAAGACAAAGTTAGCCATGCAGTAAAAAAGGCCTGGGATGAAAAGGGGGAGTTCAACCTTGAATTCAGGATCGGGACCAAAAAGGATTTCCGCTGGCTGGCAAGCCGGGGTCGGATCATAAAACCTAATGATAAGCACAAAATGATCGGGATCAATTATGATATCACCGAAAGAAAAAGGCATGAAGAAGAACTTGGGCTTTCAAAGGAGAAATACCAAAATTTGTTCGATTCGATTGATGAAGGTTTTTGCATTATTGAAGTCATTTTCGACGAAAAGGATAAAGTTGTTGATTACAGGTTTCTTGAAATAAATCCTGCTTTTGAGAAGCATACCGGAATAAAAAATGCAACAGGCAAACGCATGCGGGAAGTGGAGCCGAGTCATGAAGAGCATTGGTTTGAAACCTATGGCCGCATCGCCAAAACAGGTAAATCGGAACGTTTTGTTAATTACGCCAAATATCTGGATAATCGCTGGTATGATGTATATGCATTCTGTGTGGGTGAGCCACAGGGAAATAAAGTGGCTGTGATCTTTAATGATATCAGTGCAAAGAAGAAATATGAGAAAGAATTATATGAAGCCCGTGAGGAAGCCGAAGAAGCCGCCCGGGCCAAGGAAGACTTTCTGGCACATATGAGCCATGAAATACGCACCCCGCTGAATGCAGTAGCGGGTCTGTCGCATTTGCTGCTGAAACACAATCATCTGCCTGAGCAGCGTGAAAATCTGCACAACCTGAAGATTGCAGCGGATAACCTCAACAGGCTAATCAACGACATCCTTGATTTCAGCAAGATACAGGCAGGCAAGGTGCAAATGGAAGTTGAAACCATCGACTTCAAGGAGTTTTTGAAGGACGTATTCAAAGTACACCGTGGGCAGGCCGATGACAAGCGCCTGAAACTGGAATATAATTTGGATAGCGATATTCCGCGGGTACTCAGGTTCGATGGTCTGAAACTCTCGCATGTGCTGCACAATCTTTTGAGCAATGCCGTAAAATTTACCCCCGAAGGTTATATTAGGCTGGATGTGAATCTGAAAAAAAAGGAAAAGAAAAACCTTTGGCTGAAGTTCAGTGTGCGGGATAGCGGCATCGGTATACCCGGCGATAAACTTGAATCCATCTTCGACGTGTTTTCTCAGGCAGATAACTCAACGGTAAGGACATACGGCGGCACAGGCCTGGGCCTGACCATCACCAAGCTGTACCTCGAAATGATGGGCAGCAGCATAGAAGTTGAAAGCGTAGAAGGGAAGGGTTCTGTTTTTTCTTTTGTGCTTAAGGTTGAAGAAGACGGAGAGCCTGCAAAAGTCCAACAGCAAAAGTATGAGCCGAAATATGCGGAGATTGATCTGAATCAGCTTTGCGTGCTTATTGTGGAGGATGACGAATACAACCGCATGATCATGGAGCAGTTGTTTGAGATGTGGGAAGTAGATTACGACACGGCTGGCAACGGCAAACAGGCACTGGAACAGGCCGCATCCAACAAATACGACCTCATTTTGATGGATGTGCGCATGCCCGTGATGGATGGTTATGAAGCCACGCGTAAAATACGGGAACTGTCCGGCTACAACAATGTGCCCGTGATCGCCCTCACCGCCGATATTTCGCAAAGTGTAAAGAGAGAAGTACAAAAAGGCCTGTTCGACGACCTTAGCCTCAAACCCGTCGACCCCGATAACATGAACCTGATGATCAGGAGAGTGCTGGCGCAGCGGCAGAAGGGATGAGGATGATTTCCCGTATTCAGTAATCGGTAATCGGTATTCCGTAGAGACGCCCAATTTGGGCGTCTCTAACCCTGTTCGGCCTGTGCCTTCTGCCTCCCTTATTTCCTTTATACACCCTATACCACTATATCCCTTCAAAACCCGGGTGAGGTCGTCCAGACCGACCGACTGCCAGCAGCAATCCATCATTCCATCACACCATCACAACAGGTGTTTGTGACATTGTCAAAACAACCAACATTCATGCATCATGGCTAAGAACCCAATTTTCAAACCTGCCGGTTTCCCCACTTCCCGCTTTATTGGTACCTTTGCATACATGATGAAAAACAGGATATTGATCAAAAATATAAAGCAGCTCGTCAATGTCAGGGACGAAGGCATTTTGAAAGTTGCTGGTAAGGAAATGGCCGGCCTGCCGTCCATTCAGAACGCATACCTGGTTGTTGAGGGAGAAAAGATCGCCACTTTCGGGAAAATGGAAGAAGCCGGATACAATGAAAATGAATTCGACCGGGTAATCGATGCCGGCGGGAAAATGGTTTTCCCGGCCTGGTGCGACAGCCATACCCACCTGGTTTTCCCCAAGACAAGGGAGATCGAATACATCGATAAGATCAAAGGCCTGTCCTACGAAGAAATTGCCAAAAGGGGTGGCGGCATCCTGAATTCAGCCAGGATGATGCGTGAAGCTTCAGAAGAGCAGTTGTATGAAGACGCCATGCAACGTATCGACGAGATCGTCACATACGGCACCGGAGCCGTGGAAATCAAAAGCGGCTACGGCCTCGAAACCGAAGCCGAAATGAAGATGCTGCGTGTGATCAGAAAATTGAAGGAGAACTCGGATGTGGAGATCAAAGCCACTTTCCTGGGTGCTCATTCCATCCCTCCCGAATACAAATCCGATCCGGATGAATATGTGGATATCGTGATAAATGAAATGATCCCACGCGTGGCCGGTGAAGACCTGGCAGACTATATAGACGTTTTCTGCGACCGGGGCTTTTTTAGCGTGGAGCAAACCGACCGGATTCTGATGGCCGGCCTTAAGCACGGCCTCATTCCCAAAATACATGCCAATGAGTTGGATTACTCAGGCGGAATACAGGTGGGCGTTAAATACGATGCGCTTTCGGTCGATCATTTGGAATATACCGGCGATGAAGAGATCGAATCCCTGTTGAATTCCGAAACCATGCCGACTGTTCTGCCGGGCGCTGCATTTTTCCTGGGCATGATCTACGCTCCGGTTCGAAAGATGATCGACGCCGGCTTGCCGCTTTGCCTGGCCAGTGATTTCAATCCCGGTTCCTCTCCTTCCGGAAATATGCAATTGATCCTTTCGATGGGAAGCATCCTTTACCGCTTGCTTCCTGAGGAGGGCATCAACGCCTGCACCCTCAACGGCGCCTATGCCATGGGCCTGGCAGAAGAAATGGGAAGCATCACCAAAGGCAAGACAGCCAGCCTGTTCATAACAAAGGAAATCCCAACCTATGAATTTATGCCCTATTATTACGGAAGTAATAAAGTAGATTCCGTAATTTTGAAGGGGAAAATAATCAAGCAAAATATCAATCGATAAAAACCCAGGTATTATATGAAGAAACTAGTCGAATGCGTGCCGAATTTCAGTGAAGGCCGCGACATGAACGTAATCAAGCAGATAACAGATGAGATTGAAAGTGTTGAAGGCGTGAAATTGTTGGATGTGGATCCGGGCAAAGCCACCAACCGGACGGTGGTTACCTTTGTGGGCCATCCCGACGATGTGATCGAGGCGGCTTTCCTGGCCATTAAAAAGGCTTCGAAGGTGATCGACATGAGCAAACACAAAGGCGAGCACCCACGCATGGGCGCTACCGACGTTTGCCCGCTGGTCCCCGTGGCCGGCATGGACATGGAAGAAACCATCGAATATGCCAACAAACTGGCCAAAAGGGTGGGCGAAGAACTGGAAATCCCCATCTTTATGTATGAATATGCAGCCAAAGAAGAAAAACGGACAAACCTGGCCGGCATCCGTGCAGGGGAATACGAAGGCATGCCCGACAAATTGCAGAAACCCGAGTGGAAACCGGATTACGGTCCGGCGAAGTTCAACCCGAAAACTGGCGTAACTGCCGTTGGCGCCAGGGATTTCCTGGTGGCATTCAATGTTAACCTGAATACCACCTCCACCCGCAGGGCCAATGCCGTGGCATTCGACGTGCGCGAGAAAGGCCGCGTAAAAAGGAAAGGACATCCGCTGCTGGGCGAGGTGGTTAAAGACGATAAAGGGAAAAAGGTATGGATGCCCGGAAGCCTGAAAGCCGTAAAGGCCATCGGCTGGTTTATTGAAGAATATGGTATCGCTCAGATCAGTATGAACCTGACCAATATCAGCACCACACCTGTGCATGTGGCTTTTGATGAGGTGTGCAAACGGGCTGAGGCCAGGGGGCTGCGTGTGACCGGCTCCGAGCTTGTCGGACTGATCCCGCTTAAAGGCATGCTGGATGCAGGAAAATATTTTCTCACCAAACAACAACGTTCGCTGGGTGTTTCTGAAAGCGAGCTGATCAAGATCGCCGTGATGTCGATGGGTCTGGATGATTTGAAACCTTTTAACCCAAGAGAAAAGATCATCGAATATATGATAGAGGAGGAAGGCAGCAGCAGGCTGGCCGATATGACTCTGACTGAATTTGCCGATGAAACCGCATCGGAATCACCCGCCCCGGGTGGCGGCTCTATCTCCGCATATGTCGGTGCCCTGGGCGTTTCGCTTGGAACAATGGTGGCCAACCTGTCCTCGCATAAGCGTGGCTGGGACGAACGCTGGAAGGAATTCTCGGATTGGGCGGAAAAGGGGCAAAAGCTGAAAGACGAGTTGATGCGCCTGGTGGATGAGGACACCCGCGCATTCAACAAGATCATGGATGCTTTCGGCATGTCGAAAAGCACCGATGAAGAGAAGAAAGCCAGGAAAGAAGCCATCGAATCCGCATCCAAATATGCCATGGAGGTTCCATTCAGAGTGATGGAAAAGGCATACGAATCAATGGAGGTGATGGAAGCCATGGCAAAAGAAGGCAACCCCAACAGTGTCTCCGATGCAGGTGTGGGAGCCCTTTGTGCCCGTACGGCAGTGCTTGGGGCCTATCTGAATGTAAAGATCAATGCAGGAGGAATAAACGATCAAAAATTCATCAGCAGTTTGATCAACAAAGGTTCGGATCTGGCAGAAAAGGCCCACAGAAAGGAAGAGCGCATCCTGCACATCGTGAATCAGAAGATCGCAGAATTGTAGGTTGGATCCGCCTGAGATGGACGAGGGTGCATATCCCACCACCTGGGGCGTTTTTCAATATTCCATTCAATACCCTGCTACTTTACGGCGGGGTAATTTATTTGTAACGCAAAGATTCCGGAATAAATTAATGCGACTTCTACGAAGTCGATGGTGGATATATTGGGGTTCTTTTGCTACAATAATGTGACCTCTACAAGGTCGATGTGCCCATTCATTAAAGGTGTTACGAGGATATATGTGAATAATGCTGTTAATTGGATTGGGAATTATTGACCTGTTTCAACTCGGCTTTCTCTGTCAACACGATCCCATAGGGATCACATTATTGTAGCACGGATATTGGCTTTAAACTGGACGGACTTCGGAGAAGTCCCATTATCTTTATCTTTGTATAAATCCAAAAACCTACACATCATGGTCAAACATATCGTAATGATCAAACTCAAGGAATTCGACACAGCCGAAGAAAAACAACATCAGGCTAAAAACTTCAAACAAAAGCTGGAAGATTTGGTTGGCAAGGTGCCCGAGCTGCTTGACATGGAGGTCGGTTTAAATTTCAATCCCAAACCCGCCTCATATGACCTGGTATTGATCTCGGAATTTGAAAGCAGGGAAGGACTTGACAATTACCGGGTGCATCCCGATCATGTGAAGGTCCTGGATGTGCTCAAACAGATCATGGAAAAAACCGCCGTGGTCGATTATGAAAGATAAAGGGGATATTTAATCTTGTGTTTCAACCCCGAATTCCGAATCAAGGAAATCTTTAAGCTGCGCAGGTTTGACGCGTGTGGTAAGACTACCGAGCTTGCAATAAGAAATCCCGCCTGTTTGTTCTGAAACCGTCACCGCAATGGCGTCCGATTGTTCTGTAATGCCTACGGCTGCCCGGTGCCTCAGGCCGAGCCGCTTGGGGATCAGGGTGTTGTTTGATACGGGCAGGATACAGGCCACCGCAACGATTTTATTGTTCCTGATGATCATGGCGCCGTCGTGTAAGGGACTGTTTTTATAAAAAATATTTTCGATCAGCTGGCCGGAAACATTTGCGTTGACCAGCTCTCCGGTTTCAACGTAAATGCGCAAGTCGTTGTTTTTTGCCAGCACGATCAGTGCACCTTCACGGGTTTCCGACATGCGCTGGCAGGCCATGATGATCTTATCAACATCGAGCTGGCTGTCGTGGCTCCAGTTGATCTTCCAGAACAAAAACTTGTTTTTTTTGCCCTTTCTGAAGAAAGTCGGAGTTCCCAGTGCCAACAGAAACTTGCGTATCTCGGGCTGAAAAATGATGATTAGGGCGATGAAACCCACGCTGATAAATGCTCCCAGTATATCGCTCAACAATTCCATCTCCAGCAGGGCTACCAGCCGCCAGATTAGGAAAATGGCCACTACGCCCAGAAAGATATTCATGGCCACAGTACCTCTCAGGAAATTATACAAACCATAAAGCAGCAGGGCAACAAGAATGATGTCCAGAATATCCAGCCAGCGCAGATTGATGAAACCGGTGATAAGCAATTCGGTCAATGCATGCAATTTTAAGCAAATTTAATGAATTTAGCCAAATGAAGCCGAAAAGGACAAAGTCCTGAATTTCCAACCGTGTTATTTTTTTGCTTAAGAATGGGATGCCCCGACGCTGAACTGCAAATACTTCTTATTTTTGCCTGATATCATAAATTCATGGCTGAGATGAAAAAACTCTTTCTTACATTCCTGATTGTGCTTACTTCACTGTATGGCTTTTCACAATTTCGCAACACCACCTGGGCATTCGACAAACAAAAGGTGAAGGAGGCCACCGCCGACAGCCTGATGATGGAGACGGATACCTCCCTGGTGTATGCCTCTTCAATAGGTAAATGGAACACCCTGCTGACTTTCGTATTCACCAACGGAGCTTTAACAGAAGGTGTTTATGACCTGCAAATTGAGAAACAATCAAAGAAGCTGTATTTTGATGACTATGCAGAATTAAGGGACATACTCACAACCAAATATGGTCAGTCCTCAACGGGCCTGGAACACATCTGGATCGATGATCAGCAACAAGATAACCCGGCCATGCATCCCTACGCGCTAAGCAAGGGAGACCTGATCATCCGGACCTTCTGGAAAACCGCTTACATGAATATTGAGCTGATCATGAAAGGCATTAACAATCGCATCAACATAAATATAAGGTATTCCAATCCTTTTATAAAAGAACAAAAAGCAGTAGGCGGATTCTGACCATCGGTAAACCGTTGAATCCGCCTGAGGCGGACAAGTCTTCATTCCCCGTCCCCCGGGGCGTTTTTCAATGTTTCGTTTATCACTCCGCCGCTCTGCGACGGGATTGTTTATTTGTATTAATTTTGTAAAAAATTGAAAGATGAAGTTTTTGCTACAGGCGACATTCCCATTTCTTGTTTTATTCCTTCCCCTTTTTGCCGATGCACAAATTGAAGGCTGCACCGATCCCAATGCCTCAAATTACAATCCCAATGCCACAGTAAATGACGGCAGTTGCACCTATCCTCAAACCCTTTACAATCCCCCCTATTTGTATGATCTGCCGGATCAGCTGGAGGAATCCTCCGGATTGATCTTTTTCAGGAATGGCCTGTGGTCGCATAACGACAGCGGGGGCGAGCATTCACTTTACAAAATCGATACCCTAACGCATGAAATTGTTCAGGTCATTACCCTTACAAACGGTTCCAATGTTGACTGGGAGGCACTCACCCAGGATGAAGACAATATTTATATAGGGGATTTTGGCAACAATTCAGGCAAGCGCGACGACCTCAAGATTTACCTAATTAATAAATCGGATATTCCCGGTTCGGGTGATGCAAATGTAAATGCAGGAATTTTAAATTTTGTTTATGAAGACCAGCAACTACCCGCCAAAAGAAACAGACAAAACAACTTCGACTGCGAAGCTATGATCGCTGCAGGAGACAGTCTTTATTTATTTTCAAAAAACTGGGGCAACGAGCAAACCAAAGTATATGTCTTGCCCAAAGAGGCAGGTACTTACACGGCCCGGTTGAAACATCAGTATGATGTGAAGGGCCTGGTAACAGATGCTTCATTCAATGAAAATGAAAACATGGTATTGCTTGTAGGTTATAGAAACCAGCTTTGGGTGCCTTTTCTCTACTTGTTGTTCGATTATCGTGATCTCGAGTTTTTCTCTGGAAATAAAAGAAGGATCGACATGCCTGCCTTACTGAGCGCGCAAACTGAGGGGATTTCCCTTTATGATGGAAAGAAAGTTTTTCTTTCCTCAGAAAAAACAAACTTCGCTAAGCAGAAGGTTTTTAGGGTGGATGCAGGCATATGGACCGATACATCCGCCATGCAGATCGAGCCCGTTTTAAGTCCCGATATTGAATTCAGCATTCACCCGAACCCGGTCCATGGTAAGCACTTCGAGATCGTTATTGAGAATTTGCCTGCTGGGGAATTCCTGATTGAATTGTATGATACGAACAGCAGAAAATATCTTGTGGACGAAATCAAATATGATCAAGAAAACGGCTACACCAGCATTGTGTTGAAAACCAAAGCCTTTGCACCCGGCACATACATCGTGAAGCTCGCAACTACAAATGCATTTGCTACCCGTAAAATAATTATAGAATAGTAGGGACGTTATTTGGATATGAACAAAGAAAAGGGCTTGAAAGAAGGAAAGTTGCTTCCGCTGATGGAAGATTTTTACACCGTACAGGGAGAAGGCTTTCATACCGGCAAACCAGCTTATTTTGTGCGCATTGGCGGATGCGATATCGGATGTAGCTGGTGCGATACCAAATTGTCGTGGAATGCCCTGAAATTCGCCGCCATGCCCACCGACGACATTATCCGAAAAATATTGGACAAGCCTGCAAAAGCCGTGGTGGTTACCGGAGGCGAACCTCTGATGTACCCCCTTGAGTATTTTGCTTCAGGGTTGAAGGAACATGGCATTGAAACTTTCCTGGAAACTTCGGGAGCATATGCCCTCAGCGGTCAGTGGGACTGGATATGTCTTTCGCCCAAGCAAAATCAGCATCCGCTCCCTGAAATGTATAACAAAGCTGATGAGCTGAAGGTGATCATCCAAAACAAAGAAGACCTGCAATGGGCCGAAAGGAACGCGAAAAAAGTAAAAGAAACCTGCTACTTGTTTCTGCAACCCGAATGGAGCGTAGCCCCTAAGATGATACCGGTGATCATCGACTACGTGAAAGAAAATCCACCCTGGCGAATTTCATTGCAGGCGCATAAATACATGAAAATACCTTAGCGGCATGATGAAATCTGCGATAATGATCACTTGTATCTTGCTTTCCTCACTGAGTTTTGCTCAGGTTGATTTCAATTTTACAACCGAATCGGAAAAAGCACTGAAATCATACAAGAAGGCTGAAAAGGCCTACCGCCAATATGATCTGGGCAAAACACTCAGACATCTCTCAAAAGCCATCCATGAAGATAGCACTTTTATCGAGGCCTATCTTTTACTGGGAGATGTGTTTGCCGTCCAGAACAAAACGGAAAGGGCTATAGAAGCTTACGAGAAAGCCATTGAGATCAACCCGGATTTTTTTCCACGCGTGCATTACTTTGCAGGCAACCAGCATTTTAAAAACAAGAGTTTTTCTGCCGCTATAAAACACTATCAGCGTTTTCTGGAATATGAAGATCAGTATGCCGATGTCAGGCAGGCCGTTCAAAAGAAAATCAGGCAGGCTGATCTGGCCAGGGGGTTCTATGAGAACCCGGTGCCGTTTAACCCGGTTAATGCCGGGCCGGCCGTTAACTCTATATACAACGATTATATGAACTATGTTACGGCGGATAATCAGTATCTCTATTTTACCAGAACCGTTCCCGATAGCGGCCGCCGCGAGTTCAGCGAAAACATTTACCGGGCCGGGAACATCGACTCGACCTGGAAAAGCACAGTATTGCTTAATGAATCCCTGAAGTATTTCGGCAGCATTGGTGCCCTCACCCTTTCTCCCGACGGGAAATACCTTTTCTTCGTATCCTGCCACGCTGCGGATGGCTACGGCAGCTGCGACCTGTATTATTCAGGCAAGAAAGGGGAGGAATGGGTCAGCCCCCGCAACCTGGGCGATGTAATCAACTCTTCCGCCTGGGATTCCCAGCCTTCATTTTCTTCCGATGGCCGCACCCTTTATTTTGTCAGCGCACGCCCGGATGGGCACGGAGGTTCTGATATCTGGAAAAGTGTTTTGAGTGATGAAGGCCGCTGGAGTATACCGCAAAACCTTGGGCTTCCCATCAACACCAGTGGAGAGGAAATGGCTCCTTTCATCCATCCCGATGGCCGAACCCTTTATTTTAGTTCGGATGGGCACCTGGGATTGGGTGAAAAGGATTTGTTTGTTTCTAAAAGACAGCAAGACGGAACCTGGAGCAAACCCTTCAATCTGGGTTATCCCATAAACACCGAAGCCGACGAGATCAATATCATCGTGGATGCCGCCGGGAACAAAGGCTATATTTCCACAGACAAGCTTGGCGGATATGGCAAGAAAGACATTTATTTTTTCGATCTCTACGACAGCATCCGGCCCGAGCCGGTCACCTATATGAAAGGACGTGTGTTTGATGCGCAAACAAAACAAAAGCTGGGCGCACATTTCGAACTGATCGACCTGGCCACGGAAGCTGTGATTGTCGAATCCTTTTCTGATCCCAAAAGCGGGGAGTTCCTGGTGGTGATCCCTTCCAATAAAAACTATGCCCTAAATGTTTCAAAGAAGGGCTATCTTTTCTATTCCGATCATTTCAAGCTGAAAGGTATCTACGAAAAAACCAATCCCTACATCAAGGATATCTACCTTAAACCTATAAAGGAAGGGGAAAGCATTGTACTGAAAAATATCTTTTTCGATTATGATAAATATGAACTGAAGGAAGAATCCATTCCCGAACTGAAAAAGGCCGTTGAGTTTCTAAAGAACAACCCCTCCCTGTACGTTGAGATCGGTGGCCACACCGATGACCAGGGCAGTGCTGAATACAACCTGGAGCTCTCCAAGCAAAGGGCTAAGTCGGTATATGATTATTTGGTGGAATATGGAATAACTCCCGGGCGGCTAACATACAAAGGATACGGATTTGAACAGCCCATCGCTACCAATGAAACGGAAGAGGGGAGGGCCAGGAACCGCAGAACCGAATTCAAGATTGTTAGGGTAGAGAAATAACAATTCGTTAATAAAACCTGCTTTGGCCAATCTGCTGTAAATCCTTATCTTTGCAGCCAATTTTTTAAAAGTAAGAGAATTTATGATCAATATAACATTGCCCGATAATTCTGTTAAACAGTTTGAGGAAGGCGTAAGCGGGCTTGAAATTGCGAAAAGCATCAGTGAAGGTTTGGCCAGAAATGTACTTTCAGTGAAAGTGAACGGCGAAGTTTGGGATGCCACCCGCCCCATACGGAAAGATGCGGATATCAAGCTGCTTACCTGGGACGATAAAGAAGGGAAGGAAACCATGTGGCATTCTTCCGCGCACCTGATGGCCGAAGCGGTTGAAAAGCTATATCCCGGCGTCAAGTTCGGTATCGGACCAAGCATTGATCAGGGATTTTATTATGACATCGACCTGGGCGACCGCATGATCTCCGAAAACGACTTTCCGAAGATTGAAAAGAAAATGCAGGAGCTGGCCAGGGAAAAGCAAACTTTCGACAGAAAAGAAGTTTCTAAAAAGGAAGCCCTGGATTATTTCGATAAAAAAGACGACGAGTATAAGCTGGAATTAATCAGCGAACTCGAAGACGGGCAGATCACGCTTTATAAAACCGGTGATTTTATCGACCTGTGCCGCGGTCCGCATTTGCCGAATACCGGATTCGTTAAAGCCGTTAAGATCATGAGTGTTGCCGGGGCATACTGGCGCGGTGACGAAAAGCGCAAACAACTCACACGCCTATATGGCATCACCTTCCCCAAGCAAAAAATGCTGACCGAATACCTACAGATGATTGAAGAGGCCAAAAAGCGCGATCACAGAAAACTTGGTAAAGAACTGGAACTTTTCACCTTTTCGCAAAACGTGGGCCAGGGTCTGCCATTGTGGCTGCCAAAAGGCGCCATGCTGCGTGAACGATTGGAGCAATTCCTGAAAAAAGTGCAGAAAGACGCCGGTTACGTGCCGGTGATCTGTCCCCATATCGGGAAAGTCGATCTGTATAAAAAATCCGGCCATTATGCCAAATATGGAGAGGATTCGTTCAGGCCCATCCAGACTCCCGAGGAAGGGGAGGAATACTTTCTAAAACCCATGAACTGCCCGCATCATTGCGAGATCTATAAAAGCAAACCGCATTCATACAAAGACCTTCCCATCCGGCTGGCCGAATTCGGCACGGTATACCGCTATGAGCAAAGCGGCGAGCTGCACGGCCTTACCCGCGTGCGCGGATTTACTCAGGACGACGCGCACATTTTCTGCACGCCCGATCAACTGAAAGA
Source organism: Bacteroidales bacterium (assembly GCA_021738625.1). Lineage (GTDB taxonomy): Bacteria > Bacteroidota > Bacteroidia > Bacteroidales > JAIOZK01 > JAIOZK01. The sequence continues at coordinate 87,838 of JAIPBS010000006.1, forward strand.
TGAGTTCAACGGGGTGATCGATATTGTGATGCATATTTTCAAAGCGTTGGATTTTCACGACTGGACCGCCCAGGTTTCGCTGCGCGACAAAAATGACAAAGGAAAATACATCGGTAGTGATGAGAACTGGGATAAATCCGAAAAGGCCATTTTGGAGGTTGCTGAGGAAAGAGGACTGAAATTTAAGGTGGAATTAGGCGAAGCCGCATTCTATGGTCCCAAAATGGACTTCATGGTGAAGGACGCCCTGGGCCGCGAGTGGCAGCTGGGTACCATACAGGTGGATTACAATTTGCCCGAACGCTTCGATATGGAATACACCGGCAGCGATAATCTGCCGCACCGTCCGGTGATGATCCATCGCGCGCCTTTCGGATCAATGGAGCGCTTTGTTGCAGTGTTGATCGAACATTGCGAAGGTAAGTTCCCGCTCTGGCTTACACCTGAGCAGGCTATCATATTGCCTATCAGTGAAAAGTATCAAAAATATGCCGAAAAAGTTTTAACTTTGCTGGAAAATTACGATATTCGCGCGCTCATTGATGATCGCAGCGAAAAAACCGGGAAAAAGATCCGGGATGCGGAATTGAGGAAAATCCCTTATATGTTGATCGTTGGGGAGAAGGAAGAGGAAAGCAACAGCATTTCCGTTAGAAAGCAGGGTGAAGGTGATTTGGGCACCTTCGGTGTGGAGGAATTTGCTGATATGATCAACAAGGAAGTGGAAAAACAAACAGCACCATAATATTTATTTTTTGGAATTGTTTTTGATCAGATAACATACGTTTAACCAAAAGAAAGGAGATAAAGCTATAGCTGCACATTTCAGAAACCCCAGATTCAGAAGAGGGCCCCAGAGAAAAGAGCCTTACCGTATTAACAGATACATCAGCGCCCCCGTAGTAAGGGTGGTCGGCGATAATGTGGAAAACGGAATATACCAGCTCAGGGAAGCCCAGGACATGGCAGATGAACAGGGACTCGACCTGGTGGAGATATCACCCAATGCCAATCCGCCCGTCTGTAAGATCATTGATTACAAAAAGTTTCTTTACGACAAAAAGAAGAAACAAAAAGAAATTAAAGCCAAAACGGCAAAGATCGTGGTGAAAGAGATCAGGCTCGGGCCCAATACGGACGATCATGATTTCAATTTCAAACTCAACCATGCCAAAAAGTTTCTAGAAGACGGAGCAAAAGTAAAAGTTGATGTCTTTTTTAAAGGAAGAACCATCATATACAAGGAAAAGGGAGAACTGATCCTGCTTAAATTCGCTCAAGCGCTTGAGGATGTCGGAAAAGTAGAACGCATGCCCAAGCTCGAAGGCAAACGCATGATCATGATCCTTACTCCCAAAGGCAAATAAGTAATAAGTAAATAGTAACTAAATTAAAAGAGGTTGTAATGCCAAAGATGAAGACTAAATCCGGCGCCAAAAAGCGTTTCACGCTCACCGGAACCGGTAAAATCAAGAGAAAGCATGCCTACAAAAGTCACATTCTGACCAAGAAGTCGACAAAGCGCAAACGTAACCTGGGTTATGATGTGATCGTTGACAAGGCCGATGAGAAAAACATCAGAAAAATGCTTCTTAAGTAAAACAATGTTGAACATGCTGTATGCCGAAAGATCCCGGATAAAAACGGGACGCTGCAGCAAAAAATTAAAAAAAAATGCCAAGAGCAGTAAATTCAGTAGCATCAAAAGCCCGGCGTAAAAAAGTGATGAAACAGACCAAAGGACAATTTGGTCGCCGGAAAAATGTGTGGACGGTAGCAAAAAATGCACAGGAAAAAGGATTGCAATATGCCTACCGCGACAGACGCACCAAGAAAAGAAACTTCAGAGCGTTGTGGATACAGCGCATCAACGCGGGAGCCCGCCTGCACGGAATGTCTTATTCCGAATTTATGGGCAAGCTGCATAAAAAAGATATCAGGCTGAACCGCAAGGTGCTGTCCGACCTGGCCATGAACCAGCCGGAAGCATTCAAAGCTGTGGCGGAAGCGGTGAAATAAAGGCTTTAAAATATACTTATAAGAGGGAAGTGGATTGACTGCTTCCCTTTTTTTTGTTTTTTGTTTATACTTTTCTCACATTCTCACTTTCTCACTTTCCTGGTTATAATGGTATAAGGTATATAAAGGTATAAGGGAGATGAAGAATTGACATTCCATGTTTCGTCCGGTGGTTGGATTGCCCTTGCCTTCAGGCAGCGGATGCGGGTTAAGGAGAAAGACCGGGGCTTTAGCCCAATCACTTTCCCTGAGGTTTGCTGTTCCAAACCTGACAGCGTCCGCAGGACCTGTCAGCGTTGAACAGAAATATCCCTTCACATTTTCATCACAAAAAACTTAAAGTGCCAATCACACCAACTTCCAACATCTTCCTTAATTTTACAGCCGGAAAACTCAAAATCAAAAAAAATGAAAAAAACACTTTTATTTTTTGTGCTGGCAGCTATCATTGTTGTCGGCTGCAATCAACCTGCTGAAAAAGAAACTGCAAACGAACAGGATAGCTTTACGGTAGCCTTCCTGACGGATATCCATGTGCAACCCGAAAAGAACGCAATAGAAGGCTTTAACAAGGCCATCGCGAAAGTGAACGAACTGAAGCCCGACCTGGTGATCACAGGGGGCGACCTGGTGATGGATGTGCTGGGCACAGGCTACGACCGGGCCGACTCGCTTTACAATATTTACGATTCCCTGCAGGCAAAGTTTGAGATACCGATTTACAACACCCTTGGCAACCATGAAGTGTTCGGATTGTATAAAGAAAGCGGCATCGATACCGTCCATCCGTTTTACGGCAAAAAACTTTACGAAGAAAGGATAGGGCCAAGGTATTATTCATTCGACCACAAGGGCTGGCACTTTATGATCCTGGACGGCATCGGTTATACCTCCGAAAGAAGATATATCGGCTATGTGGATGAAAAACAAATGAACTGGATCAAAGAAGACCTGGCAAAAGTGGACCAGGACACACCCATTGCCATCAGCGTTCATATCCCTTTCATCAATGCCGGCATACAGTATTACTACGGCTCCCTGGAAGAAAACGACGCCAGCGCTGTGATCACCAATGCCAAAGAAGTGTTGGAGCTATTCGGCAACCACAATCTGAAGCTGGCTTTACAAGGACATCTGCACTGGCTGGAAGACATTTATATCGACAACACCCATTTCATCATCGGCGGGGCCGTTGCCAGCAACTGGTGGTCGGGCAAGCGGCACGGTATGGAAGAAGGCTTTCTGCTGTTGGACTTCACAGAGGATGACTTCAACTGGGAATACGTGGATTACGGCTGGGAGGTCCCCGAAAAGACGGCGGAATAGTCCTTCCCGCATCCTCATGCGCAATTATTTATTAACTTTGGATTGCGTATATGAGGAAAGCCGGTATTTATATGATTTTGCTGTGCCTGCTCGCCGGCCTGGCCCGGGGGCAGCAGGCCGATTCATTGCTCCTGCTGCAACGCTACAGACAGTATGGCGCCTGGCTGAAGATGCAGGACAGCATGACCCTTAACAGCCCCCAAAACCTCAGTATGCTGCACGATATGCTGCAAAGCATTGTGGAGATTGATAACCAATTGCTTAAACTGAATCCCGAAGCCCTGAATCGCCTGCAAAAAGAAATGCCTTTATACGGGCAAAGCAGCCCCAAATCGGAAAAACACCAAAACGAAAGCCAACTGTTGAAACAACAACTGGCTGCGCTTGAAAAACACAACAACCGCCTCACCGTTGTGATCATCGCGTTGGGCGTAGCGTTTATCCTGGGGATGATCCTTTTGCTGAACCGCATCAATATACTGCAAAGGAAAAAAGGCCGCATACAGGAATTGCAGGAAAAGCTGCAAGTGCAAATCGAAGCCTACGACGAAATGAACCAAAGCTATGAAGAATCCCTGCAAAAACACGAAAAGCTGCTGGCCAAAATACGGACCCTCGAACAACAACTCGCCAGCGCCTCCGATCACATAGAAGATATGGGCAAAGCCCTTTATGAAGAAAAAGAAGAAAGAAGCGAGATTGAGAAAGAACTGAAACGGCTATTGGGGGAGTTGGGGGAGGTGTAAACTTGGTTGTTCAATATCATTGGTTTACTTTTTCAAATAATAGATTTTTTGCTCTTGGATTGTTTATTGACAGGCTTATAAATGTTTCATTTTCTTCTAAAAATGAAATCGACTGGATTAAGCCAGAATTACTTGTAAAAGTGAAATCTTCTGAATGTTGAAGAATTATGTCATTCGGAAATACGGGACTTTGGATTTTCAATTCATCGTTTACATATCTGATTTCATATTTAACATTAAGTTCCTTCGAATAATAAGTTCCGGTTAAACTGGCGTAATTAATATTTGTCTCTTTTTTGCTTTCTTCAACTTTTAATGCTAAGTAACTTTTGCCGTTTTGGTGAAGCGCTTGGCTATTGACCTTGCCATTTCTTAAATGAAAAACAAATTCAGCCTCCGCTTCTTTTACAAAAAATACTGAATCTGATTTAGCAAATAATTTAAAGTCCTTATTATACATGTTTAAAAAATACGCATCACCATCTTTGAAAAAAGTCAAATAGCAATCTTTATCATCCACCTGTTGGTATTTGCCGGCACATAAAGTGAAAAATTCATCGTTTATTTCTTGTTCAACCAACTCAATTCCTTTTGAATTTTCCTTTTTTGCATTACCGAATAATATATCAAAAAGATCATTCATCATTTTTTGAGGGTATAATGTTCCGTCATTACTTAAAATAGCCACGCCAACATTTTCTTCAGGGAAAAAGGCTGTTGCTGATCTGAAGCCTCCCCATGCTCCATCATGAACATAAGCTGTCTTGCTTTTTATTTCAGTTATGTTTAAACCATAGCCATAATCTATGGTTTTGCTATTGTTTAAGTTACCTTTTTGAGTTGTTTTATTGAAAGCACCATTTCCACCCAGGGTCTTGCTGCTGAAGTTTATCAACCACTTTGACATATCAGAGGTGTTGCTCATAAGCGAACTGGAACCAGGGGCGCTGAGATTATTAGAAAAAGGAAGGTAATTATTTCCATGATAAATATAAGAATCAGCTATTACGTATTCTTCTGAATTATTGTTTTCAACAAAATAAGTATTCACCATTTCTAAAGGAGCAAAGATGTTATCATGTGTCCAACTTTCAAATGTTGTATCCGTAACGACTTCAACTATTTTTGCCAAAAGATTGTAATTGGAATTACTATAGGAAAATTCAGTGCCCGGAGTAAAATTCAAACCCTCTTGGGTTTTAAGCATTTCATAAATATCATCCAATGAAAGTGATTCTTCGGGCTGCCATCCTTTCAACGCAAACAGCACAGGCCAGTCTCTAATACCAGAGGTGTGACGAACAAGTTGATATATTGTAATATCATTCATAGCCTCGGGCAAATCAGGTAGATATTTAATGATTTTATCATTTATATTAAGCTCACCTTTTTCTTCCAAAAGAGCGATTGCCATTCCTGTAAATTGTTTGCTTGCAGAGGCGATATCAAAAATTGTGCTTACAGTTATTGGCGATTTTTCGTTTAAATTGGCAGAACCAAAATTCCCTGTATAATAGATAAAATCCTTCTTCGTAATTATTACCGACAATCCGGGTTTATCACCTTCATTTAAAGTTTCTGATTTATTAAAAACCTGTTGTTCAAAGTACGAATCCAATTGTGATTGCAATTCTTTTTCCGGTGTCGGCTTGCACTGGATAAGACAAGTAATTACCATTAATCCTAATACAAGTGTTCCAATTTGTCTCTGTTTCATCTTGATTTTTTTTCAAAACCGTAACTTTCATAAAATGACAATATTGTCGGAGTTTCATCTGTTCCAACAAGCATTGTTTTATAGTTGTTTTTGTAATAATCTGAGATAAAACTTATTAGAGCTTTAGCATATCCTTTGCCTTGATATTTTTTATATGTTGCTATGTTCTTCAATTCGCAGGTTTCCTTATCTATCTCTACAACAACACAAATAGTTTTCAAGTCATCATCGTATAGTGCAAACATATCGCCACTTTCCAGATATCTGTCGATCATATCCTCTTGCTCGTCTGCTAATAGCAATAAATCAAGGTATTGTTTCTTGTTACTGGTAATTTTTTCTATTCGCAAACTTTTTAAAAACTTTAAAAGTACAAATGTTTTTCATTCGGCAAAGTTCTATACAAACAAATTTCCCTACCTCCTGTAAATGTCGGGATGAATGAACCGTCTCGCCTAAGGCGGGATGGTCCCCCTTCATTTTCATTTTGGAGGATAAATGTGAGAAGTGCACCGGTGGGGCTTATTGGCTCACCAACAGACTAATCGATTGGGGGGTAGATTTTACTTCGCTTTTAAGCTGTTTAAATATTCATCTGGTGATAAAACAGGAATATCAGATTCTTTAAAATCTTTACCATTTCGGGTAATCAATATTTTGCAATCTCTGTTAATTGCACAATAATATTGTAATGAATCCTCAAAGTCGGAAAATCCGGAGGATAATCCTTTGTCAACAACCTTTTCCGTTAAATCCGATGTTTCTGCAATTACCTTGAATTTGCGTATTTTCTCTTTAACCTGTTCCTTATCTTCAAATCTTGAAAGTACGTAATATACCGTTGAGTAGGTTAAAGCAGAAACAACCAGATGTATTTTCCCTTTATCCGCAAGCGTCGCAATCTTAGCGGCAGAATCATAAAATGGTTCTCTTTCTCCAAGCAAATCAAGCACTACATTTGTATCAAGAAATAATTTATCTTTCATTTGTATTTTTCTGCCAGGTAATCACCATATTCTTTTTTGTAATCGAAATCAGCCGGAAGTTTCACACCAGTCTGCATGCTCTTGACAAATGATGATATCTCAAGATCATTATCAGCTTGCCGGTTTTCTTTTTCAATTAATGTTTTAAGATAAGACTCAATCAAACGCGAGAGACTCCTTTTATGTGATGATGCATATTCTTTGGCCTTATCAATCACATGTTTATCCAGTTTCAATGTCAATTTTGCATCCATATCTTAATGTTTTAATACGTACAAATATACAAAATCAATCCGTATTTAGCAAACCGGAATTTCAATTTTCAATTTTCAACTTTCTTCCCTCACTCCAGCCCGAATTTTTTCATTCTCCTGTCGAGCGATTGCCAGGTGATGCCGAGCAATTCGGCTGCCCTGGACTTATTGTTGCCGGTTTCTTTGAGCGCTTTGTTGATAAGTCTTTTCTCGGCTTCTTCCAGGTTAAATCCCTGAAAATCCTCTTTTGGTGTGTCTTTAGATACAGTGCCGGGTCGCTGGCTGGTGATCAGCTGGAAGTGTTGGGTGCGCAACTTGTTACCTTCGCAAACGATAAGCGCACGTTCGATGATATTCCTCAGCTCGCGTATGTTGCCCGGGTAATCGTAGGCCATCATATAATCATAAATGCCCTGATCAGGTTTTTGCAATGGCTTACCCATTTTGCGTGAAAAGGTTTCGAGAAAATGATCGAGTAGCACGGGGATGTCTTCCTTACGTTGGCGCAGGGGGGGGATGTGAATGATAAAGGAGCTGAGCCGGTGGTAAAGGTCGAGGCGGAATTTGTTTTCGTTGCTGAACTTTTCCAGGTTGCGATTGGAGGCGGCGATCACCCGCACATCCACATCGGTCAACTGGTGGGTTCCCACCTTGCTCACCTTTTTCTCTTCCAGCACGCGCAGCAGCTTGGCCTGCTGGCTCATGGGCATATCGCTGATCTCGTCCAGGAAAAGGGTGCCCTTGTTGGCGATCTCGAACCAGCCGGCTTTTTCTTCGGAGGCGCCGGTGAAAGCGCCTTTCTTATGTCCGAAAAATTCACTTTCGAACAGGCTCTCGGGCACGGCCGAGCAGTTGACCGAATGGAAATACTGCTTATGCCGTCGGCTCAGGTAATGTATGCCACGCGCCACCAGTTCCTTGCCGGTGCCGCTCTCGCCTGTGATCAAAATGGAAGTGTCGTCGGTTTTGGCCACCATCGACATCAGCTCCATCACCTGGTTGATGGCTTTGCTTTTGCCGATGAGCTGATGCCCGATGTTTTCTTTCAGGTCTTTGCAAACCAGTGAGAAATTTTGTTCTACTTCCTTGATTTTTTTTTGAAGCCTGATGTATCGTTTGGTTCGTTCGATGGAGCCGTTGATCTCGAACAGCCTGAAAGGTTTCTGGAAGAAATCGGCGGCACCCAAACGCATGGCTTCGATCACGCTGTTCATGTCGCCATGCCCCGAGATCATGATCACTTCCAACTCGGTATGTTTTTCTTTCAGTTTTTTCAATACCTGCAAACCGTCCATCTCGGGCAGCTTGATGTCGAGGATCACAATGTCGACATGTTTTTCTTCTGCAATTTCGAATGCCTCAGAGGGCCTGGCGGCTATATAAATCCTGTAATCCTTTCTGCTAAGGAACTCCTCTATCTCATTTCTCACACGTGGCTCGTCGTCCAGCACCAGTATGTTTAGGCATTCATTCATGCTTGTTTGCTGTATTTTTTCAGTTTTATTCTCATCCTCGTGTATTCCTTCTCCATGCTTTCCACGCTGATATCACCTTTCATTTCCTTGATGATCCCATAAGAAATGGACAATCCCAGGCCCGTGCCGCTTTCGTCGTTCTTGGTAGTGAAAAAGGGATCGAATATATTCATTTGTTTGTTTTTTGGGATGCCCGTTCCATTGTCCTCCACCAGGATCTCCACATCGTCTTGGTTGCTGCGGGTGGATATGCCGATGGATTTTACGTAGCCGTCCTTTTGCTGGCTCATTTTCTCATCAACCGCATATTTGGCGTTTGATAGCAGGTTGAGGATCACCTGTTCCAGTTTGAATTTGTTCCCAAAGCTAACAACTTCCTGGTCCAGATCGACCTTCATTTCAATATTGTGGTTTTTATATTGGGTGGTTACCATGGAAAGGGCATTCCCGATCACCTCGTTCACATCCACTTTATCGAATTCGGCGATGTCCTGGTCTTTGGAAAAGATACGTACATGGTTTATAATCTTCTTGATCCGTTCGATGTCTCCGAAGATGATCCTGAACTTTTCGCGCATATAGTTTTCCGTGATCTTATCTTTGCTCAATTTATCGAGCATATTGTCCATGCCCATGGTGATGCCCCCCAGCGGCTGGTTGATCTCGTGCGCAATGCCGGCTGCCAGTTCTCCCAGCGATTCGAGCTTGGATTTTTGGATGAGCATTTGCTGCTGTTGTTCTATTTTTTCCAGTTCTTCCTGCACTCTTTGTTCGAGATGCTTGTTGAGTCTTTCCAGCTCTTTTGCCGTTTCTTTCCTGTTGGTGATATCGGTGAGAAAAGTCAGCACGGCGGGCTTGTCTTCCCAACTGATCACGGTTGATTTGATTTCGATCCACCGGAGATTCTCTGATTTGTCGATGATCATCACATCATATCTTTCGGGTACCGGTTCGCCAGCCAAACGTCGCTTGTGGTTAAAGGTCACCAGGTCAACATAATCGGGATGAAGGAATTCGGAAAAGGGCCTGTCGATACATTCCTTGGGCAGGTATCCTGTCATTTCGTATAATTTGGGATTGATGAATTTAACAATCCCGTCTATGGTCAGCATGATGCCATCGTTGGCATTCTCGAAGATCTGCCTGTATTTTTCTTCGCTTTCGCGCAACATCATCTCGGCCGTTTTCCGCTCGTTGATCTCCTTTTTCAGATCTCTGGTTCGGTTTTCCACACGCAGTTCCAGCTCGTTGTTCAGGCTGAGCAATTCTTCTTCCACCTTTTTCCTGTGGATAGCGGCTCCGAAAATATCCGCTGCTGCCGATAACGCATTGAGCTCGGTGGTGGTCCAGGTTCGTTCCGTACTGCAATTGTCCAGTCCGATGAAGCCCCACCAACTGTTATCAGAAATAACCGGCACAATGGCGATTGAAATAATTTCCTGTTCCGACAATACTTCCTGTTCAGATTTTGGGAAGTCGCGAATCAGGCCGCTAATGGGTTTTCCCTGCGGCAAAGTTGCCTTCCAACGGTTGAATCCGAAATTATATGGAAAACTTTTAAGGTTCGGATTTCCGGATTGGGCAGGGATGTTGTCGGCCGTCCATTCAAAACGCTGGCTGCACAATAGTTCCCCTGTTTCGCTTTTGTGATTTTCAAAGATGTATACCCGGCTTGCAGCGGTGGCATCTCCAAGTTTTTGGAGCACCAGGGGGATGCTTTTTTCACCGAAGTTGTGCTGCAGAAATTGTTCTGAGGCATAGCTTACCGCTTTCAGGATGGCCTCGCTGCGTTTAAGCGCTTCCTCTGCCTGTCGCCTCTTTTCCTTTTGCTCGCTAACTTTTCGTTCGAGCAACACTTCATTGGTGAGGTTTTCGATTACGGTAAACAGGCTCTTGTTCTCAACGGGCTTCAGCAGAAAGCTTTTGACCCCGCTTTCGATGGCCTGCATGAAATATTGCGTTTGCCCATAAGCCGACATGATGATGATCCGGGCATTGGGGTCAAAACGCTTGATGCGCTTCGACATTTCAAGCCCGTTCATCACTGGCATTTTTATATCAGTCAGGACAATGTTGGGCCGGTGCTGCTCATAAAGCGCAAGCCCTTCCTCACCGTTTTCTGCCACATAAATTTCGCTGATCCTTTTGGAAAGGATCTTCTGGTATACGTTGCGCAGGATCTTTTCATCTTCTACATACAACAGTGAAATGTTAATTTTATTCATGGCAGTGTGGAATGCGTTTGTTCCAAACAAATTTAAAAATATTCTGCAGTATCAGTGTTCTTTAAATGCTTTTTCACCCGCATAAATATGTGTTTTAAGTTTATTTGATGCAGGTGGTATGGGGCACGAATACTTTTCGTTATAGGCGCAATAAGGATTGTAGCAAAGATTGAAATCCAGGATCGTGCTGTCGCTTTCGGGTATTGAATAATTCAAATATCTTCCGCCGCCATAGGTTTCATTGCCATTTGTGAGATCACGAAAAGGGATGAAAAGGTAATCCTCATGGCCCGCCTCCGTGAGTAGACTCATATTTTGATAGGCGTTGAGACTGAAAGTGTCTCCTTTGATCAAAAAGCTGAGCCTCCCATATTTTCTATACTCAGGCTGACGTGTCGTGTTGGTCTTCATTTTAAAAATTCCACCGGAGGTATCCGCTTCAAATTTTGCTTTTACGCGATAATCAGGATCAGGGGGGAAGTAATTCAAACCGCTAAATGATTTTATTTGCTTATCTGTTAGGGGAGAGGTGGCGGGATTTTTAAATTCATAAAAGGATTCAAAGCGAATATCTTCAATGCTATCGGTATAGGCTGCCTGCTGTTGCCGTTTAAGCTCTGCTTTCTTATCGGGCCAGAAAAAAAGCTTTACGTACAAATACGCCAGGAATTCATTCATCACGGTTCTAAATCCGCGGCTGCCGGAGTACCAGCGTTCGTAATCGTAGCTTTTATCGGTTCCGGCGATCACACCGGTTTTAATGCCCGGGGAGAGGGCTATAGAAAAGAGCAGTTGGCTTCTTCGAGCATGACAACCCAAAGTAAAAATATCCAGCTCTTCGATTTCTGGCATATGTTCCTTCAGGTAATTGTCGACAGCCAATGCCGTGTGATAAGTGCGGTCTCTCATGATGTTGCGCGGAATACTGATCGAAACAACGCCTGAGGTGTCAAAACCCAATTTGCCCATGGTAGCCAGGGCGATGTCGGCATAGGTTTTATATTCGGCCACATAGTATCCTTTCTCGATGGGTAAGCCTGTGACGATTAGCTGGTCGTAGTCGTATTTATAATAGAGGTCCATCATTTCACGCAGGGTGTAATCGGGCAGCCAGCCTTCCAGAACAAGCACAGAGCTGTGATGAGGGTTGTTTTTGCAAAGAAAATTGTTGAGGTTTGTCAACAGCAGCCAGAGCAGGGCTGCAACAAAAATTAATAAAAGAAGCCTGCCGGTGAATGTCAGCTGTCGTTTATTGGTTCGCCTGCTGAGCCGAAGTTTCATGTGGAGTTTTCCGGCTAATTTATAAAAATATTTCATAAACGAACATCGGGGGTATCTTGTTTGTTATGGAATATAAAGCAATATGAGTAAGATCAAGCTTATCGATATAAGAAGGGAATACAAAGGCGGTGTGCTGAGTGAGAAGAGCGTGGCCGAAAGTCCTTTTGAGCAATTCGGGACCTGGATGCAGGAAGCCATGGATTCTGACATATTCGATCCGGGGGCAATGGTTTTGGCCACAAGCGGAATTGACTTGAAGCCCTCCGCAAGAGTAGTTTTGCTGAAGGATTTCAGTGTGGAAGGTTTTGTGTTTTATACCCATTATAATAGCAAGAAGGGATTGCAACTGGAGCAGAATCCACAGGCAAGCTGTTTGTTTTTCTGGCCGGAACTCGATCGGCAGATCAAACTGGAAGGGAAGGTAACGAAAACAAATGAAAGGGAAAGCCGCAAATACTTCAGCTCGAGGCCTGAGGGCAGCCGGATCGCTGCTTCCATTTCACCTCAGAGCAAGGCAATTCCCGGCAGAGCCTTTCTCGAAGAAAAATTCGATGAAATGCTTGAGCGCAGGGTAGAGGTTGAAAAACCTCATGATTGGGGCGGCTATATCTTAAAGCCCGATTTGTTTGAATTTTGGCAGGGCCGCGAAAACCGTCTCCACGACCGGATACAGTACATGCTTGCAGATACCGGAAAATGGAAAGTTGTTCGTTTGGCACCTTGAGCTTACAACTGGTTTAAGACCTTGGTCAGCTTGTGCTGGATTTCGGAGGCGATCATTCCGAGCGTTTCGCTTTCGACTGCCTGCATAGAAGCCTTGGGATCGATGGCCGAAACCTCCACATAACCATTCTTTTTTTCTTCCAGGATGACATTGCAAGGCAACATGGTCCCGATCTTGTCTTCGGCCTGTAAAGCCCGGTATGCAAATTCAGGGTTGCAGGCGCCCAGGATCAGGTACTTTCTGAAATCCACATCCAGCTTCTTTTTAAGAGTTTCCTGCACGTTGATCTGGGTGAGTACGCCAAAACCTTCTTTCTTCAATTCTTCTGTAACCTTTGTTACGGCCTTGTCGAAATCCGATTTGATTTTTCTGCTAATGTAATATTTCATTGCAACAGATTTAGGAAATTAAAAATGCGGCTGTCCGCGTGTAAACAGCCGCTGGTTTCAGTATTTCTTTAAGGTATTATCCTTCCAGTTCGAAGGAAATCTTTGCATTTACACCATAGGAAACGATCTCGCCGTTTTCTACATTGCAATTCATCTCCTTAACGTAAATTGATTTGATGTTTTTAACCGTTTTTTTGGCCTGTGTTAAGGCACTTTGTACGGCGTCTTCAAAACTTTTTTCTGATCCTGCTATAACTTCAATTACTTTAACTATTTTCATGACATTCTCCTTTTTTTGTGATTCAAAATCAATTTTGCTTTCAATTTTCTCTAAATACTCAAGAATGATACCATCGGGCCGAATGATTTTCCGGTTTCTGCAATACTGCTGTTCTTAGCTGAGAACGCTCAATAGAGCAGTTGTAAAGAAAATGGGCCGCACGATTTCTGTTGAATCTTTCCCTAATTGTGTTGATAATTTTTCACAATCAGGTTTGCTTTTTGATCTCTTCACTGACCGAGGCACGAAGGCTATCGTAGCGCTGGTTAAACCATTTTTTTACATCCTGCCATTTACCGGATGAATCCTTTGCCAGTTCATTGATTTTAAGGGAGAATTCATCGCGTTTGGCTTTCATATCAACGATTGTTTTTTCCAGTCTTTTTCGGCCTTCTATGGATCTCTTTTCCGCGATCAGCTGAAGCTCTTCAATATTCTTATTGAGTTTATCCAAACTGGTCCGGGTACGATCAATGAACGTTTCGCGTTCATTTTCCACCTCCTCAATGGTTTTGTCCAGTTCCTCTATGGCTTTTGTTACCTGACCTCCCTGCGCTTCTTTCACCTTGTCGAATTTATGTTCAAGCTCTTCACGTTGTTTGTGAAGCCGGTCGGCTCTTCTTTTCAGCTTTTGCCGTTTTGAACGGTAATCTTTTTCAAGTTCCGAAATTTCGTTCAGGAATTTGGCTTCGGCTTCCAGTATACCCGACATCAGCTCTTTCAGTCTGCCTTCGGTTTGTGATATGTATTCCTTTTTTTTCATTTCTGCACAATTTAGATTATTTGATGTTCTCACAGGGAATTTCATAATCGTAGTATCCCTGCAGTTTCTGAGAGAGCCTGACATCGTCCCACTGGTTGTTGCCCAGGTGGTCCTGAGTGTATCTGGCTGTATGCACGAAGCATTCATTTTCGAATCCGCTGTAGGCTACCACCGCTATGAAAGACCGGTTCAGGATGTTTCCTTCCATATCTTCGGCATATTGCCATTCACCGGCGGGCTCAACAATCACGGCTTCCACGGGCGTTAAACCGGGATACATGTTTTTTGATGCAACCAATATCCCTTCTTCCACTTCCTGATGTAGTATGGTGGGTTCAGGCAAGCCAACCTTGAACTTGTTTTTAAAAGTTTCAAGCAAGGATCTATCTACCAGCAGTGTAAAGGATCCTTTGCTAAGAGCCCGTTTCTTAATGCCGGGTTGTTCCACACTCATAGCTTTGATCTCAACTTCTACAAGGTGATTGCCATTTTCGAGTTGCTCCACGGCCTCTATCCAGTCGTTAACCGTCAGGCTATATTCATATTTCTGATTCCGTTCGGGGGCAATGGCGAAATCAATGATGGTATTTTGTTTGAATACTTCCGGAGGCATTTCATCCAGCCAGCGGATCACCTCTTTGCCGTCGATGTATATGATCATGGCATAGTTGTAATCGAACAGATCCATTTCGAAATCATACCTCCAATTGTACTCATCATAGTATTCGGCGAGGGGTTTTTTCAGAAAGGCCCTGCCATAAATTGTTTCAGTGATCCCGAACCGATCCTTGTAATTTTTGTTTTCTATTTTCTCAAGTGTCAGTTCGCTGTTGCTGAATATAATATCGCCCGCGTATTGATTGTGCAAATCTTTCTCCTGTGCATTGCCTGCAAGGGAAATGATCATCAGAGAAAAAATGGTTATTATGATGCGTTTCATGGCTAAAATTGCTCCTTTCATTGTTTTGTTATTTTAGGAATATCGTTGATGCTGTTGTTAGCGTTCTCGATTCGTCTCGGGTCTTCTATAAGGGTTTTATTTCTGATCCAGCTGCCAGCTGCTTCTCTCTCTTCATCCGGCCTGCTGCCCATGATAAAAGCGGCCACCAGCCAGTTTTTTTCAAAATACCAGGTGCTGAAATCCCCTTCTTCGAGCGATCCGCGGTTGTAAGTTTTGTCGGTTGTGTGGTTGTCGCCGAAATACTCGTACGACAGGTCAAACACATCGGAAAAGAAATAGGGCAGAAAGATGTATGGTTCGCGTTTGCCCGTCATTACTTTGGCAGCATGTTTTCCTTGTTCAAAAGCATTTTCCCAGTGTTCCACATGCCTGATCTTGTCGAATATCAAATCGGGAAACTGGGCGATGTCGCCGGCTGCATATACATCCGGTACATTGGTTTCGCAAAATTCGTTCACCACTATACCGGTTGAAATGTTCAGGCCGGAATCTTCAAACAACTTTACGTTGGGCTCTACGCCAACTCCTGCAACTACCATGTCGGTTTCAAGCACTTTTCCTGATTTCAGCTCAACTTTTTCAATATTATTATCACCGATAAATTTGATGACTTCATCTTTTTTGATCAACTCGACGCCTTTCTCCCTGAAATAGTTTTGGAAGAATGCGGCAACATCGACCGTTGCAAACTTCGACAACAGCCGGTCTTCCGGGAAAACCATGGTAACCTCCAGGCCCATCTGGTTCAGGGATGCAGCCATCTCCGTGCCGATATACTGACCACCGACCACAATTGCTTTTTGTGCCTTGTCGGCGGCTTCTCGTATTTTTTTGGCCTGCGGCAAATTGCGCAGGTAAAATATGTTTTTAAGGTCGCTTCCCGGAAGGCTGAGCTTGATCAGTTTAGAGCCCAGTGCGATCAGTAGTTTCTCGTATTCGAGCGAATCGCCATTGTCGAGCTCAACTCTTTTGGCTCCGAAGCTAACCGATTTGGCACAGGTTTCCAGGTAGACTTCAATACCATGTTCTTGATAAAACTTTTTGGTATTGATCAGGATCTCATCCATGCCGGCGTCATCCGTCATAAATCCTTTCGACATGGGCGGCCTGTTCATGGGCAGGATGGATTCGGCCGTTACGATGGCCAACTCTTCCTTATCAATGCCCTGTTCAACAAATTCTTCTGCTGCATATCCTGCGGTGGTTCCTCCGCCAAGTATGATGTATTTGAAATGTTTCATGTTATTCGTAGGTTTAATTTGTGATTAAAATCTAAGTATCGCATTCATGGGCGTGGAGCTTTCCGGCATTTCATCCTCTTTCATGATATAACTTCTGCCTCCGTTGAGTACGGTCTGTA
Source organism: Bacteroidales bacterium (assembly GCA_021738625.1). GTDB lineage: Bacteria > Bacteroidota > Bacteroidia > Bacteroidales > JAIOZK01 > JAIOZK01. Next base: position 104,344 of record JAIPBS010000006.1, read on the forward strand.
TGGCAGCCAGGTTGGTTAGCTCCGCATTGTTTTTGGTTTGTTTTTCATCTGTTTTCACACTATTGGTTGAGCGAAAATAATTGCCCCAAATCACCTCGTTTTCATTTAGGAAAAGCGTATCGATCCGTCCGTTGATAGCAGCCGGAACGATTTGATCCGTTTGATAGGATGCGTTGTTATTGCTCAGCGCCTGTTCAAAAGCGGCTTTTTGCTCCCGCTTATGTTTGTTGAATTCGTCTTCCAGCAATTGCTGGCCCATTTGGTGCACTTCGCTCAGGTGCTGTTGTTTGCGGGTGTTGATGATTTCCTGATGAATGTTTTTGTAATCGCTGATTTGATTAAAGTATGAAGCAATGTAATCAACCGAAGCAATCAGCAGGGTTTCCTTTTTGTCGTGCAGTTCATTCATCACTCCATCGTTAACTGCCCGCAGAAACTTCACGACTTCATCCTTTTTATCGTCTTTTCCTTCGCCATGACCATGGAACATGGTTTTGTCAAAACCCGTTTGTCCTTCCCTGAATTGCAGGTACTTTTGTTCAAAATCGTGTCCGACCACATCCTTCAGATTTCTCGGGATATCCTCTCCTAAATCCACTTTCTCAATGGATCCGGGAGTGCATTCATACAAATGCACATCCTGCAGGTCGATTTTCAATATATAAAATTTAAAGTCCGTGTTCAACAGGGGTACCAAAGGTTTCAGGTAGAAATGGTTGGAAATGTAAACGAATTCGTTTAAGGTATGCGGTGACCGAATATATTCAAAATGATCCTTCGACCTGAACAATGCCAGCCCATTTTGCTGGTTGTTCCAGAAACCTGTGTCCTCTAGCAGGTTCTGAAGGGGTTTCAGGAAGTCATCAATTTCACGTGGTTTTAGTTCCCAATTCTCCAGCTGCTCACCGGCTTCTTTAATCTGGTTTTTTAAATTGATGTTATCCTTGCGTTCGTTCACTTCCATACCATATTTATGCGTAGGTATGAAAATACTCAGGCAATGCGGATGCTCCGCGGCTGCCATTCGTTCAAATTTTTCCTTGTTAAGTTGATCCATGCATTCTCCTTATTTTTTATTCTGATGAAAAACCAATACCGGTTTATCTGTGTTGAAAACTACTTTTTGGGTTTTGCTTTTTGTGAAAAGCTTCGACCAGAAACCTTCCTTTTCTTTCAGTATGGTAATCAGGTCGGCCTTGCTCTTCTCTGAATAATTCAGTATTCCTTCTACAACATCATTTGTTTTTAGTGTTTCGTATGAAATCTTTTCATAATCGATCTCTTTTTTAATCAGCTTTGTAAACCCTTCTGATTCGATCTTTTCCTCAAAGCTTTCTTCTTTCATCACATGTAATATGGTGATTCGGCTGTTAAAAGGCCGGAGGATACCGACCAGATTTTTCAGGGCCGTTTTATCTTCCTCCCTGAAATCGGTTGCATAAACAACATTTTCGAAGGGCTGGAAAGCTGCTGTTGGCGGGATCACGAATACGGGGGTGTTCAGATCCTCGAACAGGCGGTTGAGCGAATCCGTGAAAAATGCATCCAGGCTACTACTGCTGCCGCCACCGTGTACCGTCACAATATCCTCTCCCGGCTTGATCTCGGATATAACCGCATCCTCCACCAGCCCGAATTTGATCTTATAATCCAGTTTGGTTTTGATGTTCACGGTTTTATAAAGTTCTTCCACCATTTCCTTCATTCTTTTCCGGGCGGCTTTTTCTCTTTCGCGTGTTTCGGTTGTGTGGAACTGAATATCGGTGGTGCCGAGCTGTCCGGCCTCCGGGTATTTGATGATAATGGAATGTATCAAAAGTACATCCAATTCAAGCGCTGAAGCCAGTTGCAAGCCATGCCGGATGGCGTTGTTGCTGTCTGCTGAAAAATCTGTGGGGATTACTATCTTTTTGTTTTTTGTGCTCATGTTCATGAGAACTGAAAAATATATGCCAAAAGCCGGAAAGCTATACTGAATCTTACAAAAAATGGAAAGCATTTTCTGTTAGATTCAGTTATACCGATTGGAGCATAAGGTTAATCCTTGCAATCCTTTTCCGAATCGGTATAAATCCATGGGTGCATAATATCATGATCTTCGCATCAGGGGCGGTATATAAAAATGTTAATCTCAGAGATTCACATGAATTGACCGTGGAGCAAAATAAGTGTGGGTAGTTGTGGAAATGAATCTACATATTCAATCTTTATCAGTTTGCTGATGATCTTTTAAGCCGGTCTATCTGCTGTTGGTTTTTATGAAGCAGATAGTTGCCGATCGCCAGAATATCCATCTCCGTTTGCATAAAGCATTTGAATGCATCCTCGGGAGAACAAACGATGGGCTCGCCCCTTACATTGAAACTTGTGTTAACAACAATCCCATAGCCGGTCAGCTTTTTGAATTCATTGATCAGTTGCCAGAAACGGGGATTTGTTTGTTTGTTCACACTTTGTATTCTTGCTGAAAAATCGATGTGGGTGACTGCCGGAATATCGGAACGCGGATGATAAAGGCGGTCATAAAGCGGTAGTTTATCATAACCCACCGGAAGTGGCTTTCTTCTTTCCTCTTTCACCGGAACCACAAAAAGCATATAGGGCGATGGAGAATTCGTTAGGAAGTATTCCCCGATGTCTTCTTCAAGTACGCCGGGTGCGAAGGGCCTGAACCCTTCGCGGTATTTGATATGCAGGTTCATGATCTTTTGGGTTTCGGGCCTGCGTGCATCTCCGAGTATGCTTCTGTTGCCCAGCGCCCTTGGCCCGAACTCCATGCGCCCCTGAAACCAACCCGCTATTTTTCCTTCTGAGATTTCTTTCGCTGTAAGGCGGCACAGCTCATCAAAATCATCATAATATTCATAAATGGCATTCTTTTTATCCAAGGCCAGCCGGATGCTTCTGTCGTTATATGCAGGCCCGAGATAAGCTCCCTTCATGGAATCGGGCTGTTTGGCAGTCCTGATGTTTGCGGGATCGAGATACCAGGCCGCCAGGGCGGCTCCCAGAGCGCCACCGGCATCGCCTGCTGCAGGCTGTATCCAGATATCATCAAACAAGCCGGTTTGTTGCAACTTGCCGTTGGCCACGCTGTTCAGGGCAACGCCGCCTGCCATAACAAGATTCCTGCTGCCGCTTAGTTTCCGGGCGGTCTGTGCCAGCTTCATAACAATGTCTTCAGTAATGCGCTGTATGGCCAGGGCAAGGTCCATATGCGGTTGCCTGATCTCTGATTCGGGCTTGCGTCGTTCGATACCAAACAAGGCTTTCCATTTTTTATCGTGGGTCATTGTGAGGCCGGTGGCATAACGGAAGTATTTCATATTAAGCACAATGCTCCCGTCCTCTCTGAGGTCGACAATCTCCTGTTCGATCTTTTCTTTGAATGATTTGAACAGCTCTGAATCTGGATTGCCATAAGGGGCCAGGCCCATCAGCTTGTATTCTCCGCTGTTCACCCTGAAGCCCAGGTAATAGGTGAAGGCCGAGTAAAGTAAACCCACCGAATGCGGGAAATGCAGTTCTTTCAGGATGCTGATTTGTTGCTGGCTGCCGTATGCAATTGCGGCCGTGGCCCATTCACCGACCCCGTCAATGGTAAGTATGGCCGCTTCATCGAAAGGGGAGGGGTAAAAGGCGCTGGCGGCATGGGCGTGGTGATGTTCGGTAAAATAAAAAGGTTGTATGGGTTTGCCGATCTTGGAGAACTCTTTCTTTAACATGTTTTTCATGAAGAGTTTTTCTTTGATCCATACGGGCATGGATGAGAAAAAACTGACCAAACCCCGTGGTGCAAAAGCATGATAGGTTTCGAGCAAGCGCTCGAAGGTGAGATAGGGCTTGTCGTAAAAAACGATCCGGTCGATATCATCAAGTTTCAAACCCGCTTCTTCCAAAACATAGCGCACTGCATGGGATGGGAAGGATGCATCGTGTTTTTTCCTCGTAAAACGCTCTTCCTGGGCAGCGGCGATGATCTCTCCATCCATCAGCAAAGCAGCCGCGCTGTCGTGATAAAAAGCCGATATACCCAGAATTATTTTGTCCACTTCTTCAACTTAAAATAAAGTATAAATGAATGCTCCGGCAGCAGAGCCTTCAGTTAACACAAACAAGATCCCGATCAAAAGCAAAATGATAATAATGGGTACAAGCCAGTATTTTTTACGCGTTTTCAGAAATGCCCAAAGATCCTTTAAGAATTCCATAAGCGCTAAAATGGGTTTTTGATATCGTTATTAGTAAATAATTTCTCCCTCTTCTCCATGACGGATTTTTTACCCTTTTTGAAATCTTTCAACCTTAAACTATCCTTTCCCACAAATCTGCGCACAAGGCCGACAGGGGTTACAATCAGCAAAAAGATTACCGTCATCAGCAATCTTGAAACCAGCCAGCCCAGCATATTGGTCAGGCCAATCCACAAAATGGCGGGATAATAAAAAGCACCTGGAAACAAGATATCAAGCAAAAGCAAGGGCGCTGCAATCTTTACATACAAGAAATCTCTGCTAAACCATGCGATCACCAGCAACACCAGCACGGCAAGCATGCCGGTTTCCCGGGATTGCTTTTTGGTGATGTTCGATGGAAAAACAGTTTTCATGTCTTCAAATGTATAAATAATGGAGGGGATTTGGAAATGTGCTTAAATAACCTTTTTCCAGGAAAGGAAATAAAAGCTCCTTTGTTATATTTAGGTCGACACGCTCAAGCCCTTGCGGCAAACAGTTCTTATTCAGACCAACTTATGGTTTTGTGATCGCGGCAGGATTAGTTTCACTGATCCGTTATATGGGGGTATACAAATCCAAAAGACCTGCTCACTGCGTTCGGTATGGGATTTTTTATTTTCAAAAACCTTATAATTCCTTATAGGTTTCCTCAAATAAAAAATCCCATCCTTGCGGACAGGTCTTTTGTCTTTGTGATCGCGGCAGGATTCGAACCTGCGACCGACGGCTTAGTAATATCAATACTTTCAGCGATCATGCTCATCTCTGGTATACACTTTGGTAACTCGGCTTATGCAAAGCTAAAAAATTTCTCAATGATTTTAACACCCCAAAAAGGTTCGTTTTTTGGCGGTTCTATTAAGTAAATAATAGAAGCTCCATAATCCGAACCATTTCGCCTCACTTTCACAACTCTGCATTATAAGAATATTGACAGAAGTTAAGTTTTCAGCCAACCACGATTGCTTCGTACCTCATTTCAGTTGTCTCTTTATTGACTTCAAAACCTTTAACATAAGTCCATCTTCAAAAGCAGAAACCAACCTGCCGCTGCAAAACCTATCATTTCTTACAATCGCGGTAATTATTTTGCACTTGGTAGGGATATCAATCGTGTCGTAATTAAAATTTTCATCCCCGACCATTCTTTTACCTTCATCCCAACCACCCCAATTGAAATCAATTATTAACGGCAGATCTTGCACAATTTCCCGGAAACGTAAGACTACATCTGATTCATCAAAAGTCGGATAAAGGTAGATAACATCTTCCTCAAGCCCTTCATGCACTGTGCAGAAGCTTGAAGCATTTTCAACTTCGGGAATTAAATCAAGCAATGGCTGCCAGTCTGCTTTGCTCAGACCGGTAATTCTCTCGTAGTAGTTGTCTTCGGTTAAAATTTCCATTTCGTATCTGGTTTGATCAAATATACTCGTTTTGTTTTAATTAGGAGTAACTTTATGGACCGAATATGATCATCCCCGGTACCTGTCAAAGGACTGCACTTTATGTAAGATTCAGTATAAACATGTATCTTAGCTAAATACTATCAAAATCCAGTGAGGACGATACTGGCGAATGCGAGTTTAAATCAAAGCATCTACGTGTGTATGCCATACAAATACCAAACGGAAAACTGGTAATTCTTGGTGGCTATAAGAACAGACAAAAAAAGGATTTAAGAAAGTTTAGGTCAATTAAGAACCAATACCTTGATGAACAGGAGGCTAAATGAAAAAATCAGATTTACTTAAAAATAAAGGATACTGGACTTCTAAGATTCAGTTGAAATTATTCAAGGAAATTGATGATTACATGAAAGAAAACAACCTCAACAGGACACAGTTAGCAAAAAAACTGGGTGTTTCAAAAGGTTATATCACACAAGTACTTAATGGAGACTTCAACCATAGCGTTTCAAAGTTGGTTGAACTCTCTTTAGCAATTGGCAAAATTCCTGAATTCAAGTTCAAAGACCTTGAATCGGAAATAAACAATGCAGAAGATGGAGCTAGAGTTTTAAATTGGGAATATACGGTACAACCAGCTCAAAGCAGCAAAGAAAAACAAAAGGAATAACTCAAAAGACTGATCAATATTTCCAATCCGTATGCCCAAACGTTAACCGATTCAGCTTTTCCATTCATAGTCTCGCCTGAATATCGAACCTATTCTCTCTCCACAATCTTCTCATATATCTCCCTGGTCAGCACCGGAAAGATCGTGTCCTGGAACTCATGGTCGTCCATGTAGCGGGTTACGATCTCATCGTTGTCCGACATGCGCTGGATCATGATGGCTTCGATGATCTTTTTGATGCCCAACTGGAATTTTTCCAGGGAGTTGGCTGTGGCGGTCTGGATGATCTTTTCATTGGCGACTGCCTTTTCTTTGATCTGCTCAAAAAACAAACGGTCTTCTTCGGTGAAGTTGGTTCCGAATCGTTCGTTCAGCACTTCAATGATCTCCGATAAGGGCTTCTTTTCATCGGTTGCTTTTCCTGTTCCTACATCAGAGGGGCTTTTTACATTGAAAATCTCTCCATCCTCCAAAGCAATGCTCCGGGTTGCCATATGTTCGGTCCGGTAAAATTGAAGCTTTATCTCATCGTCCGGGTTGATAATTTCATCATCCTTTTCATATCCCAGGTAAGGAAGCAGGAACCTGCCATAGCTGTATAACATTTCCATAACAGGATCGGAGAAGGGGAGCAACTGGCTGATGAATGCATAATAACGCACAAAAGCCGACAGCTTATCCCGGAACAGTTTTTTATCATCTTCTTCCAGCAACCTGTAGCGGTCTTTGGCAGGTTGCACATGCTTGTTCATGCGGGCATGATCCGCCTGTGTTTGCTTCTCGATGGATTTATAAAAGACCTGGGCAAAGGCTTCCACTTCCGACCAGTGATAAACCTGGAATTTGTCCAGCTCGAATTTGAGTTCTTCCAGCAATGCCGGGTCCGATTCTTCTGCAAGCAAGGTGGTGTCGTAATAAGGCTTAAATGCTATATAAATATCTTCATGCTCATTGATAAAATCAAGTACGATAGGCAATTCTTTACCTGGATATGATCTGTTCAGGCGTGAAAGGGTTTGCACTGCCTGCACCCCATCCAGTCGTTTATCCACATACATGGTGTGAAGTAAGGGTTGATCAAAGCCAGTCTGGTATTTGTTGGCTACCAGCAGGATGTTAAAATCATTGGTTGCGAATTTCTCCGGCAACTGGGATTCGCTGATATTCTTCCCCGTAACAGGGTCGATATTCATTTTGGGTTCGGTGTATTCGATGCCGTCGTCAGGATTGGTGAGCGAACCGCTGAAAGCGACCATCGGGCTTACATTGTGATAATTGTTCTTCTTGATGTACCGCTCGAAAGCCAGCATGTATTTCACAGCCTGCAAGCGTGAATGCGTTACCAGCATGGCTTTTGCTTTTCCTCTCAACCTTTGGGCTACCTGGGTGCGAAAATGCTCGACAATGATCTCTGTTTTCTGCTGGATATTGACCGGATGCAAACTCATGAATTTTGCAAAAGCTTTGATGGCTTTCTTCTTGCCGTGCTCAGGATCATCCGCTATGGATTTAACCAGCTTGTAAAATGTTTTAAAGGTGGTATAGTTTTGCAGCACATCCAGGATAAAGCCTTCCTCGATTGCCTGACGCATGGAGTAAATGTGAAAAGCCTGTTTGTTTTTTCCGAAGAGTTCCAGGGTTTTCCCTTTGGGTGTGGCTGTGAAAGCAAAGAAGCTCAGGTTTTTTTGGGTTCCGCGGGATTCCATGACCTGGTTCAGGCGATCTTCCCAATCGGTTTCCACTTCCTCGCTTTCATTGCCGGTACCTGCTCCAAGGATCTCTTTCAGTTCTCTTGCCGTTTCTCCGGTCTGGCTTGAGTGGGCTTCATCCACAATGACGGCATAATTCCGTTTTGCAATTTCTTCCTGCCATTCTGTTGCCTGTTTGATGGATTCCTTATCGGGGTCTTCAATGCTGTCTGCCCCGGCAACCCTCAACAGTCCTTTCAGTACAAATGGGAATTTCTGCAAAGTGGTGATCACGATCTGCGTTCCGTCAACCAAGGCTTCTGCCAGTTGTTTCGAATCTTCATCAATGGGTTTAACCACGCCCTGGGCATGTTCGATCTGGTAAATGGCATCCTGCAATTGCTTGTCCAGGACTTTCCGGTCGGTGATCACTACAACGCAATCGAATACTTTTTTATCCTTAGCAGTGTGCAGGCTTGCCAGGCGGTGCGAAAGCCAGGAAATGCTGTTGGTTTTTCCGCTTCCTGCCGAATGCTGGATCAGGTAGTTGTGTCCGACATTTTCTTCCCTGGCGGCAGAAACAAGCTTCCGGACAGAATCCAACTGGTGGTAGCGTGGAAAAATGACTGTCTCTTTGGTGATTTTCTTAAAACCTCCCTTGCCATCGTCAATCTTTTCTTCTTCGGTTAGGATGTACATAAAGTGACCGATGACGTCCAGGAAGCTATCCAGGTGCAAGACTTCTTCCCAGAAATATGCTGTGCGATGACCGGAAGGATGCTGAGGATTTCCTTTTCCGCATTGGATTTCTCCGGGATGACTTCCACGGTTGAAAGGCAGGAACCTGGTTTTATCCCCGTTCAGTCGGGTGGTCATATGCACTTCATCAGGATCGACGGCAAAATGCACCACTGCCCGCTTTTTAAACTGGAACAAAGGAGCACGCCAGTCCCGGTCGGTTTTGTATTGTTTTACGGCATGTCGCCAGTTCTGACCTGTAACGGGATTCTTGATCTCGCAAGTGGCAACCGGCAAACCGTTGATGCTAAAGAGCAAATCTATGGTGCTGCCGTCTCCGGGATGACAGGGAACCTGTCTGGTGACGGTAAGCTGATTTTGGTTGTAAAGCTTGATGATTTCAGGGTTCAAACCATGGGCAGGCTTGAAGTAAGCCATATCGAAAGTCTTGCCGTAAAACTTGAAGCCATGGCGGAGGATATGCAGGATCCCTTTCAGGTTGAGTTCCTTGATGAGGGTCTGGATCAGCTTTTCATTGAGTTCGGTACCATGCAGCTTTTGCATTTTTTCATAGGTGCGGGGCTGTGTTGTTTGAAGGAAGTCGATCACCCTGGCGGGGAACAGAGCGTTCTTTTGATCCCATTCACCTACTGTACCTTGCTGCCAACCTGATTGATTAACAATGGTTTCTTCAATGTAGCTTTCAAATGTTTTTTCGGTATGTTTTTTCATATCAGTTCCTGAAATATTTTTGACTGTAATGCATTAGCCCAATGTGCAAGCGCTTTTGATAATATTGATATGTTGGATAGTGGTCAATCATATTTTGTGCTCTGTTAATTTCCAATGGAATATTGTTGATTTTTCTTGTCCAGCGATCAAAATCAAGGTTTAGGTAACTAAAAAAGTTTTTTATCATTCGATAATTGTCTTTTGGTTTGCTCAAACTAAAGATATAATTGCCAGGATTTGCTTCTTCAAAAATAATGGGTTCATTATGATATACCCTATTTCTTAAATTACGGATAGATATTAAATCCTTATGGATGCCACTCCTGTTTGTACCTTCTGGCAAGCGATAAAATACTTGTATTGGTCGTCCTTGCAACAAACGGTAATGTGTTTTTTCAAATAATGAAACCCAAAATCCAAGGGTTAAATCAGCAATAATTTTATCTTGTGAAGAATTACGCTCCAATTTCCTCAAGGCTTTATTGACACTGCTTTTTAAATAGTCATTGATTTTAATTCTGCCATTCTCTCGATAGGTCAGGGCTGAATCAGACATAAAACCGGATCTTTGATTTCTTAACCAATTGGGATCGGTAAAGTGATCAATCAATTCTTCGTTTATAGCATTTCGGATAATAACCTCGAATAGCGATAACAAAGGATAAAAAGACTGAGATAAGTTAAGGTTTACCTGGTACAACTTCAATATCTTCCGTTCATCATTGTTACAAACGAGTTCATATTTATGCAACCTGGCTGCCGATATGTATTTTTTTATTTTGGAGTAATCCGGCATCGAACGATTTTTATCCCTATTTTGATGATCTTCTATATTGTCACTTACAAAACCTTTTACATTACTGCTTACAAAACTACTTGCATTCTTACTTACAAATTTAGTTATACTTTTACTTGCTTTTGTATAACATATGTATTACATTTGTACCGTGATGCTTAGTAAAGCCTCTTTACCCGAAAGGGTAAACGTAACTAAGCGAAAGGTTTAAAGCCCCGCTTTTAGCGGGGTTTTTTCTTTTTATATCTGTCATTCATCCGTTACCTTTATTTTTCCTGTTACCGCTGCCGAGATTAAGGCTGTGCGAAATTCTTTGTGTTTCTCAATTGCTATTTCCACCTTATGTATGAGTGATTCAATTACCTTCCTTTTCTTCTGAATATGCTCCACTATTCTCACTTGCTCATCATATGGAGGTGCAATGATGAAAATCTCTTTTAGCTTTTCTTTAGTCAGATGCCCAATGCTTACCCTGCTTACAATTGCATCAAAAAATCCATATTGTCCGAATGCATATAAAAGGAATAGGTAGTAATAAGGATTACCTTGTTCAATGGTAACTTTATTAACAGAATTCTGTATATAAACCTCTGATAATTCATCCGACCAGATACAGGTTCTTCCAACTTCGCCCCCTTCACTTACCAATAAATCATTCCTTTTTACTCGATATTTTGATAATTCCGTAATTGTAAACCACATGTTTTTTATATCAGCAATATTAGGATTGATCCAATCTAAGTTCTGCGCTCGTAAATAAGGCTTCTGCAAACTACCCCCTTTGTCGGTTGGTGTTAGCATTTTACCAATTACAATCTTCGAAATATACTTCAACTTCTTCACCTCCCAATGCTCCGGCATCTCTCCTAGCCAGTCAATCCCGCTCTCCTTCATTTTTACATCCGGGTTCAGTCCTTTGGTGACGGCTTTGGTGATCAATGCAGTGCGTTTTTCTTTGAGCAGTTGGATGAGCTTTTGCTTTTTTTCGATCAGGGCGTCAATGCGGGCGGTTTCTTGGTCGAGGAAATTGGCGATGGATTGTTGTTCATCATATGGTGGTATTGGAATAATGTATTTTCCAAGAAGACTTCCTGAAAGTTCCATAAATGTTGAACCCTTACCTAAGGATTGCAAATCGTACTTAGATATTAACAAGAAATAATAGTAAAAATCACTTGAGACATCTTTCTTAATAGGAACAAGCGACTTACATCCTTGATTTGTGCAGGCTTCTAAATTATTAATTGCAATATGCCCAATCGGTGCACGTGAAGAAATGATGATTGAGTTTACTGGTACCATTTGAGTTCCACAGCTTCTATAACCTTCCGCAGTGATTCTTCTATGACTTTCATAAATATATTTCTTTTTATTTCTACCTAAATCATCGGGTGTCAACCATACTATATCACCATCCCAATATTTTTCATTTCCACTTTGGGGTGTCGAACCGTTATAAATTCTGAATATTCTTTTCAATACAGCAGCTTTCCAATGGATAGGAATTGTTCCTATCGATTTAACTTCAATCTTAGAATATTTCTTGTAGCTGGGATATTTCATCCATCAATCCCTTTCCCGTTCGTTACCTGATGCAACATATCCAGTATGTCCGATTCCAGGGCTTTCATTTCCTGTTCGATCACTTCCAGGTCCCTGGGCGGTTCATATTTGTAAAAATGCCGGTTTAGGGGGATTTCATAGCCCACTTTGGTTTTGGAGTGGTCAATCCAGGCATCGGGTACATACGGCAATACTTCCCGTGTAAAATACACCTCGATGTTTTCCTTCAGTGGGATGATCTCCGTATCCCGCAAATCCGGATCGGGTTCGGGATTGCCTTTGCTGTCGCGGCAAATCTCTGCCGTTTCATCCCGTTCGCCCAAGGCAGCAATGATGGCTTTTGTTTCTGCGGCATTCAAGCGTACATTGTGCTCTTTGTCCAGTTTCTTCAGATCCTTCAGGAATTCCTTCCGGTCTTTGTAAAGTTTTTCATTGCAATGTTTGCCCAATGCTTCAAGCAATTCTCTTATTTTCAGTTGTCGTTTTTTCCCCGCTTCAATTTCCTGCTGTTTGATCTCTTCGTTTTTCTTTTTGCTGCTTGCCAGTTTTTCAAAAGCAGACTGGGCATCCAGCAAAGCAATCCTTTCGGCATTGGCAATGAAGTTCAGGCGTAAAGGTCGCTCAACAGTAACTTTATGGTACCCGAAATCTTCATTGTCGAAAACCTTGCTCACAATCAATTCTTTTTCCTTGCCATCAATGATGAATTTACGGTTTTCGTCATGCCTAAAATTATCATAAATGGCAGTGATCTCGGCAATCTGGTCGGGTCGTCCTTCCCTGCCGTCGCCTACCTGGTTGCGTTTGTTGCCGAGACTTTTGCGCATCTTCACATAAAACTGACGGGCATCGATCAATTGGATCTTGCCTTTTCTTTTGTCCTCTTTGCGGTTGCAAACGATCCACACATAGGTGGAAATCCCGGTATTGTAAAACAACTGATCGGGCAGGGCAACAATGGCTTCCAGCCAGTCGTTTTCGATGATCCACCTGCGGATTTCGGATTCTCCGCTTCCGGCATCTCCTGTAAACAAAGGCGAACCATTGAAAACAATGGAGATGCGGCTTCCTTCATGATCGGGCTTGCGCATTTTGGAGATCATGTGTTGCAGGAACAACAAAGCACCGTCGTTTACCCTGGGCAGTCCCGTACCAAACCTGCCACCATAGCCCATGCGACCGGCTTCGTTTTTGATGTATTTCTCCTCCTGCTTCCAGGAAACCCCGAAAGGAGGATTGGCAAGCATATAATCAAACTTTTCATCCGGGAAACCGTCATCCGTGAATGAGTTATCCAGCTTGATGTTGTCGGCTTCCTCTCCCTTGATCAGCATATCCGATTTACAGATCGCCCAGGCTTCATCGTTGTAATCCTGACCGTACAAAACCGGCTGTGCATCCTTGTTCAGTTCCATGATGTAGCGTTCAGCTTCCGACAGCATACCACCGGTACCACAGGCGGGGTCATAAATGGTCTTCACCTTGAAGCTTTCCGCCAGGTCTTCTTCAGGCGACAACAGCAAATTAACCATCAAACGGATCACTTCCCTGGGCGTGTAATGGTGTCCGGCTTCCTCGTTGGATTGCTCAGCCCCGATGCGGATCAGTTCCTCGAAGATGTAACCCATTTGCAGGTTGTCGATGCGCTCCGGGTTCAGGTCGATGCTGTTAAATTTCTTAACTACCTCATACAGCAGGTTTTTAGCGCTCATCTTGCTGACTTCATCCCCAAACTCAAACTTCTCAAATATCTCTCTTATGTTCGGGGAGAAAGCATTGATATAGCTGTTCAGGTTGGGTGCGATCTGGTTGGGATCGTCTTTCAGCTTACCGAAGTTCAGCTTTGAGGTATTGTAAAAAGGTACGCCGGTCACCTCGTACATTTTATTTCGAAGAATATTCTCCGACCTGCCTTTATACTTCTCGTATTGTTCTAATGCGTTCTCTTTGGTTGGTTCCAGGATGCAATCAAACCTCCTGAGCACGGTCATGGGCAGGATCACTCTTCTGTATTCATTCCGCTTATACGGTCCCCTGAGCAGGTTGCAAATGTCCCAGATAAAGGAGACCATTTGAGTGTGTGTTTCTGTGGTCATGTTTTGGTTTTAATATAAAAAGATCAAAGGTAATGAGTTTGGGAACTTAAATTTCTATCCACTGTAATTCTCCTCTGCCCTCATCAGGAGTTCTTTTAAAACCTCCTCATGTTTCTTGATATCACCCTTGTTTAATCTAATCCGGTAATTGTTCCACCTGGAATCATATCCCATTTCATCAAGTTCATTTTTTTCAATTAATTCATCAATTTCTGTACTCTTGGGTAATTTTAATTCCAATCGTGTGAAACTCTTCTTGGGTCGGAAAATAGCAAAGTTATTTGGTTGTCCATCTTTTGATAACCCGATATAGAATTTATTGTATTTGAGTGAGTAGCCTGGTTTAAAAGAACTTATTATTTCAAGCATCTGATCCGCCATCTTAACTGTTGCTTGTGTACCCCGTTTAAGCCAGTATTCACGATTGGTTTCTTCCTTAATATTTTCATCATCTTCAACCAATCCTAATGGCATTTCATCGAGCACCTTCGTAAAAACCAAGGCAACATCCTCTCCAAATTTATAGGCATTCATCTGAAGCGCTATCAGGGGTATAAACCCATTGAATAGATTAATAACATTTAGAAACCTACTTGTGATATCTTCGGCTACGATCACAGCGCAATGGTCGTATTGGGGATAACGTTTCCGTTCAATATCCCAATATTCTATGGTCCGTATTATATGGCTTTCATCTGTTTTGCCAAGTTGGATTTCTACTTCATATCTTCTGTTCATATCTGAGTCAGGGTCCTGGAGTAGCAGGTCCAATCTTCCTGCCCTGGGCTGCATACGTTCTTTATCTTTAAGTACCAGGTCACCAAGACCCAAAATGGACGGGTCATCGGCTATTTTTGCCTGAATTACTTTTTCTGTTATTTCCGGATGATTTTTTAATTGGATTCTTTCCGGTTTGATTAACTTTTTCACAGTTGACAAGGTTTTAGTTCTGAATTCTATTTTGACAAAGTTAATAATAATGGAAGATGATCAACCGACCAAACATTGCCGCCACCATCTTCCCCAGGTATGCCCACCTCACGTGAGATCAATATTCATTTGCTTGGGCTATCAGGATCGATCTGGCTGCCGGAGATCAGGTTCGGGTAGTTCTCAAGCAATGACTGCAATTCCGCAGACAGGACCTATAAGTTATCTTATCAAAGTGCAGTTTTTTTAATGCTAACCGATCACCTAATACGCCATTTTTAAAATTCGTTTGCTGATGACCTGTTTCCCAGATATGATTACCCTTACGAGATATAATCCATCCATTTCAGGGAGCATTATATTCAATTGTTCTGATGTTGATTGCTGATGAACCACTAACAAGCTACCTTGCGGGGAATAAATCCGAACTTTCATTGAGCATCCCTGTCTTGCGTTGGATTTAATGGTTATGTTTTCTTTTGTAGGATTGGGGTAAATATAAATGCTTTCCTTTTCAATCCCTGATTGATTTATTGTAAGATCCCTGATTATTATCTGCACCGAATCCTCGGTTGTCATGTTGCAAATTTCCTCATACCCGTTAAAATGCCTGTGCCAGGTGGTATCAGTTGGAGTTGCTTCAATCAGCTCATCAAAATATTCATATCCGGTTGGAAACCAATCCACGACAGTATCCCGATAGGCTGGTTCTCCTGTATTAGAAGGGTGTTTTGATTCCCCTCTTGCTATATAAACAGGAGATGCAGGAAAGGTGTCGCAAACTAAAGAGTTTGGTTTAAATACTGTTAATAATGTGTTATCTTCTGCTGTTGCGGTATAACATATGGTGTCGGTTGCATTCCAGGTTCTATCAACAACAAAATTATAATGTTCACATTCTGTTGAATCGGGGTCTCTTGAAGAGTCGTCATCATAAGTTACCTGAACTCCCGCTCCCGACGGATTGGTTGCCTCTGCCATTCCACCCGTATTTTCAGGAGATAAATCTAGGTTGTTTGCGTATTGTATCTGTTGATTTGGCGGGACGTATGTGAAATGCGTAGGGTCTATTTGAACATTCACCGTGAAGACGTCTGTTTTATTGTTTCCCGTCGGGTCTTCTGCATAGGTTGAATCCTTAACCTCAAAGTTATAATGGTTGCAACTGTCCGAGTTTGGATTTCTCGTTGAGGTTTGAACGTAGACAGAATCCCAGTAACCACAGTTGTCCGTTATTGAAGACCTTTCAATTCCTAAATCGTCAAATTCGGAGGTGTACATTACGGTATCCTCTTGATTTCGTGTTATAACCGGTTTTGCCGTATCTCTTATTTGAATTATTTGGGCGGGTCTATTTGGATAATGCAGACTATCTCTCGACGCAAGAGTGCTATCTATCCTGTCGCTGTAATCTGAAACCGTTTTAAAATTTCTCCATATATTATAGTTAAAAAAGGTTGAATCCGAATTTGTTCCTGTACGATTGGTTGAATCAGAGTGAAAGACGCTTGACCAGTCGGCGTTTCCTACAACGTTTCCCGAACTATCCGGAGAGGGATTTGAATTTTCCATATATTCTTTATAGAGCATAAGTGTATCCGACGGTTTTTCTCCTCCGGGACGAATGTATGTGAATTCTATTGGTTTGGTTTCGATTAAACCCTCGCTCTGACTTGATACAGAAGGCGTCCCCGAAGAAAGGTCAAAATCTATAACAGGGTACGAACCATAAAGGTATTGGTTTATAAGGTTACTATAAAAGTAACAATACCTCCCTATGTCAGCAAACTCGTTAAGACTATAATTTCCATTTGTTACAACCTCGTCTGTCTGAGGTTCTATAAAAGTCCAGTCATTGTAGTTCGTTGTATTAGAGCCGGCAAAAATGGCATTAATTCCGTGTAAATCTCCGGAACCCGTTTCAGTAGAAACCCTATATATAGGAATATTGAATCTTGCATTTTGTGTTGTATCGTAAAAGTTGGTATTAAGTCCTGAATTAGATATTGCTTCCACACCCGAAGAATTTATTTGTGTTTGTGTTTTAAAATGTGTACAATCTCCAAAATTAGCAAAATTGGTTGAATCTATGTAAAAAAAGTTTTCATTCCAGCTTTCTTTCTCTGAATTAGTTAAAAAATCCCAGTGTGCCGGGAGATAAGGAATTTGGTCTGTTAAATAATTGTAAAACAATGTTCTATCTGCCGAGGTGTTCTTGTTTCCGTCTCCGTCTATATCTGATTGGTCATTTGAAACTCCATCAACCATATCTTCGTAGTCGTCAAAATTTACAACGCCATTGCCATCAACATCGCCTGAACCGTAATACTTGAAATTTTCCTCGTGAGGATTTGAATAATTTGTATTAAGCAGATTTGGTTGCGCAAAAGGATTCAAAACAACATCTCCATAAAAATCGGTTATATCCACTCCGGGCATTTTTAGAGATTCATAAATATCTATAGAAATATCTTCGGAATAAAACGACGCATTTGCCGGTGAGTAATACAATCGATTTCTCAATCCTTCCTGCAAGGTGGTATATCCAACTACCTCATGTGAAATATTCTGTATTGGTATAGAGTCGGTTTGTGGTTGGGCTATAACATTGATAGCTAAAAAAAGTAGCAAGCTGAGTAGAAAATATGATAAACATCTCATCGCCTGTTTGATTGGTTTCTGGAAGTAAAAATACAACTTATGTGTTTGGATTTCAAATTAATTGCTGGAAAATTCCACCCTTCGGGCAGGACATATGGTTTTGTGATCGCGGCAGGATTTCCCGATATCGCTGCGCTCATCGGGATAAACTTCTCATCCTGCCTGAAAAAAATTAAACATGTACCAATGAAAAAAAGCAATCAGGAAGGCTGACTATTTCTTAATCTGTGATCGCGGCAGGATTAGCTTCACTGATCCGTTATATGGGGGTATACAAATCCAAAAGACCTGCTCACTACGTTTGGTATGTGATTTTTTATTTTCAAAAACCTTATAATTCCTTATAGGTTTCCTCAAATAAAAAATCCCATCCTTGCGGACAGGTCTTTTGTCTTTGTGATCGCGGCAGGATTCGAACCTGCGACCGACGGCTTAGAAGGCCGTTGCTCTATCCAGCTGAGCTACGCGACCGTTTTTGGCGGTGCAAAGATACAAAATTATACGTAATTTTAATTGTTTTTGTGGGCTTTAGTGTTTTGGATGTCCTCCTGCATTTCAAGGCTTTTGGTGCTGAAATCGCTGCTCAATAAAAGACCAATCGGTTTTAGCGATTCAACATGATCAAAAATGATTTTCATTGCTGCTATGATCGGCACAAAAAGAATCATCCCGACAATCCCCCATATCAGTCCTCCAATAACAATGGATATGATCACAAACAAGGGGTTTAATGAAGCTTGTGAACCGACTACTTTCGGTGTGATGACATTTCCTTCCAGTGCCTGAACACCCAGATAAAGCAGCAGTACCATTACCGGCATCCAAAGACTGTTGTAATTGATCAGGGCATAAATTACAGGAAGGCTACCTCCGATTGCAGTGCCCACATAAGGGATAATGGTGAGCAGGGCGGCCAGGTATCCGAAAAGAAATGGATAATCAATCCCGATGGCCCAAAGGCCCAATCCGTTTAGCAAACCAACGATCAGGATCACGAAAAACAATCCAAGAAAATATTTTCTTATGATCCGGGAAACATCCAGGATTACTTCAAGCAGTTTGTCCCTGTTTTCACCTGTACTGAAATTCCTGATGGCGAAATATTTAAAGGATGTTCTGTAAAGCAGGAAAAGAAAGGTGAACACAATCAACAGGGAAAAGAAAGTTAGTAAGTGACCCGATGTGGTAAGTGTGGTATTTAATAATTTAGTGGATGATTTAAGAAAACTGTCCGATCCACCTGTAAATTCCTCAATATTTATTTGGCGGTGCATGATTTTGTTTTCAACAAACAAAATTACCTCGTTAACGATCTTCTGGATTTGCAGCCAGAAATTTTCAAATTCGCTGAACAGCCTGTATATCTGGGTGCCAAGTAAATAAACCACAAAAGATACGAAAGCGGTGATGATAATGAAGTTCAAAATAGTAGCAATCAATCTGTGCATGAACCTTTCGAAAAATGCATTGATCGGATATATAAGGACGGAAAGCATAATGGCGGCGAATATGGGCATGAATATAATTCGCCCAACATAAATCAAAGCGAGAGAAATTGCAAGTATGACCACGATTTTGTAGAAACGGTCAGTCGTTATTTTGGCCAGCATAAATATCTGAGTTTTATAACTGCTTACTTCAAATAGTGAACCAACAAATACTTTGATTAATAAGCATGTTTTTGCTGCAATTGGTGTAAACTTCAGTTGTTTTTTTTCCACAATACTGCATAAATTGTAGAAGATTTGCAACAAAAATCAAAATTATTCGTATCGGTATTTTATTTGAATCGTCTTATGATATAGATAAGCAAGTGCATGCAGGTAGTTATTAAATGAAATTTATAGGATTGGCAGGGTTTTCCAATGCACTACAGTTAATAAACTTTAAAAAAATTTTCATTATGAGTAAAACAACAGATACCTTATTAGGATTTATAGCAGGAGCAGCAGCTGGTGCTGCAGTAGGAATTTTATTTGCGCCCGACAAGGGATCCAAAACAAGAAAAAAAATCAAAAAGCAAGCTGAAAAATATAGTGACGACCTGAAAACCAATATGAATGAGCGGGTCGATAACTTGAAAGAATATGTCGGTGATGTTACCGAGGATGTGAAAAAGCGTTTCAGCAAACTCGAGAAAGATGTTGAGGAGAAAACAAAACGGGCTCAATCGAAAGCCAAAACATCATAAAACAAAATTCCACAATGGGTGAAAAGAATTTTAACGAGATGCTGGCCGGGCTTTCCAGCCAGGCCAGATCTTTTTTACAGGCCTATGTCAATTTACTGAAAGTACAACTGCTTGAAAAAGCCGCACGTATTGGTACACATCTGATTACCATTACGCTGATGGTCCTCATTGTAGCTTTCGTTTTGTTGCTGATCACTTTTGCATTTAGTTTCTGGTACGGGCAGGAATACAATGATTATTTCGGCGGGTTTATGATATCAGCAGGATTTTATATACTGATCGGGCTGATTATCGTGATTTTCAGGAAACAGATCATAGGAGGGCCGATTATAAGGAAAATTGCTTCCGAAATGTTTGACAACGAAAAAGAGGATAGCAATGAAAGTTGATCCGAAAAAAATAAGAAATTTTCACGATATCGAGTTGCAGAAAACCAAACTCAGGTATGAGCTGAAGCATCGTGAATCCCAATTGAAGGGAGAAGGACTGTTGTTTGGAGAAAATTTGCGTCAGTCTGTCCGTAACTCCCTTATGGAATTTGCTCAAAATACAGTTGCCTCGGTAATCGTAAAACTGGTCACCAAAAATCGGAAATAATCAAGTATAAACTTCCAGTTTTTTCTTTAAAATTTCAACTTCCACCACTTTAGGTTTACCTGCCAGTTCACCGTCAATTTGGAGTCGTTTGCGGGCGGGGTTTTTTATGATCGCTCTGCTGGTCTGCATTCTTTCAATGAGTTCGAAATGGTTGATCTTTCCTTTTAAGAAAGCTATTACTTTGCGAATGAGTTCCTTTGTTTTATATGAACGGATTACAATAAGCTCAAAATGGCCGTCATCCAATTTGCCCTGTGGGTTGATGTTAACCCCGGTTCCGTACCTGGAGGCATTGGCAATCAGTAGCATGCTTGCTTTCACTTTCTTTTCTTCACCATTCAACCGGATCAGGTAAGTTGTTCCTTTTATAGAAAACATTTCCTGGATATAATGTCTGGCATATGCCATAAACCCTCTTTTGTGATCCTGTTCAAAGCGATAAATCACATTCGCATTGAGGCCGAAATCACTTAGGTGAAGTGACAGCTTGTTATTGATCTTTAATACATCTATCTTTCTGGTTTTTCCTCTGGTTATTATGTTCAGCGCATGATCAGGTTGCGTGGGGATGTTTAGCTCGGTAGCAATGCCATTGGCCGAACCAAAAGGGATGATCCCAAGGGGTATGTCTTTTTCAAGGATTGAACGGGCAGCTAGGTTAACCGTTCCATCACCACCCACAGCGATAAGGGCCCCGGGCTTTTGCTTGTCAACCTCAAGCCTGATCCTTTCTTTATCATTTTTTCCCGTAGTTTTGAATATGCTATAACTGATTTTGTTTTCGTCCAGAAAGCTGCTGATCTTCAACACAACTTCTTCTTTATCCCTTCCTCCGGAAACCGGGTTGATCACAAGCAAGATACTTTTAATGGGTTTTGTCATATACCTTTTTTGAATAAATGGTAAAAAATTTGTGCCAAAGCAAATAATGAAATTTTCTACACACATTTTTAGAAAAGTATTGAAAAAGGTAAGAAATCCTTTTAAAAGGTTAAAAATTTTCATCAAACACCAGTTGGGCTGGCTGGGCATCCCGACCATTATTGCCTACGAAGGATATGGCAATTCCTCCGAAGTGAACATGACAGGAATGGTGCTGGAAGACAAAGGCCTGGATAAGCCCAAAGCAGGCCAGTCGAAATGGAAGAACTTTCTGGCAGCCTTAAAAAGGTTTTCAGGGGATGACATTCCCGGCATTCAGGTAAAGGTAAGTTTTAAGGGAAAGAGCCAGGTTACCGAAACGGATGAGTTTGGCTTATTCAGTGTAAAATTCAGGGATTTAAATTTAAAAGCCGGAGAAAAGCACTTCTATCAGGCCGAATTGATGGATGAGGTTGAGGAGGGGCAACCCAAAGTGGTTGCCAGCGCCGAGGTATTTGTTCCCAGCCCGGAAGCTTCCTATGGCGTGGTATCCGACATTGACGATACCATCCTTGTATCTTACGCCTCCCGTTCTTTAAAGAAACTTTGGATCGTGCTTTTTAAAAATGCACTTACAAGAAGAAGTTTCGAGGGTTTTTCTGATTTATATCAATCCCTTCATGCAAAGGGAAAAGAAAAAAATCCTGTGTTTTATCTTTCAAACAGTGAATGGAATCTGTTTGACCTGCTCAGGGATTTCCGGGAGCATAACCATTTTCCCAGAGGTCCGTTTTTATTGCGCCCGATGAAGCGGGGAGGATTCAAACTTTTTTTTACCGGAAAGGCAAAAGAACAGCATAAGCTTGAAAAGATCGCCTTTCTGTTCACGATCCATCCTGATATGAAGTTTGTTTTGGTCGGCGATAGCGGACAGCATGATCCGCTTGTATACACTGAGATGGCCCGCAAAAGACCGGAACGAATAAAGGCGATTTTCATCCGGCGGATCAGTCCGGGTATGAATCGCAATAAACTTAACAGGTTGAGGCAGGAAATGGCAGATCTGGGAATTGACATGTACCTGTTCGACAATACCGAAGAAGCACGGGAACATGCCAGGGAAACCGGTCTTCTATAAAACACGAAAGGCCCGTCCAACCCGGACGGACCTTTCAATCAGAATTAATCAAAACGTTTAATAGATGTTGTTATCATTGCGGTATCCCGCATTATCCTGATACCAATCCTGGAAGTTCACGCCACCGCTTTCCGCCCACTCAACGAAATGGTTGTAGGCGGTAGAGATCTCCCTCTTTTCAATTGGATATTCAAAACTTTCGTAAATATTGATGGCCCAGGGCAAATTGCTTTGGGTCTTATAATATCTGCCCGTCGCCGGATCACTGTCATCATCGTATGTGCCGAAATAGGAAGGATCGGCCAGGTCTGTCGGAGGATAATCCGGCAGATGAACTTCCCTTGCCCTGGTCAGATCAACAATGATGAAAGGATTGAAGTTGCTGATATCTACTTGTGCTGTTGTATAGATGTCATCGGTGATATCCATGTATATATTCAATGTATCGGGTTCCACATAAGGAGCCGTAGGTTCGGTATTCACACCGATTCCCTGGCCGGGATGCGGCATGATATTGAAGGCATTGTCGTAAACAATAACGGTGGGTTTCGACTGTCCGCTTTCAAGGCCGTTTCCGGCAAGGCTGATATAGTTCTCCTGAAGATCGAATCCGCTCACCGTTATATCTTGTGTTGAAATATTGTCGTTGGGGAACTGGAATCCGAATCCGTTTTCGAGACTTGCACCAAATGCTTTCACGATAAAGGTGCCGTAAATCTCAACGACCAGGTTCGAAGCGTTTGTAATGGTGTTAAATCTGTAATCTACCACAAGGTCGTTGAAATCGTAGTCGCCCTTGCCTGGCCAGAGGTCCTCATAAGCCAGGGTACCGTTTCCGCCTGCGGGATAATAATTATTGAAAGCCCTGTCAGGATCATCGGGATAATCATCGTCATCATCATCAACGCCGTCGCCGTCGGTATCGGTTCCGCCACCGCCACCTGTTACGGTAACCGTGATTGTAGCCTGAGCGCACAGGCTGTTGTCATCACAAACTTCATATTCAAATGTATCTGTTCCAGTGTAGCCGTTGTCGGGAGTATAGGTATATGTTCCATCGCTGTTTAATACAACAGAACCATGCTGCGGATCGGCAACCGGTGTTGTTGTAACTGTGAGATCGTCACCATCAGGGTCACTGTCATTGGTAATCACGTTACCGCTTACCGCTGTGTTTACCGTTGTGCTATTTACATCATCAACAGCAACCGGTGGATTGTTGGTCGGGGCCATGCAATCTAGCACTTGCTGGAAATCGGCAGGGTAGAACTTTACCTTGTCACTATTGGGTCCGTGTTTTACTCCTACAAACTGATCCTGGAAAGGTGCGTCCAGCGTATATTCTATAATGAAATACCCGACAACACCATTTCCGAATCCGCTGGTACCATCTACTTTAAAACCCTGGAAGGGCCAATTATTTCCAATATTGGGACCAAAGTCAATGTTTCCATAACTGAAATTCGCGGAATGATCCGTAATTGATACATCGCTGTATGTTCCGCCATCCGCTTCAATAACAGAGTGAGATATTTCTTTATCGCCTCCGCTGCCGTCATTACGCACTTTGATTTGAATGGTGTATGTGTTATCACCATTGTCAACCACCGACCAGATGGCTGCATAATAGCCGTCAGCGATATGTTTTTCTACTGCACAACTTCCCTGTGCCCGGGATTGCCTGGCACTTAAACCAGTCATAAGAATGACGAGTGAAAAGGCAAATATGTTGGTAATAAGTTTTTTCATGTCTTTGGGGTTTTTAGGATTAGGAACCAAGGTTAAAGGTATGTTCAATTTTGTTTTCTTCAAGGGTAGCGGTTACATTTTTCCCATTATAGGATAAAGTTACTTCCTTTTCAAAAGTAGGTATGGTGATTCTGGTTACGTAAGTGATTCCTTTTGAAAGAAGAGCCTTATGGTAGATGTCTCCGTTTGAAGCTTTTACCTTTACAACATCATTAACCGAACCGGTTAAGGTAACCTCAACGTTTTTGGTGGTTTGCCAATTAAAGTTCTCGCTGATCGTTGCTTCAGAAAGTGTTTTGTTTCCCGTATCTTCAGGATTTTCGGGCTGCAGCGGTTCGAACTTCTGACAAGCCGTTAAACTCAGGGAGAGGATGGCGATTATAATTATGAGCTTTTTCATTTTTTTCAGTTTTTACTGTTTTGACTAATTCTGTTGCTCATAAATCAACCTATGTACCGTTACATAAAATATGGCATAAAAAACTGATCGTCAGGCCTTAACATTTTTGGCGTTAATGAAAAACCTTCCCAATTTGGGAATATCTCTATATGTATTGGAATTATTTTATCGGAAAGTGATTTATTTCTAAGCATTTAGTGCCTGAAAGAAAAGATAGAGATGAATAATTTGAGAAAATGGAATGGTTTTCTAAGTAAATTGGAAAATACGATTTGGGTTTTTGTCGGGGTAGCAGGATTTGAACCTGCGACCTCCTGCTCCCAAAGCAGGCGCGCTAACCGGACTACGCTATACCCCGAAAAATTTAATAAGAACCGCCTTCGCCAGGGCTTCGGCGGTTGAGAGCGGAGAGAGGGGGATTCGAACCCCCGATACCCTTTGACAGGTATGCCGGTTTAGCAAACCGGTGGTTTCAGCCACTCACCCACCTCTCCGAGTATTATTAATGAACGTTATTGGAAAGTATGCCGGTTTAGCATCCGCCTAAGGCGGATCATCCACACACCCACCTCTCCGAGTATTATTAATGAACGTTATTGGAAAGTATGCCGGTTTAGCATCCGCCTAAGGCGGATCATCCACACACCCACCTCTCCGAGTATTATTAATGAACGTTATTGGAGAGTATGCCGGTTTAGCATCCGCCTAAGGCGAATCATCCACACACCCACCTCTCCGAGTATTTTAAAAGAACTTCCTAAAAAAGAGTTTGCAAAAATAGAAAAATTACTCCACTATCTCAAACAATTTATACACTTCTTTATTAATCGTTTTTCATGGTTTCTTATCAAACAGGATTATAAGAAAAAAGGAATAAAGACTGAGCAGGCAGATCGCATAAATTGACTAACTTTATGATAATCAATTAAAGGTTATTCATAAAGCGATGTACCAATTTCTCGATATATTTTTCCTGGTGTTTCATTCGGCTTTGATCCTGTTCAACCTGTTCGGATGGATATTCAGGAAAACACGGAAACTTAACCTGATCACTTTGTTATTGACTGGTGCTTCCTGGTACTTCCTGGGATTGTTTTACGGCATGGGTTACTGCCCCCTGACCGACTGGCATTTCGATGTGATTTACCAACTGGGCAGAAGTCCGGGTACAAATTCCTATGTGCACTATTTATTAAAAAGATTATTGGGCCTCAACATTGCAGCCGATGCAGCCAACACCCTCACGGTGGTTTGTTTTTTTGCCGCCCTGCTGGCCTCCATCTATGTTAACTTTTTGAAAAAATACATTCCTTTAAAGAAATCTTCTTAAAGGATAAGGCAATAATTCTTTAAAAAATTCTTGACAAATCCCTTGCAGGCATTGTACATTTACCCGTTCAATCTTTTGATTTAAGGAGGAAATGACAATAGATCAATTAACATTAACCAAAACCCAATCCCATGAAAAAATCAATCTTTCTGTTTTTAACTTTTACATGTTTTACGCTGAGTGCTTCGGCCCAGATCGATATGGACGAAGAATTCATGCAGGGCTCGACCCTGGTGGCCATGCCCGGGCAAATCCTGGTGTATGAAGTGGATTTCAACGGCAATGTTTATGATTTCATCGTTCATATCAAGGAAGTTGAAGATGGCATTTCATTCGATTATGAAATGACCAATGAAGCCGGCACAAAAGGCAGTGTGAATATGAGCAAGGAAGCTGTCGACAATGCCATTGCCCAGAACAACTATTTTGGCGGAGGGGAGATGAACCTGGACGATCAGACCACCGTTTGGGTGAGCAAAAAAGTTTTCAGCGATTTGGTGAACGAAGGCGTGGCAACCATCTCACCCGATGGCGGGATGAGCAGGGTGGAAATCGGCGATGTTTGGGCCGGGCACAATTATGAGATGTACAATGCCATCAGCGATATGACTTTCGATGACATCTCGTATGTGTATGCTGAAAGCCCTGACGGGGACGTTCGTTACTGGATTCACCTGAACGAAAGCAATTCACTTATCCTGAAAATGGATCTCGGCTGGAGCATCACCCTGAAAGAACTCCGGAAAGAATAATCTAAGAAGCAGGAGATGAATTTTCCCTGCTGAGTTTTAATTTGCGGGCAAATTCAAGCTGCGCCGGTACGGACTTCTTTTTCTTTTGCAATCCCTGCATTTGTTTCAGAATCCGGTCGAGCAGCCTGACCGCTTTTCGGATATAGATTCCTTTATTCAGCATCACGCACTGGGCACGCTGGGCAACAGCCACATCCGTGATCTCAGCCCGGGAAGGCGTGCCCTTTTTGGCTAGATTTTCCAGCACTTGCGTAGCCCAGATGTTTGGGATATGCGCCGCTTCCGAAATCCGCATGATCTCTTCCTGTATGCCTGCAATATCTTTCCATCCGACCTCCACGGCCAGATCGCCGCGGGCCAGCATTATGCCCACGGGGTAACTCTGCATGGTATGTAAAAGTATGGCCGGCAAGTTTTCATATCCCTTCCGGGTTTCGATTTTAAGGATAATGCCGATATTGCTCTTCAATTCCTTTAGAATATCCCGAAGCTGTTTTACATCCTCAACATCATTCACAAATGAAAGGTTAATTGCATCTGCATGTTGGGAGACGAATTTCAAATCTTCCCTGTCTTTTTGTGTAAGACCATTGACCGATAAATCGCTTTCAGGAAAATTGATGCCTTTGTCGGAAGCCAGTTTTGAGCCTTTGTCCTTAGCTTGTGTGATGACGATCGAAAGTTTTTCGGGATGCAACTCTTTGATAAGCCCTTCAATTTTGCCATCATCAAACATAACCGGCTCACCCTTTTTTACATCCTGGAAAATTTCAGGCATGGTACAGGAAATTTGTGCAGGGCTGATCAGCTTGCCGCTTTCATCATATCGGGCCGGTTCACCTTCTGTTTCTTCTTTATGCAGGATCAGCCGGTCACCGGTCCGCAAAACAATTTTTTCTTCAAAAGGGGGGAGCTCCCCAATTTTAAATATCCTGTCCCCCCTTTCCTTTTCCTTGATCAGGGTGAAAGAAGTTTCGGGCGTAACATAGGCCGAAACATAACACCAGGCCCATCTGCCGCGTCCTTCGCTTTCCTTTAGCTCGAAACTGCATGCTCTTTCCCGGGCATCCCTGAATTCGAGTCGCGTTCCCCGGGTCATGGCACTGATCCATTCTTCCTGAAAGGGGATAACAACATCCGCATTTTCCGAAGGAGGAGCAAGATCGGGAGGCGCCAGCCATACTTTTGCCGGAACAACCACTTTTCCGTAGGCATCCGTTTCAGGTCTGATGCATATCACCTGTGGGCCCGGCTTCATCGGTCCCGTTCTGATCTTTGGTCCTGCCAGGTCCATCACGATCTTCACTTCCTTGTTGTTTTTTCGGGAAGATTCACGTACGTTTTCAATGATCTTTTTCCAAACCCCCGTATCATCATGCGCACAATTGATGCGGGCGCTGTTCATGCCCAGGATAACCAGATCGTTTATAAGTTTTAAATCCTTCGAAGCTGCCTTTGGCATGGTCACCATGATACGGGTCCTTCGTTTTTTTGATTTATATCCAAAAAGTGCCCTGGTATTTGAGTTCAGTATCTTAGCGCTTTTTTTTATAGAAACCGTTCCTTTTCTGTGCGCATAATAGGGCTTACCGGTCAAATGATTTAAAATGGTTTTGATAGCCAGCAAGCTTCGCATCACATTCCCCTCAATATTAACCAGGTCGGGTAATCCCTGCCATCGGAGTTCTTTTTGCATCAGGGTGATATCATGACTTCTCAGGGCCATGTAGTGGATCAGGTTGACGGCGCATTTTTTATAGGCGTGGTTTACCTGGCTCAGTTCCTTACCGTATTTGCTTTCCAGTTGTTCGGCTGATTTAATGATGGCGTCAACCTGTTCAAGCAGTTCAATGAATTTTTGTTCTTTCGGCTTCATCCGGATTTCAGTTTTCGTTGTTTTTTCAAAGTTAGAGAAGATTTTGGAAAGAGGACAACACGAAAGTTTATATTAGCAATGCACAATTTTGTGCATTAGTAATGCATAAAAGTTTGCATTAGCAATATGAATTTTATATATTTGCTCCTATAAATGATTGATAAGTATGATACTGAAAGATGAACTGGAAAGAGTTGTGTTAAAACAACAGGATGATCTCAAGAAATACCTGGGAACCCCACGACGATTTAAAGTTAAGATAATACCAAAATTTGCTACCATTATTACTGGTGTTAGAAGAGGTGGGAAATCTACTTTGGTCAGGCAATACTTGCAAAGCAGGCAGCCTGTTTATTACCTCTATTTTGAGGATATTGCCCTGGCAGAGTTTGAATTAAAAGATTTCTCCAGGCTCGAAAATATTTATTATGATAAGTTGGGAGAAGGCGGTGTTTATTTTTTTGATGAGATCCAGTTGATTGAAGGCTGGGAAAAATACATTAGACAACTTGTTGATTCGGGCCAGGAAATTATCATTACCGGATCAACTGCCAGTATGTTGAGCAAAGAACTTGGCACACGTTTAACTGGCCGTCACATCAGCCTGGAACTTTATCCGTTTTCTTACAGGGAATTTCTGGATTTAGAAGGAAAGCAGCATTCAATCAATTTATTTGAAAAATATCTGGAAAAAGGAGGATTTCCTGAATATTTAAAAAGTGATGATGTGGATGTGCTTCGGAATTTGTTCCAGGATATTTTTTACAGGGATGTGCTTCACCGCAACCTGCTCAGAAACGAGATAGTTTTGAAAAGTCTTTTGCATTTTCTGATCTCCAACATTGGTAAGGAGGTTTCCTTTAACAAGTTGAAAAACCTGGTTAAGGCCGGATCTGTAAACAGCATAAGTCAGTTTATCGATTATTTTGAGCAGGCCTATTTGCTCTTCAGCCTGAAAAAGTTTGACTATTCATTGCGAAAGCAAATGATGAACCCAAAGAAAATATACTGTATTGACAACGCCATAATAGGAAGAAATGCTTTTTCATTTTCTGAAAACAAAGGACGTATGCTTGAAAACCTTATCTTCCTGGAATTAAAAAGAAAAGGGCAGCAGATCTTTTATCATCGGAATAAATCGGAATGTGATTTTGTGGTCCAGGACAAATTAAAAATAACCCAGGCTATTCAGGTATGTTATGAGCTGGACAACTTTAATCAAGACAGGGAATTGGGCGGTTTGATGGATGCGATGAATCATTATGATCTTAAAAAAGGCCTGATCATAACTTTTGATCAGGAAGATCAGTTTAGGAAAGAAGGTAAGCAAATCCATATCCTTCCCGCATGGAAATGGTTATCATAAAAAAGCAATCAAATAATGATCATTCCTGAAATCACTTGATATTAAATTTTTAAAGAAAATCAAGGGTTCTTTTTGAAAAAAAATCAATAAAATTATTATTTTTGATATAAAAAAGATGACTGACACGCAGTTAAGAATTAGGATTTTATATAAAATATTCAAACTTTCTGCAGATAAACTTCAAAACGTTGATGATTATTTGTCCCAATTTACCGAAGAGAATTCTGAAAAGTCAAAGTCTTCTTCATATGCCGGAATTTGGAGCGATCTGGATGAAAGTATTGTAAATGAATTTACAGAAAAACTTATAATTAATCGGCAGCGTACTGATAACCAACAATGAGAGTCATTTCGACCGAATTCCCGGTTTGCAAATCGAAAATTGGAAAAAGAAATAAGGAACTTTGTTTGTCTAAACACATGAAAATGAAAAAAAAAGCACGTTTAATTACAACAATTGTTTTGTTTATTGGACATTTCTTACCTGGGTCAGTATATTCCCAGCAAACCATCTACGACACCATCACCCACGACGGCATCCAGCGCAATTTCATCCTGTATGTCCCGGATTCTTATGACCCTGCTGAGGAAACCCCCTTGCTGTTCAATTTGCACGGCTACGGTTCAAATGCCTTCGAACAAATGCATTATGGCGATTTCCGGCCCATTGCCGATACCTCCGCCTTCTTGCTTGTGCATCCTAACGGTACTGTGGACAATGTTGGAAACACCCACTGGAATGTGGGATGGGGCACCAGCTCGGTTGACGATGTCGGTTTTATCAGTGCGCTGATAGATTCCCTTTCAACAAATTATATGATCGATCCTGAAAAAATTTATTCCACCGGCATGTCCAATGGCGGATTTATGAGTTACCTGCTTGCTTGCGAGTTGAGTAACAGGATAGCCGCCATCGCTTCGGTAACAGGCAGCATGACGAAAGGTCTTCCCAATTCCTGTTCTCCCGATCATCCCATGCCGGTTATGGAAATACATGGTACCGCCGATTTCGTTGTTCCATATGATGGCGCCTTATGGGTTGAATCAATCGAAGCCGTGCTCAATTATTGGGTGGATTTCAATGCCTGTGATTCAACCCCGATTATTACTGATATGCCTGATAACGACACAACAGACGGATCGACCGTTGAACACCAGAGGTTTATGCATGGCGACAATGGAGTGGAAGTGGAGCATTTTAAAGTGATCGGCGGAGGGCATACCTGGCCGGGTAGTGCCTATGGCGGACAGGGCACCAATCGCGATATCGACGCATCAGCGGAGATATGGGCGTTTTTCTCGAAATACGATATCAATGGAGCCATCAACCAGACCGGCATTGATCCTCCAATAGCTGAAAACAGTTTGATCCTTTATCCCAATCCCGTGTCCCGGAAAATATGCATCGAATCACGGGAATTGGATAAACAGGAATACAAATTGTTTTCCGGCCAGGGAAGGCTCCTGCGCTCGGGGACTTTAAAGGCCGGATACCAGGAAATTGATATATCGCATTTTGCTCCGGGCCTGTATGTTCTTAGAACCGGTAGCAATAGCTATCCGGTGGTCAAAACACAATAAAATATCCTGATCATGAATAGATCAAATCAGGTCTTATTTCTGCTTGCCGTCATTCTTGTATTCTCATTGAGTTGTAATGAAAAGGAAGACGATCCGGTTGAGCCATATAAAGTTGCCATGCTTGCCGAAGGACACTCATTCGATGATATGGCCTTTCTGCAAAGCTGCAAGGAAGGTATGGAACGTGCCCAGGTCGATTTCGAGCTGGAGTTGGATTACGACGCAGACACAACAACTGATCAATATATTCAAAGACTAAGATATTATTGTTCGAACCATTTCGATCTTATTTTTGCGATAGGTTATATGTGGCAGGATGCTGTGCAGAGCGAGGATCATATGTTCCCATTTACAAGCTTTGTTCTTGTTGATGCGGCCCTATCGAAAAGTAGCACCAACTCGGCAAGTATATTGTTCAATGTTGATGAGGTGGCCTACCCGATTGGTTTCCTCTGCGCCTACTGGGCGGATACTCACGGAGATGACAACCCGGCACTGGGTTACGTCGGGGCCATGCGCATTCCCCAGATCAGGCAGTTTACCGAACCATTTAACCTGGGGGCCGCCAGATATAACGATCAATATGACAGGAATGTTGACACTCTGGGCGTATATACCAATTCATTTTTCAATATGGCTTTGGGCAAACACCTGGCCGACAGCCTGATCAACCTGGGGGCGGATGTGATCTTCGGGGTGGGCAGCGTAACCGGAAACGGCGCCTTGCTGAAAGCCAAGGAACGCGGTGTGTGGGCTGCCGGAATGGATGTGGATCAGTATTATTCATTTCCTGAAGTTTCGGATATCCTGCTGTCTTCCGCGATGAAAAGACTGGACAATGCCATTTATGATGTTACTGCCGCTTTCGTGAAAGACAATTTTCCGGGCGGTGATATATATAGCGGTAACCTGGCCAACGAAGGTGTTCAAATGGCGCCTTATCATGATTTTGAAAACCAGATCCCGGATTCCATTAAAACGGAGATTGAGAACATCAAAGCCGGAATAATAAACGGTACGATCTCAACCGGTTGGGATTGATGTGTTTCTTAGAAAATGATGGAGTCATCCGATGACTTGTGACAGCGGATAATAAGAGATGGATTGTCACAAAGTCATCGGATGACTTACAAAAGATAAACCGGTTTATATTGACACCCGGTTGGATTTAAGAAAATGATATGACTCCTTCTAAAACTTTCCTGAAACAAGCTCGCTAAGCTTTTTATTTCCGCTGATCTTGCTGTTGCCGAACACTTCTTTTAAAGCCTCCATGGGCATGAATCCCGACTGATTGAGGTAATGGAAAAGCGCATAGATCATGGCATTTCTTGCACCCGCTTCTTCTCTGAAAGGCAGGGAAACAACTTTTGCTTTTGTTTCAGGAAGTTCAAGAGAATCATCAATGAACAACAACTTATTCTCATCCAGCTTTTCGACCTGCTTACGGGCAAAACTCAAACCGTCTTTTGAGCTTACGATCATCACATCGGGTTGGGGCGAGTCGGAGTAAAGAATTTCATCCGGCGACAGGATCAGGTGAGAGGCAGAGAAGCCCACACCCACAGTTACCGGATAACTTCCTTTTTTGGTCACCTGCAATCCCGATTTCATCCCGGCCCTGATAAACAGCTCCGCGGCCGCCTGAACGCCTTCTCCCGCCGATCCGCTCAGGAACATTCGGATAGGCTTACTGAGTTTAGAATCGTAGTTTTTTTCAATCTTAAGTTTGGAGCTCAGCAGGCTAGAAGTCTCACTTCTTTCTTCAGTTTTATATGCCCTGGGTTCTTTGTCGGCATATACTTTTTCGTCCAACCCTGCATTCTTCATCAATTGTTTGAGCTTCAGGCCCGGATTGCTTTTTACGCCATAAGAAGGACAAATTTCCATGATCTCCAGCAGGGAGAAACCTTTGCGCGAAAATGCCTCAGCCAGCTCATCGCTGATGTCGCCGATTGCGCTGATACGTTTCACATAAGCCGCACCGGCTTCGCTTGCCAGGGCGCAAATGTCATAACCGGCATGCTGCGCGCCTTCGGGCAGGGTAGGAGTTTTGAAACCTTCCGGGGTGAACTCGCTGGGCTGTCCGCCCGTCATGCCGTAGAGCATATTATTATGGATCACGACGGTCATGTTAAATCCGTTGTGGGAGGCGTCGATCAAATGTTGCATACCGATGGTGGCTCCGCCGTCGCCCACAAACACGATCACTTTTTTATCGGGATTGTCAAGGCCGGCCGAAATGCCGGATCCAAGCGCAACAGATCTGCCATGCAGTCCATGTACGGTATGGGTTGCAAAGGCTTTGTCGATGATGCCATGACAACCGATATCGGTTACCAGGACAACATCCCTGGGATTCAGCTGAAGTTTTTGCAGTGCCTTTTCGGTGCTCTTGCTTACGACGGTATGTCCGCATCCCTTGCAAAATGGCAGGGGTTCGTTTATGATGAATTGATTATCCATGTTTTTTTACCTCCTCAATGATTTCCATCGGATCGATCATGCGACCGATTTTGTTAACACAATGAACATTTGACGGAACTCTGGCTCCATAGATCAGCTTCTTCAACTGGCTGTTGTGGTTTTCTTCCGCAAATACAATATGCTTATATTTTGTAATGATATCCACATAAACATCCGCCAGAGGAAGCAGCGTTTTTGGGATGAATGTGGACACTGTTTTTCCTGAATTGTTCAGTTCCCTGGCAGCCTCCCTTACCGCATTTGCCGTTACGCCCCAGGAAACGAGCAGGATTTCGGCATCTTCTTTTTCATCCAGTTCGTAATCAAGATAGGAGCCGAGATTTTTCTCGATTTTTTCACTGATCATCAGGGTATTCTTAAGGGCTGCTTCCGAAATGCCTTCCAGAATACCTTGTTCGTTGTGTGTTGACGCGGTGATCCTCACCTGGTGTTTATTGCTGCTTACCGGCAAAAACGCAGGAATGGCATTTTCATCTCTTTTGTAAGGATAATACGTTTCGTCCGATGAATAAAATGTTCTCTTCACCGGGCTGATCTCTTCCAGTAATCCCAGGTCGAAGCTGAACTGAGTCATCATTTCCTCTTTGGAAGTTAGAAAAACTACCGGGCTGCGGAGTTTGTTTGCTGTCTTGACTGCTTTCTCAGCCAGTGTCCAGCAGTCGTTTGCCTTGGAGGTGGCCAGCACAGGCAGGTTGTATCCGCCTGAAAGCATGCCCTCCAGCAGCGTCAGGTCGCCCTGTGCTCCGCAGGTTGCCGTTCCGGTGGAAGGACCGAGGCGCTGTACCAGCACGATCACCATTGGAAGCTCCATCATGTAGGCCATATTGATGGATTCCATCATCAGCGAAAAGCCGGGAAATGAGGTCGCGGTCACGGGAAGGTGACCGGCAATCGAGAACCCGCACATCCACTGCATCGTGGTGATCTCGTCAGGGGCCGCCAAAAAGGTTTTAAATCGGTTTTTTGAATAGGCATATAAGTTATTGGCCGGTGTTATCGGGTAACCGATAAAAACATCAGCCCCTGATCTAACCAGGCTTTCGGTCATCAATCTTGAACCATCTGTTAATGCTTGCATAATCATGTTTTTATCAAACTGCAAAATTAGAAAAGAATTAAGACCTGATGGAGATATGGAGCTATTTTGAGTAAGTATAAATAATAATCCTGTGATTAATATGTTATCCAATATACCTAATTTTGCGACTCATTGTTAACCATTTAAAACTAAATATTTATGGCATCAACAGTTCAATATGACGCACCCGATCATTATCTTGTAGATGAATTATTTACGGATGAACACAAAATCATTCGCGAGGCTGTTAGAGATTGGGTTAACCGTTCGGTGAAACCGGTTATTGAAGAACATTTTGAAAAGAATGAATTCCCGCGTCATTTAATCAAGGAGATGGGTGAGCTCGGTACCTTCGGGCCGTTCATACCCGAACAATACGGCGGTCCCGGTATGGATTACGTTTCCTATGGTATCATCATGCAGGAACTGGAAAGAGGCGATTCAGGGATACGCTCTATGGCATCCGTGCAGACATCGCTCGTGATCTATCCCATCTGGAAATTCGGTACTGAAGAGCAAAAACAAAAATACCTTCCCCGCTTGATCAATGGTGATATTGTTGGTTGTTTCGGCCTGACCGAACCCAATCACGGCTCCGACCCCGGCAGCATGGTTACCCATTTTGTTGACAAAGGTGATCATGTTGTACTTAACGGCGCCAAGATGTGGATCACCAACTCAACCATCGCAGATATCTCCGTTGTCTGGGCCAAGGATGAAGAAGGCAAAATCCGCGGTATGATCGTGGAAGCCGGTTCCGAAGGTTATTCCGCTCCTGAAACGCACGGCAAGTATAGTTTACGCGCATCCGTTACAGGGGAACTGGTATTTGACAATGTGAAGGTACCCAAGGAAAACCTCTTCCCGGAAGTGAAGGGTTTGCGCGGCCCGTTGAGTTGTCTGAACTCCGCTCGTTATGGAATTGCCTGGGGCGCAGTCGGTGCAGCCATGGATTGCTATGATGCAGCCCTTAGATATTCCAAAGAACGCAAGCAATTCGGAAAACCAATCGGATCATTTCAATTGCAGCAAAAGAAAATCGCGGAAGCACTCACGGAGATCACCAAGGCACAATTGCTGGTCTGGCGTTTGGGCAACCTGCGCAACGAAGGCAAAGCAACAGCTGCCATGATTTCTATGGCAAAACGCAACAATGTGGCAATGGCCCTCAACATCGCCAGGGAAATGCGACAGGTGTTCGGTGCCATGGGCATCACCAACGATTTTCCTATGATGCGGCACATGATGAACCTCGAATCGGTGATCACTTACGAAGGAACACACGATATCCATCTTCTGATCACAGGGGCCGAGGCTACCGGGATACCGGCGTTTAAGTAGTGTAAAATCTGCTTGTCAACAAAAGTTCTTATCTCCTTAATAGTCAATTTGCATCAAAGGCTTTCACAAGCTATAAGTTTGATATTTTTCAATTACGGGGTTCTCTTCGATATTTGTTACGGCATCATTATTGGGCATCCACTGCGAACCACAATTGATGCTTTATGATCAAATTAAAAAGAATCTATGAGGACCCTTCTCCTGATGATGGTTATCGCGTTCTGACAGACCGCCTGTGGCCCCGCGGCCTTTCAAAAAAAGATGCTGAAATTGACGAGTGGCTGAAAGAAGAAGCCCCGTCGGATGGATTGCGCAAATGGTTTCACGATCATCCCAATAGATGGGGGGAGTTTCGGCAGCGATACCTCATAGAACTTAAAGATAAACGGGAGGAACTCCGCGAACTGGCAGAGAAAGCAAAATATGATACGGTAACTTTATTGTATGCTTCAAAAGATGAGGAACAAAACAATGCAGTGGTATTGAAGCAATACCTACGGATGTTAAACGCTGAGTTATAAATACCATCCTGATCAGTAACTTTCTGCGACGATCTGACTTATTTAAATCTACCGGCACAAACCACATAAAATTCCCCATCGCTGCCTGTAACCAGCCGGTAGTATGTGGTTTTGTAATACAATCCACTCTGGTCGGGTTTGGTGTAAATGTAATCCACCCAACCGGTACCATGTTTCAGGGCTCCTGCCACAATCTCATCACGAAACTTCCTGCCGGCGGCGTCGGTTTTACCTTTAAAGTTTTTCCCGACCAGTAACGCATTATCCGCATGAGCCATCATATTGATGGCCGTGTCGTAAACAAATACATACAGTGCCGGGATATCGGGATCCTTATAGGGAGCTATTTGCTGATTGATCAGGTCAAAGGTTCCCGGGGCGTCGGCCTCTATGTCAGCCATAGTTTCCTCCACCAGGGTGATGACCATTTCCTCGGTAATATTGTCTTCGATGTGCTGGATCACCTGGTAATTGTTCAGGATTTTCTCATATACGCTGCTTCCGTCGCCCGTTTTATCGTTTTTAAGTTCCTCAAGTTTTTCCCGGAAAATGCTGATGACATCTTCAGGAGTGTTTATGTGAAAAGCATAATAGTCTTCGGTAACAGCTACCTGGTAAACTTCTTCATAATCTTCCGGATCCATTCCGAGTGATTCTATGATGAGTTTATTTCCGTATTCCGAAAAAACAACGCAATCAACTTCGTCGATGATCAGCCCTTCATACATTTGCTCCACGTCTTCATAAAAGTGCATGTTTTCTTCAAGCAAGCCTTCCTGCTGTAGTATTTCCACCTCGGCGAAATCTTCGATGATGCCAACCGTATAATTGTTTAGGTCGACCGGGTTATCGATCTCCATAAAAGAAACAACGGGCGCCACCACTATGTTTCTGATGGGAGCAATGGGACCCACCCACCTGAAAAGAGATTCGCGGCCGGGAAGCCTGGCCATCGAAAACAACATGGTGTATTCCTGTTCAAGGGTTTGCTGATAAGCCTCCGGCCAGTTTTTCAATTGAACATCTTTTCTCGAAAGATCCACATTCAATTTTTCGAACAGGGCTTCCAAGATATCCACCGATGCGCCGTAAAGTTGTCCGTCCTGTTCATAATTGAATGGCGGGAAATTTTCAGTCAGATATTGGATGGATTCTATCCTGTTGATCGTATCCGAATTAACCTCATCATCATCCTTCTTGCAGGATGATATTCCAACCAGCACGACAGCCGCAAACAAAAGCCCGGAGCGGCCGGCAAATTTCATAAAATTTTTCATAATAAGTCTTTATTTAGTTAAGTTTGAGTGCTACCCTTCATGCATCAAAAACTAATGCATGATAAATATACCGATTCGGAACAGGTTTGCAATGATTGACCTCCTGTTCCTATCGGTATAACTGAATCTAATAGAAAAATGCTTTGCATTTTTAATAAGATTCAGTATAGATGCATATTATGTAACATTTCCGGTTTATTGAAACATTCTTTCTTCTATTAGTCAAAGCTATCACTGAAGAACATCAGCTGTTCCCTGATTGCCTGTCTCCAGTATCCGTAGTCGTGTGCTCCCGGGCCTGTACGATACTCATGAGGGATGCTGCAGCCAAGCATTTTGATGTGAAGCCGCTGATTGGCCTCAAAAAAAAAATCCTCAGTTCCGCAATGGATGATGATTTTATGTTGATCCGGTTCCAGAGTGCAGATCAGGTCAACAACATTGAATTGCATTAAAGCGGGATTGCTCTCGTACTCTATGCCGGTCACCTCCCCAATATGCCACTGGTCAATAAATCCCGTAATATCCACCCCACCGCTCATACTGCCTGTTGCCATGAACAAAGCAGGATGTTTTATGGCGAGGTAAAGTGCTCCATGCCCGCCCATGCTCAGCCCGGTTATGGCCCGTGCTGTCGTGTCTGTTCTGTAAGTCGCGTCAACAGCGCTGATCAGTTCCGAGGAGATATAGGTTTCGTATTGCGAACGGGGCAAAACCGGACTGTCGAGATACCAACCGAATTGCCCGCCATCCGGGCAAATTAGAATAAAACCGTATTGGTCGGCATATTCCTCCAGTTCCGGTATGCGGTTTAGCATGGTGGTATAATCACCGCCTGCCCCATGCAGGATATATACTACAGGGAAATTATGCAGGTCGTTTGTATATGTGTCAGGCAAGATCACGAGGTTGTGGATTTTTTTACCCATTGCCTGTGATTCAACGGGTAGTACATCTGTTTCTGCTGCATTTACAGATAGAATACCCGGGACCGTAAAAATGAAGATCAAACCGTAGTATATGTTCCTGATGCGATTCATGGTATAAAACTATGAAAAATGCATGAATCATTTTTCCCTGAAATTTATTTATAACATACAGCCGGGTGAAAAAACCGACCTTAGCTTACAATGGTAAGAGGAGAAAATTGATATTGAATTGTGTGCTGTTGAAACTGAATGGAAAGGCCGGAAGGCCGTACTCTACTGCTTCCGTGACATTGGCAAACGCCTCCATTATCAGGAAAAGCTTAGGGAGCAAGCCCATCATCTGGGGGAAAGAAAAAAAGAATTGCAGGCCCTGCTCAAGCTTTCGGAATTGACCAATGATCCTGAGCTATCCACCGCAAAAGTTTGTGAAAAATATGTATCCATTTTGCCTCAAAGCTGGCAATATCCTGAAATTGCCTCAGCCAAAATTGAATGCGCCGACCAGGTTCACCAAACTCCCGGTTTCCGAGAAACCGGATGGATACTAAATTCCCCAATCATAGTCAATGGTAAAGAGGATGGGAAGGTAAAACCTTCTCTGCACTGCTCACCGATACCCCGCTTAAGGATGAAGATGGAAATATTACAGGCATCATCGGGATTGCAAGGGATTTAACCGAGCGCAAGAACATCGAGAAACTGGCCATAGAAAGCGAAGAGCGTTTTCATGATATCGCTGAAAATATTTCGAGCGTAGTTTATCAGTTTGAGTTGGGAGGAAATGGGAAGCTCAACCTGCCCTATATCATTAGAAGCGTTGAAAGCCTGTTTGATATCCGAAAAGAAGAGATCAGAACTGTTGAAGATGTTTTTAATGGGTATATCCTGATGATATAGAAGGCTTTAATGAATCCATACAACGCTCCGCCGAAAAACTGGTTCCCTGGCAGTATGAGTTCAGGCTAATCACCAAAACCGGTGAAACCAAATGGATGCAGGGCAGGTCCAAGCCAAGGATAAGGCAGGGCGGCAGTATTTTATTCAATGGAGAAATGGTGGATATGAAACCACTCGAAAAACCCGTGAAAAAAATAAGGATGTGGTTATTATTGCTCAAACGGCATATGCCAGCGCCGCCAATGAGAAAACCGCCCTTGAAGCTGGCTGCAATGCATACATCACCAAACCCATATACAAACATGAGTTGTTCAAACTGATTAAAGGGCATTTCCCTAAAATGAATATGGAATGAAAAGATGGGTGACCAAGCCGGCTTTTTTTATAACAGAAATGGAGTATTGCTCCCTTATTGATTTTTTGTGTCTGCGTTGGTTTGAATTAAAAACGGGTTTTTGTTTTTTTGTTCAAAAAAAATTTTTAGTATTTTTGCAGCCCTCAAATGGGGAAATAAAATTTGGCGAGGTAGCTCAGGTGGTTAGAGCGTCGGATTCATAACCCGGAGGTCCCGAGTTCAATTCTCGGCCTCGCTACACAAAAAAGAAAGGCAGTCATTTAGCTGCCTTTTCTTGTGTCTTATCTGAGCGTCGGATTCATATCCGCCTGAGGCGGACGCGAGTTCAATTCTCGGCCTCGCTACACAAAAAA
>JAIPBS010000033.1 GCA_021738625.1 Bacteroidales bacterium
ATCGGATTGTGTTGTCTGGACAGATACCGAAGAAATACCAACGCCTGAAGAATATTATTCCAAACTCAAAACAATTCCCATAAAAGCTTACCCAAATCCGGCAAATAATAAGATCAACTTTGCCCTGGAAAACACGGATAAACACAAAAACATCAAGTTAGAATGCTATGATATTTTCGGAAGGCAGTTGCACGAACAAAAGATTTACACCGGGCAGTTGGAAGCTGAAGCAGATGTTTCCAAATGGGGAAAAGGGATTTATGTTGTAGTGGTAAAAAGCAATGGGAAAGTCGTTGAAAAAACTAAGTTTGTGGTGGAATGAATGGATTTATGCCAAAAGCATCCATCATCCGGCATCAATCCACCGGAACCATTCCTTCCGGGTATTCCACATCGGCCAGGAACAGGCCATGAGCCGGAACGGAATAACCGGCTTCCGAGCGGTTTTTGCTTTCGATGATCTGACGAAACTCCTCCAGGCTGCATTTTCCCATGCCTATATCGAGCATGGTGCCCACGATGGCACGCACCATATTGCGCAGGAAACGGTCGGCTCTGATCTCAAACAACAGCATATCCCCTTCTTCCCGCCACTGCGCATGTTTGATATCGCAGATAAAGGTGTTTACCTGGGTGTTCACTTTTGAGAAACACTCAAAATCCTTGTATTCCTTCAGAATTTCACATGCCCGGCTCATCTTGTCCAAACCAATATCCCCGAATAAATAATAGGCATAATCCGCTTCGAAGGGATTTTTATTTCTTGCGATTCTATAATGATAAGTCCGGGAAATGGCATCGAAACGGGAATGGTTTTTTTCACCTACCGGGAAAATGGAGTATATGGCAATCTCGCTGCCAAGCATCTGATTCATCCTGAAAAGCATCTTATCCAGGGTCTCCTCATCAAGTTTTTTGAGAACATCGAAATGAGCATAGAAGCAGCCGGCATGCACACCGGTATCGGTGCGGCCGCAACCCACTACATTGATGTCTTCACCGGTGAGTTTGCACAAGCTGTCGTTGATGGCTTCCTGGACAGTGGGAACGCCTTTCTGTATCTGCCACCCGTGAAATGTTCTGCCGTTATATGCCAGCTTTATGAAATACCTGTGTTTCTCTTCATCCATAAGGATAAAATTATAATTATTTTGAACGGAAATAAATTACAAAGGAAGCTAAATTTTCTCTTTGCCCCGCCCCTGATATGCCTTACTTTTGTGGCACGTTTTTTAAAAAG
This sequence comes from Bacteroidales bacterium, assembly GCA_021738625.1. Taxonomy (GTDB): domain Bacteria; phylum Bacteroidota; class Bacteroidia; order Bacteroidales; family JAIOZK01; genus JAIOZK01. The sequence goes on from JAIPBS010000033.1 coordinate 1,241, forward strand.
ATAACACCATGAAAGTAAAACGTTTCGGTGTGTCCCTGGAAGAAAACCTGCTGGGCAGGCTCGACCGGCTGGTTGAAGAGAAGCAGTTTCCCAACCGATCGCAGGCCATCCGGTTTCTGATCAACAAATACATTGTTGAAGAAAAATGGGAAAGCGATGATGAAGTAGCCGGCGCCATTGTGTTGGTTTATAATCATCATAAAAGAGATCTTCAAAACAAATCGACCGAGGTACAGCATAACTATCACGACCTGATCCTGTCGGTGCAGCACGTTCACCTGAACCACGACAATTGTCTGGAAACCATTGCCGTGAAGGGATCGGCCAAAAGGCTGAGGGCACTGGCCGACAAACTGATCTCCATCAAAGGGATCAAACATGGCGAGCTGGTTATGAGTACACATGAATAAAAAAATTTAAAGCGGGGGTAACACCAATTCAAATTTTGTAACACAATGAGGAAGGTTTTTTTGATCATGATTTTTGCGATAATGTCGCAAAGCCTGTTTGCCCAAATGATCGAGGTCAACGGGAAAGTGAAAGACGCCGCAACAGGCAAAGCGGTTGTCAACACCCATATTTGGTCGGTACAGCAACAACAGGGCACTGCCACGGATAAAGAAGGGACCTTTATTTTAAGGCTGGAAAAAAACACGGAGAATCTGATCCGCCTTTCTCACATCGGATACCGGAAACTAGAAAAAACAGTTGAGGTCTCATCATCAAAAGAAACCCTGCAATTCAGCCTGATTCCTGAAGTTTACACAGGCGAAACAGTAGTGGTTACCGCCACACGCAGCAAGCGAAATGCCCTGGATATACCCGCCCAGATCGAGGTGATCGATCGCAGGGAACTCAAGCGGATCCCCGCCCAAAAACTGGATGACATACTGCAATATACGGCCGGCTTGAATGTTTCCCGTTCAAGCGGAATATTCACCATCAGGCCGGTTGTGACGCTCCGCGGGCTTTCGGGAGACGAGCAGGGCCGCACCCTGGTATTGGTCGATGGAGTTCCCATCAACAAAGGGGATACCGGTGGAGCCAACTGGAACAGGATCAACAAGAACAACATTGAAAGGATCGAGATTTACCGCGGACCGGGCTCTTCGCTATACGGCAACAATGCCATGGGCGGGGTGATCAACATCATCACCAGAAAACCCGAAGAAAAACTCGAAGGCAACGGATCATTCAGTTATGGGACCTATGATACCAAAAGCGCGGGGCTTTACCTGGGCAGCAAATATTCCAATAAAGGTTACCTAAAGGTTTCCGGCTTTCTAACTAACAGTGATGGCTACAACCCCCTGCCCGACAGCCTGCGCGAAAATCCCGATTACTCGATAAAAAGGTTTCTTAAAGAATACAATTTTTCAGTTCAGAGCGGTTATGACTTCAACAAATTGCTGAAAACCGAATTGCAATACAGCTTCTTTAAGGACAAACGGGGCGAAGGAGAAAAGATCATTGCTCCCGATGGAGAATACAGGCATTTCGACACCCACTTCCTGCGGGGAAGGGTTTACGGTTCTACATCAAAATTCAACTACAATGTACTGTTGTATTACCAGCACGAGGACTATTTCAGATTGGACGAGCGCATGCGGGGAGAGGATTACAGCCGCTTCGACGTGCGCTCCGACCGGGTGGATATGGGAAGTATGCTTTTTATGAATTACGGACTTAGCGATCATCACACCCTCACCATGGGTGCAGAGTTCAAGCTAAGCAGTGTGGATGGAGGGGATTATTACGCAACCTCCCCCGACAGCATCCTCAACCGGGGCAGGATGAACAATATCGGGATCTACCTTCAGGACGACTGGAGCCTTGTCCGCGACCGCCTTAACCTGATCGCCGGCATTCGCTACGACCACGTTCGCTTTTATGACGGCGATTTCCAAACCACGGAAGGCGCCTGGATACCCTTCCTTCCTGAGTTGAAGGATCACACCTGGACAGCCTTCAGTCCGAGACTTGCCGTGAACTACAAATTTTTCGAAAAATCCAAGATTTACATCTCATTCTCAAAAGGCTTCAGAGCTTCCATACTCGACGACCTTTGCCGCAGCGGCTGGATGTGGGTAGGCCCCAAGATCGCCAATCCGGAACTCGGCCCTGAAAAGATCTTTAATTATGAGATCGGTGCGGATATCAAAAGCGGTGAAAAGCTGAGACTGGCCCCCGCTATCTTTTTTTCAAAAGGAAAAGATTTTCTCTACTATACCCAAACCCTGGATTCACTTTGGGGCAAGCGGGCGGTTTATCAACGACAGAATGTAACGGGTGTAAATATTTACGGTGCGGAACTGGAGGTCAGCTATGCTGTTCTGCCGCAATTGAATTTTTTTGCCAATTATACCTATAACAAAAGCACCATCGAGAAATTTGAAGAAAACCCGGCGCTTGAAGGCACGACACTAAAATTTACCCCGGAAAACCAGGCCAAGGCGGGCATGTTCTGGCAAAACAAGATCGTAAACCTGAACTTGGCTTTCATCTACAAAAGCAAACAATACATCGATGATGAGAACAAACAGGAAATGGATCCTTATGGAATATTGAACGTCAATCTATCACGCGAGATCATCGATGAATTGAGTATTTCAATCGATGTGCAGAATGTATTCGACAACCGGCATATGGAAAACTATTTGTACATGTCGCCCGGCCGGATCATTACGGCAGATGTCAATTACACTTTTTAATATGAGAAAACAATGGTTGTTCATATGGATTGTTCTGGTTTTTGCTGCCTGCAGCAGCACAGATGAAAATAAATCCGGCATGAAAGCCGTAACCGATGCCTTGGGACGTGAAGTGATGATACCCGAAAAGATCGAAACGGTGATTGCATTGCGCTCGGGCGCACTTCGGTTGCTGGCATATATGGATGCTACCGACAGGGTGATCGCGGTGGAAGGAAACGAAAAAAGAAGAACCGTTCCCTATTTGTTTGCAAATCCCCGATTGAAGGAACTGGATGTGATCGGTACGGGCAACCTGGCCGAACCCGAATTGCTGGCCATGCATCAACCCGATCTGATCCTGACTACTTACACCACCGCAGGTGAAGCAGAAGAATTACAGCAAAAAACCGCAGTGCCGGTGGTTGTGCTGGATTATGGCGATTTCAATGAGAACATCGATAGATTTTATAATACCCTGGATTTTCTTGGAAGAATCCTTAACAAGCAAAAACGCGCCGACAGTCTGAAAACATTCATTGAAGAATGCATTGTAGATTTGGATCGACGTACGAAAGGACTAACGCACAGATCAAATGTTTATGTGGGGGGCATTGCCTACTGTGGTGCACACGGCATCGCCTCCACCGAACCGCGGTACGCGGCATTCAGGATGGTGCATGCAAACAATGTGGCAGCTGGACTGGGGGAAGTTACCAGCTCACCCAAAGCCTGGCTGGAAAACGCCTTCATCGATCCTGAGCAATTGATCGAATGGAACCCTGACAAGTTTTTCCTTGATATTTCAGGCCGGACAGTCTGGGAGGAGGATTTGCAAAATACTGCATTGGCATCATCCCTTCAGGCCATACAGGGCAATGAGTTGTACACGGTTTTACCCCACAACTGGTACACCATCAATTATGAAAATATTTTATGCAATGCATATTACATCGGCAAGGTCATGTACCCGGAAGCTTTTGAGGATATCGAGCTGAGAAAAAAATGCGATGAAATCTACAAAAACTTCCTGGGAAAAGGAGTCTATGCTGAGATGATGGAGGCTTTTGACGCCTACCGGCAAATTAAGATAACGCAATGAAAAAACAGGAGCTCAGGCAATCGTACGGCAAATTTGTTAGGCGAAAGCATTACCTGATCGCTGGATCGGTGGTTTTGCTCATCCTGCTGGGCGTCGCAGGCACCGGCCTGGGAGCCGCACGCCTGTCGCTTTCTGAAATGATCAACGCACTGTTTTCCGAAGAATCATCGGCAGGCCGGCAGATCATCCTGAACATCAGGCTGCCAAGGGTGCTGGCAGCAATTTTCTGCGGGATTGCGCTATCCGTTTCAGGCGCAGCCATGCAAAGCATTCTGAGAAACCCGCTCGGTTCGCCCTTCACCCTGGGCATATCAAATGCTGCTGCATTTGGGGCGGCATTTGCGGTGGTGATATTCGGGGCCGGCTCCATGCAAAGCAGTACGGAAGATTCGGTTTTGATCAACAACCCATATATCATCACCCTTTCGGCCTTTTTCTGGAGTTTGCTGAGTACCCTGCTTATCCTGACGGTGGCACGCCTGAAAGGCGCCACACCTGAAAATATGATCCTTACCGGCATCATCATGGGTTCGCTTTTTATGGCGCTCACAACGGGTTTGCAGTATATGGCCAACGACGTGGAGCTGGCCGCCATCGTCTTCTGGACTTTCGGCGACCTGAGCAGGGCCTCCTGGCGCGAGTTGCTGATCCTGATGGCCGTTGTGATCCCGGTGTTCATTTATTTCATCCGCAACAGATGGAACTACAATGTGCTCGATTCGGGAGACGAACAAGCGCAAAGCCTGGGCATCCGTGTGAACAGGCTTCGCAGCTGGGGCATGGTTCTGGCCAGTCTGGCCACTGCCGTCGCGGTATCCTTTTTCGGCATCATTGCTTTCGTGGGCCTGGTGGTGCCGCACATCGTTCGCAGGCTGATCGGCAGCGATGAACGTTTCCTGTTGCCTGCTTCTGCTCTCTTTGGTGGAGTTTTTCTTTTGCTATCGGATATCATCGCACGTACCATCATCTCACCTATGATGCTGCCTGTTGGCATCATCACATCATTGGTGGGCGCACCCATCTTTATTTTTCTGTTGTTTAAAGGAATCGGGAGGTCACAATGGCGGTAATCGACATCAACAAATTACATTTTGCCTACAATGGTGATTTTGTTCTGGAAGATATAAACGAAACCATCGAAGCAGGAAAATTTGTGGGCATACTCGGGCCAAACGGCTCGGGCAAGACCACCTTGCTAAAGTGCATCAATGGATTGCTGAATCCACAGAAGGGCCAGGTGCAGATCGATAAGGAAAAAGTGGAAAGCATGGATCAGAAAGAAATCGCCAGGAAAGTGGCTTATGTCCCCCAAATATTTTCCAATGTGTTTCCCGCTACCGTTTTCGATACGATTTTGATGGGCCGCAAGCCCCATCTGGGATGGCGGCCATCCGACAGAGACCTCAACATCAGCTCGGATATTATCCTGAAACTCGATCTGGCCAATATTGCTTTGAAAGATATCAATAAGCTGAGCGGTGGACAACGGCAGCGTGTTTTCATCGGCAGGGCACTGGCTCAGGAACCACAGATCATCCTGCTGGATGAACCCACGGCCAACCTCGACCTGCATCATCAGCATGAAGTGATGGGTTTGCTCAAAAGCTTAAGCAATCAAAACATAACGGTGATCGTCGCCATACACGACCTGAACCTGGCCATGCAATATTGCTCGGATTTTCTTTTGCTGAACAACAAAAAAATTGCGGCCAGAGGCGGTCATGATATTTTCAGGGAATCCCTGATCGAGGAAACCTATCAGGTAAAGGTTAAAATCATTAAGGACAAAAACATACCATTTATCATACCTCTAAAAAATCATTGATCATGGTAGAATTACAAAGGATCGGAACTGTGAGAAGCAAATTTCCGGAAGCTCAGCCCGCTGACGCCCGGAAGATGAAAAAGGAGATCAGCTTTATCGATGTTGATGAAAAATTCTCGGAAGGATTGTATAAGCTTGAAAAATCAGAATTCATCGACGTCATTTTTCATTTTCGCAAATCGGAAGGATACGAGCTGAAAACCCATACCTATTCGGGTGAACACAAAGGTGTTTTCGCCACCCGCTCACCCGAGCGGCCTTCCGCCATTGGTGTTACAACTGTTCAGCTACTTGAAATAAAAAACAATTCGCTTAAGGTAACCGGCCTTGACGCCATCAACGGCACTCCCGTACTGGATATTAAAACAGCGGACACCTATCTCTTGCAAAAAAATCTGGAAAAAATCGCCGGCCGGCGATTGCTGGATGATCCCCGCAAAGACATCATGGCCATGATCCTGGCCGGGGATACGGAAGCTTTACTGATGAAAGCCGGTCAGCTACACGGGCATTACTGCCCCGGCCTCGCCATGGGGATCATGGCAGCCACCCATGCCATGAACGTTCTTAAAGTAGATGATTCGGACGGACTGGAAGACCTGCTGGCCATCACCGAAACCAACAATTGCATGAGCGATGGGATACAGTTTGTTACCGGATGCACCTTCGGAAACAATGCGCTAATTTTCAGAGATATCGGGAAAACCGCCTTCAGTCTGGTTCGGCGCTATGGCAGCGGCGTTCGAGTTAGCAGTCGCCCGGATGCAAGAGCGTACATGAAGCAAGCCAAAGGCAGCTTCAGCGATGAATACGTAAAAGTGGTAAAGAAAAGAAATCATAGCGAAGAAGCCATCGGGCAGTTCAAGAACAGCGGTGTTGAAGCCGCTTTCAATACGCTTGGGTTGGATTTTGACAGGATTTTCAGGGTGGAAGAGATCAAAACACAGGTTCCTGAATACGCGACTTCGCATGAAGATATTTATTGCAATAAATGTGGCGAGGCCGTGATGGCAAGCAGGATCGTTCAGCTGGAAAAGGGAGATTTCTGCATGGACTGCGCAAAAGCACCTTATTATCAATTAAGCGGTCATGGTATTCAAAAAATTAAATAAATGGATTTCAACAAATCCAAAAATTTTGTAATTTTGCACACCATTTTAAATGGTGCGAGTAGCTCAGTTGGTTAGAGCACTGGATTGTGGTTCCAGGGGTCGTGGGTTCAAGTCCCATTTCGCACCCTACATAAAGCCGCCGAAATAACCGGCGGCTTTTATTTTTCTGAAAGCGGCAATCCTAGCTTAATCCATTATCGCTATTTGTATTAAATTTGCCGGTTGATGAAAGTAATTTTTCAATACCTGTTTTCTTTACGCAAGAAAAAACTGGTTAGCTCCGGTTCGCTTTCATCCATCGCCTGGAAAAAATTCAAAAAAAACAAGGTGGCCATGGCGGCCCTGTTTTTCATTTTGATCAGCATATTGATCGCCGCACTGGGTTATACCATCACCCCCGATTCAAGCCCGCTTGCAAACCAGCAATTCCTGGAGTTGAGCACCCTGAAACCAGGCAACCGGGTCGATATGCTTTATGTTAAAAAAAATGAGCGTCCTGCAGAATCCGGTTTGTTCCGGACTATGTTTTATGGCAGAAAAAGTCCTTATCAGAAAATTCCTTTTTCGGATTTATATTTTGAAGGGGGATTTATCAAAATAGAAGAATATGCCGACAGCACCATCCCCGACCTGCAAACCTACATTTTTTCATTACCTGATGTGGTGTATGCCCTGGATCCGGAGGCCGGGGTAAAAATAAAAAATGAAAAGGCTTTCTTCAAAACCATTGACGGCAAAACACAGGAAGAGACTTTAGAATCACTTCGTAAAAAAACCCGGGAAGACCACATCAAACAAAAGACCTTTGTTTTGGGCACCGACCGCTTCGGGCGGGACATGCTCAGCCGGCTGATGATCGGCACCCGTGTAAGTCTTTCTGTAGGGTTTATCTCGGTGCTGATCTCCCTGCTTATTGGCCTCAGCCTGGGAGCCATTGCAGGTTATTTTCGCGGCTTCATAGATGATGTGATCGTTTGGTTTATCAACGTGGTGTGGTCGCTTCCAACATTATTACTGGTTATCGCCATTACCTTTGCCCTGGGCAAAGGTTTCTGGCAGGTATTCATCGCTGTGGGCATCACCATGTGGGTGGAAGTGGCGCGTGTTGTGAGGGGACAGATCATCAGCATACGCGAAAAAGAATACATCGAGGCATGCCGCGCATTGGGATACAGCAATTTCAGGATCATTTTCCGGCACATTCTGCCCAATGTGATGAGCCCTGTGATCGTGATCTCGGCAGCCAACTTTGCCGCAGCCATTCTAATTGAAGCAGGTCTGAGCTTTTTAGGTATTGGTGTGCAGCCGCCCATGCCCAGCTGGGGAAGCATGATCAAGGAACATTATGCTTACCTGGTGCTTGACTCGGCTTACCTGGCGATCTTACCCGGTATTGCCATTGTATTGATGGTCCTGGCTTTTATGCTGATCGGGAATGCGTTGCGTGAAGCGCTGGACGTAAAAAGCTGATCAGCTTATTTGCGTTGATATTTTTTGTATTCAAGATTGTGGCAATAAGTCCCTCCCGACCTTGCACATAATCCTTTACCAAGCGAAAACTTAACTGAAAAATAAAGATCCATACCGGTGAAGTCGCCGCCCAGTCCTAAAATCGAACCGAGCTTATCCGTACCAATGGTCACATAGTAAATCCTTGCTGAAAGTCCCATGCGTAAATCTTTCAGGCGGTACAGGGAAACTGGTGCAGCAATCTCGAACGCATCGGTCTCGAAACGGGGAATAATAGCCGCTTGCTCCGGTCGTTTCAGGCTGTTCTCAGCAAGATTGACCGGATAGATAAAGAAACCGTTTACATACCAGTTTCGTCTAAGGTGATAGTCGATCTGCAAACTGAAGGCGGCAGGTAAACCCAGCCTGAACTGATTATCCAATAGTGAGGCATTGGGATCACCATAAAACCGGCTGCTTAAATCATCAACCAGGTAATTGATGTCATAGAAATGTACCGTATCAATACGCTCCCAGTAATGGCTTACATTATCGAATGCATGCAATTGGGCATTGTCTTTAAAGGTAATCCCTCCTATGTCGAGAAGAGAAACCCCAATTTTGTAATAATAATCGCTATAGGGCTGAGCGCACAAACGCTTATACTTCCGGTTGCTGTGTCCTTTTACTGTTCTGACGTAGGTAATTCCCAGATCCATCCCAAACCCACTGCCTTTAAAGGTTGTTCCATATGGGAAATCATTGTTCGAGTAATCCACAGGAAGGGATATACCAGCCTGCGCATCAAAATTCAGGATGTTGGCTGTGCTGTCGTTATAAACAACATAATTGAGGTTATTGGCCGTGAGAAATCCTGCGCTATAACCCATCAGGTATTTAAATGTGACTCCAAAAGAGAATTGGTCGTGGGCAAATTTATAAAAGGTATGTGCATAAGACAGGTCTATTTCGCCCCAGGCCATGGCAGCCAGGCTAAAATCTTCATCATCAAAATTGATGTTATGTTGTGGCGCATAATCAAGTCCTTCGTATGCAAAATTGGCTATATCATATGGTGCACGGTCGACCGACACAAAGGTTCTAACCTGGGTTTGAAGGGCGAAAGCATGATCATTATAAACAATGAAACCAGATGGCCCTATCATACGCAGACTGGTGTTGGCAAACTTCATATCTTTATCGTAATAATGATCGAAAGCCTGATTATCATCCCCATATTCGGGAAACTGGGGATCTTTTTTCAAATAACTGAAAGGATGATAATCATTGCCATGGATGTAAAGATAATTGCTGTTTGCAAAGATATCGCCGGACAACAAATTGGCATCCATAAAAACCTTTGAAACAATCATGCTGCTTGGATTGATGATGTTGGCATTAGAGCCGGCATAATTGCTACTTGTAATGCCCAGCATTTCCTGTGACATCAGTTGCACCGGAGAAAAAATGATACATATAAACCAGAAAAATTTTATTATCCGCCCCATTAATTTGTTCCGTATTATCAGTAAAGACACCAACAAATCTACAAATAAATTGCAAAATCTGCTTTTACGGCGGCATCCAAATCTAAGTTTCATTTAATTTATAATGATTCTTCCTTAACTGTCATCAAGCCGATGATCGGGATGCAATCCTCACTATGATTTTTTTCTGCCGGGATTCGCTTTGCCGTGAGACCTCAACGGACTTACGGTGTCAGAGTTGATTTTAATTTAATGAACCGCAAATAAGGCAGCCGATGTTATATATATTTTGTACCTTTGTACGCGCAAATGCGGATGTGGCGTAATTGGTAGCCGCGCTAGACTTAGGATCTAGTGCCTTCGGGCGTGGGGGTTCGAGTCCCTTCATCCGCACTTCACAAACATTATCACTTGTTCATCACATAAAATTATTGAGCACAGCAGGAAAAAGCATCCTTCATTGCTTTTATTTCAATATGGTTAAATATATTCGTGAATTATCTGATAGCGTCATTTATTGGATTAAGATGAAAAAAACACTTTTCTTTCTGTTATCCATTTTAATTTTACCTCAGCCCGGTCAATCACAGTCCGTTATTGATAGTCTGCGTCAGGTTGTCGCTTCCCAAAAGGCAGACTCCTCCAAAATCAAAGCCTTGATTTATTTATCAAGGAATTATGCAGAGGACTCGAGCGAGAAGGCCAAAAAATTTGCCGATTCAGCCTTGGCCTGGGCCAGGAGGAAGGATAATACCAAAATGCAGTCGCTTGCATTGCTTGAAATCGGATCCTATTACTACGACCAACACCAGTTCGAAAAAGCAAGGGCGTATCTTTTTGAATCCGAAAAGCTGGCCAGGAAAATAAATGACACATCTACCCTTGCTCTTGCGCTAAATTATATTGCCATATCCTATAGCGACCAAAGTTTAAATGATAGTGCGATCCATACCTACAAAAAGGCTCTGAAGATAGACAGTGCCAGACTGGACACCAACGGCATTGCCCTTAACTATTACAATTTGGGTATCGCATATGAATATCAGAATCATTATGAGCAGGCAGTTGAATATTACCTGAAGGGACTGGTGCTGGAAGAACAACTTAATGACTCCCTGGACATCGCGTATTTATATAACAATCTTGGCAATGTATATCAGGTGTGGGGAAATTACAGCAAATCCCTGGATTATTATTTTAAAGCACTGGGCATCTTCGAACAGATGAACAGCAAACAGGGGCAAGCTATGATCACCAATAATATCGGGATTGTTTATCACGACTGGAAACAATTTGATAAGGCCCTGGATTACTATGAGAAAGGCTATGAATTGGAAAAAGAGCTGAATAATACAGACGGAATCTCCACCTCATTAAACAACATTGCCATTATCTATGATGAAAAGCAACAATATGATACGGCACTTATTCTTTATCACAGGTCTTTAGAAATAGAAAGAGAACAAAATAATAAATACGGTGTTGCAATTGCGCTGGGCAATATAGGGGAGCTGTTTTACAATACGGCTCGTTATGATTCCGCCATAAAATATTACCAGGAAGCCCTGAAAATTTACAAAAAAATAAAATCACTTGATGGATTGGCTGAAACCTACCAGCAATTGGGCAGGCTATTCATTGTAAAAAAGGATTTTACACTCGCCGATACTTATCTTAAACGGAGCCTTAGGATCAGCGATTCACTAAATATCACCTTCTTACTTAAAAAGAATTACAAGTATCTGTCAGAGCTTTATGCCGAGCAAGGGCGTTTTGATAAAGCCTTTGATATGCTGCAGGAATTTCAGCAGTTGAACGACTCTCTTTACAGCGAAGAACTTTACCGCCAGCTCATGGCCTTGGAACATGTGTATGAACTGGAAAAGAAAGAACAACAGATCCAGCTGCTAAACCAGCAAAAAGAAGCCGATCGGCTGAAGCTGATGAATCAGAAACAAAAGCTTAAAACAAACCGGATCATTCTGTTGGTGATCAGTATTGTTCTTGCCGCCATTATTGTATTTGCCGTCATATTGCGAAGGCAAAACCTTTTCCGTAAAAGAACAAACAAACTGCTAACGGATCAGAAAACCGAATTGGAGAAGAACAAACAAAAACTGATTGAAGCAAAAGAAGCGGCAGAGGAATCGGAAAAGCTCAAAACTGTTTTTATTGCCAATATGTCGCATGAGATCAGAACCCCCATGAACGGAATTATTGGTTTTTCGGAACTCATCAAAAATGAACCTCCCACCGAAGAAAAGCTTAATTTCTATCTCGATATTATCATTGAAAACGGAAAAGCGCTGGTTGAGGTCCTGAATGATCTGATAGATATATCACTCATCGAAACCGGACAACTGAAGCTGAAACAAAACAAGATCAACATCTCCAATTTCCTCGAAGATCTTTCTCTCAATTTTCAAAAAGAGAACGAGCAATTGCAAAATAAAAAGCTAGAATTCACCACAACCATTTCCGATGATTGCCAAAATCAAATCATGCATATTGATGATTACAGGCTGAGACAGGTCCTGAGCAATCTGCTACAAAATGCGGCCAAGTATACCGAACAGGGTAAAGTCACCCTCGGATGTAAACCCTCTGAAAAAGAAGGATTCATTGATTTTTACGTTAAAGATACCGGGATCGGCATACCGGAAGAGCGCCTGGAAGATATTTTCGATGCTTTCCGGCAGGTTGATGAATCGTTCTCCAGAAAATATGGGGGAACCGGACTTGGCCTCAGTATCTCCAAAGGACTTGTGAAGATGATGGGCGGAAAAATAGGAGCATTTTCCGAGTTAAATAAAGGATCCGTTTTCAGGTTTACAATCCCCATCAGACAGGATGGATAATTGTCCCTTTTAGTTTTTTGCGCAATAAGCAACTGTCATTATGGCAATGGTACACAAATTGCCTGAAGGAAAAAACGCAAACACAATTATTATCAGTATATTTGCAGCCCGAAAAAAAATCACAATTAAATGAATATTACAAAGGAAGAAACCGGAGATTTAACAGCAACGATTAAGATTGAAGTTCAGGAAGATGACTACAAAGATTCTGTTAAAACGGTATTGAAGGATTATCAAAAAAAAGCGAACATGCCCGGATTCAGGCCCGGAAAAGTACCTTACGGGATCATCAACAAAATGTACGGCAAGCCGGTGATTGCCGATGAGGTGAACAAACTCATTTCAGACTCGCTGAACAACTACCTGCAGGAGAATAAAATAGAAATCCTTGGCCATCCAATAGCCAATTCCGAAAAAACCAAACCGATTGATTTTGAGCATGATAAATCATTTTCGTTTTATTTTGACATCGGTATGGCACCGGAGGTCGGGTTGGAACTTTCAGACAAGATCAAAATAGACTATCACGATATCAAAGTTGATCAAAAAACCCTGGACAAGTTTCTGGATGACATCAGGAAACGAAATGGAACCCATGTTCATCCCGACATCAGTAAGGAAGGAGATATCGTTAGGGGACAAATGACCGAACTGGATGAAAACGGAAACACTAAAGAAAATGGAATCGACGTCGAAACCTCTTTGCTTACCGACTTTATCAAGCTGAAGAGTGTTAAGAAAGAAATGATCGGCCTGGGCAAGGACGATGAAGTTGTATTCAATCCGCTTAAGGCCACAAAAAATGAAACCGAAACAGCCTCCATGCTCAACATCAAGAAGGAAGAGCTGAAGGAGCATGATAACGGTTTCAGGTTCAAAGTTACGGAGATCACAAGAAATGAACCGGCAGGCATGGGCAAGGAGCTTTATGATAAGGTATATCCGAATGCAGGTATAGAAGATGAAGACCGGTTCAGGGAAAGACTGAAAGAAGACATCAAAAAGTCGCTTGAAGCCGAAAGCGACAGGGAATTCTTTAACCGTGCCTCGGATGTGCTGATCGAAAAGGCCGACCTCCAACTCCCCGATGAATTTTTAAAAACATGGCTTACTGAGCACAATGAAAAGAAACTCACCAGGGAACAAATAGAGAAGGATTATGAAGAGTATGCCAAATCATTGAAGTGGCAACTTATCCAGAATAAGATCATCAAAGAAAATGACCTCAAAGTTGAGGAGTCGGATATCAAAAGCTTTATCAAGCAATACTTCCTTAACCAGGCTCCCGGACAGGAAATAACAGAGGAGCGGGAGCAACAACTCGACGGCATTGTTGAAGCCGTTATGCAAAACAAAGAAGAAGTTCAGAAGATCAATGAACAGCTCTATGATCAAAAGATCAAAGACAAGATCAAATCTACCGTCAAGCTGAACAAAAAATCAATTGGCTATGACGATTTTGTTAAATTAGCAGAAGAGAAAAAATAACAACGACCTATGAACATTCATGACGAATTTAGAAAATACGCAGTTAAAGGCAGGGGCATCAGCAGCATGGCCCTCGATAAGTACACTTCCATAACCGACAATTATATCTCTCCTACCATTATTGAGGAGAGGCAACTCAATGTTGCCCAGATGGACGTTTTCTCCAGGCTGATGATGGACCGCATCATCTTTTTAGGAGTGCCCATCAATGATTATGTTGCCAACATCATACAGGCACAATTGCTTTTTCTTGAGTCGGTTGATTCGAAAAAAGACATTCAGATTTATTTGAACACTCCGGGTGGCAGTGTTTATGCAGGCCTGGGAATATACGATACCATGCAGTATATTGCTCCGGATATCTCAACGATTTGCACGGGCATGGCGGCATCCATGGGAGCCGTGTTGCTTTGTTCCGGAGAAAAAGGAAAACGCACGGCACTGGAACATTCAAGGATACTGATCCATCAGCCAATGGGAGGAGCCGAAGGACAGGCTTCCGATATCGAGATCACGGCACGTGAAATCATCAAAATCAAGAACGAACTCTATGAGATCATTGCCAGGCATTCGGGACAAACTACCAAGAAAATCTGGAAGGACGCCGACCGCGATTACTGGATGAACTCGAAAGAAGCCAAAGAGTATGGCATGATCGACGAGATCCTCACAAAAACAAAAAAATAACCTATTATGGCGAAATCCGAAGACCGTTGTTCTTTTTGTGGCAGAGATAAGTCAGATACCAATATCCTGGTGGCAGGGTTGAATGCGCATATATGCGATTATTGCATCGCACAGGCCCAGGAGATCCTGAACGAAGAAATAAAGTCAAGGGATGAGGACGGCGGTTTGGGAAGCCTGGAACTGCTCAAGCCATTTGAAATCAAAAAATATCTTGATCAGTATGTAATCGGGCAGGAAGAAGCCAAAAAGGTTTTGTCTGTTGCGGTTTACAATCATTACAAACGGATCATGCAACCTCCGGTCAGGGACGATTCGGATGTTGAAATCGAAAAATCCAATATCGTAATTGTTGGTGAAACCGGGACCGGTAAAACTTTGATGGCCCGTACCATTGCCAGGATGTTGCGCGTGCCCTTTTGCATTGCCGACGCCACCGTGCTGACGGAAGCCGGATATGTGGGCGAAGATGTTGAAAGTATTCTTTCGAGGTTGCTCCAGGTAGCCGATTACAACGTGGCTGCTGCTGAAAAAGGCATTATTTTTATAGATGAACTGGACAAGATCAGCCGCAAGAGCGACAACCCATCCATAACAAGGGATGTATCGGGAGAAGGCGTTCAGCAGGCGCTCCTGAAATTGCTTGAAGGAGCCCTGGTTAATGTCCCTCCCCAAGGAGGAAGAAAGCATCCCGAACAAAAAATGATCCAGATCGATACAAAAAACATTCTGTTTATTGCAGGCGGTGCCTTCCACGGTATCGAAAAGCATATCGGATCGCGTCTGCAAACAAACATGATCGGGTACAGTACCAAAGGCAAAAAAGAAGAAATCGACAAAGAAAATATGTTGCAGTACATCACTCCGGCCGATTTGAAAAGCTTTGGACTGATCCCTGAAATCGTTGGCAGACTGCCGGTGGTTACACATCTCCATCCTTTGGAAGAAGATATTTTGAAAAGAATATTGACCGAGCCTAAAAATTCTCTGATCAAGCAATTCACCAAATTGTTCGAACTGGACGACATC
Organism: Bacteroidales bacterium; assembly: GCA_021738625.1. Lineage (GTDB taxonomy): Bacteria > Bacteroidota > Bacteroidia > Bacteroidales > JAIOZK01 > JAIOZK01. The sequence continues at coordinate 16,965 of JAIPBS010000033.1, forward strand.
AAATTGACATTCGATGACAAGGTGCTGGATTTCATTGTAGAAAAATCAGTTGAATTTAAGCTTGGCGCCAGGGGCCTGCGCTCTATCGTCGAGGCCATACTTACCGACGCCATGTATGAGCTACCTTCCCAAAAGGACAAAAAAGAGCTGAAGATCACATTGAAATATGCTGAAAAACAGTTCTCCAAGTCCAGGCTGATCAACCTGAAGGTTGCCTGACGCATGGTGTTCCGCTTTAATCGCACTGGCACAATAATTGATTTGTTGCCGGCGGTATGAAAACCCATCTTAATATCATCTTTTTACTTTTGTTTCTGCCCATTGGCATGCAGGCACAACAATCCGACAGTGCTTTTGTATATGCAAAAGTGATTGATGGTGACACCATTCCAATGATAACCCTCGAACAGGTGGAGATTTTTTCATTCCACGGCATCGACACAAAACGGGACAAGCGGCGCTTGTCCCGACTGATCCGAAACGTTAAAGCAGTTTATCCTTACGCAAAGATTGCCGGGATCAAGTTTGAAAAATACAGTGGGGAACTCGAGCAGATTGAAAGTAAGCGCGAACGAAAGGCTTTGATGAAGCAGGTGGAGCAGGAGATCAAAGAGGATTTTGGCGATGACCTGAGAAAAATGACTTTCTCCCAGGGCAAGATCCTGATCAAGCTTATCGACCGCGAAACCGATAATTCGAGCTATGAAATTGTGGAGGAATTCAGGGGGGCTTTTGTTGCCTTTTTCTGGCAAACCTTCGCCAGGTTATTCGGTTTTAATTTAAAAGTTAGTTACGACCCTGATGGAGATGACAAGACCATAGAAACCATTGTACTGATGATTGAGAACGGACAAATTTGATCACTTGCCCCTGCCCTGCAGAACGATCAGAACCGTATAGATCAAAATCTTAAAATCCATGGCCAGCGACATATTCTCGATGTAAAGAATATCATATCGGAGCCGTTCGATCATTTCATCCACACTGGAAGCATAACCATACTTCACCTGCCCCCAACTGGTTATCCCCGGCTTTATTTTGTGAAGCAACCTGTAATGAGGTGTGCGCTTTACGATCTGATCAATATAAAAACGCCGCTCCGGCCGGGGGCCCACAATCGACATATCCCCTTTCAAAACCGTATAGAACTGGGGGATTTCATCAAGCCGTACCTTTCTGATAAACTTACCGAAGCGGGTTATGCGTTCGTCATCATCCGAGGACAATTGAGGTCCGTTGGCCTCTGCATTCGAAACCATGGAACGAAACTTATGCATCATGAATGATCGACCATGTTTCCCAACCCGTTCCTGGGAATAAATAACAGGGCCTCTTGATGATAACATAACGCCAATGGCGGTAAACAAAAAAACCGGAGATAAAATGATCAGTGCGATAATACTGACCAGGATATCAAAACCACGTTTAATATATTGTTGCCAGACAGGCATCAGGTCGGGAGAGATCTGGATCAGGGGCGTGTGAAAGATAGAAGTCATCTTCACTGTACCCATCAAATAATCCTGCATCACCGGAATGATCTTGATCACCACATCGGTTTCTTCAAGTTCGGAAATGATATGATCGACCGTTTTATGCTCGCTCCTCTCGATGGCAATAACGACCTCTTCAATGCTCTTTTCTTTGATGATCCTTTTCAGGTCACTGATCCGGCCAAGATGAGGCAAAAATCTTGCAAGCTTATGATTGTTGTTTTCATTTACACTGATAAAACCAACAAAAATATTTCCCGATGGTGTTTCCTGAGTTTCAATATCCCGGTATATCTGTATGGCATTTCCATTGCTTCCAACAACAATAGTGTTGAAGCCGATTCGTTTCCTATGGATTTTTCTAACGGTAAGGCTTGTAAGGATCAGCCTGGGAATATAGGTAAGAAAGAAGTGCAGGCTGAACAACACGGCAAAAGACTGATAGTATGACCTATAGGATATGATAATGTCATCCAGCAGGAGCGCAAAGAAAATGATCAACACCCCAATAAATGAGATCATCAGAGTTTGTCCAAGTTCTTTCAGCCGGGATTTCCTGTAAATTCTTCGATAGGTCCCGATGAGCACATACAAAAACAACCAGAAAACAGGGATCAGCACAATCCCGTACCAGAAATTCGGATCAACAAAAACCTCGTTCAGGTTGGATAAGATCTGCGGATCGATGCTATACTTTCTGTATATAAAGAAAAAGCCCCAGGCAACCGCGGCTGCGAGGTAATCAGCTATCACATATTTCAATACCTGAATTTTCTTATTCATTTTTTGTATCCTTCCGGTATAGCAACTTAAGGTTATCAATAATAATTGTTCCTTCACTCAAATTCGTTTGCAGCACGCTTCCAAGAAAAACCTTGAAAGATAGTGCTTCTGAATTGCGCTGCACAATGGGAGTAAAGTTTACATAGATCTTATTCCATTCCTCTGTCGGGGTAATGTTCAATATGGGTTCCTGTATGATCTCAGAAAACAATATGGAAAACAATCCTGTTGTAAACGTATTTGTAGTTTTATAATTCAACTCAAGATAAACAGGTGTTTGACCGGCCGGGATCTCGATTTCATTCTTCATGGAACCTTCATAAAAGTTCTTCTCATTGTTCAGCTCAATGATCCCGGAATAGGTTCCTTCAAATACTTCTCCGGCTTGTGTTGTCTTTTTGATGGCCGTATCGCTTTTCGTTGTTTCTTCAATGGAAATAAGCGGGCTTTCAAAATCCTCCATCCATGCAAAAACCGTATTGTCGAAATAACCAACTGAAGCGTTGAGCAAAGATATGCTGTCGGGTGTGAGTATAAAATTTTCACGTACAATAGAGGAATAGAATGGATAAGGCACCCTGGTGTTGGAAATGCCATTATTTTTGATCCCGGCTCGAACCACCACTTCATGCGCACCCTGCATCAACACAGGCACTATGGCCGGCAGCTCGAAAGTCCCGATCAACTGGTCGTCAACCCAAACCCAGGCATCGACGATCTTGTGTGAAGCGGTTCCTTCAACATCATATTCGGTAACACATCCAATGGAATCTATTTGAATATAGGCGGGAACTTCCTGGTCTCCTTCAAATTTGTCGCAAGATGCAAGTATCAACATTGCCATAAACACGTTCAAAACCTTTATCGAAGCCCCGTAGATTTTTTTCATAAACTCATCTTGCAGATAATATTGAACGGATCAAATTTTCACTTATTGCACTTACAAGACCGAAATTTTAACAAATAATTAACACTACAAATTGCCTGTGCTTGCATCGATTTTTTCGATCACCTTATAGGCGACATTGAGTGCATTGTAGCCATCATCGATACTTACAGCCGGTGTTTTATTTTCTATTATCGAACTGTAAAAGCGCTCCAGCTCGGTTTTGATGGCGTTCAATTCCCTGACCCCGGGCTTATTTATAGTAATCAGCTTCTTTTTATCTTCTTTACCAAGATCCAGCACCATGGCCATCGGATCGTCAGGTTCTTTTTCGATATCGGTCATTCTGACCACTTCAACTTTCTTTTCAAGAAAGTCGACCGATATGTAGGCATCCCTTTGAAAGAATCTGGATTTTCTCATATTTTTCAGAGAAATCCTGCTCGCGGTTAAGTTGGCCACGCAGCCATTGTCGAACTCGATGCGGGCATTGGCAATGTCGGGGGTATCGCTCACAACCGCAACGCCGCTCGCACTGATCTTTTTGATGCTGGATTTTACGACGCTGAGCACGATGTCGATATCATGGATCATCAGGTCGAGGATCACAGGAACGTCCGTTCCACGGGGATTGAACATGGCCAGCCGATGCGTTTCGATGAACATGGGATGTTTGATCATGGGAGCAGCTTCAATAAATGCCGGGTTAAAGCGCTCAACATGTCCCACCTGCACTTTCACGCCTGCCTCCGAGGCCAGCTCGATCAGCTGCCGGGCTTCTTCCGGAGTGGTTACAATGGGTTTTTCTATAAATACATGCTTGAAACGCTTCAGAGCAATCGAAGCTGAATCAAAGTGCGAAATGGTCGGGGTCACGATATCCACTACATCCACCTGCCCGATCAGGCTAACGGGATCGCTGTAGCGCTTGATACCGTATTCATGCTCCACCTGGCGGGCATTTTCTTCGTCCGGATCGTAAAAGCCTGTCAGCTGATAGTTTTCAATTTGTTTGATACACTTGATATGAATCTTTCCTAAATGTCCTGCTCCCAGTACTCCGATTTTTAACATGGCCTGAAATTTTTTGCAAAAGTAGTTTTTTTCATATACAAACTTTAGCATTATTGCTATTTTCGCAAATGAAGAAACAATTAACAACTGAGACGAACCGGCGGATATGAACGACACATACAAGCATAAAGGCATGCGCAAGCGACTGGCCGAGGAGGTCAGAAGAAAAGGAATTAAGGACGAACGCATCATCAACGCCATCAATAAAATCCCGAGACATTTGTTTATGGACTCATCCTTTTTGGAATTTGCATACCAGGACAAGCCTTTCCCGATCGGCAGCGGCCAAACCATTTCTCAGCCCTATACCGTGGCCTTTCAAACCGAATTACTGGAGGTTAAAAAAGGCGATAAAGTACTCGAGATCGGTACAGGCTCGGGCTATCAGGCATGCATATTGGAGGAGCTTGGCGCAAAAGTATTCTCGGTTGAACGACAAAAACAGCTTTATTTAAAAGCTGAAAAAAACCTTATACAGATCGGGTATAATCCAAAGGTCTTTTACGGTGACGGCTACAAAGGAATGCCGGCATTTGCTCCCTACGACAAAATTCTGATCACCGCGGCGGCGCCCTATATCCCGGATACGCTGCTTCAACAACTGAAGGTAGGAGGCCGATTGGTTGTGCCTGTCGGCAAGGGCAACCTTCAGGTGATGAAAGCAATTGACAAAACCGGTGAAAACGATTTTACCGAAACCGAACATGGCCATTTCCGTTTCGTCCCCATGCTCAATAAAAAAGCAAACGATTAATAAATAGCAAGCCGCACCAAATAAACAAACAAATCATCTGGCATGTACCCTTAATCCTTATTTGGTTCAAATAAGAAAATGAATTAGATTTGCATGGTATTTGCTTAAAAAATCTTCTATAATTTAAAAATAAAAACATTATGAGAAAACTAAGTTATTTAATGATTGCGGTCATTCTGGCCGGTTTCGCAGTAATGACCTCCTGTAACGACGATGACGATGATGTAAATCCCGATCTGCCACCATCACTGTTCTTCGACGAGGGCACCGACTACATCCACGAAAACACCACGGTGGATACCAACCAAACACTCATTTTCGGTATTCGTGCCTCTAAAAACCAAACTTCCAATGCCAAGCTGACGAAGGTTAAAGTTGAACGCGTTTTTAATAATCAACCCGCTGTTGCATTCGATACCAACATCAATGTGGATGTGTTCAACATCGACCTGATTAGCAATGCACGCGATACGGAAGGGGATGAAAGATGGATTTTCACGGTTACCGACAAAGACGGTGAATCCGTAAAAAAAGATATCACAGTAACCACCGAATACCAGGTGATCCCTATCTTCGAATATTCTCAAAAGGTGCTTGGCAGCTACGATGCTACCACCGGTAGCTCTTTTGCTTCTGCTGACGGAACCGTTTATATGATGTCGCAGGCCAAACTCAACTCCGAAAAAGTGGACTGGATGTATTCCTATGGCTCAGGAGATACAGCGCATGCAGTGCTCATGGCTCCATCAGACGCATTGGCAGATTATTTTTTCCAACAAAACATGGACGATTTTGATACACGCAATGCCACCGTGTTTAAGAAAGTTTCGGGTGTTGACTTCGATAACATCACTGACGGCAACCAAATCCGCCAGTACACATCCGACCTGACCAAAACAAATGTAAAACTATTGCAGGTTGGCGATGTTGTTGCTTTCATCACCGATCCAGATAAGCCGAGCTTTGCAGGCAAACACGGTTTGATAAAGATTACTGATATCGTGGTTGGCGGCGGCGGAACCATTACGTTTGACGTTAAAGTAGAAGAATAGAAAACGATTTAGCAAACAACTTAAAAGCCGGGCAATTTGTCCGGCTTTTTTATGCCTGAATGATTTCAAGGATTTTGTCAACATTTTTTTCAACCGGTTTCTGTCCCGGCAGCCAGTGAATTTGAACCCCTTTTCGTTCCATTCTTCTGAACCAGGTCATTTGACGTTTGGCAAACTGATGGATGGCGGTGTTCAGTTTTTTAAACATCTCGTCATAGGAAATCTCGCCTGTAATATAAAGTGTAAGAAATTTGTATTCCAAACCGTAAAACATCAGTTGCTCCGGTTTCAGGCCAGCATCAAGCAAGGTTTTCGCTTCTTCAATCATACCTTCATTCAACCTTTGCTTTAAACGTTTTGTGATGCGCTCCCTGATCTCCTTTCTTTCCAGCGAAATCCCGAAAGTGGTGTTGGGAATCGCCGGTATCCTTTGTTTTGCTTTTTCAGGATCCCGTTCATAAAACTCAGCGATTTCCAATGCACGAATCAGACGCTCTCGGTCGGTGGTGTCGGTTACATTATGCAATCCTTTTTTTGAGGCCAACTCAGCGATGAGTTCGTTCATGGCTTTTTTATACAGCTTTTCCCGCAAATCCGGATTTGGAGGAACATGATGCAAAGGATACCTCTTGATGATGGCTTCAAGATAAAGCCCGGTTCCGCCGCATAAAATCACTTCCTTTTTCCTTGATCTGATTTCAGGATAGGCCTTAAGGAAATCCTGCTGAAATTCAAATACATTATATTCATAACCCGGATCAACGATATCGATCAAATGATAAGGAATTTCACGTCCTTCAACCATATAATCCTGCAGGTCTTTGCCTGTGCCGATGTCCATGCCTTTGTATACCTGCCTGCTATCGGCGCTGATAATCTCAGCATCTATCACGGCGGCAAGCCTGGCAGCCAGTTTTGTTTTTCCCGTTGCAGTGGGTCCGAGTACAGTGATCATAAAAAAATTGCCTTAAAAGCATTTGCGTTGCCTGGCGCTAAAAGTAGTTACCTGCCTGCTTAATTTGAATCTTTATTATTTATCACTCAGAGATATCTGTTTAATATCTCTGTGCCCTCTGTGATTTAATTCTTTTCTTAACCACTGAGAATACATTGAGTTTAGCACAATGGGCACAGCGCCTGTTTATTGTATTCTAAAGTAGGGTGTCTTCTTATCGACATTCAGCAGGAACCTCATCAATAAAAGATATTTCTTGATCAAGTTTGGGATCAGGAAATTGTGGCGGATGTGTTCAACCGCATTCACGCTCATCTGATCTCTTTCCTGAGGATTTAAAAGAAAGTAATGCATGTAGTTGGTGATCTCTTTCACCGACATGGGTTCCACCAGGAAACCCGTTTGCCTGTCGATCACCTGTTGCACAATGCCACCCACCTTACTGCCGATCACCGGACAGCCCTGCCACATGGCCTCTGTTACAACAAGCCCAAAACCTTCCTTGGTGGAAACATGCACAAAATGATTGGCCAGGCGCATCAGGGCGCCGATATTTAGATCGTTATTCGGTATGTTCAGCAAAGCATAAATATCCGGATCACCGTCGATTTCCTGCAGGGTTTTCTCATACATCAGCTGTCCCTCCGGATCATCGGAGGCCGAGTTGCCCACCAGCACCAGCATGGGCTTTAGTTTCCCAATATCACGTTTTTTCTTCAGCTCTTTGAAGGCCCTGATGATGGAGGTTTGATTTTTATGCACATCATACCTGGATACACCCAAAATCATCGGTCTCTCAATATCGATCCCGTACTTTTTGATCAACGGGTCTACCACACGGAGGGCTGTTTCATAGCTATACTGGCTGTTCTTCACGTTCAGGGGATCGATACAGGGACTGATCTCATAGGCCGGAATTTTCAGGCCGGGTTTAACAAAGCTTTTCTGCGTGAAAATGGAGCCATCATAATGGTTAATGTATGGCAGCAAAAAGTTCCAGATCAGCGGATCGGCCTCGGAGGTATCGATATGGCAACGCCAGAGGGTCTTCCCTAAAAACTCACCATGTATGATGGAAGCCGCCGGCTGTGGATCATGCACAACGGTCATGTCAGAAACAATGGGATTGCCGTCAAGGTTGTTTTTGATGTTTTCTATATAAACATGCAACAGGTCCTCAGCCGTATATTCCTGCACAACACCCTGTATCATATTGTGGAACTTTTTGGTAAGTATGAAAAAATCCTCACCCCCCTCGATACAGTACCAGGTACTTTTCAGACCCAGGCCGCGCAGGAACGGCACCACGCTTCGTAGCATCTCTGCAACCCCACCTCCTTCAAAGGTGGAGTTCACATGCGAAAGTTCTTTACCTTCGAGCGGTGCGGCCAGTTGCTTAATCTCCTCGATCAGACCGTCATGAGTAAATGGCCTGTAATGTTCAATATCTAACCCATCCAGGGCAGGAAACCTGGTGGTATACTTATCACTTGAATCGTTATACATAATTATACACCCTTCAATTATACAACTATTTCTAATCATTAACGGCACAAATATAAAATTATGATTGAAAACAAAATGCAGGTTGTAATCATGGGCTGTGTTTATCATGGCAATAAACTACCCGCCACAGAGCAGCATGGTATTAAATGGAATATTAAAAACTCTCAGGGTGGGAGTGAACCCTTGTCCGTCTCAGGCGGATTCAACTATGTAGAAAAGCTATTTTACCACTTTGAAGGTGATTTCTTCCTTTGGAGCCAGCTCCCGCTTATCATCGCCATATTTCACATGGAAAGTCTTTTCAAATTCATTGAGAGATTTTATCGTAAGGCTTTTGCGGTTCATCACAAGCTGAAAGGCTCTGCCACGGTAAAATATCTTAAACGACAATTCATCCCAGTGATCGGGCATCCTGGGGTTAACCTCCATCTCATCATCATATAACTCAACACCGGCAAAACTTTCGACGATAATGTCGATGGTTCCGGCCATTACTCCGGCATGAATTCCTTCTTCAGTTGTTCCGCCCTGTATGTCGTAAATATCACTTTCAAGGGCATTCATAAACCATTTCCAGCGGGCGCCGCCATTTCTCGAAATATATTTGAGCAGGGCGGAATGCACAACATAGCTCAGGGTTGAGCCGTGACTGGTGCGTCCGATGTAGTAATCATAATTTTTCAACAGGAATTCACTGGCATCACCAATACCGTAACCCATGTTCTCAAGAACTGTTCTTACCTGTTTAGGCGACAGCACAAAGAAGGTCATCAACACGTCGGCCTGCTTGGCGACCTTGTACTTATCGGGGCTGTCATCTTCCGCCTTGATGATGCGGTCCATCCTTCTGATGTCACGGTACTTCTTTTTATAATATTCCCAGTTCACTTCTTTCAGGTTGAAATAACCGGCAAACTGGGCCAGGATTCCATCCTCGTTAAACTCAAGATAAAGATTATCGCGAATGTCTTTCCATTTTTCCAACTCTTCTTCTGACAGATGAATTTTGCCTGCAATCTTTTGTTTTTCCTTATCATCCATCCGTTTGTATAGCTTCAGCATTTTGTTCATCAGCCAGCTAACCAGAATATTGGTATAGGCGTTATCGTTTATTCCGCCAACATCGGCCCCGGGATACTTTTCCTGGAATTCATCGGGGCCCATCACATGGTTGATATGGTAGCGTCCATCTTCTTGGTCGAATTCGGCAATGCTTGCCCAGAAGCGGGTGATCTCAAACATCATCTCGGCGCCAAAGCCGCTCATAAATTCCCTGTCGTCGGTAGCGCGGCAGTAATTCAGAACATTGTGAGCGATGGCCAGGGAAACATGACGCTGCAACCGGCTCAGGTCGGGATCCCATTCGCCCGACACGGGATTGTAATGTATTTTTTGAGTCTCTTCCTTGCCGGTGTTGGCGCTCTGCCAGGGATACATGGCTCCTTCGTAGCCATTTTCCCGGGCGTACTCTCGGGCTGCATCCAATCGCCTGTAACGATACATCAGGTCGGCCTTGCTCACCTCAGGAAAATGCTGATCGTAGAACGGAAGCACAAACAACTCGTCCCAGAAGATATGCCCCCGGTAAGCCTCACCATGCAATCCCCTGGCGGGAATGCCCACATCGAGATTTGTGGAATGCGGACTGTATGTTACCAGCAAGTGATAAATATAGAGCCTTACCGCCTTTTGCGCAAAACGGTCTCCATCAATCACAAAATCGGCCTTTTCCCAGAGTTTCTCCCAGGCATTTGCGCTTTTTTCAAGGAGCTCGTCGAAGGTTTTTTCGCTGTTAAGCAGATCGGAACCGTCTTTCTCAGGATCATTGCTGTCCTGATCCTGTGAAGTGTAAATCGATACGATCTTCTCCAGGGTATAGGTCTTGTTTTGCTTGCAATCAAAGGTAAAGCTTTCGTTGATGGTCTGGATGTTTGGTTTTACATCGCCTTTTATGTCTTCTTCTTTTTCATCCTTGAATAGCTTGTGCCTTGCTTGCAAATAAATATCGATATCAGACTGGTTGGTTTTTACGTGCAATAGCAAATTGTCGCCGCGTTTTTCCTGTGAAACCGCATTCAAATGGTTGCCGCTCAGCGAACGGTAGCGTGGCACGCCATAGTTGTTTACCGTTCCATCGAGCGTGGAACGAATGGTGATGGGTTCAAAATAGTTGTTGGCGGTGATCCTGTACTTGATGGCCGCCAGGTGCGGGTTTTCCATGCTGGCAAATCGCTCAACCTCCAGCGTGGTGATCCTCCCGCGGGCGTCCTGAAATTTGATCCTTCTCCACATCTTGCCGGTTTTCATGAATAGTTTCTGCTGATAGGAAAGAATCTTTGTTTTGAGGATATCCAAAAACTTTTCGTCGCCGATCCTGAAGTCGATAAAAGCCCAGTTGGGGCAGTTCACAAAATCGTTGTTATATATCTTTTTGTCATGGATCACGGTCGGCACCTCGTTGTAAACGCCGGCGATATAGGTTCCCGGGTAGTGAATATCCTTGGTGGCCTTCTCCCCCACGAAGCATCCACGGGTGGCAAAATAGCCGTTGCCGATAGTAGTAAGGGTTTCACGCAGCTTTTCCTCCATCTGATCAAAACCGAAATAAGAAAGGTTCCATGCGTCTTCATACATACCTGTATCAAACCAGTTTTTAATATCATCCCAGGAGATTTCTTCCAAATCCTCCACCGTGAAATCCCCTCCATACCTTTTTAGTTCGTCCAGATTTTCTTCTCGTGCAATGCCGATCACACATGCAAAGTTGCCTTTACGTCCGGCTTTCACACCAGCAATGGCGTCCTCCACCATAAGACATTCGGATGGGCGCAATCCCATATCTTCGGCTGCCTTCACAAAGATATCGGGTTCGGGTTTGCCTTGCAGATCTAATTTTTTTGCACGCTTTCCGCCAACCAGTGTTTCGAAGTTTTCAAGAAGTCCTGTTTTTTCGAGAATGAATTTGCTGTTTTTACTTGAAGAAGCTACCCCTACTTTTATATCCTTTTCTTTTAGCATATTAACAAACTCCAGTGAAGTATCGTAAATCTTCACCCCTTCATCATCAACCAGCTGCCTGAATTTCAGATTTTTCTTGTTGCCGATCCCACATATGGTTTCGGCTTCGGCAGGATCGGATTCATCACCGTATTCCAGTTCAATCTGCCTGGAGTCCAGAAAAGACATTACCCCCTGATAGCGGGGCTTACCATCTACATAAGTCAGGTAGTCCTTTTTGGAAAATTCCGAGTAATCCGCATCCTTATTCTTGTTCTCGTTTTCCTTTAAGAAAGCATCGAAAGTTTCTTTCCAGGCTTTAAAATGGGTTGCTGCAGTTTGCGTAACAACCCCATCCAAATCAAAAATGGCTCCTTTAAGTTTTTTTATTGACATATCTATTTTAAAGCTGTTTGATTCAACATACTTATTAAGGTGTCGGGCTTGTCGGTGAAATAATGATTTGGGCAAATTTCTCTCACTTTGTTTTTCAATTCATTATCTCTGCTAACAAAAACCGTGTAAGTATCATCCGTGAAATCCATGGCGGTTTCGAGCATGGCCAGATCGGAATGGGTATCTCCACAAATCAGATTAGGGCCTTTTTCCAAATTGAGTTTCAGCCTTTCATTTAAAAACCTGACCCCATCTCCTTTATCGAAATCCTTCAGGCCTTGCTGTCCTTCTCCGCTTATGGTTAAGATGATCTCGATATCCAGACCGGTATCTTCTATTCTGAAATATTGATTATCAGGATCAAGCCGGTCTACAAGTTCTTTGACTTTTCCCAGAAAGGTTTCCGACTTTTCGTCGTCAACAGTTTGATTCACATCCTGCCGGGCTATGGTTGTTTGTCCGAATTTTTCCTGTAAACCCGACCCGATCCTTGCAAAAATCTCATATTTTTCTTTTTTTATCAATTTCCTGATTTCAGCATTCAGTTCATCCAGCTTATCCTGTTTTTCCTTTTCAATGGGGAAGTACCCGAACAGACCCTCTTTATCAAAATACTCGCGGCCCTTGCTTGCTGCAAAATGGATTAGTTTTTCGGGAATCACACTGATATCAAGCAAGCCCGGCTCCATAAGGGGAGCGGAAGTGAGCAACACCATGTTATTGGCCCTTTTCGCGGCAAACCTACCGATGAAAATCGCATTGTATGCCGATTGCACCGACGTGGAATATCTTCCACAATAATTGTTAACCGTTCCATCCCGATCCGTAATAAAAGCATTGAAATTTATGCCTTCCAGAAATTTCAGGCCTTCTGCCAATTGCACTTCATAAAGTTTGTATGAGGCCTTAAGATGTTGGATAAATGCTTCTTCACCTTTTTCAAAAAACCAAATATCTTTCTTCAGTTCTTCAAGCTCATAATTTACATCCACCTCAATGGTTTTATCCTTATTCAATTGGAGAAGCTTTCTCCCGCTTTGGTTTGGAATTTGCTCGATGGCCTGAAACGTTCTTTGCAAATGTTGCAATCTGTTGGGATCAACCTTATAATTCATTAAATAATCCCGGGCAAGGATTTTTCGTGTCGGGATGGTATCCCGCATAACATTGATAAATTGCTTAAGGGTGGAGGTTACCATAATGTATTTAAGTTTAGTGCAGCTTATGCAAAAATGTTTCCAAAGATCGGATGAAAGGATCAATGCAAATTAAACAATAACATTTCTTATTCGGTTCAGATAAAAACAGACTAAAATAAAATTTGTATTTTGTTAAAAAGTACTGAAAACATATGAGAAGACTGATTATCGTATCAAACCGTTTGCCGGTTAGCATTTCAAAGAAAAAAGGAGAAATCAATGTAAGCCCCAGCGTAGGCGGGCTGGCCACGGGCATGAAAACCTTTTACAAAACGCATGAAAGCCTGTGGTTTGGCTGGCCCGGGATCAACCAAAGCAAAATATCCGTAAAAGAAAAGAAGGTCATCGGCGAAAAGCTGCTTGAAGAAAAATGCAAGCCGGTTTATCTTAGCCAGCATGATTTGAATCAATATTACTATGGATTCAGCAACAAAACCCTTTGGCCGTTATTTCACTATTTTCCGCAATATACCGAGTATAACGAAAGCATGTGGAAAACCTACAAGAAGGTGAATCATATATTTGCTGAAGAATTGCTGAAGGAAATCAGGGGAGACGATATCGTCTGGATACATGATTATCATCTTTTCCTGTTGCCTCAGCTCATCCGGGAGAAGTTTCCTCAGATAAGCATCGGGTTTTTCCTTCATATACCTTTTCCTTCATACGAAGTGTTCAGATTGCTTCCGTGGAGGATCCAACTTCTTGAAGGGATGCTGGGCGCCGACCTGGTTGGCTTTCACACCTATGATTATCAGCGCCACTTCCTGTCATCCACCCGAAGGTTGCTCGGGCACGACACTTACTTTAACCAGATAGCTGCACAAAACCGGCTGGTGAAAGTCGATGCCTTTCCCATGGGCATCGATTACGACAGGTTTTATAAAACGGCTTTGCAGGTTTCCACCAAATCAGCCAGCCGCCGTTCGCGGATAAAAAAAATGGTGCGGGACGCCACGGGCAAACAATCGGAACGTAAACTTATTCTTTCGATGGACCGGCTGGATTATTCCAAAGGGATCCCCGCCAGACTCGAAGCTTTTGAACGCTTTCTCGAGAAAAACAAGAAATACCACGAACAAGTCAGCATGTTCCTGCTGGCTGTCCCTTCCAGAACCAATGTTGACCAGTATCGTGAGTTGAAGCGAACCGTAGATGAAATGGTAGGAAGGATCAACGGGAATTTCGGTACCATCGACTGGACGCCGATCAGGTATTTCTATCGCAGTCTGCCTTTTGATCAAATCGTGGAACTGTATCTGCATTCCGATATTGCCCTGGTAACTCCTTTACGCGACGGCATGAACCTGATCGCAAAAGAATATCTGGTATCAAAAATTGCAGGAGACGGGGTTTTGATCCTTAGCGAGATGGCTGGTTCGGTTAAAGAACTTGGTGAAGCACTGATCGTTAACCCCAACGACACGAACGACATCGTCAACTCTATAGAAGAGGCTTTGAAGCTCAGTACGGAAGAGCAGAAACAACGCAATGAAATGATGCGTGAAAGGCTCAGGAGATATGACGTTACCCGCTGGGCCAATGAGTTCATGAAAAGCCTGAAAGAAACCAAGACCACGCAAAATGAGATGTTTGAGAAAAAATTGAGCGAGGACAAAGTTGAAGAAATTACAGTGCAGTACCGGCAAGCCTCCAGGCGATTGTTGTTGCTCGACTACGACGGCACCATGATTCCCCATTCCCGTGAACACGACAAAACAAAACCCGACAAGGAGCTGATGAACATACTAAGTACCTTTTCGGAAGATGAGGACAACTGTGTGGTAGTGATCAGCGGAAGAGAAAAATCGGTTCTTGAAAAATGGTTTGGGAAATATCCCATTTGCAGCATCGCCGAACACGGAGTATGGATTAAGGACAGGGATACCGAATGGGAAATGATCGAATCACTGAGCAATGCCTGGAAACAGGATATCAAACCCATTCTTCAGAGATTTGTCGATCGTACCCCCGGTTCAGCAATCGAAGAAAAGGACCATTCGCTGGCATGGCATTACAGGAAAGCAGATTCCGGCCTCGGTCTGATCCGGTCACGTGAATTAAAAGATGAACTGACCACCCTGCTCGCCAACCTTAACCTGGAAATCCTGGAAGGTAACAAAGTAATTGAGATTAAAAGTGTGGGGGTGAACAAAGGAAGAGCCGTTCGGAGCAAAATGCCCGATGAACCCTTTGACTTTATCCTGGCCATCGGCGACGACTGGTCGGACGAATACCTGTATGAAATCCTTCCCGAATCCGCCTATACGATCAATGTGGGATTCAGGAATACACAGGCGCATTATTGCATCGACAACGTGAAAGAAACCAGGAGCATCCTGAAAAAGCTTGCCAATATCGATTAGCCAGTCAGGGTGGCCCTTTGAAGATTATCTTCCAGCAAGACAATGCGATTGCGGATTTCATCCAGCAACTCAATTTCAGCGATCTCAAAGCGGAAATCTTCAGGCAATAAAAAGTCTGCCTTAAAGCAAATCAGGTTTTCTTTCAGGCAAAATTCATTCGAATATTTTAATTGATTCTGCCGGTATTTAAGATACTGCAAAATCCTTAATGCATCGATTTTCCTGAAACAAGCATCGGCAAATTGATCCGCACTTTTTGAATTTTCGCGCAAGGGTCGCCAGATATTTTCTTCCTTAAAAATTTCATGCAGAAAACCTGACATAGGCACTATAAAATCTTTTTGGAACAAATCATGAAAAGCATCCCGGTTTTTTTTCACTTCATCAAACAACTTATAATGATAGATGGGATAGCTGTTCCAGTTGCCCTCAATTCCTTTAATAATGGCGGGACCGGTGCCGAAGAACACCCGGTCGGAAGGACGGGGCGAGGGAAAAGCCCGTGCCCGGTTCCACAAGATAAGTTCTCCTGATTTTCTGAGCTTTTGCAAAAAATAAAAATCCTCCCCGCTTTTGTGCGGTGTGATGCCGTTCACTTTCCGGTAGGCCCATAGTGGAAAAGACATGGCCGAACCCAGAGCCGTGAAGGAATAAGGATTGTTGATCCGGAGCATATTGATGGAATAGCTGCGCATGTATATTTCATACCTCAGCATGGCCCGGTCGGTTTTTTCTTCATCGCTCAGGAGATGATAATAGGGATTTGACAACCCCACCTTAGTGGGGAATCTTTCAAACAGATTTTGAACAGATGAAAGATAATCAGGCGGATAAAATGTATCCGCATCCATGCTTATGATAATGTCTTTGTCATGGGCCTTTATATTGATCGCATCCATAGTGGTTTTACGCGCCCATCCCACACCATAATGTTTTCCCTTCCAGCCTCTTCCGGGAGATGAGCGGTCGATCAGGTGAACCGGAAAGGAATGATCTGTCTTCAGAATTTTAATGGATCTCCGGTTGTCATTGCAAATTTTTACTTTATCCGGTTCGGTCCACCAAAGGTCAGGCTGGTTGACGCATACGAACAATTCAAAATTGCTTTCAGCCTGTTCTGACAGGCATTTCAGAAAAGCCGGAAGGTTTTCCGACTCATTCATCACCGGTAAGGCAAGATAGAGTTTCATTACTTATCCTGCAAAATAACATGTTTTCGCTTAGTTATTCCAGATTACTGAAAAGATTGTTCAGCGACTCTGCATATGTGGGATGCGCAAAGGGATTGTCCCTGAACTGATCAAAGGTCATCCCGCCCATCATGGCGGTTTGTATCGTTGCCATTGTCTCCCCTCCTTCGGGCATCAGGATGGAAGCGCCAAGAATTTTGTCGTTTTTGGGGTTTACGAGCACTTTCATCAGGCCGTGCTTTGCTCCAGTTTCGATGGCTCTGGCCACGGCTGAGGCAGGCATCTTAGCCAGCCTGTATTCAATCTCTGATTTCCGGGCTGATTTCTCATTGTGCCCTATCCTTCCAAGCTGGGGATCGGTAAACATGGTATAAGGAACCGGACGATCACCAACAGTCCGGTGGCCATTATGCAGCAGGTTCTGGCTTACGATGCGGTAGTCATCATATGAAATATGTGTGAATTGCGGGCCGCCTTTCACATCGCCCAGGGCATAAACACCTTCGGCGGAGGTTTCAAGCTTTTCATCTGTTTTAATGAAACCTCTATCATCCAGGTCTATCCCGCCGGCTTCAGGATTAAGCTCTGCGGTATTTGCAACAGTGCCCGCCCCGATTAGCAAATGAGAACCGTTGACACTTTTTGTTTCCTTAGCTGATTTATACCTGAGTTTTATTGCATCCCCATCCGGCTTTGCACTGATGATTTCAGCGCCTGTTATGATATTGATTTTCTCAGTCTCAAGCGCCCCTTTAAGTTCCGCTGCAATATCTTCATCCTCCCTGGGAACAAGCTGATCATTTTTTTCGATAACAGTCACCCGGCTGCCAAACCTTTTATACATCTGCCCAAACTCCAGCCCGATGTAGGAGCCCCCGATCAGGATCAGGTGTTCGGGAAGGGTGGTAAGCCGCATCATACTTTTGGCTGTATAATACTTCACTTCATCCACCCCATCTATCTGAGGGATGCGCGGGCTGGTTCCGGTATTGATAAAGATTTTTTCGGCACCTAAGCTGTTGCTGTCTCCATCTTTCGATTCAATTTTAAGGGTTTTGGGATCCGTAAATTCCGCTCTGCCTTCAAAATAGGTAATGTTTTCATGCTTTTTAAAACCATCACGAATACCGTCGCGCCAGGATAAAACGATTTTATCGCGCCGCTTGATCACTTCAAGGAAATCAACTTCCACGCCCATATTTTTCACACCCAGCGCCTCGCTTATGCGTGAGATATGGGCCGCTTTGGCAGAAGCGACCATGGTTTTGGTAGGAGTGCAACCATAATTGATGCAACTGCCGCCCGGATGCTTACGTTCTATTACTGCCACTTTCTGATTATGTCGGGCCAACTCATGTGCAAGCGGCACGCCAGCCTGCCCGGCCCCAATGATGATTGCGTCGAATTTTTTCATAACGGTGGATATGGTTTTTCCCTTGTCGGGACCTCAATTATCATGCAATTAAAAAGACTGCTTCATATGTCAATCCACGGAAAAGATCCATATCCCCTAGTAATTGTTAAATAAATCTTAATTCCCTGATTGGAAACAAAATTATCCCGGCTGTTTATTGGGAAATCCATATATTTGAAAGTAATTTAGAAATAGTCTAAATATACATAGTTATGGAAATGAATGAAGTATTGGACCGGCTCCCAAAACACCTAATGGATCTGGTGATCGATCAACCTTACAACGAATATAGCCTGCAGGATCATGCTGTCTGGCGGTATGTGATGCGGCGCAATGTGGATTATTTACGACAGGTTGCGCATCATTCTTATGTTGACGGCCTGAAGAAAACCGGTATCTCCATCGAAAACATACCGCATATGTACGGCATGAACCGCATCCTGAAAGAGATCGGCTGGGCGGCTGTTTCGGTGGACGGGTTCATCCCGCCCGCCGCCTTTATGGAGTTCCAGGCTTACAATGTGCTGGTGATCGCCGCCGACATCCGGCCCGTCGACCAGATCGAATATACTCCGGCGCCCGACATTATCCACGAAGCTGCCGGTCATGCGCCCATCATCGCCGATCCCGAATATGCAGAATATCTTCGCTACTTCGGTGAGATCGGCGCCAAAGCATTTTCATCTTCAAAAGATTATGAACAATATGAAGCCATCCGGCACCTCTCCATACTCAAGGCGGACCCATACACAAGCGGGGACGAGATAAAAAGAGCCACCGCCGAACTTGAAGAAATAGAAAAGAACATGGGCCCGCCATCCGAGATGTCGCTGATCAGAAACCTGCATTGGTGGACCGTGGAATACGGGCTGATCGGCGACTTCGACAAGCCGAAAATCTATGGTGCGGGATTATTGTCATCCATCGGCGAAAGTTACAATGCATTGCAGGATGGTGTGGAGAAAATTCCATACACTCTGGACGCCAAAAATTATGCATTCGACATTACCACACAGCAACCCCAGCTTTTTGTTACCCCTGACTTTAAGCATCTGACCGGCGTACTTGATGAATTTGTCAATCAGATGGCTTTGCGGCAGGGCGGCGCCGGCGGTGTGCTGAAAGCCATTGAATCGGGGCACACGGCCACCTGCGAGTGGAGTTCCGGTTTGCAGGTATCAGGTGTTTTCACGGAAGTGAAGATCAAGCAAGATAAACCCATTTACATAAAAACCACAGGACCGACCCAACTGGCCTACGACTATAATGAACTGGAGGGGCATGGGAAAAGCTATCACAAGGATGGCTTCGGTTCGCCGGTTGGCAAACTCAAAGTTACGAATACACCAATACAGTATTTGACTGACGGGGATTTGAAAGAACATGGGATTGTCATAGATGAAGCTTCCCGACTGGAGTTTGAATCGGACATAATTGTGGAAGGCCGGCCCGTTAAAATCCTTCGCAAGGATGGAGAGATCATTCTAATCACTTTTAAGGATTGCAAAGTAACTTTCAGGGGCGAAACCCTTTTCGACCCTTCCTGGGGAGTTTTCGACATGGCGGTGGGTGATGAGATCATCTCGGCCTACAACGGACCCGCCGACGCCAATGCCTACGAACATCATTTCCCCGTTCCAAAAGAAAAAACACATAAGATCAAACATAGCGAGCGCGCCATAAAGCTTCATACAATGTACCGGGAAGTGAGAAATATCAGGGAAAACAAAATGGACCATCAGGAAAAAGCAGTGATCAAAGAAGTTCAGCATGAGCTGAGCAGCGATGAAGGCATTAAGCTGGAGCAAATCTGGGAAATCCTGAAAAAAGATTTTCCCGAAGAATGGCTGTTGCCGCTGGAGATCATTGAACTGCTGAACAATGGAAAGAAAGACAGCGCCGCTTTTAATGAAATCAAGGATTATTTTCAAAAGAAAAAAACGGAAAAACCTGAATTGAAGCAGGTTATCGAGAATGGTTTGAGGCTGGCAAGGATTGAGTGATTGCAAACAGAACCGATATTTTGTAACTTGCATCTAAAAAATGAAGGCTTTCAGATGGCTTCTGGTCTCAGTGGTTTTGTTTTCATGCACTTATGAAAACACACACGTACTCATCAAAACCAAATACGGGGATATCGTTGTTGAATTGTATCCCGAAAAAGCTCCCCTGACCTGCGAGAATTTCATCAGATATATTGAAGAAGGTCGATTTGAAGGAGCCACCTTTTACAGAACCGTCACCAAATACAACCAGATTGATACTGCAAACAAAATAGAAGTGATACAGGGCGGTCTTTATGAAGATCATCATCCGCAGATGCTATCCCCCATTCCTCATGAATCAACCGAACAAACGGGTATTCTTCATAAAAACGGTACGATCTCGATGGCACGTTATGAGCCGGGAACAGCCACCAGCGAGTTTTTCATTTGCATAAGCGACCAGCCCTCATTGGATTATGGCGGCAAAAGAAATCCCGACAATCAGGGATTTGCGGCATTCGGCCGGGTAATACAGGGCATGGGTGTGGTCAGGTTTATCCAGCAACAGCCTGCAAAAGGCCAATACCTGGAGCCACCTGTCAGGATACTTCAAATGAGTATTTTATAAATCCCGGATTTATCTGAGTACCATCTTCCTGGAAAACCTTATGTTACCAGCTTCGATGGTGTATATATAAATACCTTCTTTTACTTTTTCGCCTGAAGCACTTTCACCATTCCAGTCAACAAGATGTTTTCCGGCGCTTTGCTTCCCTTCAATCAAAGTAATTACTTCTTTTCCGGTCAGATCAAAAATTTTCAGGCTGACATGATTTTCACCGGGTAAAATGTACCTGATGCTTGTTTGACCGTAAAACGGATTGGGCAGGTTTTGCTGCAAGCTAAAACTACCGAATGCATTTTGATTTGGCGTTGAGGCAACAGGGTTATCTATCGTCAGGGCCTTCATGCAAAAGTTACCGGTTTGAAGATAGCCCGATGGATCATCATAATCGAAAAAATCAAGCCAGCTTCCGTCTTCCATATAATAACTTTCCCCAGGTGAAGCCGACGATTCCACGATGGTGCGATAACTTGCACCCAGCAATACAGGCACATCCGAAGTTCTGTCGTAGGGTTGACCACCTTTTTCCAGGTACAGATAAACGTAAAACTCTTCACCCTCTTCCAGGTAAAGTTCCTGCTCAACATTTACCGTATGGAAGCCGAGGTATTGTTTCCATCCGGAGATGCTGAATAATTCATCCGAAAGTTCGGTGCCATCGAATGCTCCGTAAATCTTAATGGTATAGTCGATTGAATCGGCTGCTGAGTAAAAGCTGACCGCCTTCAGTTGCTGGTTTCCGGTTGAAACAAAGGCATTAAAAGCCTCCTGGCAATCTTCCTTGATATCCCGCCAGCCGTGGTAGTCGTGATAATAGGTATAATCATATTTCAGGCGTTCCACATTCCTGAATGACACGGCCCCCATCTGAGGCTCGCGGCAACTCCACCTGTCGTAATAGGAAATATAGAAATAGCCGTCGTTGCCCCAATCTTCGCCCCAGCTGTTCTTCACGATCCACGCGCCGTTTTCCGGGGCCTGTGTTTCAAGGTTGTCATCCCATCCCACAATGGATATCGCATGGTTGGGAAGATAGTCTGATGTGGGAGGCTGGTAATGAATATAGTTGCTGATAAATGATCCGCTATAACACATACAGGTACCGATCACGCCTTCATCCATCAGTCGTTGCTTGATCGCATCGATCCCTTCCAGGTTGTCGCCGATGGTGAACCATTCCACATCCCGTGCATAGTAATAATGAAATGAAGTATCGGAACGGGTAGGAGGATTGTTGAATGATTGACCGTCGATATCCCTTACAGCTCCCTCATTCCTGCTTAAATAAGCGGTTGTAACCATGTAATCGCCTCCCTGATGCACTTGCAGACCGCTGCCTGAAGGTGGCATGATATCGTCATTGTTGTGTTCGTTGAATCCGTTCCACCAGTCCAGGTGGTATTCGGCCAGGTTGGGCTCACCGGTTTCGCCATTGGCTTCCCATTCGCCCGTCATCATCATATTTCCTTCCATGGCCGCCATGGCGCCGTGCGTCCAACAGGTACCCCCCTGCTGATCTTTAACCGAAGTCACATAATTTTCACCATTGTAATCCCGTAAATCAAAATACTCGGGCATTTCCCTTTTTTGGGCAAAAGCCGTTAAAGAAATACCCGCCAAGCAAAATATAAATACCAGTTTTTTCATAATTAAGCTTTTTAATTATGTGACTAAATTACATACATTTTGTTTTAGATCGATTACAGATTGGGGGGAAACGGTTAAAACCGTTTCTCACAAAATATTTATCATTTTTACCCACGGTTAAAACCGTGGGTTGATATTTCGTGTACCTGCCTGTAAGCCAATAATATCAGCCCACAGCTTTAGCTGTGGGTTTCCGGTGGCGGTAATTTTGAGGGAACGGTTTTAACCGTTTTAAAACATTTACGTAAATTGTATGCAAAAACATCCCATGGCACATTCTCACATTAAAATTTGGATACACGCCATTTTAGGTACCAAAAATAGAACACCCCTTATCAAAATTGACCTCGAAGAAAAAATATATCAATTAATTCGAAAGGAAGTTGACAAAACAAAATGTGTTTTAAATATTATGAATGGAACAGCCAATCATGTCCATCTATTGTTTTTGTTGCATCCCGATAAAAACATAAGAGAGGTTATACACCAGATCAAAGGTGGAAGTTCCTTTCAAATAAATCAATCCGGAATTATGAGACCGAAATTTTTGTGGCAGGTGGGATTATCAGCATATTCTGTATCGGAATCCGGTATCAAAACATTGCGGAAGTACATCCAAAACCAAAGAGAGCACCACACAAAAATGACATTCGAGGAGGAATACCAACGGTTTATTGAATTGCATGGGCTATTGAAGAAGGATAAAAACGGTTAAAACCGTTTTTGGGGGAGTGGAACATCGCCATTGTATCCCACGGTTAAAACCGTGGGTTGATATTTCGTGTACCTGCCTGTAAGCCAATAATATCAGTTTAAAATTTGCCACAAAGACAAAAGGTTAGCTTTCTGTCAAATTACAACTTTGTGAAGTTTTGTGTCTTTGTGTTTTCGTGGCAAAATAAGGTCTTTAGAAACAGCCCCACTAATACGTCATCAAAACCTTCATCGCCTCATACACTTCTCCTTTTTGAATGAGTTGTTTGGCATGGGAATGAATACCGGTTAAAATATCCTCCGATTCATCGAAAATTTTCTTTACTTCATTCGAACTCCTCATGGCGTCCACTTCATTGCTTTCCGGAAGGTTTTGCAAACCACCCAACTTCGCCAGCTCATTTCCGGTTAAGACGGGGCTGTGCCTGACTTGCTCAGGAAGGGCGTCAATTCCAATACCCAGTTTTTCTCCGGGTTTGGAAATTTTAAATTTGGAATCGCCGGTTGTACGGCAATACCAGGGGCCGCCCATACGTCCAACCAGATCGATCTTATCCGGGTCGATCATGCCGCTTTCATCAAGGACATTCTCATCCACATGCATCAAAAGGATTTCACAAATAACCAAATTGGCCGCCCCGCCCTGATCGCCGGTTTCGATAATATCACGCACCTTACACTCATACTGCACCGGTGACTCGTTTACCCGAAAAGGCCTGACCATTTCCGACTCTATTGGGGTGAAGCCCGCTTTCACAAATTCATTTATTCCTTTCGGATAGTCGGAACTGGCCAGATTGGCCTGTTCCACCATGTCGTAAGTTACCATATTGATCACCACCTCTGCAACTTCCTTCAGATTCTCAAAAGTGTTTTTGGTAGTATTATCCCGTCCTCTCCTGGAAGGAGAAAAGATCAGGGTGGAAGGATTCACTCCGAAGGCATTGAAAAAACTAAAGGGAGACAGGTTGGGTTTGCCGTCCTTGTCGATCGTGCTCGCAAAAGCAATCGGTCTGGGAGACACCGAGCCCAGAATGAGTTTGTGGAATTGCGGGACGGGTATTTGTAGCGGATTGATCGTTTGTGTTTTCCTGATCATATCTATTTATAGTTTGTTTTATTAATCCGTTGTAACCTGAAACTATTTTGCCGGCAAAATTTTCGTCTTCGATTCGCCGAACCCGATGCGCAATCCATCCTTTTCTGCGTAACCGCGCATGATAATGGCGTCGTTGTCGTTGATAAATTTTCGCCGGGAGCCGTCGGGAAGTGTGATCGGTTTTGTCCCCTTCCAGGACAACTCCAACATGGAACCATAGGATTCGGGCGTTGGCCCGCTTATGGTGCCTGAAGCATACATATCCCCTACCCTGATGTTGCAACCGTTCACGCTTTGATGCGCCAGCTGCTGGGCCATGTTCCAGTACATATACTTGAAATTGCTCCGGCAAACCCGGTGCTCGGGCTGGTTTTCTGCCTCAAGATAAACCTCCAGGTTGATGTCGAAGCTTTTCTTTCCTTCAGATTTCAAATACGGCAGAACCGGCGGATCCTGCTTAGGTCCATTCACGCGGAAAGGCTCGAAGGCATCCAAAGTTACAATCCAGGGTGAGATCACAGAACCAAAGTTTTTTGAAAGAAAAGGCCCGAGCGGCACATATTCCCATTTCTGAATATCCCTTGCCGAAAGATCGTTGAAGAGTACCAAACCAATGATGGCGTCCTCGGCTTCTTCTACTGGAATGCTATCGCCCAGTTGTGTTTCCTTGCAAGTTACAAAAGCCATTTCCAGTTCAAAGTCCATCAGCCTGGTCGGACTGAAAATGGGCTGATCCGATTCAGGTGGCATGATCTGCCCTTTCGGACGATGAATGTTTGTACCTGAAACCACGATAGACGAAGACCTGCCATGATAACCAACCGGGATGTGTTTCCAGTTGGGCAACAAGGCATTGTCGGGATCGCGGAACATGGTGCCCACATTGGTGGCATGTTCTTTACTGGAATAGAAATCCGTGTAGTCGCCCACCTCAACCGGCATCATCATCTGTACTTCATCTATCCTAAAAAGTGCGTTGTTTCTGGCTTCGTGATCGTTTTTCAGCTCCTCATTGTTGTCTTCAAACAAATCCGAAAGCCTGTTTCTGATCTTTCTCACCATGGGTTTGCCAAGTGCAAAAAGATCATTCAGCACAGGTTTATAAAAAACGTTCAAATCTTCAATTTCCAGTTTGTCGAAATACCCAAAATCTGCCAAAGCCGACAGATCGATCACATGGTCACCGATCCGGCTTGCCGGTCTGGGTTCTTCATTATCATACTTAAAAATCCCAAAAGGAATATTCTGGACGGGGAAGTCGCTGTTGGCAGGAACTTCCAGCCAGGACATGAGGAAAGGGTCGTTCGCTTTTATGTTCATACTTCATTATAATTTCAAATCGCAAGCACCAAATAACAAATAAATTCCAATTCCCCAAATTCAAAACATTAAGCTATTTGCGAAAGTTTTTGGTCATTGTAATTTGAGTCATTTGATATTATTTGGTACTTGAAATTTGTGATTTGTTATTTTACAAAGTTCCTCTATTTTCTTGTTCCAACTCAATCGCTTCAAAAAGCGCTTTAAAGTTTCCTTTTCCAAAAGATCTGGCGCCTTTTCGCTGGATGATCTCGTAGAATACCGTCGGGCGATCCTGGACCGGCTTGGTGAAAAGCTGCAGCAGATAGCCTTCATCATCCCGGTCGATAAGAATATGCAGGTCTTTCAATACACCAAGATCCTCATCAATTTCCCCCACCCTCTCAGGCACGGTATCATAATAGCTTTCAGGAACATGCAGAAATTCCACGCCGCGTTTTCTCAATTCATTGATAGTGTATATAATATTGTCGGTGGCCATAGCCACATGCTGCACACCGGCCCCATTGTAAAAATCAATGTATTCTTCGATCTGCGATTTCTTTTTTCCTTTGGCAGGTTCATTGATCGGGAACTTGATGTAACCGTTGCCGTTCGACATCACCTTGCTCATCAAAGCGGTATATTCAGTCGAAATGTCTTTATCATCAAAAGAAATGATCTGTTTGAATCCCATAACATCGGCATAAAAATCGACCCATTTGTTCATCTCTCCCCAGCCGACATTGCCGACCATATGATCGACATATTTCAAACCGACTTCCTGGGTTTTATAGGCCGGGTTCCACTCCCTGAATCCCGGCAGGAAAAAACCATTGTAATTTTTTCTTTCCACAAAAAGATGTATGGTTTCGCCATAGGTATGGATTCCTGAAACCACAACTTCACCATGATCATCTTTTTTTACCTGGGGTTCCAAGTATGGCTTTGCCCCTCTTCTGGTGGTTTCTTCAAAAGAAAGTCTTGCATCATCCACCCAAAGAGCCACGAATTTAACGCCATCCCCATGCAAGTCGATGTGCCGGCCGATATCCGTTCCCTGCTTAATGGGGGTTGTAAACACCAATGTTATCTTATCCTGCCTGAGCGCATAAGATGTTTTTTTCTTATCTCCGGTTTCCAGTCCGCTGTATGCCAACGGCTGAAACCCATAGGCAGTCTGATAATAATACGCCGCCTGCTTCGCATTCCCCACGTAGAACTCCACAAAATCGGTTCCGTTGATGGGGAGAAAGTCTTTATCGTTGCTCATGTTTGTTTCGTTTTATTTCGCTTATTACTTAATTGTTTAAACTCCTTGTTTATAAAAGGTTATAGGGGTATAAGGGTATAGGGTTATATGGGTTTGGGATCCCTTACTCCCGTCTTTGTCTTACTTTTCTCTTCCAGTTTCTTTTGATTGTATTTAATAAATCAGTTAATTGAAACTTTGGCTTTTTCGATCAAAGCTGATCCATTATCATAGATCTCTTTAATAATATATTCAAGATCAAGGGAACTGATCAAATGATCTTTTAGCTCATAAACCGATGCTCTCGAAACCCTGTAAAACTGAATCGCTTCCTGATAATGAAACCTTCCATATCCTTCTGCAATATTTGCAGTTCCACTTACAGCAGCTTTTCTGATTTGGATATCCAGATTATATTTCTCACTATTTGGCAATTTGGGTAAAACATTGTTATAGAAGAACAACTTCACTTCCCTTGTATCCTGCCATGCAGCCAGAGAAGTAAAATCCTTGTCTGATCTGTAAAATTCAGGGGGTTCTTCCAAAACAAAATCATCAAAGTTTTCCATATCTTTTATTATTATTTTAGCAATTAGATTCATAAACCTACCCTCTGCACCCTTATACCCTTATACCCTTATACCCTTATACCCCTATAACTTTATATGAGTATCAGTTAACATGAACAAGGTCTTTATAATTATAACTTGCACAGGCAAATAGCAATCTGTCGAATATTTTTTCTCCGAAGTATCTTCGGTTTACTTTGTAACAGAACTCATCCAAATAATCCTGATAATAT
>JAIPBS010000034.1 GCA_021738625.1 Bacteroidales bacterium
AATGGGCACAGGCCGTCGGCATGTTCACCTTCAATAGGAACGTAATCCATTCCCGGCCAAAAGGAAGTTCCGTCATTTTTCCAGGCATAAAGTTTTCCAACAGTAAATAAAAGCACTTCGATATTGCCGTCTTCATCCAAATCGGCCAGTGAGATGGCGGGATATATATTGCGGGTTCCCTCAATAATATGCCCCGTATAACCCCAGTTTTGCACTTCGTTTCCGGAATTATCGAGCGCAAAGACACCTTTCCTGGTTTAAGAAATTTTTTGAAAGCGTTTTTATTATGGAGTATAAAAAAAGGTGAAACGTTACTGTTTTTTGGAAAGGAATTTTTATTATAAGTAGATCTCTCTCTCTCTGCGGATATGGGGACTTCACAGCAATCATAAAAACAGGTATTGTGGGATTGGTTGATTTACAGGTTAATTCCGTTTTATGATAAAAGGTAACCCTTTAAGGTAATTTAATTTTAAAAAAGTTATTAACTGTTGGGATAGGATTTAATTTATCCAGCCCCTTTGGGGCTTGCCGGTTAGCAGTATCTAATATGGTTTGTTACCCAGCACTACACGGGTTGGTTGGCAAATTGCGAATTCTCAATTCATCTTTTACGGTCAATCGTGCAATTTTGATCACCTTTATACCCCTATACCTTTATACCTCCGTTCCAGCCTCCCACCGCCAATTAGAAATTGTCAAAATCTTTTTAATCATCATTGGAGTAATACGAACCAATCCCGACTTCGCTGGAGCTAGGTCGGGATTTTTCGACTTATGGTTCCGCTTCGCCTTCGGCTCGCAGAACCATAGTCTCAAAAAAAAAAGAGGCCCTTGGAGAAGGGCCGCTTTCTGAGAAAGTTTGAAAACCAAAATTGTGTCTTTTTTTTTGCGCAATGTATAATCCAACACAAAACTTTGGCTTCCCGGATTATTCTAATCTAACTTACTAGTGCTGGCAAATTTATAACAGAAATTATGCCAATAATGTTAATGGAGTTTAACAAACGTTAAAAATTGTTAAAGGTCTGTAAACCATTGAAATGAACCGCTAATTTTGTTGTGTGAAAAAGCGAAATATCATCCTTGTCATATCAATAATAAGCCTGGCATTGTTGGGTTTGATGGCCATACAGGTGCATTGGATCCGCAACGCCATCACCGTTAAAGAGGCTGGTTTTGTGAGGGGGGTGAATGAAGCTGTGTCTGAGGTCGTTTTTCGCCTTGAGAAAATCGATATGCAAAACATGCTCAGGCAAAGGATCAAAAAAGGATCACCGGCCTATTCTTATATGCGTTCTTTCGACAGTTTGAACCTACAGTTTTATCAAGAGCTGAGCCAGATCCAGTCGCGCGAGGATTTTGAGCAATTTATAAATAAGACCTTCCTAACCCAGGGCCTAATACAGGAGTGGCTTGATCCATTTCAGAGAAAGCCTATTGATGAGCGGATTTCATACGGGTATCTTGATTCGGCTTTGAATTCGGAACTTGAAAGAAGAGGAATAGATACGGAATATGAATTCGGTATCTATAATCCCGCCCGAAATAAAATGATCTATCAGAAAAGCGGGAAATATCCGACTGAATTGCTTGAAAAGTCATTCGTGTTTACACTTTTCCCCAGTGAAATCCAAAACGACCCGAATTACCTGATGATCTACTTCCCCAGGGAAAAACGTTTTTTGCTCAGCCAGTTGTGGGGTTTGCTGGGTATTTCCGTCGTTTTGATATTGTTGATCATTTTTGCTTTTACATACAGTATCAACACTATTTTAAGGCAAAAGAAACTTTCGGAGATGAAAAACGATTTCATCAACAATATGACCCATGAGTTCAAAACGCCGATCTCTACCATTTCCCTGGCCTGCGAAGCCCTTTCTGATAAGGATATTCAAAAATCGGAAGAGGTTTACGACAGCTATATCTCTGTGATCAGGGATGAGAATAAGAGACTGGGTGGTATGGCAGAAAAGGTTTTGCAATCAGCCATTATTGAAAAAGGCCAGTTGAACCTGAAAAAAGAATGGGTGAATGTGCATGAGATCATCAACAACGTGATCGATAAATTCAAGCTTCAGGTTGAGAAACGCAACGGAAAGATCGAAACCGACCTGAAGGCTGACGCCAGCACCATTCATGCCGACCGCATGCACCTGACCAATATGGTGTTCAACCTCATCGACAATGCTAACAAATACACCCTGGATGAGCCGCACATCAAAATTTCAACAATCAACATCGACTCCGGGATTTCCATTGCCGTGAAAGACAACGGTATAGGAATCAGCAAATCGGATCAGAAAAGGATTTTTGAAAAATTATACAGGATCCCGACCGGAAATATTCATAACTTTAAGGGTTTCGGGCTTGGCCTGAATTATGTGAAAGCCATAGTTGACAAACACGGTGGCAAGATCGAACTGGACAGTGAACCCAGGAAAGGTTCGGAGTTCTTTATTTATCTGCCCCTCGAACAATATTAAGTTTTATGACCGAAATCAAAACCATAAAAGTGTTGCTTGCCGAGGATGACAAAAACCTGGGCACTATTTTGAAGGCATATCTTGAAGCCAAGGGTTTCCCGACGGTTCTCACGGCCGACGGACAACAGGCGCTGGAAGCATTTGAAAATGAACAGTTCGATTTTTGTATTGTTGATGTGATGATGCCGGTGAAAGACGGTTTCAGCCTGGCAAAGGACATACGCAAGGAAGACAAAGAAGTACCGATATTGTTTCTTACGGCCAAGTCGATGCAGGAAGACAAACTCAAAGGATTCGAGCTGGGTGCGGATGACTACATCACCAAACCTTTTAGCATGGAAGAACTACTGGTGAGAATGAAAGCCATTTTGAGAAGGATTGGCGAGCAGGAAAAGAAATCCAAAGAAAAAAATAAGTTCGAAATCGGCAAATATGAATTCGATTATAACCGGCAGGTTCTGATAAAAGGAAAAGCCAGTCAGAGGCTCACCTCAAAGGAGTCGGAATTACTTCGGCTGCTTTGCCAGAAGCAAAATGAAGTGCTCGATAGGAGCGAGGCTCTACAAAAGATCTGGCACGACGATAGCTATTTCAACGCCAGGAGCATGGATGTTTATATTACCAAATTAAGGAAATTTCTAAAAGAAGACCCGGACGTTGAACTGATGAACGTGCATGGTATCGGATTTAAGCTGATGGTGAATGAATGATCCAGCGTTTGACCACCTTATGCCGGTAGATCGTGAAAACCCTTCCTGTTTGATTCGTAAAATATAAATTCAGCTGCTAAGATCCCTGGAGCTAATTTACAGGTTTTTTGAATTAACTTGCTTTAGTGAGTTTAAAAAGGACTCACATCCAGTTTGCTGATAAAACCCAGTTCATGCTCATTGTTTTTTATGATTTTCCAAAAGTGGGAGGAGCCCGGACCCTTGTCGAAATTGCTAAGCACAACAATGGTTTTTTGGTTTTTCATATCGCGGATAAAAAATGAGCGGAAGCCTTTCCACCAGCCATAATGATAAACGCAGCTATCCATATCCGATTTGATGCGCCAGCCAAAGCCGTAATCATCACCGTATTTCTTGTCGTCGGCGCTTCCTTTTTTAAAAGCTTCGGTAAGTGTTTCTTTTGATACGAGCAATTGGTCATAAAGGGCCTGATCGAATTTGTACATATCAGCGACCGATGAGAAAACGCCCTTATCGCCCATCACAGCGTTAAGGTAACTGTTCCTAACCCTGATTTTTCGCCATCCGCGAAAATGGTAACCCGTGGCACCTGCTTCAAGATAAAACGAAACCGCGCTATCTTCATCCATATTATAAACGAAGGAATCATTCATTTGGAGCGGCCTGAAAATATGCATCTTTACAAAGCGATCAAAAGGCATGCCCGATATTTTTTCAACCAAACAGGCGAGCAATGCATAATTGGTGTTGCAATAATGAAATTTCTGATCGGGCTTGTAGTAAGGCTTGGGTTTATGTTTGATGAAAAGCCGAAGCATATCCCTGTTGCTCATTCCTATGCTTTTATCCTGCCAATTGGCATGTGCAAGGGACATATATCGGCTGAGCCCCGACCTGTGATTCAACAAGTTTCTTAGGGTGATACCCGGATAAGGAAAGTCGGGAAAAAATTTCGTAATGGTATCCTCAAAGCTGAGTTGGTTTCTTTCTTTCAGGATCATAACGGACATGGCGGTGAACATTTTAGAAACCGAAGCCAGCTCGAAAGGAGTGTGAATGCTTAGTGGGCTGTTGTTGCTAACATTGGCCCGGCCGAAAGCTTTTTGGTAAACCAACCTTCCTTTTTCAGCATACATCACAGCCCCGTTAAATCCATTGCGTTTATGCAAATTTTCAAATGTTTCATTAAGTTGATCGGCTTTGGCTCTGATGATATCCTCATCAAGGCTGTGTATAAATTTATCAGGGATTTGATAATTAGATTCAGGGATATGGGATAATCCGATACCGGGTGCCTTTGATCTTGTGGACATGGTCAACAGCAAGACCACAGGTAGGGCCACCAAAAGGGGCAATATGCTTTTCAATATCTTAATAGGCGCTTAATTTTTTCCACAAAAATAAGAATGATTTAACAGCTTGCTTCATTCAACCCATTTAAATAATCAACAATGTCAGGTTGATAGATCAGGCATTGGATTCTTCTTTTCTGATTTTTCTTTTCGTGCTGTAATTCAGCAATAAAAATCCGGCAATTCCGGCAATTACCGAAGCAACCAAGATGGCAAGCTTAGCCGTGGAAGAAAGAACCTCAATTTGAAAGGCCAGGCCGTTTATGAACAAAGACATGGTAAAACCGATCCCCGCCAGAAAACCCAGACCGATGAATTGACCCCAGTTGGTAAAAGCAGGCAATGAGGCGATTTTAAGTTTTAGCAATAAATAGGAAAACAACAAGATGCCAAGTGGCTTACCTATTACCAGTCCGAACAATATTCCCAGGAATACATTCAGGTCGATGGTTTCGAACAGTTCGGCATTGATAATCATACCCGCATTGGAAAAGGCAAAAATCGGCATAATGATAAACAATACCCAGAAATGC
Organism: Bacteroidales bacterium; assembly: GCA_021738625.1. Classification (GTDB taxonomy): domain Bacteria; phylum Bacteroidota; class Bacteroidia; order Bacteroidales; family JAIOZK01; genus JAIOZK01. The sequence goes on from JAIPBS010000034.1 coordinate 5,064, forward strand.
AGATCATGCAAAAGCCGTTGCAGGGGAGATTCCACTTCATGGCAGGCAAGTTCGATGGCTTGCACGCTTTCCTGTTGTTCCTGGTTGGTGAGCAGGCTGACTCCATTGCCGCAGGCCCGCTGAAAGCGGGTGATATAATGTTTGATTTTACGAATGAAATTGCCCCGGTCAATCCTTGTGTGGGCCGGAATGGTCATGGCAAGCAAAACACCGGCAACAGTGGTATGCACACCTGATTTTAAAAACAGAAACCACAAAACAATTCCCAAAACGATATAAAAAGCCGGATGCCTGATCTTGAGTCGGTTGAATAAAAACAGCACCGCCAGGATTATCAATGCGATCAGGATGTAACTGAGCTTTAAATTGGCAGTATAGAAAAGTGCAATCACAAGCACCGCTCCGAGGTCATCCACAATGGCCAGGGCGGTGAGGAATATTTTCAGTGAAAGTGGGATCTTTTTGCCCACCAGTGCCAGCACGCCAAGAGCAAAGGCAATGTCGGTGGCCATCGGGATTCCCCATCCCGATTCGCCGGGTTCTCCTAAATTGAAGATGATATAAACAAGCGCAGGAATAGCCATTCCGCCAATGGCTGCACCTATCGGCAGGGCCGCTTCCTTTAGTGTAGAAAGTTCCCCGACGCGTATCTCCCTTTTGATCTCCAGGCCGACAAAGAAAAAGAATATGGCCATCAGGCCGTCGTTGATCCAAAGGATAAGGGGTTTGTTCAACTCAAAATTGCCCACACCTATCCTGATCTTAATATTCCAGAAATCAAAATACTGGGATGAAAGCGTTGAGTTTGCCAAGATCATTGCTATGATGGTAAACAGCAGCAACAATATACCCGAAGATGATTCAGACCGGAAAAACTTTTCGAAAGGTTCCGCCACCTTTTTTCCAAGATTGGAATCACCCGGGTTTAAAGTTTCGATTATTTTACTCATGCTAAGCCTAAATTAAAGAAACATCTGACTGAATCAAATTGATCATATTATTTGATAGGGATAAAATTACAAAAGAAATTGCTGATACCCGAATACGTAAAATCGCCTTCAAAATTTTATGGAATTCTGTATTTTTACGGAATATTTGCCAATGGATGAAAATATTCAATACAGTGATTTTCTTTACCTTGGTTAAAATGGTATAATAATTGAATTGCTTTCTTGCTTTTAAAACAAAACCATGGCCTGGATACTTATCGGCATATTATATATCGGAGCCTCATTGATCCTTTACTTTGAAGGTCGTAACAGAAGGATTGGTGGTGTTACCTTGTTGATCATCGGATTCTTTCTTACTCCCCTGATCGGGTTCATTATATTAAACCTTTCAAAAAAACGCATTAATTTCCACCATTTTGTAAAACTGAAAACCGATAAGCTGACAGACGAATCCGTGATCAAGACCATGCACTCAAATGGTAGTGATCAGTGGGTTGAGATAAAGGCCTCAGAGCTTAATATTGGTTAGGATTCGCAGATTTTTCTTCAGGGTTTCAATATATGCCTTTCAAATCATTTGTTTTCTGTTCAGCCATTTAAGCGCTTCTTTTTTGCTGAAATTTGAGATCGTTGCGGTTTTTACATATCCGACAACCAATTGAGATTCGCTTTTTGAATATTCACGTAGTACCCAGCCAATGGCCTTTCTGATAAAGAATTCTTTTGAGTCGCTCAATTGGCCTATGTACTTTTTCATCAATTTGAAATCTGTATCCTGCTTGTATTTAAGTTGAAACAGCAGGGCGCTTCTCTGCAGCCATATGTTGCCCGATTCCATCCAGTTTTCTGTAACCGGTTTGATCAGCTCCGGATATTGTTTAAAAAAAACGCCAACCGGCCTGGCTGCGATAAAATCCACAGTATCCCACCAGGATTTGTTGGTGATCATAAACTCCAGCAGGTCAAGTAGCTGATCATCGGTTTTTTTCAGGAATTTTTCTACCACCTCCATGGCAAAATGTTGCAATTCACGTTGAGGTTGATCCCAAAGATAGTAAACCACCTCACTCAGGTCTCCGGTTTTGGGTAGTCCGTATTCCCAGAGAAAAGATTTGCAAATATTCCGCCGCTCGTTGGCTCTGATACCGAAGAACTCGAATTGATCTTTGAGGTATCTTTTCATTTTCAAGGCTTCTTCAGGATTTCCGTGTGCTTTAAGCTCTGAAAGCAATGGTTTAATATAGGCTTCAACCTGATCGATCATAATGTGCTTTGATTTGATTTCTTCAGATGTTCAATAAACTATAAATGGGGTATGACTGACATATTTCCCGTTTTGCACCAGCACCAAATGATAGGTCCCAGAGGTGAGTCCGGCCGTGTTGTATTCACAGAAAAAGTCGCCTGCCATAACAGGAATGACATCAAGCATGGCGCCCTGAGATGAAAAAATTTCAATATTGGCGTCGGTTTCAAAATTCGTATGGATGTTCAGCATATCCGAAACCGGATTTGGAAAAATCCTGATCGCATCCGATTTGTCGGGTGTATTTTCATGTTTGCCCACATATTGTGTATCCCAAACCGCGAGGGTGTATTGTCCCGGCACCATATCAACATAAATGTACCCCACACTCCAGATGCCTTCCCGCACATGTTCAATTTCCTGCCATTCTTCACCGGCATAAGGTCTGTAAAGGATCACAACCGAATCCTGTTCGCTTTCTATTAGGTCGTTATCCAGATAATCAAAACGGTTGTACATCAGCTTGGCTGTGGCGTCAAAATTTTCGGGCAGTATTCCTTCGATGGTCCAATATCTGTATGGAGAAAGGCTAAGGCCTGGCAGGGGGTCGAACATGCTGTCAGGGGCAGCCCAGTTGTGAACGACTTGTACAAAGGCACTGTCGCTGATATCTTCCACCTTGATGCTGCAATAAGTTTCAGGAAAAGAGTAGTTCCCGGTTTCTTTGATGATCTTGTAGTTGTCGGTTGTAGCATCGCACATGCGTTCTTCCGGATCGACAAAAACAGCTATGGGTTCGAATGGAACTTCCAGCACCGAATGACCGGCCGGGCCGGAAAAATGTACCGTATCCGTAAAACTATTCCAGTCGTTATCCATTAGTGTAACTTCAATGATGTTATCCAAATCGATGTGCGCAACGCCTTTGTGTTTTTGTCTTGAATAGATATCCACCATAAAATTTTTTCCGTTGTTTTGAACAGCAAATGAATCGATCGAAAAATGGGGGGTGCCACCTGTGAACACCCAGGCGTCGAAGAAACCCGTCATGTCGGTGCCGGTATGATCGCTGAAGAAATCCCTCATATCATAGGATGAAGCATGCTTGAAAGCAAACTCCTGCACGTAGGCCGTAACGGCGTCAAAAAAAACAGAATCGCCAAGATAGGCCCGCATGGATTGCACCACTGTCGCACCTTTATCGTAGGCTGTCATTCCGTAAGTATAGGCATGGGGCAGGCCGTATAATGGCAGGTAGCTCCCGTCGCCCGAACCGGTATGGCAATAATGCAGCACATCCGCATGGTTTTCACGCATCAGGCTTTTAAACTCATCCGGGCTGTAAAGGATCTCTTTATAGAAAAATTCACAGAAAGTAGCCCAGCCCTCATTGAGCCACATGTCGCCCGCATCGACACAGGTTATGCAATCACCAAACCACATATGCGAAAGCTCATGTGCGATCAGCCATTCATGATCCAGGTTGCCGTTGATGCTTGAATTGGGATAGGCAATGTTGGTGGCGTGTTCCATTGCACCGATGGACGTTCCCACATAGCCGATTCTGCTAAAAGGATAAGGCCCGAAGTGTTCTTCAAAAATCGCGGTAATTTCATTCAAAGTCCCAAATGATCCTACGACATCATTCGAGTCGATCGGTCTTACAAAAATATTGACCGGAATATCCCGTTCAATTCCGTTATAGGTGTCGGTGTATTCCCAGTAATTGCCGGTTGCCACTGAGGCCAGGTAAGTGGGGATGGTTTCCTCCAGTTGCCAGTGATATGTAGAGGTGTTATTACCATTGTTCATAATTTCGATCAACTCGCCTCCGCAAACGGCCTTATGACCCTCCGCAACCGTTATGTAGCAATCGTAAGTGGCCCGGTCGGTGAAATCGTCCACACAGGGAAACCAGGCTTTGCCCAGGTTATGCGGATCGGAGACGAAGCCCACACCAAGATTGAAAGAATAATTTCCCGACCAGTGGTAGCCTCCCCATCCTTCATGAAACGGATTGCCATGATAATGAATGTCCAGAATTATGGTGTCTCCCGTACTGATTGTGCTGGGGAGTGGAATGTAAAGCAATGGACTGTTGTGGATGAAATCCTCCAGTTCTACCTGGTTCATAAAAACTTCATCAACAGTTAAGTCCAGCAACTCAAGCGAAATATGATCCAACAAATCTATTTTTGTGGTGAGCCGTAGCCCCGCTCTTGCTTTGATCGTGTTTTCATCGTAATTGATGCTGTCGATATTAATGGTATAATTCACAACATCAATGGTATCTCCGATACCGTTCAGATTTTGAGTAAAACCTGCTTTGCAGAAAAGCAGGGATACAACAAATAGCAGGGTGGTAATAAACAAGCTGAAAATTTTAAGATTTGAGATCATGGCAGTGAACTTAAATGATTTCTTATGAGGAAGTAAAATTATTAAAAATTAACGTTGATTGTTTTTATATTTGGATCACGCGAATTTTAACAAGATGTTCACATGCGTACATCCACTGTCAACAAATGAACACAGAAGGCGCTTTTATAAAGGGGGGATGGTTGTAATGTCCTATTAAACAAGGCGATATGTTTGTGGCATATTTTTAGCTAATTTTGAAGCAGAACAAGAAAATTCATAGAAACAATGAGAAGAAATAGTATTTTTTTCCGAAGTCTCGCTTTATCTTTTTTGCTTACAATGATCTTAGGTATTGCAGGGACCATTTATGCGCAAGAAGTATGGTCGCTGGAAGATTGCATCAATTATGCGATCGATAACAACATACGGATAAAGCAGAGTGAACTGAATGCCGAAAGCTATGAAGACGACTGGCAGCAAAGCAAGCTGGCACTTCTGCCTTCATTGAATGCCTCTGCCTCGCACAGTTATGGTTGGGGCCGTTCGATCGACCTTGCTACATATGAATATACCGACAAGCAAACACAGCAGAATTATTTTTCGGCCAGTTCGGAAGTCAATATTTTTAACGGTTTGCAAAAATTCAACCTGATCAAAAGAGACCTATACAATTATATGGCAAGCAAATATGACTCCGATAAAATGCGGGATGATATTTCCTTGCAGATCGCTGCGGCATATCTTCAGATCTTGTTCAGCAAGGAAATGCTTGATCAGACCAAAGAACAGGTGGCGGTTACCAAACTCCAGATCGAACGTACGCAAAAACTGGTTGATGCCGGCACGCTTCCAAAGGGCGATCTATTGGATATACAGTCTCAGGGTGCTACCGAAGAACTGAATCTGATCAATGCACAAAACCAGCTCAACCTCGCTTACCTTGATTTGCTTCAGTTGCTAGATAAAAGCATGGCGGAAAAATTTGAGATTGAAATACCCGAATTTGATATTGAACAGGAGTTTGACCTGATTGATTCGGAAAAGATCTACGGTTTGGCCATCACACATTTGCCAGAGATAAAAAGCGCCGAATACCAGTTGATGAGCAGCGAACGCGAACTGGCCAGGGCAAAAGGAATGCGCAGCCCATCGCTCAACCTGAGAGGTACCTGGGGAACCAACTACTCCGACCAGATCATTTTTTCAGATCCCAGTGATCCTGATTTTGGAGAAGTGATCCCCTTCGGAGACCAGCTCAACCAGAATCAGAATAAAACCTTGTCCCTTTCCCTGAGCATACCGATCTTCAACGGATTTCAGGTAAGCACCTACATCAATCAAAGTAAGCTGAACCGGTTGAATGCGCAGTATAACCTGGAGCTTCAAAAAAATGTTGTCCGGAAAAGTGTGGAACAGGCTTATACCGATGCGCTGGCGGCTTTCAAAGCTTATATGGCCACAGAAAAATCATTAACCGCTTACCAGGAGGCCTTTAAGTATATGGAGCAAAAATTCAACGTGGGTATGGTAAACTCGCTGGAATATAACGTGGCAAAGTCGCAGCTTACCCGTGCCGAATCTGAATTGCTTTCAGCCAAGTATGATTTTATCTTTAAGTCAAAGGTGCTTGATTTCTATATGGGTAACCCCATCACACTGGGTGATGTGAGCAGGTAAAAACTGATTTTTGTTTGATGCAAAACCCTCTTGATCAAGAGGGTTTTTTGTTTTGCAGGCAAGTTTAATTTAACTAATTTTACCACATAAACCCTGAAATGAAATCAACCTTCAATAGAGAATGAAATCAAAAAAGTCATCAAACAAAAAATGGATCATTTGGGGCATCCTTATTGTGCTCGTTATTTTGGTCTTTCTGGCTGTTGCCAAGGGCGGTAGCAAAGGTCAGTTAAAGGTGAGTACCGACCAGGTACAGATTAAAACCATTGTAGAAACCGTTTCGGCCAATGGTAAGATACAACCCGAAACAGATGTTAAGATCAGTCCTTATATCTCCGGAGAAGTTAAGGAACTGTATGTAAAAGAAGGCGATACTGTGCAGGCAAACGACTTGCTTGCTGTGATCGACCCTGAAATTTATCGCTCAAATTATGAAAGGATAGAAGCTTCCCTAAACACCCAAAAGGCAAATCTGGCCAGCGCCCGTGCAAGACTCGCGCAGGCAAAAGCCCAGTATGCCAAAGAAGAGCAAAATTTTAAGCGAAGCAAGCAGCTTTATGATCAGGGGGTGATTTCGGAGGCGGATTTTGACGCGGCCAATGCCGCTTACCAGGTAGCAGAAGCCGAGGTGCAGGCTGCAAGGGAAAGCGTTCAGGCTGCCGAATACACGGTTGCCAGTGCCCGGGCTTCACTCGAAGAAGCCGAAGAGAACCTCAGGAGAACAAATATCTACGCTCCCAATTCCGGCACGGTGTCGAAGCTGAATGTGGAAGTGGGCGAGCGCGTGGTAGGCGCTTCTCAGTTCAGCGCGGGTACCGAGATCATGACCATCGCCAACCTGCACAGCATGGAAGTGAATGTGGAAGTGAACGAAAACGATATTGTGCGTGTAGAAATGGGAGACACCTGCACCATAGAAGTGGATGCCTATCTGGATAAGGAGTTCAAAGGTGTTGTGACTGAAATTGCAACATCTGCCAATACCACTGGCGTGAGCGCCGATCAGGTGACCAATTTCGATGTGAAAATTCACATTTTGCGTAAATCCTATGAAAACCTGATCCCGGAAGACAAACCTCATGTGTCGCCATTTAAGCCGGGCATGTCGGCTACTGTTGATATCCAGACCGAAACCGCTGAAGGCGTTTTGGCCGTGCCCATTCAGGCTGTGACCACCAGACCCGATACTTCAGGCCGTTTGACTTCAAAACTTGAAGAACTCGAAAAAGAAAAGCTTGAAGAGAAGGAAGGCGTTGAGGCGGATGATAAGGACCTGGAAGTGGTATTCCTTTATCAGGATGGAAAAGCCATTTTGCAGGTGGTGGAAACCGGTATTCAGGACAATACCTATATCGAAATTGAAAAGGGGCTGCAAGAAGATCAGGAAGTGATATCATCACCCTACAGCGCCGTGTCAAGAGAACTGGAAAACCGCATGGAAGTTGAAAAAGTAGCTAAAAAGGATTTATTCAAGGAGAATTAGACAGCATTTTGTCCTCTCTTATCATACATATCGAAACTGCCACAGAGATTTGTTCTGTTGCTTTAAGCCGTGGCAAAGAAGTGATCGCCCTGCGCGAGTCATCAGAAAAAAACATCCATGCAAGCATGACAGCGGTTTTTGTGAATGAAGTTTTTGAAGAAGTGAATATTAAGCCGGATGATCTGCAGGCCATTGTGGTAAGCAAAGGTCCGGGATCATACACAGGTTTGCGCATCGGGGTTTCAACGGCCAAAGGTCTGTGTTATGCCCTCGATAAACCCTTGATAGCGGTGGAAACTTTGCAGGCCATGGTAAAAGGAATGCTTTCGCAAAAATCCGAAGATACATTGTATTGCCCCATGATCGATGCCAGGCGGATGGAAGTGTATTCGGCATTGTTCAACAGTAATTGTATCAAAGTAAGGGAGACCAAAGCCGAGATCATCGATGAGCGTTCTTTTGCTGAATATCTGAAAGATCAAAAGATCATATTTTTCGGCAATGGTGCGCCCAAATGCCAAGCGACCTTGGGCGATCACCCCAACGCAATTTTCACGGATGATTTCAAGCCATCGGCCAAATACCTGATCGAAATAGCCTTTGAAAAATACAGGGCTAAACAATTTGAAGATACGGCCTATTTCGAACCCTTCTACCTGAAAGACTTTGTTGCGGGCAAACCGAGGGTGAAGGGCTTGTAAACGATCACAAACTAAATCACAAAAAAAATGAAACCTAAATTGTTTTCCTTGGTCATCCTGCTTACAATGGGATTAACGGACAGTGTTTGTGCCCAGCAAAACGAATCCGATGATCTGCTTCAACATGAACTTAGTATTGGGGCAGGCAATCTGTTTATGAAAGACAATTTTTTCATGTATGAGGACTTTTACTCAATTGCACAATCTGAATACCTGATTGAATATCTTGACCGGCAACAAAACCTTCCTTACGTGGTTTTCGGTTACCGTTATCACCTGAGTGAGAAAATGGCTTTGCGTTCCCATTTCAATTTCTTTTACAGCAAGCATCACAATGAAAACAATGCTTATGACTTCAAATACAAAAGCATTGGATCGATCCTGCAACTGGGTCTTGAATGGAGTATCCGTTATAAGTCGCTCAGGATATTTTATGGCTTTGATGCTTTTTGGGATCATGAGTTTTATAAATTCAATAAGGATCCGCTTGGTGTGGGAAACAACCAGGTTTACGAGTCGAAGTACAATAAAAGCGGATACGGATTAATGCCTTTGTTTGGCGCGGATATTCACATCACCCAAAGAATTTCAATCGGCACGCAGGCTTCCTTGTTTTTTGAAATTTACCAGGCACAGGAAAACATCGAATATACCACCGGTGTTATGCCAAACCTGTATTTCCAAAGCGAAGAATACAAGTCCGACGGCATTAAACTCGGTTTCGGGCCAATCGGGCTGGTGTTTTTGAATGTGCATCTTTAGAATAGATTCCGCCACTTAGGGCTTTTGAAGATGTTCCGTTAATTGGGGCTTTCTTAAAAGTCTTTGTTTTGCCACAAAGGCTCAAAGGCGCAAAACTTCACCAGGATGTTTTTTGACAGAAAGGTAGTTCTTTGCAATTTAAATTCTGGATCATTCAACCGGATAGGCCTTCAGGCCGGCCTTCATAGCACCTTCGATAGCACCATTGAGTTCCTCCACACCCGGGAAATAATCTTCCTCAGGATCGTATTGCTCAATGCTCCATTTGAAAATGGCAAAATCCCAATTATTCATTTTTCCCTTGTAGGTTAACCTTGCCACCGGAGAAACATCAAAAAACTCCTTTCTGTTCAGGTAAAGGAATTTGCCTTTGAATTCTGCCATATACTCGACTTTATCTTTCAGATGAGCTAAATGCGTATTGTTGAATTGGTCGATTCTTTGTAAGACTTCTTCTTTAATATTCGGGGGAATAGTTGATTTTTTCATTTTAAGCAAAATTGATTTAAATTTGATGATAAAATTAATATTCTTAAAACACAATTATGAAAATCCTGTTTATTGACATGGACAATGTTTTGGTTGATTTTCGTTCTGCTTTCCAATACATTGATAAGCCAATGTTGGAGAAAAATAAAGATAATCTTGATGACATTGATGGAATATTTTCTTTGATGAAACCCATGCCGGGAGCAATAGAAGCATATCATTTTCTCTCGGAGCATTTTGATACCTACATCCTCAGCACGGCTCCCTGGAATAATCCTTCCGCCTGGATTGACAAATTGCTTTGGGTGAAAAAATACCTGCCTGATGTTGCTTACAAACGTTTGATCATAACACACCACAAAAACCTTTGCCGGGGGGATTACCTGATTGATGACAGAAGAAAAAACGGCGTGGATAAGTTTAAGGGCGAGCATATTCATTTTGAGACGGAACGTTTCCCGGATTGGAAGGCTGTTTTGGAGTATTTGTGTGAAAATGAGGGAATAAAACACCATAAGTAGAGACTGTTGTCTTTAAAGGCACGAATTAGGATATCTCCTTGCTATGATTGACTTGTTGACTCTATGGACAGGCTCTAAGTAATAATGAGTTTTTATGCTGTTTTTACTTTTGGCTTGAACCAAAAGTAACAAAAGTTCAAGGCTGCCTAAAATTTTGATACAAAAGCTACGGATTCATTTCATTCCCGCAATCCAAGATGACCCAATGCAAACAGATGTGTTTCATAGTATAATGTTTGGTTTGGGTCATTGCGGATTGCTTACCCGCACGGCCCCCACAAGAAATGATTCCTTGTTTTGTAATCAAAATTTTAGAAGGCCATTGATGCTTCGATTCTGCTTCAGGCGGTATTTTATTCTTTTTGATTTAAGACGCTCTTAAATCTTTCTTTGCCATAATCCTCTTTACTTTTGAGTTCGAAATAAAAGACATGCAAACTTAGATCATCATTTTCATTATAAAATTGATAAGATGAACCTTTCTGATCCGTTTCTTTTGCAGGATATATTAGTATGATTTTTTTCGTGTCGTTTATTATTCTTTCCTTGTGTGTTCCATAGGCAAACATCTGATAAAGATCGCTCTGGGCTATTTTATCTTTTTGGGGAATTTTCCATTTTGTGTCAATGATGATCGTTTCCTGATTTTTCTCAAGAAGTATATCCGGTTTCATTTTATGACTTCCATCCGTGAGAAGGCTTCCGATTATTTTCTGTGTTCTGACGGAATATTCTTTTCTCAGTTCATGTCTCAGTTCATGCGCAACAAAATCTTCGAATATTTTTTCCATTGGGAACAAGAGGGCAAAGGCCAAGTCATCGCCTTTGTAGCTTGAGAAAGTTTTGTTTTGAAGAAATATCCTGCACCAGATCAAAATTTGTTCATAATTGCTTACCAGCCGGTTGTGTTTGCATTTTGCAAAATCTTTTTCATAGTTTGAAGATTTATCAATTTCGTCGAAAATGAACAAAAACCTTCTGGCACGTGCTTGTGTTGAAGATAATTTTGATTTTTTGTGAACGTTCAGCAGCGTTGATTTGATCAGCTTGTTTTCCGGCCGGTTGGGATTGAAGTCATCATATTCACAAAAAAAGCGTTCCTTGTGAATAAGATTATGCTTTATGTTTTCATTAAAATTCAGCTTTCCTTTCAGCGTATGCAGGTTCTCCCTTTCACGGATATAGCCCTTTCTTATTCCTTGTTTAACCAGTATATCAATTTCATCCAGAAACATGTTGATGAAAACATCAAGCAGGGGCATGCGTGAAAGATCCAGGTTGGCAAGACTTGAAACTTTAAAAGGACTGTCACGCAGGGTGCTGAGCATTTTTAGGAAAATCTTCTTTGTTTGACTGGCGTCATCATCTTCTTTTCCGATGGTGTGTATTTTGGGAAGTATTTCTATGGTGGTGTCGTTTTTTGTTTGCAAAACACCCACATAGTTTCTTGCTTTTAAAATTTTCCTGCCGCCTTTTTGGGTCAGGTAAAGAAAATCATCGTGGCCGTTTTCATCACCTCTGTTGTTAAGAACAAATGATTCAATTTGTTCAAAAGTTTTTAAAGGAACATCAATATTTCCATCATCATCGCTTTCCGGTTTTGTAAGCTTTTCAGAACACGAAATATAGCTGAATTCCTTTATAATGAAGGATGCACTTTTCATTTTTGTTTTTTGTTCTTATTATCCGTGTGTTTAGTATGTATAAAAATTAACATTCCACAAAATATCATTGAGATGCCTCCACATTGTGTCGGCATGACAATGTAACTGTTGGGGAAGGGAGGGCAGGGCAGCCGGCTATGCCGGCTGCCCTCCCCTCACCCTGGAACACGTATTGTATGTCATTCCGACGCGCAGCGGAGGAATCTCTATATGCTATTTATGCTTCTGTTCATCATTTGTGTTATTATTAATTTTACTTTTTATTTCTTTATAAACATTCTCATCTTCATATATTTTTCTAAAGGCTAAAGGGTGTATATTCAGTAAATTAGGCTCAAATAGCTTTTTGTCGTTATCAATTCGCTCATAATTAAATCCAAGGATTTCCTCTTCTAAAGTCTTTTTCTCTTCTGGGTAAATGGTTCTAACAAACCTGTATTTATCCAATTTATCTTTTTTACTCTTAAAATCCGTTAAACCAAATTGTTCTTCCGCATCTCCAAGCACGATCTGAATTTTCTCCCAGTCATCATAAAAATATTCCTGAAGCAAAGGAATGATCTCATTTTGAAAGATATTGCAAAGTTCTGCGTACTGATCTTTTCTGTCTTTTTTTAAAAGATTGAGAAAATATGAATGCCCGATTGTATGATCCCTGTCGTAAAGAAATTCGATCCGATCATTCATCCTTTTAAGCAATTGGGAAACATCTATTTCGACACCATCTTTTGTAATTGTTGGGTCCGAGATCTCAAACTTGGTATAATCCGTTTCCGGCATTTTTTCAATGAACCGAAAACGCCTTCTTAGCGCGGTATCCATTAATGCAATTGACCGGTCTGCACTGTTCATGGTTCCGATAATGTAGACATTTGGGGGTACACCAAATTCCTCAGTTGAATAAGGTAAAGTAGTTGTGAGTTCTTCGTCCTCTCCCAGGCGCTTGTCTTTTTCAATGAGGGTAATCAACTCTCCGAATATTTTTGAGATATTGCCCCGGTTGATCTCGTCAACGATTATGACATACTTTTCCTCGGATTCAAAATGTTTTTTTCTTTCGGTTCTTGATTTTTTAAAGATACTATCTAGCTTTTTTTGCCTTTTTTCTTGATTATCGTCTTCATTAATGCCCAAAGCTTTCAAACATAGTTTCTTAAAAACTCCATCTTTGATTTCGTATTTTAAATCCTCTGATTTGTAGACCGGTTTAATCCCCTCAATAAATTCCTCGTAACCGTAGGATTGGTGGAAGGTGATGAACACAACTCGTGCTTTTTTCTTTAAATCATCAAATTCATCTTTGATGGCTTCTCTTTTTTTCTCGTGATCTACAATCTTACTTATCTCGTCCTTAAACTTCTTTGGGCTTGCAATTTTTACGGCCTCCTCAATTGAGTTATAGGTTTTCCCGGTTCCGGGAGGGCCGTAGAGGATTTGGTTGATGTTTGTTTTATCTGAGGTTTGGTTGTTAATTTCTTTGTTTTGTTTGTTAATACCTTTTTCATGATTAATAATCTCCTCATATATCGGTATTAGCTTCTTTGCATCTTCTACAAAGTTCACTTTATTATTTAGGATATCCTCAGATGTGTGTTCAATTGAATTGTATCTATTATGAAACTGATTTAAAATTTTCTCGACTTTATTCCTTTCAATCTTTTTATTTTTGAGTTTGCTATCCCACTTTCCAATGTTAACCTCAGCACCAGTATGATCTATTGCGATATAAATTATTATGTTACTTTCAATATTACCTAAATTAAAAGGCACCCATATGAAATTGTAAAAAGTTCCACTATTTTGCCAACCCACTCTGCCATTTTGAGGGATGACTAAATTCGTTTCATTGGAAATTTGAATACCAATTTCTTTGAGTTTCTTACTTAGTTGTTGGAAAACTTTTTTTGTTTTATTAAGAAAATCTGAATCCTCTTTTTCCTCTATCTCTTTAAAACTGACTTTCCCATACGTTTTTAATTTTTCAAAATCTTCTTTTGTGAAATTTTGTTTAATACTCATTTTATTACTTTTTAAAGTTTAATAAACTTAGTTGAATTTTTTCATTTATGAATTTGGCATATATTTTCGGCTCCAACACCTCCACATCCTTCCCCCAACCCAAAATCTTAATTTCCAGTTCGGGTGAGGGATGTACTTCCAGGCTGATGCTTACATGCTCCTTGGTTTCTTCCAACACTTTTTGTGAAGGGTGCAGTGGCTGGGTTAAAATATAGTTGGCCTGCCGGTGCGAAAACTTTAATACGATGGTTGGCGGTGGGCCTTCTTCAAAGCGTGTCACGCCAATGATGTTCTTAAAATAGTCTCTGGGGTTTTTTTGCGGTTCACGGTATTCTTTGGTGTAAACAGGCTCAAGGCTAACAACCCGGTCGAGGGCGTAAATGCGCAAGCCTTTCCAGTATTCATTATAACCAAACACATACCAGCGATACAAGTATTCTTTTAAAAGATAAGGATGCAGATGATGCGTATAAGACCTTGATTTTTCAAAGGCTTTGTATTCCAGCTTCAGGACTTTCTTCTTCAGGATGGCGTCAACAATCACAGGGAAATACTCCAGACCACGGTTGGTTGTTGCCACATCAAAATCAATGAAATCAATCTTATCGTCCTGCTTTAAAAGTTTTTTGATCTTCACCGCATTGCGAATTTTTTCAATGGCATCCGAAAAATATTTGAAAACACCGATGTTTTGAAATTGCTCAAGCAGGGAAGAGGCAAACATCAGGGATTGAATTTCTGTTTCGTCCAGGGGTAAATGGTCAATGGAGTATTTTGGGTCGGAATAATAATAGGCTTTGCGGAAATGATCATATTTGATGGGTGCTTCATAACCAAGCCTGCTTTCGTAACGCATGTTTTCAATGTCCCCTTTAATTGTCCTGACCGAAACCCTGTAACCCAGGGCGTTTTCACAGGCTTCGCGTAATTCTTCAACATTGGCGTATTTACCGTTGGTAAGACAGCGGTTTATGATCCGGTAGCGCAATAAGGCATCTTTATTTTGTGGCATTGGTTTGTTTTTTACGGAAAATGATCCGGTGTGCAAAATCACTGCACAGCCCGTTACTATTATTGTACAGAAACTTTAATCATTTACGGAAAAGTAAAAATACAAAAAAATGAGAAGAAACAAAATAATCAATGACATTGAGAGCATTGCTCAAAAAGCAAAAAAATCAAAAGGGAATCTTCATTCCATAGATAAAAACAACAAAAGCCTGCAAAATATCACAACTTTCCTTAATTGTGAGTCTATACATGGGATATTGTTTTCGGTTGTGTTTGTGATTAGCTTCAATGAGGAATTTGTTGGCATTGATGAAGTGTCTGATTTCATGGATTGCGAAAACCTGAAACTGGCCAATTATTTAAAGGTAATTGAAGAACTTGAAAAGAAGAAACTCCTTCGCAGAGATAACCGGGGAATTGGCAGAAACCGCAATAAATCAATCCAAAGCATAGATTATTATATACCGAAAAATGTAGTTGACGCCATACTTGAAAACAATAAAGGCGCATTCAAACGAAAGCTGGAATTCGGCACATTTGAACTATTGGACTTTATTCATGAATTGCTTGAAGAACGGGATGATGATGAAATTAGCTTTGACGAAATGGCCAACGAAATTGAAAATGTTTTAAGCCATAACAAAAACCTGTCTTTTGTAAAGCGGATCAAACATTTTGATTTGACTGATAAAGAACTTTCCCTTTTGCTTTATGTATGTTTTGAAACTGTTAATGGTGATGAAGAAGTTGACCTGACCAACGCATGTGAAAAAATCTTTGAAACAACATCCGAAAGGTTTCAAATCAGAAGAGAACTGATACAGGGGAAAAGCGACCTGATCAAAAAGAAACTGCTTAAACTTCAGCCCGGCATGTTCAGGAACGACAAAGAAATACTTCTGACTGAGAATGCGCTCGAAAGCTTATTTGAAGAGCAAAGTCAGCTCATCATATCAGATAAACAGAAAAACAATTTGATCAAAGCCGAAAAAATCCAAAAGGAGAAATTATTCTTTAATGAGGAGACAGAGGAAAAGTTGAATTTTCTGAATTCTGTGTTTGGTAAAAATAGTTTTGCAGAACTAAAAAAACGACTACAGGAAAAAGGATTATCCCCTGGGTTGAGTTTGCTTTTTTACGGTTCGCCCGGTACGGGTAAAACAGCAAGTGCATATCAAATGGCCCGAAAATCAGGACGAATGATCATGCCCGTTGATATCAGCAAAACAAAAAGCATGTGGTACGGCGAATCCGAGAAACTTATCAAAGGCATTTTTGATGATTACGGAAAAGCAGTCAAATCAACAGACCACGAGCCTGTATTGCTTTTTAACGAATGTGATGGCGTTCTTTCTAAACGGAGGGAGTTGAGACAATCAGCCGTTTCGCAAACAGAAAATGCCATCCAAAATATTTTGCTTGAGGAACTGGAAAAATTTGAAGGCATATTGATCGCGACAAGCAATCTTACGCAAAACCTCGATTTTGCCTTTGAAAGAAGATTTTTGTACAAAATACAATTTGAAAAACCCGACTTACATGTCAGGAAAAAAATCCTGCAAAGTTTTTTCCCAATTATTTCGGAAGAACAAGCTGAAAAGATCGCTTCTGATTTTGTCTTAACAGGGGGCAATATCAGCAATATTTCTAAAAAAATGCTGATGGAAGAGATTATCAAAGGTGAAGCCACTGATTTCGAAAAGCTGTATGATCTCTGCCGGGAAGAGATATGGCAGAAGCAAGAGGCAAGGTGTGTAGGATATAAAGTTTAATGATTAATTTTGATATAGTATGTACGAGTTTTCCAAATCAACATATTTAAGAGGCGTTAAATGCATTAAATCCTTGTACCTCTATAAATTCCATCGTGAATTGATGGATGAAATCACGGAAGAAAAACAAGCCATTTTTGATAAGGGCAAATTGGCAGGCAGATATGCCTGGAAATTATTTCCTGACGGGATAGACGCCTCAAATGGCGAACCCTTTGAAGCGGCAAAAGCATTGCAAAAGACAAAGGATTTGATACCCTCAGGATGTAAAACAATTTATGAGGCTGCATTCCTTTATGATGGTGTACTTTGTTATATGGATATTCTGTACAGGGATAGCGAAGGCTGGAAAGCAATTGAGGTAAAAGGTTCCACCAAACTAAAGGACTATTATCTTGATGATACGGCAGTTCAATATTATGTTATCACTAAAAGCGGCCTGGATTTGGCGGATATTTCGGTTGCCTATATTAATAATAAATATGTAAGGCAGGGAGAAATAGAACCGGAGAAACTTTTTAAGATTGAATCGGTTCAAAATACTGCCAATGAGAAACAGGAGGAAGTTTCAGCGAACATAGAGAACTTTAAGGAAATCATATCGAAAAATAAAATACCCGAAACCGATATCGGTATTCACTGCCTTAAACCATTTGTGTGTGATTTTTATGGTCATTGCTGGAAACACATTCCCGATAATTCTGTTTTCAATATCGAGAACCTGTACAATAGCAGGAAGTTTGATCTTTATTACAATGGCATTGTTGATTTTGAAGATATTCCAAAGGATTATCCCTTAAGTGTAACGCAGAAATTACAGGTTGAAAGTCAAATGAATGGGAAAGTTACGGTAGAAGAAGAGCAACTTCAAAAGTTTCTTTCAAAACTGAAATATCCCCTTTACTTTCTGGATTTTGAAAGTTTTCAGCCGGTGGTTCCATTGTATGATCAATCGCGGCCATATCAGCAAATTCCTTTTCAGTATTCTTTGCATATACAAAAAACGTCAGGTGACGATTATCAACACATAGAATTTTTACATGATGGCTTAAATGATCCCAGGGTAAAATTCATTGAATCCTTAATAGAAAATGTAAACGAATCAGGAAGCATTGTGGTTTTTAACAAAACATTTGAAAAAATGATCCTGAATCATATTGCAAGGGATTTTCCACAGTATTCCGAAGAGATTGAAAAAGTTAAGCTGCGGATTGTTGACTTGATGGAGCCTTTTAAAAGCAAACATTATTATACGCCTAAAATGAAAGGCTCATATTCCATCAAAAAAGTGTTACCGGCTTTGGTACCTGAATTGGGATATGACGATCTTGAAATTTCTGATGGCACTGCTGCCGGCAGAGCGTTTGAATCTTTGCTTCAAATGGACGACAATATCGAAAAAAACGAATTGAAAAGGAACCTGCTTGAATATTGCAAAATGGATACCTGGGCAATGGTGAAGATCTTGGAGAAGATCAATGAGTTATTCTGAATCTACCGTTAAGAATTGAAAAAATAATGACATCGATTTCATTTTTCTAAATTTGTATTCTTAAACCATTTTTAAAATATGTCAAAACCAGACAATACACAAGCACTTATCCGCAAGTTTGAACCATTGATCAGAGACCTGAATCTAAATGAGCTTTCCGTGTTAAATGAACTGGTTGTGGAGCGCATTCGGTTATTACACAAAGCGGGAACATTGATGTCGATGTCACAATTTCACGTAGGAGATCGTGTTTCATGGGAAAGTCAAGACGGCGTTCAGCATACAGGAATAATATTTCGTTTGAATCAAAAAACTGTTTCTATTAGGACAGGTGAGGAAGGGTATTGGAATGTTGCACCGCAGTTTCTGAGGAAAGAGGATTAAAAAGTAGTTTTTATCTTCTGACCGGTTTTGGAAAAGAATTAAATTGTTTAACAAAACAATTTCCATTATGATTTGTGACAATTTTGGCTGAATTTGTACCGGAAAAAGCTAATATAGTGGCATGGTAAGCGGATAAAACTTTTTCTTGAAATTCCTGATTATCTTCAAGTTTTTCAATTTTTAATCCAAGTGCAATAGCATCATCAATGTTAAGATGTTTTCCGTGAGTTTTAAAATTATCATGATTTGATAAAAAATTTGCAATTTTTTTTGGTAAATCGGAATCCTTATCTTTAAACATATATTGAGATAACCAACTTTCTACCAGTTCACGACCAAAATCTATCTGATCTTGGCAACGTACCAGCAGTGCCGGTCCATATTGAGCTAACATCGGCATCCATGAATTGAGATTTTTTGGGTTTTCAGCACAATCCTTTTGAGCCTTTTTGAATTGTTTTAGAATTGCATGGGCAGGTAATGACTGAACTCCAACTGATGTTATGTAAAATAAACTGAGGATCAATTGGTCCGATGGATGATTGTTTACCCATTACGATTTTGTCTGCTGAACATGCAAACATTGTCCCTGCTGACATCGCCGCCTGAGGAATAATTATTCTAATATCATCGAATTTTTGCCTTAAATAGGATACAATAGCGTCTGTTGACTCTGCAGAACCTCCGCCAGTATGAAGAACCAAGTCAAGATTACTCCCTTTTAAGCCAGCAATAGCCTGCATAAAGGCTTGCACATCTTCATCATTGATAGAAACCATTTGAGGTGGAGCATCACCAGAAGTCCATCTACTTGCATATATAATGGTATTTCTTTTTGTGTATTGTTGTAAATTTAGAATATACTTTTGCCTTACCTTATCATAAGCATGTTGGTCCTTATTTTCTTTAATAAGGGTATGAACCTCATTGAGTATTTCTCCCCATGTTGGCATATTTGCGTATTTTGCTAGCTTACACTATTCGAGGAGGTTTCAGTTGGATAGGGATTTTGAATGTAGATAAACTCATTTATACTAATCACCTCATCACAGACATTACTATATGTTGCAATGCTATCATTAATATCTGGATACTCCCCTTTGGCCTTAATATATAACTCTTCAAATTGCTTTTCGAGATTATTTTTTTCGCTGCTCATAAGTTGGTTAATGATAAATGAATTACAAAGATAATGAAATTCACAAAGAATTCAAGTTTTTTCGAAAATTAGGAGATTGAATATCAGCAATAAAAAGATATTTTTTGATTTAAATACCTTTAATCAATACAAAAAATTTTGTTATTTCTCACAAGCTTCGTCCCCACACCCACAACTCAACGTCTGGCTTCTGGATTTTTCAAAAGCCTCCCGCCCTTCGCTGAAGGCAAACCAGGCAATGGCCAGTGAACCGATCACATCGATGTAAGGGATCCGGAAGATCTCGTACAAACCGCTTGAGGCAAGCAAGATGATGCTGAGGTAAAAACAGGTTTTGGTGCAATTGGCATCGGCAATGATGGCATCGGAATTTAGTTGTTTTCCGATCTTCTTTTTGTAATACATCAAAAACCACATGGTGGCAATGCTGATGGAGGAGATGATGATCCCTACCACCGTGGTTTCGGGCTGGCTGCCCTGTATCACATTCGCGATGGCGCCGAAAACAAGCCCGGCTGTAAGGAGGTAAAAGGCGAAGCCTGTAATGCGCAAAGCTGTTCTTTCAAATTTATCCCTGGAAGCGGGATCATCGCCTATCCGTTTCATGCGGATGATCATATGGAGGATACCGATACCGGAAATGACCTCCACAAAGCTGTCCACCCCAAAGCCCAGCAGGGCAAGGGTTTCATCATCCAGCCCGAAGTAAATAGAAATCAAGCCTTCAACCAGGTTGTAAAAGATGGTGACCAGGCTAAGGACCAGGGCAATATTGATCAGTTTTTTTTGTTCTTCCATGATCTTAACTATTCACTCTCCCAATAGCACAGCTTACATAAGATTTTACTTTTGCACCTGTGCCTCCTTTTCCCTGTTCGGGATAGCCGAGCCTTTTCAGCTTCTTGCTAAATTCATCTTTCAGATCATCATTTCCTTCATGATCAATGATGACTGCGCCTCTATCAACTTCCACGCGAACATTTTTAACCTGTTCAAACTTTTTCATTTCGCGTTGTATGGTGTTGGCACAACCATGGCATTTTATGTTGTCTACAAATAATTCTGTTGTTTTCATATTTTGGTATTTAAGTATTTATATCTTTCAATACAGTAACGTACAGTTTGATTGATTTGTATGTTTCTGATCTAAGAATTCATATATTTTACAAGGATTAAAACCCATCAGGTTTTCGAAAACCTGACGGGTTTGGTCTATTGTCCAACGGAAAATTTGAAAGTTGAAATTTGGAGTGTCATTGCATACAGACCCCGGCTGGCGCAGCGCTACAATGAAATACTATAAATTGCAATCAATTACTATGAATTACGGCTAACTATATGGTACAACCATCCATCCATGCAGTCATACAATCATGCATTCATGCAAAAATATACCGATTCGGAACAGCTTTGTAATGATTGACATTATTCTCCAATCGGTATAATTGAATCCAACAGAAAAATGTTTTGCATTTTACATCAGATCTTTCCTACGTTCTTCAAATTCAGCTTTGTCAATCTCTCCTCTGGCGTATCGGTCCTTTAGAATATCCAGTGAAGATTTTTCTTTTGTTGATGTATTGCGGCTATTTGCCGATCTGACAATGAGCCAAACGATCAAAGCCAGTAAAAGGATACCGATGATCCACCACCAGCCCATTCCCCAACCGTGTCCAAATCCATCCATCATAAATTAACTCCTTTCTTTTCAATGGTGTTTTTTTTATACTGATCCGGGTGCATCATGCCTTACTGCATCATTCCGCCCTGGTTCATCATCATACTTTTCAGGCTTTCCTGTTGCTTTTCAGTAAGCAGGGCCTTCATTTCTTTCGCTGTTTCGTATGCTGCTACCTTCATCTTGATTTTGGTATCGGCACATTGCTGCATTTGCTTTTTAGCCTCATCAGCGGATGGAATGTTGTTAAGCATTTGCTCCATCTTCATTTGTTTTTTGGTAAGCTCTGCCTGATAATCCACCTGCTGTTTTTTAAATTCGGTTTGCAGATCGATCATTTTGTCAACCTGTTCATCCGAAAGAGATAACTGCTGTTGCATGTTGGGAAGCATGTTCACCATCAACATATACTTTTTCATAGGCATTTTCTGGTTCATCATCATCCCGCACATGGGGCACATACCGCCCTTCATCATGTTTTGCATCATGCCTGCACCCATCATATTTTGCATCATGCCGCGGTGTTGCATCATCATACTTTGTTGCTGATCGTTTTGTTGATTTTGCCCCTGGTGCATCTGGGCCATGGTTGTGAATGAGCCGATTAAAAATACGGCCGTTAAAATCAATGCTAACTTTTTCATAATAATTCTGTTTTTAATGTTAAAAAATCTTGTTTAATTCTACTTTTACAAAAATGTAACAACCAAATAAATAATACATTACATAATTCAGTAAAATGTTTATATAATTATTTAATCCTTTACTACTTCATAATTCCGCATCATACCCATATCTTCATGTTCAAGATTGTGACAATGATATACATACATCCCCGTGAAATCTTCAAAGCGCATGATAACCCGTACTTTCATGCCGGGCATCAGCAGAAAGGTGTCCTGCCAGCCTTTGTCAATAAAACCCTCATTCACGCTGTTCCACACAGCGGCATCCATATCCGAGACGTCGCGGCTGATAAGCTGGAAGGATAAACCGTGGATATGCACCGGGTGAGGCATGCGCATCATATCCTGCATCATGCCCATGCCCTGGCCGTTGTCATCATTAACAAATTCCCATATTTCGTTAGTGTTCAGTTTTACTTTTTCCCATTCGGCGACTTCGGTCATGTCAAAGGTTTCTCCATTGATGACCCATTGCATGTGCTCGTTAAAGAAGCGGAAAGTACGCGGATCCTTTTGGTTGATGGCTTCCGTGGCATTTATTTGATCGATGGTTTCAAATCCGGCAGGCAAGGCCAATTTGGGGCCTTTGGTATTTGTAACCTCAAAACTACAGATGTCAAAAGCGGCCCCGTTGTCAAGCCCCTTGGCACTACCATGCATGCCTTCGCCCATCATTCCGCCCATGCCCATATTAGCGTCACTGTTAAACACAAGGCTTTTTAAAACAAGCTGGCTTCCGCCTTCCATATCAGAGAAATCTTTCCACACTTCGATGCGTTCGCCGGGTGCCAGCATCACATAGGATTTATTAATCGGTGCGGAAAGCAGGCCGCCATCCGTGCCGATCACAAGCATGTCGGAGGCGTCGTTCCAGGCCAGTTTGTATATGCGGGAATTGGAACCGTTTAGTATTCTGAAACGATAGGTAGCTTTGGATACTTCGAGCCTGGTGCTTGCGGACCCGTTGATCATGATGCGCTTGCCCAGGAAGCCCTGCATTTGTGTCATGCGGTTGTCATCATAGATAAGATGGTTATTGTCGTCAAAAATTCGGTCATGGATGACCAGTGGCATATCGAATTCCCCGTCTGGTAGTTTTTCGTTTTCATCCTCAACGATAAATAAACCGGCAAGTCCATGATACACTTGCGGACCGGTAATTTTGTCCGGATGCGGGTGAAACCAGTACGTGCCGGGACGGTTAGTTACTTCAAATTCATAAATGTATTCCTCACCGGTTTTGATGGCATACATGGGATGGCCGTCCATGACAGGGGAAATGTGCAGTCCGTGCCAATGGATTACGCTTTCGCGTGGAAGTTGGTTTTTAAAGCGCACCCTGATTTTTTGGCCCGGTTTTACACGAATGATGGGGCCCAGGTACGATCCGGCCAGCTCAGTAAGTGAATTCTCATCGCCGCTGATCAACTTTGATCGATAGGTGAAAACCTCTGTTTGTGGACCGGGCAGCAATTGCATTTGTGTTTTTACTGCGGTGAGTTCAATATCGATGTCGGGATTGAAATCATTGCTTGTCTTGTAATTCCCTTGTTGCTTGGGCTGACCCGGGGAATTGCAGGCGGAGAGTATATAGGAGAAAAGAAATATGAAAGTTATTTTAAGTAATTGCCCCATGCTCATTTTGTAGCCCATTTCTCTGTTTATCAGTAAAGTCATATCCGAGAAAAAACCACGCCATAACAAATGTATGATTCCGGAGTGAATGCTGGGGCTTTGCCATCATGGTCAAGGAGCCGGTTTAGAGGAAACGAGCAAGTCCTGCTTCCAGGTTTTGCCTGGCTAATTCGGGTAGTATTTTCCACACAATGCAAGTTATGTTTTTAAGCCAGTGAGTCATTTTCACCGGTATTGTATTTCACCTCGATCATTTTGGTTTCCTGGACCCGGCAGACAGGCAACCCCTGGCTTTTGCACCTCGATTTTTTATGCCATTGTGGATAAGTGGTGTTTTTGGATTGACCGGATTTACTGTGCTACGGCCATGCACACAAATTCAATCACTATTGATGCAGGGAGGAAAGCGGCTAAAGCCACCGGTTAACAATAGCTTGATCATTGAACCCCCCGATAAATCGGGGGGCTAATCTCATGATATCTCTGAAAGGGCCAGATGGACTCACAAAAACCGCAGAGCGGTTTATTTAATGTAGCAATGGATGTTACACCGCATTTTTTTGCTGAAACTGCGGAGCAGTTTGTTTATTTGCAGTAATTCCCTGTTTAAATAAACCAACACCTCCGGTGTTGTTGTGTTCCTGCCGTTTTTCTCTTTGCTACATTAAACGAAGCGCTCCGCGCTTCTGAGGCTTGCAAATGATTCGATCAATTGGAAGGCCGGTTGATCAAAGTAGGGAGTAAGGAGTAGGGAGTAGGATTGCAACCCGATAGCCATCGGGTCTGCGCCGGCAGAGGCGGCTAAAGCCGCTGCTTTATAGCCTTTTCATTCTGTCAACCATCCGATAAAAAGCCAGGGGATTCCTCTCTCCGGGCTTTCGCTTCGCTCAAGCCCTGCGATCGGAATGACATGCGACTAAGGGTAAAAAGAAGGGGGCGGGAAGCGGGCAACGCCCGCTTCCCGCCCCCTTACTATAAAAAGGCCCTGTCATCCCGACGAACAATTTTTTACGATAGTAAAAAAATGTGAGGAGGGATCTCCTGGCGTTTTCCACCTGGACATTCGAAATTGGATATTGGACATTCTTCAGTTCCCCGGCTGGCGCGGATTTGCAATCCATGCCTTTTGTTTATTTGGCGTGAGTTCTGGAACATTTAAATTTCCAATATCGAATGCCCAATGTCCAATGACCTGGTTTTTGCCCTGCGCCAACAAGTGAACCGATCAATTGAAAGGTCGATTGATTTAAGAAACCGTAGTGGGCGATTGATCGGGTCACTGGCCCACGGCCTTACAATCATACATTCATACAATCATGCACCCATGCATTCACAATGAATTACCATCAATTACCATGTAATACGGCTAACTCCATCCTACAACCAAACAATCATACATCGATACAATCAATGACGGTGTCCGTCGTGCTCATCATTCATATCATGCTGCGACTTACGATCGTATTTGCAGCATCCCGGAAGCCCTTCATAAACCTTATCTTCGGCTTCCACCTTTTCAGTGTCGTGGCCAGCACCGGCAATGGCTTTGTGAATTTCCATCATTTCCACTTCATCAGAATTGTATTTCACCTCGATCATTTTGGTTTCCTGGTCCCAATCGGCGGAGGAAACCCCATCCACTCCTTTGGCCGCCTTTTCGATGCGTGTTTCACACATGCCGCAGTTGCCATATACCTTGAATTCTTCTGTTTTCGTGTTTTCGTTTTGCGCATGCAGGTTTCCAAAACCCACAAGCAGGATAGCCATTGCTATCATTGATCTCATTACTTTTTTCATTGTTGTAAGTATTTAATTGTTAAAAAATACATTTGTTTTGCTCCACTATTCTATGTCGCCTTCAAACTGATAGTAAATATCTGTTGGTCCGTCCGGGATAATCCGGTAATTAAGGCTGTGATGGTTCATATCGAAACCGCCATAGTGTTCATCACCCGGTTCATGCTGTTCATCCATGTGGTGGTCCCAATCCATGTGGCCGTGGTTGCCCATCATGTGGTGATCTTCATCGAGGTGATGGTCATATTCTTGGTTAAAACGCTCACCCGTAAAGCAAACCATCACACTGTCGCCGTTTCCATAAAGGTTCATCATAAAAGTGGTATCAAGCATATCGCTCATCAGGTTCATCTCAACTGTATTTTCACTTGCAGCCGAAACTTCCATCACGGCATCTTGTGTGCTTCCCGGATCATCAGAGAAAGTAATGCTTCCCTTGTAGGATCCGCTGACCGTTTGCGACAGGTCGGTCTGTGGTTTGTTGTCGTTGTTATCATCTTTATCGCATGCTGTAAAAAGCAACGATATAAAGAGAATTGCTGTTACTAAAATCGCAATTTGTTTGTTCATAATTATTGTTTTATTGTTTACTATTTAATTATTTTTTAGGCATCATCATATATTACATTTTTCTTAACCGCAATGCATTGGAGATCACCGAAACCGAGCTAAAGCTCATAGCGGCTGCTGCGATAATCGGACTGAGTAAAATACCGAAAAACGGGTATAAAATCCCTGCTGCAACGGGCACGCCCAGTGCGTTATATATAAAGGCAAAGAAGAGGTTTTGTTTGATATTCTTCATTACCTTTTCGCTAAGTTCTCTTGCCCTGGCTATTCCGCTGAGGTCCCCTTTTACCAGTGTGATCTCTGCGCTTTGCATGGCAATATCCGTCCCTGTTCCCATGGCAATGCCTACATTGGCCTGTTCCAGGGCAGGTGCATCGTTAATACCGTCGCCGGCCATGGCTACCATGTGATCCCGGCCCTGCAATTCCTTTACCTTGTTGTATTTGTCTTCGGGCAAACAATCAGCCTGATAGCCATCCAGCTTCAATTCTTCGGCTACTGCTTTGGCCGTATATTCATTGTCGCCCGTAAGCATATGAACTTTTACACCCATTTCTTGCAGATCCTGTATTGCTTTGGCGGATGTAGGTTTGATGGCATCTGCCACACTGACGATCCCCTGTACTTTGTCTTCATACAAGAGATACATAACAGTTTGTCCGTTCATTTGCCATGCTTTGACAAGCTTCTGGTTTTCTTGACTGAGCGAAGCGTCAAAGGTTTCCATCAGCCGGTGATTACCAAGCCCGATCCGTTTGCCTTTGTATTTGGCCTGTACGCCTTTTCCGGTAACGGATTCAAAATCTGTTACGGGGATCAGGTCCAGGTTCTTTTCCCTGGCTCCTTCTACTATGGCCTCGGCAATGGGATGCTCACTGTTTTCATCAACTGCGGTTGCCCGGTTTAAAATTTCTTCATCGCTCAGGTTACCGAACGACTTATAGGATTTCAGGGAAGGTTTTCCCTCTGTGATGGTTCCGGTTTTATCGATGATGAGGATGTCAACTTTGTTCATCTCTTCTATGGCCCGGGCGTTTTTAACAAGCACGCCCGATTGGGCGCCACGTCCCGTACCTACCATGATCGACATGGGAGTTGCCAGTCCCAGAGCACATGGGCAGGCGATGATCAGAACAGAAACGGCATTTACAAATGCATAAATATAAGCCGGTTCGGGACCCCATATGCTCCAAATGAGAAAAGTAATCAATGCGATACCGATTACGATTTGTACGAAATATTTTGCCACGGTATCTGCCAGTCGCTGAATCGGTGCACGTGAACGGCTGGCCTTATTCACCATTTCGATGATTTGCGCAAGCAGGGTATCCGAGCCTACTTTTTCGGCCTTCATTAAAAAGGAAGTCTTGCCGTTAATTGTTCCTCCAATAACTTTATCCTTTTCCGATTTATCCACCGGAATAGGCTCACCGCTGATCATGCTTTCGTCAATAGTGGCCGTCCCTTCCACCACGATTCCATCAACCGGTATTTTCTCTCCCGGTTTTACTTTCAGAATATCACCTACCTGCACATGTTCAAGCGGGACTTCTTCTTCTTTACCGTCCCGCATGCGATGGGCCACAGGAGGGCTTAGGTTGAGCAGGGCTTTCAGTGCCGAATTCGTTTTACCGTGTGCCCTCAATTCAAGTACCTGTCCGAGCAATACCAGTGTTAAGATGACGGCCGCGGCCTCAAAGTAAAGATGCACATTGCCTTCATCGTCCCTGAACTGGGGTGGAAAGATATGCGGGAACAACAAGGCGAGCACACTGAAAAGATAGGCCGCTCCCACGCCGAATGAGATCAGTGTCCACATATTCGGTGACCAGCGTCTGACAGAACTCCAGCCTCGTTTGAAGAAACTCCAGCTCGAATAAAAAACAACGGGCGTGGCCAGCACGAACTGCACCCAGCCCCAGGTCCTTTTTGTGGCAACGGCATCCAGATTTAGAAAACTGAAGAACTCCGACATGGCAATAATAAACACAGGGATACTGAATGCTACGGCAATCCAGAATTTCTTCTGCATTTTTTTGTAGGTCTTTTCTTCCTCCGGCTTTTTTTCGGCTTTTTCCGGAACCAGTTCCATTCCGCATTTGGGGCAGGCCCCCGGCTTTGTTTCCCTGATCTCCGGATGCATGGGACAGGTGTAAATGGTTTTGCTGCTGCTTGCTTTTTCCTCTTTCACGAGATGCATCCCGCAAACCGGGCAATCACCAGGCTTATCGTAAGTTTTATCCCCTTCGCATTTCATGGGGCAACTATATAATACCTTTTTGTTATCCATTCTATAAATATTCTACATTAAACTTTCTTTCCCGGCCAAAGCTGTAATTTGATGTAACAGTACCTTAAAATAACCGGCTGACTCATTGCAGCCGGATTATTGGATCAACCGAAGGTCTTTTTAAGTCAAAAATGAAATTAGTGCCAGTGCCTGATATTACCAAAATCGTTTTGAGGCGGCGTCATTTTTTCAACCTTCTTGCTGGTTTCTTCCATGCACTCCTGGTTCATCATTCCCTGTTCATGCATCTTCTCCAGCATCATGTTCATGGTCCTGCGATGAACCATCATGCTGTCGGTGAGGTGTTCGCAGGCCGTGCTGTCGTTCATGTAAACCGACATCATTTCCATCATGTTTTCACGGTTCATCATTCCCGACATCATATGTTCGTTGCCCTGCATCATCATCATGGCATGTTGGTTATCCTGCATCACATTCATGAATTCCACCATCATTTCTTCATCATTAACAATGGTTTTGTAAACATCCTCTCTGGATTCTTGATCGTCCAGGACTTCATGCACAGCGGGTTGCTGGTTGCACGCCGTTAATCCAAAAATCGCGAGCGAGAATAATGTAATTGCTAAAAATTTCATTGTTTATATATTTTTAAAGGTTAAATTGTTGTTATATAGCCAGTATTCCTTCTTCATCCGTTCTTACCTTAAAAGCGCTTTCGACAGGGGAAACAATGATCATTCCATCGCCCTTGTATCCTGTTCTTCCGCTTTGCCGGATAATTTTGATCACTTCTGCCACATGCTCGTCGGCAACCAGAATTTCCAGTTTGACCACAGGGTAGGCCTGGGCAAAAGGATATTTCTCGCTGATGTGTTCCGTTTCTTTGTCGGAATATCTTCCGGTACCTTCACATTCAACAAAGGTCATGCAACAATAGCCTTCCTTGTTCAGGGCTTTATAGACGTCTTCAATTTTTCGCTTTCGTATGTATGCTTTGATCAGTTTCATGTTATTTTATTTTTTTAGCATTATGCTGTCTGTTGTAGCCGTTTTTGTTTTTCAGGAGAACATTTAACAAGTTCCTTTACCCGGCAGCTTCCACAGGCCGCATTGTCTGATGCTGAGCCCTCATCTGAATCACAAGTTAGTCTATCTGTTTTACTTTCCGGGCTAATAATGCTTTTCAGCCCGATTGCCAGGGCCAGAAAAGTAACCAATATCGCTGTAACAAGAAATATTTTGAGTATCATAACTTTATTTTTTGATGAATACCGGTTTTTAATTCACCGGGTCATCATCATGTTTAAATTCTAATTCAAAGTTAAACTATACGCTTCATCAGTGTCTTACATAATTGCTGAAATTGTTTACATCTTTTCGGTTCTTAGGTCAAACTTCGTCAATCGGTTTCCTTTTATGTCCGGCAAGTTGTTTGAATTCTGATGGTGTGAAACCCGTAACTTTCTTGAACTGTCCGGACAAATGCGCCACACTGCTGTATCCCATTTCAAAAGCAATTTCACTCAAAGTTTTTTCTCCATAAACAAGCAATTCTTTTACCCGCTCAATCTTGAGATTGATCAAATACTTTTCTATCGTAGTCCCTGTAACAGAAGAAAAGAGTGAACTGAGATAATTGTATTCATGATTTAAACTATTGCTTAAATGCTCTGAAAAATTCACTTTGATTTCCTCCTGATGCGTGTATACATAATCCCGTGTTACTTTTTTGATCTCTTCGATCAGACGGCTTTTTGCATCACTGATGATCTCAAACCCAATTTCATTTAAGCGTTTTTCGATTGTCTGTATTTTTTCCTTTTCCGGAGTATTAGATAATGTGATTTTACCCATTTCAACCCTGAAACCCGTAATATCTTCTTTGTGTAGAATTTCTTCTACGACCATCACGCAGCGGTTACAAACCATATTTTTGATGTAAAGTTCCATGGTTCTTGCTAAGCAGGATTTGATTTCATCATTTTCATATTTGTAGTTTTTAAAGGTTAACTTTTTCATTTTTCTATCACATCCCTTACTTCCCCGCATTTCAGCATCATATCCCCGTAATAAGGATTCCTGATCTGTTCTTCGGTACTCAGCCAGTAGGCGCCGCGATCGTTGTCAGCCATAGGACAGAATTGCACATAAGATGTTCCTTCATCCAAACCGAATGCCTTTACCGTATTGATCATGGCATTGGAGAAAGGCTTAAAGTGTTTCCGTTGCATATCGATGCTTTCGGCCGTTTGTATGCTTTCGGCCTGTTGCTTTAAAGGTTCCAGCATTTCCATCCAATACATATGGGCCTCTCCTTTTAGCAGGCCCATATCAACATTCTCCAGTGAAGCCAGAAAATCAGTCGCTTTGGCTGCGGCTTCCTCCTTATTGGCTGTGACCAGGGCGTTTTTCAAATCATAATAGTGATTCAGGCTTTGCGATAGTTGCTTTTGAAATTCCGAAGGGGTGGAAGGGGTGAAGTCCCTTTCCTGCATCTCCATGCCTGCTTCGGAGTGTTCATGGCCAGTCACGGGCTCATTGTGTTGATGCACATCCGTTGCCGGGGGCGCTGCTGCCTGGTTCATCATACTTTTTTTGTTCTTTAGCTGGGCGGCAGCATCGATGGTAAAGGTGCCATTGGTTACGATGCGTTCGCCGGCTTCAAGACCCTCTTCAACGATCCAGTAGGAACCAAGGTTTTCTCCAAGCAGCACCTCACGGTATTCAAAGGTAGGCTGCTCGCGCTCGGGATCGAAAATATAAACAACCGAGCGTTTGCCCGTCCACATCACCGCCGATTCGGGGATTGCCAGCACTTCTTTGTCTCCGTCCAGGCCGGAAATGATCTCCCCGTTGACGAACATTTCGGGTTTCAGGCGCAAATTCGCGTTATCGATTTCGGCCCTCACCTCGGCGGTCCTTTTCTGCGGGTCGATCAATGGATCCACATAGGTGATCACCGAGGTAAATGTTTTACCGGGAACCGATTTGATGTTGAATTCGATGCGGTCGCCTTCCCTGATAAATGGCAGGTCTTCCTCATAGGCATCGAATACCACCCAGAGTTCGCTCAGGTCAGCGATCTCAAATAATTCCCCACCGGCATTTACATATTCTCCTTCGGATACATTTCGCTCAAGCACATAGCCCGAAATTTCGGCATAAATGTCGATTGTTTCCCTGACATGCCCTTCCTGCAGTATGCGGTTAATCTGCCGGTCGCTGAGTTTCCAGTATTTCAGCTTATTTTTGGCTGCTTCCAGCAATCCGGTTCCTTCGCCCTCGTATCTTTTGGCTTCCAGCAGCTCCTCCTGTGCGGTAATGAATTCGGGCGAATAAACGGAAGCCAGTTGCTGGCCCCTCTGCACTTTTTCACCTTCAAATTCAACATACAGTTCTTCGATCCTACCAGAGAAGTGAATCGCCTGTGAATTTACCTCTCGCTCATCGGGCTGTACTTTTCCCTGCAGTGTTATCACTTTCTCCGGCTTGATAAAGCCGACTTCGGTGGTTTGCACATTGGCCAGTTTCACGGCCTGTTCGTTTAAAGTGAATTCGGCCTGGTTTTCCTGGCCTGTTTCGCTTTCGGCCGGGATCAGTTCCATGCCGCAAATGGGGCAGTCGCCCGGTTCGGCTTGCTGTATCTGCGGGTGCATGGAGCAGGTCCAGATGGTTTCTTCGGCACTTTCCTCGATGATTTCCTGGGCAATGTTAACTTCTTTTTCGCCATTGCCGCCAAAGATCATCCAGCCCAGCAGCAGGCCTGCAATCAGGACGGCCAGGTAGATGATGATTTGTTTTGTTGATATGTTTTTCATTTTCTCTTTTTTTAATGTTTTCAAATGACGCTAAGGGATACTTCGCTGCGCTCAGGATGACAGGCTATTTATTATATTGTAAGTCCTGTCATTCCGAGCGTAGCGAGGAATCTTCCTGCTATATGGTCACTTACCTATTTTATTCATTCTTATAATCATTTCTTCGTGTTTCTTCTTAGTGCCTTAGCGCCTTTGTGGCGAAATCTTTTTTCCACTCAAATACTCAAAATACGCCATCGCCACGTGAAAATCCGTCAGGGCTTTTTCCATTTTCAATTCATAGTTGAAAAGCACCTGCTGCATGGCGATTACTTCGTCATAGCCTTCACCAGTTGAGGAATATTCCCTGGTCAGTAGCCGCATGGCCTGCCGGGCTTTCCGGCTTTGCGATCTGTAAAGTTCAAGATCGCGTGAGGCCTTGCGGTATGTGATCAGGTTTTCCTCGTATTCCGAGATCAAACGGTTTTTCGTGGCTTCTATCTTTAACTCCGCCTGTTCGGTTTGCAATTCGCTCTCGCGAATAGCAGCCTTGTACTTTTTTTGATTGACCGGCAGACTGATGCTGAACATGGGCATGATGGCGTCCTTACCATTATCGGAAAGGGAAACATCCTCCCTTTCGCCTATGATGGCATAATCCAGTCCCAGTCCGAAACCCGGCAGCGCATTTTTTTTGGCCACTTCAATCTGTTTTTGTGTGGCCTCCAGCTCCACTTCCCTTGCCTGCAGTTCTTCATTGAATTCAAATACCGAGTCCATCAAAACAGCCGGACTTTCCTGCGCATAAATATTCAAGGTGTCGGGCAATTCGATGTTCAGCTCTTCTTTCGGATCAAGTAATTGCAGAAAATCGGTTTCCAGCCAATGTTTCCGGTCCAGCAATTCTTCCAGCATGGCCTGCTTTTCATCGATCTGCATTTGTATCCTCAGGATATCCGCCATGCCGGTTTGCGCCGTTTCGTATTTCTTCAGGACGATCCTTTCCAGGATCTCCAATGTCCTGATCAGTTCAGTCGTAATGCGAAGCTCCTCTTCATTTTGATAAAGCAGGAAAAACTGCCGGCTGACCCGGTAGGCCAATGCATTCTCTTTAGATTTGTATTCCTGCAATTGAGCCTCCGCCCTGAGCAGGTTGGCATCTTCTTTCAATCCGAGGGTGCCAAACCAGGGGAACCTTTGCGAGAGAGATAATTTTGCCCTTTGAGGTCCCACCCGTGTTTCCACGGGACTTACGAACACACCGGCCGACAATTGCGGATCGGACAGGGCTTTGGACTGATCCACCCGTTCAAGGGCCTGTTCGTAGCTTTTGTAATTTGCCCTTAATTCAGGATTGTTTTCCACTGCAATGCGGATATAATTCTCCAGAATATTTTCCTGGGCGGAAAGCCGGAAAACAGCACCGGCAGTAAAAATTATCAGGATAATCAAATTTAGTTTTTTCATGCTACACCTCCTTTCCTCACAACATTTTCTTTCCAGGCGGAATAGATCACCGGGATCACGAAAAGGGTGATAATCTCAATCAGCATCCCGCCCACAATGGGGATGGCCATAGGTACCATCACATCAGATCCTTTGCCGGTAGAAGTTAGAATAGGCAACAGGGCCAGTATGGTGGTAGCTGTGGTCATTAAGCAAGGGCGTACCCGGCGCGAACCGGCTTCGATCACCGACTTCCTGACCTCGTCCACACTTCCGGGTTTATTTTTTCCGAAAACCTGTTTCAGGTAAGTGGTCATGATCACGCCGTCGTCCGTGGCAATGCCGAATAAGGCGATAAAGCCTACCCACACGGCCACACTCAGGTAAACCGTCTTCATCTGGAAGAGGTCCCTGAAGTTTTGTTCAAAGAGGCTGAAATTCATAAACCATCCCTGCCCGTAAAGCCAGATCAGGATGAAACCGCCCGAGAAAGCCACGATGATCCCGCTGAAGACCAGCAGGGTGGAGCGCACATCCTTGAACTGGAAATACAGCAACAGAAAGATGATCACGAACACAACAGGTATGATCAGGCTGAGCCTTTTCTCGGCCCGGATCTGGTTTTCATAATTCCCGGTGAACCTGTAACTCAGTCCGGCCGGCAGATTGATCTCCCCACCGGCCAGTTTGTCTTTAATCAGCCTTTGTGCGTCTTTCACTACCTGTACTTCCGAAAAATCATCTTCCTTATCAAAAATCACATAAGCAACCAGGAAGGTGTTTTCACTCTTGATCGCCTGTGGGCCTTTCACGTATTTGATATCAGCGATCTCGCTCAGAGGAATCGAAACGCCGCCTGAGGCCGGGATCAATATTTTTTCCAGTGTTTCGGGGGAGTTGCGCAATTCACGGGGATACCTCACACGTATGGGATAGCGCTCCCTGCCTTCCACGGTCATGCCCAGCTTCATGCCGCCCACACCCACTTCAAGGTAATGCTGAACCTGCCGGATGGTCAATCCATAGCGGGCAATTTTCTTCCTGTCGATATGAATTTCAAGGTAAGGTTTCCCGACCACTCTTTCCGCAAAAACAGAAGGTTCCTTTACACCGGGAACTTCTTTGAGCACATTTTCAAGCTGCAGCCCGAAATTTTCCAGGCTGTCCAGATTATTGCCCATCACCTTGATGCCCATGGGTGCACGCATTCCTGTTTGCAGCATCACCAAGCGGGTCTCGATGGGTTGCAGCTTGGGTGCGCTGGTAACGCCGGGGATGCGGCTTACACCCACAATTTCATCCCAGATATCATCCGGTGTTTTGATGTGATCCCGCCATTGCCGGTAATATTTCCCGTCTTTGTCAGGGATCAGCTTTCCTTTTTTATCTTTGACGAAATTCCCTTCATCATCTACCTTAAAACGTATCCGCCGGCCGTTCTCGTCCAGCTTGTATTCGTTTTTGTAATTGATCACATTTTCAAACATGGATAGCGGGGCCGGGTCGAGCGAGGATGTTACACGTCCGGCTTTTCCAACCACCATTTCCACCTCGGGAATAGAAGCCACGGCCATATCCAGTTGCTGCAGCATTTCTTTGTTCTTTTCAACACCCGTATGCGGCATGGAGGTCGGCATCAGCAAAAAGGAGCCTTCATCCAATGCCGGCATGAATTCCTTGCCGATCCCGGGAAACTCATGATAAAGGGTATTCCATACCGCCGTTTTTCTCAGGTTCATCCCGATGGAATCGAAACCTTTGGCCACAAAACCGAAAACGTTTCCAAAGCCCATCCAGATCACGAATCCCCAGATAACCAGAATGGTGGGAACCGTTATGAATAAGGCCTTGTGCTTTAAAGCCCATCCCAGGATTTGCTTGTAATACCGGATGAAGATCAGGAAAAGTGATAGCAAAAGGGCGATCACGATGAATACAAAAAAGTAGTTGCTGAAGTAGCTTTTGGAAACGCCCAGGGGCATCCATTCGTAAGTCAGGATGTAGAGCACTCCCAGGCC
The DNA here is from genome assembly GCA_021738625.1 of Bacteroidales bacterium. GTDB lineage: Bacteria > Bacteroidota > Bacteroidia > Bacteroidales > JAIOZK01 > JAIOZK01. Next base: position 40,633 of record JAIPBS010000034.1, read on the forward strand.
GATCAGCAATACATTGATCAATGGCAGTCTTCTGTTCAGGTCATTATGGTAGGTGCCATAAAGATTGATGCCACCCAGCAAAACAATGATCAGTCCCACCCAGGCATTGCTGAGGATCATGGTAAGAATACCCGCAGCGATCAGAAGCGCATTAACGATTCTAAGCACGGATTTGCGGGTGATCTTAAAACTGAACAACCAATGTGCTATGGCCGGCAAAATCATGATGGCCACGATGATGGAGGCAAAGAGTACAAAAGTCTTGGTAAATGCCAGCGGCCTGAACAGCTTCCCTTCGGCGCCTTCCAGTGTAAATACCGGGATGAAGCTGATGATGGTGGTGGCAATGGCCGTCAGCACTGCCGGGGCCACTTCCACGGTGGCTTCGTAGATTACCTGCCGGGTGCCTTTTGCCCCGGTATTGGCTTTGATATGCTGGATCATGTTCTCCGACAACACGATCCCCACATCCACAATGGTCCCGATGGCAATGGCAATTCCGGAAAGGGCCACGATATTGGCGTCCACATTGAAATACTTCATGGCGATGAAGGTCATTAGGATGGCCACCGGGATCAGGAAAGAGATCAGGACGGATGCCCGCAGGTTGATCACCATGATGATGATCACGATGATGGTGATAAGGATCTCCAGGCTGAGTGCGTCTTCCAGGGTGCCCAGGGTTTCCTTGATGAGGCCGGAACGATCGTAAAAGGGAACGATCCGCAGATAGGAGATGGTTCCGTCATCCAGGGTCTTGGAAGGCAAACCGGGGGTGATCTCCATGATCTTTTCCTTTACCCTGTTGATCACTTCCATGGGATTGGAGCCATAGCGGGCTACCACAACGCCACCCACTGCCTCGGCACCCATTTTGTCGAGGATGCCTCTTCTTTCGGCCGGGCCGTAACTTACCCTTGCCACATCCTTCACCCGGATGGGGGTATTGTTTTCAACCTTCAATACGCCTTCTTCCAGGTCTTCGAGGTTTTTCACATAGCCGATCCCGCGGATGAAATACTCGGCTTTGTTGATCTCTATGGTGCGGGCGCCCACATCCAGGTTGGAATTTTTTACTCCTTTTATAATATGATCGAGGGTAACGTTGTAGGCCCGCATGGCATCCGGATCCACATCGATCTGGTATTCTTTTACATAACCTCCAACGGAGGCCACTTCTGCAACACCACTCACCGAAGCCAGTCCGTATTTCACATAATAATCCTGAATGGACCGCAATTCATGCAAATCCCATCCGCCGGTGATATTGCCATCTTTGTCGCGGCCTTCCAGGGTGTACCAGAAGATCTGCCCAAGAGCGGTTGCATCCGGGCCGAGTGTTGGCTGAACACCTTCCGGTAGAAGGCCTTGCGGCAATGAGTTCAGTTTTTCCAGGATGCGCGACCGGCTCCAGTAAAACTCGATGCCTTCTTCGAAGATCACGTAAATGCTCGAAAACCCAAACATGGATGAACTCCGTATGGTCTTCACCCCGGGGATTCCCAGCAGGGATGTTGTTAAAGGATAGGTGATCTGGTCTTCAATATCCTGAGGCGAGCGGCCGGGCCACTCAGTAAAAACGATTTGCTGGTTTTCTCCAAGGTCCGGGATGGCATCTACCGGCACAGGATCTCTCGGAAAGGGATCCAGGTCCCAGTTAAAGGGGGCGGTCATGATCCCCCATCCGATCAGGAATACCATCAGGATGGTGGTAACCAGTTTGTTCTCCAGAAAGAACTTGATGATTTTGTTTAACATTTCTGCATTTAATTAATTTAAAATCAATACAATAATTGTACTTATCCAGCGGAAAGCCTTGATGATTCAGGCTATTCGGTGAATCTTAAACAAATGCAGAAATATCAAAGGAGAAAATTCTGGGTAAATTCTTCCCCAAATGAAATAAGAGGCGGGGGTGATTTGTCGGTATAGTATTTTTCCGTTTTGTTATAAAAGCCGGTGAAATCACTGAAAAGTTCATGAAACAAATTGCCGGCGATTTCAGCAACGAAAACCTTAACCAGCTCGAAACTCGAACCGATATAGTCTGCCTTCAGCTGGTGGGTTTCGCTTTCCTCGTGGCAGCAGTCGCAGGGGATTTCGCAGCAACTGTCGGCTTCCCCGAATAACGAAACGGAATACAACTCCCCACCTGAATAGTGTTTGTTCACGGTGACGCCGATGGTGGCAACGACCATAAAAACAGTTAATCCGATGGAGAATCCTTTTTTCACAATACGATCACAGTTTATTCTGAAAACAAAAATAACATTGTTATGTTCAAACCCGGCATGTTTAACATAGTTTAACAGGAGTTTAACAAGGAGCTTGCTTCTGTATCTTGATTGTTTCAAAAGCAACTAAACACTTAACCGCTAAGATCACCAGGTTTAAGCGTTTCGGTGCGCTATACCTCCGGGTTCTGTTGTCGACGTCTTTTCTATAAAGATTACGCGGCTTCGCCGCTGGGGGATACAGTAAGGAGGTTTCTTATTATATTAGCAATTGTTGCTTGTTACCCTCCTAACAGATTTTGTATGAAAGTGCCAAACCCGACGGGTTTAACCAAATAATAGATTTGCTATGCCCAATAATACAATGCCGGAGTGCTGCATTTTATACCCATATACCCTTATTTCCCTGTTTCAAAGGCCCAAAGGGCCGGGATAATCAGCACAGGGTGTCAGCCCTGTGCTTGTTGGATTAGAATCCAAAGCTCCTGACTTGTCCCTTTTATTAGTCGATCACCATCAGCTTCTCTCTTGCGATCAAAGTGTTTTCACCCCACAAACTCACCATATACACACCTGGCTCTAATTCGGAGATATCGATCTCCGTTTGCCTGCTTTTGTTAATCATCTGTTGTTGCAATACCAATTTTCCGGTAAGGTTATGGATTTGGATGTTGCAACCTGCATGCTCGGCCATGTACCAGTTTCCTATGATGATTTTGTTTTTG
>JAIPBS010000035.1 GCA_021738625.1 Bacteroidales bacterium
ATCGTTCTTCAATTAATTTGTTAGCTTTTATTACTTTACTCATCTTTTTTTCTTTTTAGATATTCTTTAAGTATGTTCTCAGATTTTACAATAGCCTTTTTGTAATCTTTAATTCCCTTTTTCTGAAAGCCATAAAGGCAGATCGCTTTGGTACTTTCATTAAAATTTAAGTGATCAATTGCAAATATGATAATTCGATACTCATTTCCTGATTTGATTCTTAATTCATAAAACTGTGTTGACTTGAGTTTTTTAACAAAGTTTGTACTTATTACTTTTATTCCACTGATAACTTCAATTAATTGAAAGAATTTTAATGAAACGCGTTCACTTTGTTTATCAATAAAATCTAAACAATCTTCTGTTATTTCGATTTCTCTCATTGATGCAAATGTAACGAATATGTTACAATAATACAAGTTGTTTTTTGGAAATTTTTTAGCGGTTTAATTTAGCATGAAGCACAACTGTCTGTGTAAAAACAATTGATTATATTTCGCACATATCGATTCAGAAAAGCTGTGCTTTACATGCCGGATCGGGTTGTATTGTGCACCATTTCAAAATATCTCATCAATGTTTGGTTTTGATTCACCTTCAAAAGTAAAAAAATCCTGTACAAAAGATCACATTCGGGAAAAATAAATCGTAATACCCATACTTCTTCCCTCACAGCTTCCTGAGGTGTTTGCGCATGTCTTCCTCCCTTGGGTTTTTGCCGGGTTGGTAGAAGGTGCTGCCGCTTAAGGCGTCCGGGAGGAATTCCTGTTCGGCAAAGTTGCCCTCGTAGGAATGGGCGTATTTGTAGTTTTGGCCGTAAGCGATGTCTTTCATCAGTTTGCCGGGGGCATTGCGGATGTGCAGGGTAAATCGCCGGTCTTTTTCACCGCGGCCTGTGCCTTCCCGATGACTTCGCAGGAAGCATTGCTTTTGGGCGAGGAAGCCAGGTAAACGGCTGTCTGGGGGAGGATAATGCGCCCTTCCGGCCAGCCGATCTTGTTGATGGCATCGAAGCAGGTGTTGGCCAGCAGCAGCGCATTGGGGTTGGCATTGCCGGTGTCTTCCGGGGCCGGGATCAACATGCGGCGGACAATGAATTGGGGGTCCTCACCCGATTCCACCATGCGGGCCAGCCAGTAAACAACCGCCATGGGATCGCTGAAAGCCTGGTCCATTTTCTTTAAACAAATTTTCATATTCGTCAGTGAATATGTCAAATGGATTGTCTTTCATTTTTAGAAGGTTAAAACTTTGTCGCACTCTACAGTCCATTGAGCAAATTCTTTCATGTTGCTTAAATTCACTCCTTCAATAAAAGGAATTTTGTCAATTCCACGTGCTTCAGAGCATCCGCCACAACTTTTAACTTCTGCACCATTTCTAATCACCACTTTTAACATTCTTTCAATGTTGTAATAACCATTAGGTGTTTTTTGGTTTGGCAAACCGCAAAAAACAGCGTCTGCCAGCAGGAAAATTTTTATTTCCACTTTTTCAGCGTGTTCTTTTTGAAGTGTCATAGCCATTCTTAAAGCGTTGTATGCTTTTTCAGTCCCATAGGGTGCGTCATTGATAATGATCAAAATTTTCTGCATTTTTATTCTCCTTATTTGGTTAATAATATTTGTTTCGTTGTCTCTTTATAATTGCTGGTAAGGTGTTGCCGATATAGGTATGCATGGTTTTCAGCGTTCGTTCGTGTTCACCATAAAAAAAGCTAAAACGGAGACGGGTCGCGGAATGCAACCACTATCCCGTCGCTTAGCAATATTGGCTGCTGGCGTTCTATTTCCAGGTCATTTGCTTGCATTGTATCGGACAACTTCTACTTTTTCTATGGTAATAAGTACTCCCGATTTTGTGTGTTCAAACATATGCTCAACTGACTTGATGAAGTTTTTGACTTTTTCTTCAGTATCCACAATTTCTATTACCAATGGCAAGTCAGATGAAATTTCAAACAATTTTGTTGTATGAATTTTTCTCGAGTTAGCACCAAAACCCATTATACCCCTGGTAACTGTTGCTCCGGAAAGTCCCTGTTTGCGTGCTTCAAAAACAATTGTTTCGTAAAGCGGATGTTGCTCATGCTTATCGTTTTCACCGATAAAGATGCGAAGCAGTTTTGCGTTTGAATTATTTTCCATTGGTTAATACAATTTAATGATTGAAATACCGATAAAAGCCACAAAAAGTCCAAGGATAACACTTAGCATAATGTAAGCAACCGCACTCCAAAATTGCCCGTCTCGAAGCATCCCAATTGTTTCAATTGAAAAGGCGGAAAATGTTGTAAAGCCACCAAGAAGTCCGGTTGCAAGAAAAAGTCGCCATTCTTGCGTTAAGTTACCTTTGTCTGCCAGTCCGAAAACAATTCCGATAATAAAACAGCCAATAATATTAACTGTTAGTGTACCTATAGGAAAATTCGTTAAATATCTTGTCTGTGCAAATTCAGCGATTAAGTAGCGTAACACTCCCCCAATAAAACTACCTGTTCCGATTGCCATTAATATTTTCATTACTTTTTTGTCTGATAATTAGTTGTCTCTGATGTTCTGTTTTCTTTTGCTTGCAGCCAGCGATTTTGTAAAAACACTGCTTTTATTTCTTAATAACGTTGCAAAAAAGTGTGCTTTCCATACCATATTAACTTGTATTGTACACCTCTTATTTCAAATATCTCATCGATGTTTGGTTTTGAGCTCCTTCAAAAGTAAAAAAATCCTGTACAAAAGATCACATTCGGGAAAAATAAATCGTAATACCCATACTTCTTCCCCCAAAGCTTCCTCAGGTGTTTGCGCATGTCTTCCTCCCCGGGGTTTTTGCCGGGCTGGTAGAAGATGCTGCCGCTTAAGGCATCCGGGAGGAATTCCTGTCCGGCAAAGTTGCCGTCGTGGGAATGGGCGTATTTGTAGTTTTGGCCATAACCGATGTCCTTCATCAGTTGGGTGGGGGCATTGCGGATTATCTTAAGCCCAACCCCCGGAAACCTTTGCAACCAAACAAATTAATTCTTCAGGCAACGGACAGAAAAGCCAAACTCCTTATTTTCGGGGTTTCTGAGTACACCGCCGTAATTGAAGAACATACTCCGGGAGAAGGCGGTATTGGTATTGTTTTCGGTAGCAGTCCACCAATAGCCATAGGAATCAATGTAGTTGAACTGGCCATCGAGGTCGCGTCTGCCACCTGGAAGGGCTGTAAAACCGTATTCATTCGTTGCTCCGGTGTTTGGCTCATGCCATAAACCCGTTCCGGCTTCGATGGTGCCGCCTGCTTTTAGTTTGCCGCCGGCATCGTTTGTGCCACCAGTATAATCGGTCAATTCTGTCCACTCATCATCGCTTGGCAAATGCCAACCTGCCGGGCAAACATTTTTTGCTGTTTCCCAGTCGTAAAGATACCCAAAGGTTTCAACATTGCCAGCTTTGTTGTCATATGCCCAACAACCTCCGCTGCTTTTATAGGCAAGATTTTCCGCCATCCATGTCTGCGTACCAATTTTTACTGTTTTATAGGTTTTATCATCTCTGATATCAGTAAAAGTTCCGTTTTGTTGTGCTGTTGAAACCATTGCAATAAATACAATTGCAACTGTCATTAATAAAGATCTTTTTTTCATAGCTGTCAGTTTTAAGGTTAGTCAATATTTGTTCGTTGTCTTGCTTTGAGCGTTTACTGTTGTTTTTCACTGGCAATTAAGCATCTGATTTTATACTGAATCTTATTAAAAATGCAAAGCATTTTTCTTTTAGATTCAATTATACCGATAGGAGCGGAAGCTCAATCATTGCTAACCTGTTTCGGATCGGTATAGTTTTGAGTAAATGTACAATAAATTCCTGCAGAAAAGGAGAAAAGCGGCTAAAGCCGCTGACTAACATTATCCTAATTCAAACCCACGGATAAATCCGTGGGCTGATATGAAAACCTATCAGAGAATCGCAATGTTTCGCAGAGCATATGCGGCAAGCATTCCTTGTTTCTTGTTCCTTGTTTTGATAATTATCGGGATGTTCCTTATTCATTCAAAACCTGCAACTGTAACTTGCAACCTGCAACCTGCAACCTGCAACAAACTCACAAAAGACCCCGGTCGCGGGCGGGCTGCAATGCCGCCGGTTAAGCCCGCTCACCTCACCAGCGTCACCATGCCTTTCTGGTTGTGGATGAGGGGTTGGTTGTTTTTGTCGAAGAGGGCATAGTCGATCATCCAGATATAAACGCCTCTGGGGGCCGGTTCGCCGTTTATGGTGCCGTCCCAGCCCTGTGTTACATCATCGCTTTCGAAGATCAGCTTGCCCCAGCGGTCGAAGATCTTCATATTGAATTCGGCCACTTCGCTGGCGATGCTGCTCACCTTAAACTCGTCGTTGCCGTGCACGCTACCCGGCCGGAATGCGTTGGGCACATACAGGTTGACCACCAGCGCTATGATGTCGAGGCTGTTGGATACGGCCGGCTTGGGAAATGCGCAGATCTCTTCGGCCAGCAACTGGCAAACCACTGTCATATCGGTATTGATGTTTTCGGTGGTAAAGGTGCTGTCGGAGCCGCTTTGCCACACCTCTCCCGCCACGATCCATTCAAAAACGGGCGAATCCCCCGGGTTCTGGGCATGGGCCGTAAACGTCACTTCCTGCCCGGGAAAGATGATGGTGTCGGTGGAGGAGATGTCCAGCTCAACATCATAGGTCTGGTACACTTCCACATCCACGCTCGACTGGGCTTCGCAGCCGTAAGGGTTGCTGGTTACGTCAACGGTGTAGGTACCGCTTGCCGTGGTTTGTGCATCGGGGATTACCGGGTTTTGCTCGTCGCTGCTAAAGCCGTCGGGGCCGGTCCACTGGTAATCGGCATTTTCGATCTCGTCAACTGTTAGCTGGAGCGCTTCCCCGCTGCAAATGTATTCGGGGCCTGCGGCGTTAACCGTAAAGGGTTCGCCCTGGTTAACGATCTCGTAAGGACCTGCAATGTTTTCGCAGCCGGCCGCGTCGGTCACGATCAGTGTGTATTCACCGGGCGCCAGGTTATCCAGAAAGCTGGTATCGCCGATCACATTACCGTCGCCGTCTTCCCATACATAGGAAAGCCCGGAATTGCCGCTTGCCTCTATGCCGTGGATATAGCCGTCGCTTCTGCCGCAGTTGGCCTGCTTGATGTCCAGTTGTGAGAGATCGAATTGCGGGCCTTCGATGGCAGCCACGGTGAAAGGGCCCGACTCGCTCACGCATCCGTTTTCGTCCCTGGCCAGGAAATAATAATCCCCTGCCGGGATGTCGAACAAATCGAGGGTGCTTCCTATGGTATCGCCAGCCTGGTTGTACCAGCGGAACTGCAATCCGGGCTGCCCGACCACATCCATGTTTTCGATCAGGCCGTTGCTCATGCCGCAGTTTTCACCCACCGTAAAAACATCCTCGTCGATAATGGTGGGAGAAGGCTTGTCTGCAATGGAAAATGGCCCTGCAATGGCCTGGCAATCGTTGGCGTCTCTGACGTAAAGCGTATAACTGCCTCCGGAAACGCCGGTCAAATCAAGGCTGGTTCCAACCACATTATCGTTCTGGTCGCGCCATTCGTAGGTAAAGGGAGGCGCCATGCCGTCCACAGTGATGCCGGTGATGCTTCCGTTGATATTGCCACAGGTGTTGTCTGTTTTGGACAATCCGCTTTCATCGATGTCGGGTGCGCCTTCATCGATGATCTGGTATTCGGGGGAAAGCGCCTGGCATCCCTGGTCGTCCGTAACAATCAGTGTGTACAACCCAGCCGGGACGTCGATCAGATCCACATCCGTTCCGACCACATCCCCGGAAGCGTTTTTCCATTCGTAAGTCAAAGGATCGTTTCCCGACACATCAATATCCTGTATATAACCATTGGCTTCGCCGCAGGAGGAATTTTTCAAATCCATATCCGTATCATCTATTTCCGGGGCGTTCAGGTTGAGTGTAAAGTTGACCGAATCGGGCAGGGCGGTGTTGCCGCATTGATCCGAAACGCCGGTGAAGGCAAGCAGCCTGAACACATAAGGACCGGAGAGGGTAAAGGCAGGATCGATGGTGGCCACAAAGTTTTTTTCCCAATTGCCTCCTATCTCACATGATTCGCCGGTAATGTCGGTTATCGGGATCAAATTGCCGTCGGGTCCCACCAGTTCAAAGGCGTTGGGGAGAACAGTACTGCAACTCACATCTTCCGAAAAATAAAACGCAAAAGTATTGTCGTTGCAAACGATGCCACCGGAAAGTACGCCCTGCAACTCGGGTCTGGTATTGTCATAGATCTGTGCGGTGGATTCGCTGAAGTCCAGGGAATATCCGGGCGGGGTTTGCGACCAGTCGCTCACATACAGCACATAGGTTTCCCCCTGGTTAACCGGTATTTCGATGTTCCATTTGGAACCGCTTTCTCCCGGTCCGCTGCAGTCGGACAATCCGTCTTCAGCGGCGCCGGTATCTCCCCACCAGTTCGGGTTGCTGTTACTCCCGACAGAGTTACAGCTCACCACCATCTGCGGGGCGTTGTTGTAAATATCATCACAATCGTAAGTGGTCAGGTTATAAACTGCCCAGTCGTAATCATCGGTCTGGTCGACGGGAGATATGGTAAAACGCAACATTCCACTGGTCTGCACCGTGAAACGGTACCAGGTACTGTTTCGTTCCCCCCATAAACAATTGTAAGGGCATTGCTGCTGGCCCTGTATCTCATTCGGATAATTTCCTTCCCCATCAGCAGTGTTCGGTTGGAAATAGTAATCCTGGCAAACCGGGATGGCGCCCTCGCAATCGCCTGTTGTAGGAGCTTGTGAATAAACGGATTTTGTTGTCAGTATGGTAATGAGTAATAGAAAAACTGGTATAAATTCTCTTTTCATCTGATCTTAAATTTGTTTTCTCCTGATTGTCAAAATTAATTCATAAAGATATAAATTCCATGTATTCTGAAGGCTTATTTAAATCTTTTCCTGTGGATGCACTGAAATTTATTCGCTACTTTTGCACTTGTTTTTACAAAACAAAAATAAAATACATGAAAACCAAAAAACTGCGCTACCTGGCAATGCTTCTTTTTTCAGCTTTGATCATTGCTTCCTGTAATGAAAAAGATGACGACAACGGAGATGACAATGGCAACGGAAACGACGACCCCCCTGTAGAAAACAAAGCCCCGGTTGCAGATTTCAGCATCAGTCCTCAAACGGGAAATACCGACACCCTTTTCACCTTTGACGCATCGGCGAGCTATGACGAAGAAACGCCTGCCGCCGAGCTTGAAGTAAGATGGGACTGGCAGAACGACGGCAACTGGGATACCGATTATACCACTGAAAAAACACATCAACGCAAATTTGAAGTGCACGGCGATTACACCATCGCCCTGCAGGTGCGCGATACCGCCGATTCAACAGATGTCACTACCCGCAACCTGACTGTGGACATCGATCCCTGTCCGGATGTTTTCACCGATCCGAGAGACCAGCGTGAGTACACCACCGTGGAAATCGGGGACCAATGCTGGATGAAAGAAAACCTGAATACCGGCGTGATGATCTTCGGTTCGCAGGATATGTCGGATAACGGAACCCTTGAGAAATATTGCTACGACAACAATGCCGCCAATTGCAACGAATACGGCGCCCTATACCAGTGGAACGAACTGATGCAATACACCGAAGAGGAAGGCAGCCAGGGCATCTGCCCCGAAGGCTGGCATGTTCCCACGGATGTGGAATGGATGCAACTGGAGATGGAGTTGGGTATGACTTACGATGAAGCCACCTCAAGCGGATTCCGCGGAACCGATGAAGCCATTAAATTAAGGACCGGCGGTTCTTCAGGCTTCGATGCACAACTGGCCGGGTACCGTTCGGTAAACAGCGAGTTCATCAACCTGAACGCACAGGGCGGATTTTTCACTTCCACCAAAGCGCTGGTCAACCCCAACAATGCATGGGTGAGGTTTTTGTTTGATGATCAGGACCGGATTTACAGAATTGATTATCAGAAGAAAATGGCTTTGTCGGTGAGGTGTTTGAGGGATGCGATCAGGTAAAGGAGGATTCTTTCTTAAGCCTTATATTAAATCGCAATCTTTGGGTCATAAGAGAAATTTGAAATTTGGTTCAAAAAGCCTTATGGCCCCTAAATCCCCTAAAGGGGACTTTTTAAACATCACAAGACAAAGAACATCATTATTAGGTAAAATAACATAGGTTATCACTACTGTTCAACAAAACGCTAAGGGATTCCTCGCTTCGCTCGGAATGACGCGCTATTTGGGTGATATGAAAACACTGTCATTCCGAGTTTCAAGACCAAAAAAAATGGCCAAAATAACGATATGACAATGGAAATTACGTTACTGCATTAAGTTTTACACAGTTTGATCGAGAGTTTCATTAGTGTTTTATACCTGTTTCCGAGCATGATTCCGGAAGACTGAGCAACATAGCATGGTGCTTCTCATTTTATGGGAATGCCCGATTGGTAGCCTTTCATGGTTTGATGGTCTTTCGGGTGTAAAACTTTGAATTTGTTAACCTAATGTAAATTAAAATGTTCAAATGAAAAAGATTAGAAAAAATGCAGCCGGCATTGATATTGGCGCAAAAAAAGTTTTTGTCTATGTTGAAGATCAAGAGGTAAAAAGCTTTTACACATTTACAGAAGATTTTGAGAAGTTACGAGACTATCTGTTAAAGCATAATGTAGAGTCAGTGGCTATGGAGGCAACTGGGGTTTACTGGAATATTTTGTACGAGATACTTGAAGAAGCCGGGTTGGATGTATGGCTGGTTGATGGACGCCAGACCCGTCAAGCCCCAGGCAGAAAAACTGATGTAAAAGACTGTCAGTGGATACAGGAGTTGCATAGTTATGGTATTCTAAAAAGGAGTTTTGTAGTTAAAGAACAAATAAAAGAATTGAGAAGCTATCAACGTCTGCGAGAAGATCATATCAGATCAGCTTCTATGCATGTCAATCACATGCAAAAAGCCCTTACCGAAATGAATCTCCGCATCAAAGAGGTTATAAGTCAGATACATGGTGTAAGTGGTTTACGAATGATTAAAGCAATACTAGATGGCGAGCGCAATAAAGAAGAATTACTAAAAATGTGTGATAAAAGGATTATCAAAAACAAAGGCAAAGACATTTTAAAGGCATTAAATGGGAGATATACAAATGCAGGACTTTTTGCCCTTAAACAAGCCTATGAGGGGTATGAATTTTATCAAAATCAAATTGCTCAATGTGATAAGCAGATAGAAAGAATCATACACAAGATGGGAAATAAAGGCAGCCAGGATAAAAACCTTAGTTCAAAGAGAAAGCCGGTTCGCCACAACAAACCTGATGTAAAAGATCTTGGAGCAAATTTGCTTGATGTTTTTGACGGAAAAGATGCCACGGTAATATCAGGAATAACAGATTATTCCTGGATGCAATTACTCTCAGAAGTTGGAACCGATTTAAGCAACTGGCAAACTCCCAAACATTTTACAAGTTGGTTATCATTAGCACCGGGTCAACATTGGTCAGGCAAAATGAAACGACACAAAAGAAAAAGAGGTCATCCCAAAGCAGGACAAATTTTTAGAACAATAGCCCAAAGTTTGATCGAAAGTAAAAACATTGCCCTGGGAGCTTTTGGAAGAAGATTAAGGGCAAAGAAAGGACCTGCAATTGCAATTAAAGCAGTTGCCAGAAAGCTAGCAGAAACCTATTGGAGAGTAATGGTGAAAGGAATCGATTATGCTGAAATTGGTATTAAACAATATGAAGAACAATTGCTTGCTAACAAAAGAAAATCATTAGACCGATTAGCAAAAGAATTAAATGTTCAAATATCTAATAAACAATCTGTTGTGGTATAGTTGTCATTGGTAGCGAAGCGAGGAATCTCCCGGCTTTTTCCTGGTCAGTAAAATCAATGAATAACTTAAGGCAATTGGGTATTGCTACCGCACAAGCGTTACGGTTCCCCGCTGTGATTCACGTATGGGCTGGTTGTCGGTGCCGAAAATGGCATAGGAAACCATCCATACATACACGCCTGCCGGTGCGGGGTCGCCGTTGACGGTTCCGTCCCAGCCTTCGCTAACATCATTGGAGGTGAAGATCACCTTGCCCCAGCGATCGAAAATGCGCATTTCGTATTCAGCCACTTTCTCGGAAATGCTGATGGCTTTAAACGCTTCATTGCCATGCACGCTTCCCGGCCTGAAAGCATTGGGCATATAAAGCTTTACAGGCTTCACAAAAACATCTATGCTGTTTGAAACAGCCGGTTTCGGCTCGTTGCATTCCTCTTCAACAAACAGGCGGCAAACCACGGTCCTGTCGGTTTTGATGTCGCTTGTGGTAAAAGTGTTTTGTGATCCGCTTTGTACCACCTCCCCGTTGATGATCCATTCGTAATCAGGGCTATTACCGGGGTTTTCGGCATGCGCTGTAAAAGTGATTTCCGATCCGGGGAAAATCAAGGTATCCGAGACAGTGATATCAAGGCTTACCGTATAGCTTTGTGTGACTTCAATCTGGGTGCTCGATTCATCCTGACACTCCCAGGGCAGGCTGGTTACCGTGACATGGTATGTGCCTGCATGTTCAAGCTGCACACTGTCGATCACGGGATTTTGCTCCGTGCTGCTGAAATTGTCGGGGCCGGTCCAGAGGTATTCGGCTTCATCATCATAATCTACAAAAAGCTGAAGGGTTTCTCCGCTGCAAAGGGGAGTTGTTCCATCCGCTTGTACTGTAATGGGATCGCCATTGTTCACGATGGTATATGTTTGCGACTGATCCGTGCAACCGGCCGTATCCCAGACGTGCAAGGTGTATTCTCCCGGCGCCAGCTCTTCAAGATAAGTGGTATCCCCAACAACATTTCCGTCCTCATCCGTCCATTCCATGCTGAAGGGCAGGTCGGCGCCGACTTCAATTCCGCTGATCGAACCGATGTCGAATCCGCATTGGGCGTTGGTCATGCTTGCCTGGGATTCATCGATGGAAGGAGCCGCATAATAAGGTAGCTCATGCGGACCGACGGTGGCTGTGCATCCGTTCGTATCTTCCACCATCAATGTGTATTCTCCGGCTGGAATACTCAACAGGTCAAGTTCCGTGCCTACCAATTCCCCATCCTGGTTGTACCATCTGAAAACCGGGCTTTGCTGACTTTGCACCTGTATGCCTTCAATAAATGCATTCGACATGTCACAGTTCTCGCCCTGTGTATTCACATTGTCATCCATGAGGACGGGTGCAGGCAGATCGAGAATGGTGTACGGACCGGTGACGGCCTCGCAACCGTTAACATCCTCAATATATAAAGTGTAAGTTCCACCTTCCAGCCCAGTGATATTCAGCTGGTCTCCCACCTGCTGATCGTCCTGGTCGACCCAGCGATAGGTGAAGGGATCATGTCCGTTCACCTGTATGCCAGTGATGCTGCCGTTGACATTCCCGCAGGTATTGTCTGTAATGATCGTGTCCGCCACAATCACATCGGGTGCGCCTTCATCTTCGACGGTGTATGGACCGGCCATCACCTCGCAGGTGTTCACATCGGTGATGGTCAGGCTGTATTCGCCGGGTCCGACCCCGGTGAGGTCGAGCTCATCGCCCACGGGATCGCCGCTGCCATCCGTCCATTCATATTCCAGTGGTTCGTTGCCTTCCACTACAATGCCGGTAATGGAGCCGTTCATCTGCCCGCAGGTGGAGTTGCTGACATCCAGGTCATCCTCACTCACTTCAGGCACGTCCAGGTCGACATAAAATACAGTTTGGCTGGGATCGGCTGTATTGTTGCAGGCATCAACGATTCCGCTAAACGCCAACAATTTAAAGGTGTAGGCACCGCTCATCGAAAAAGTTTGCGAGATGGTTGCGGTATATCTGTTTTCCCATTGTCCGCCCTGCTGACAAGCTTCACCGCTCACGTTCACAATATCGTAAGGACCGCCCGGTCCGGTTAACTCAAATGAGGCAGGCGTAACCGATTCGCAGGCAACATTTTCAGTGAAACTGAAATCCAGCTTATGATCACCACAGGTGACATCTTCGCCGTAAACATGTACGATCTCGGGATCGACATCATCATAGATATCTGCAGTGGAAATAGAAAAATCAAGGGTATATCCATCTTGTGAAGAACTATAGTTACTTACGTTCAACACATATGTTTGTCCCTCAACAACCGGAATAAGTGAATTAAAAGGAGGATCACCAGCATCACCACAATCCTGGTTGTTCTGGCCATTAGCCCCTGTTAACCCGGAGGTGCCAGACCAATTGCAGCTAACCTGAAGAGAAACTGCCTGTGAAAAGATATCTTCGCAATCTGCATTTGTAAGATTATAAACCACCCAATCATAATCATCAGTGGGATTTACCGGATCAATTTCAAAACCCAACATTCCACCTGATTGTATTGTAAAGATATACCATACATCATTTTTTTCTCCGCTCTGCATGCAATTTCCAGTACCATCACAACCACCACCGCCTGAAGGTATTTCATTAGGAATTTCCCCTTCACCACTATATGAATTTGGTTGTACATAAATCTCCTGGCAAACAGGTATGGCGTTGATGCAGTCCTGTTCGGGTTCCTGTGCATTCGATACTATGGAAATCGAAAAAAGTGAAGCAAAAAGCAAGAAGTTCGTTGTATGCTTAATAAGTGTTTTCATCTGGGCTCCTTCAAAAATGAAACCTCAAAATTAACTAAAATTAAACAATAAGAAATTCAAAAATCAAGCCGCATTGGACTTCACCCATCTCTAATCTTAAAGACCGAATGATAATCCAGTGTTTTCTTTAACTTTGCAGATCACTAAAAATAAAATAATGAAAAACGCCCCAGGGGCCGGAGTATGAAGAAAAAATTTTTTTCATTTGTATTGATGTTGCTGTTTGCCTCTGCCAATGGGCAGGAGCATACCATTGAAGGCATCATAGAGAATTACAACAACAAT
Organism: Bacteroidales bacterium; assembly: GCA_021738625.1. Lineage (GTDB taxonomy): Bacteria > Bacteroidota > Bacteroidia > Bacteroidales > JAIOZK01 > JAIOZK01. The sequence goes on from JAIPBS010000035.1 coordinate 13,001, forward strand.
CAAATCTACATCGCTAATTTTTACGGAGATCAGGACCGGATCATCGATTCGCTGCAAACCGACGAGCAAGGGTATTTTAAATTCAGCATGCCTGAAAACGCCGCCACAGGCAAATACAGGGTCATCATGAAAAACAATAAGTATTTCGACCTGGTCTATAATGATGAAAACATTAGGATCCTCACCAAATCGGACAGCCCCATTGAATATATGGATGTTTTAAATTCAGAGGAAAATCAGGTTTTTTACGATTATATAAAACGGCGAAGCCTGACGCAATATAAGCTGGAGCTATTGCAACCGGTGGTGTCCTATTATCCCGGCAACACAGATTTTTACACGAAAGCAGAGGATGAATTTATGGCTGTGCAGGAAAACATGCAGCAATTCATCGACTCGGTTGAACAGGCCATGCCCGGAAGCTACGCCCTGAAGATCATGAAATCCGAGCAGGAGCCTATGCGCGATCCGGAGCTTTCTGCCTTTGAACAAACGATATATATGCAACAGCACTTTTTCGATTATGTCGATTTTTCGGATACCAGCCTGATGCGCAGCGATGTGTTCTCCACCAAGCTGATCGGTTATCTCGGGCTTTACCAAAACAGCAATTTCACGAAAGATCAACTGGAAGATGCTTTCATACGCGCTGTAGACACCATCCTTTTAAAAACCAGGGTGAACAGGGATGTTTATGAATTCGCCATCGAATATCTGATCGGCGGATTCAACCAGTATAATTTCAACAAGGTGCTGGATTACATAGCAGAGAACAGCGAGTTTGACGAATCATGCGATTATGAAGAAGAAAAGTCGGAGCTGGAAAAACGCATCGAAACCATGAAAAAGCTGGCCATCGGCAAAACAGCTCCCGATTTCACAGCCTCTACCACCAGCGGGGATCAGGTAACCTTATCCGAACTTGACGACGATTATGTATTGTTGGTTTTCTGGGCCAGCTGGTGCCCGCATTGCACCAAGCAACTGCCTGAGCTGGAAAAGTTTTACCATGACAATCCTTACGATCTGGAAGTGATCTCGGTTTCCATTGACAGCTCCCACAGCGAATATGAGGCCTTTATCGAAACAGGCGACTACAACTGGATCAACATTTGTGATTTTACAGGCTGGAACAACCAGTTAGCTGAACTGTACGGCATACATGCAACGCCCACTTTGATCTTGCTGAACGAAGACAGGGAGATCATTGCCAAACCCGACAACACCCGAAACCTGGAAAGCATTTTGATGAACAGGTAAGATTCCAGATTCCAGATCACTACTGTCCGGGGAAATTTGGGGAGATTCCTCGCTTCGCTCGGAATGACAGTGCTTTCAGAGGCTTGGGAGGGGGTTGGGGGTAGTACGGCGGCTTTGCCGCCGTACTACCCCCAACCCCCTTTGCATCTCCCAAATAGCATGTCATTCCGAGCGAAGCGAGGAATCCCGTTGCGTTTAACCGGACAGTAGTGATTCCGGATTCCAGATTCCAGATACCTGGTGGAGTCCTTTTCAGTGACCCGATCAATTGGAAGCTCGATTGATCAAAGAAACCGCAGTGGGCGATTGATCGGATCACTCACCTGCAACCGAATAAATGTTATGAATAGGCACGGATTGCAAATCCGCGCCAGCAAAGTTTACTACCCGAAAACTATCGAGTCCGCGCCAGCAAAAATGTGGCTAGGATTTGGAATCCGTAATCTGGAATCCGGAATCCGGCACCCTACCATCCCGCAGCCAGCACATCGGCCAGATGGATGACTTTCAGGGGGAGTTTGTGTTTGGTGATGTAAGCGTATTGATGCATGAGGCAGGATGAATCCGTTGAAACGATATATTCGGCGCCGGTTTTCATGGCATGCTCAACTTTCTGTTCGGCCATGGCCGTTGAAATGGGTTCGTGCTTCACGGCGAAAGTCCCGCCAAAGCCACAGCAAACATCGGTTTCTTCCATCTCGATCAGTTCCAGGCCCTGCACTTTGGCAAGCAACTTCCTGGGTTCTTCTTTGATGCCATATTCCCTCAAAGCTGCGCAGGAATCATGCCAGGTAACCTTCGCCTCGAATTTTGCACCCAGATCTTCTTTCTTTAAAACATTCACCATAAAATCCGAAAACTCGTAAATATTTTTGATCAGCTGCTTGTATTCATTGTGCAAAGAGGAATTGTAAAACAACTTATGGTAATAGTTCTTCACGTATCCCACACAGGAAGCCGAAGGCCCCACCACCGGTCGGTTGTGCGGGAAATCCCTGATAAACTTCGTCCCGATGGATTTGGCCTCATCCCAAAAACCGCTGTTGAAAGCCATTTGACCGCAACAGGTTTGCTTTTCGTTATAATGCACCTCCACCCCGCATTTTTTCAATACCTTGATCATATTGAAGGCCGTCTGCGGGTAGATCTGGTCAACAAAGCACGGGATAAAAACATCAACGGTCATGACTAATTTTTTCAGGATGATTACAAAAATAGAAATAAAAGCGCAATCGGCCTTTGCATTGATCCGAAAGGTCTATTTAAACATTATTTCAAAACCGGCATTTTTCAATTCTTCCCAGAAAGCGGGATAGGATTTGCGCACTACGTCGGGATTTCCCAGTTCGATCTTTCCGCTTATCAAAGCAAGTGGCGCCAGGCTCATGGCCATGCGGTGATCGTCAAAGGTGACAATAACTCCGACAGGCCTAAATTTTCCCTTTTCCAAAATAAAAACATCATCATTTTCAACCTTGATGTGCAGGCCAGCCGATTGAAATGTTTGGGCTAGGGCCGACAGTCGATCGGATTCCTTCAAACGCAGCCGGCTTACGCCTTTAAACTTACATCCGATGCCCAGTCCGGCGCAGGTTGCAACCACTGGCATTACCAGATCAGGGTTTCTTTGCATATCATATTCAAAATGATCAGTATGATTCCCGGTGTTTTCAAGGAGAAGTGTTTCATTTTTGAATAAAGCCCGAACACCAAGTTCTTCATAAATTTCAGGCAACACGGCGTCAGCCTGCAGGCTTTCCCTGTTCAATCCTTCCAAAGCAATTTGAGAACCCGGGCTGAGCGCAGCAACCTCAAACCAAAACGAAGCGGACGACCAGTCGGCCTCCACAGGGATGTTCACAACTTTACAATTGGTCGCTCGTATTTTAACACATTCGTCTCCAATATCAGCGACAATACCCGCCTGCTTCAGTATTGAAATGGTCATCCTAACATAATGATCACCGATCAGCTCTTTTGTTGTTTGAATCAGGCACTCTTCTTTTCCAAAAGAAAGGGACATGAGCAGGGCGCTCAGGTACTGGCTGCTTTCTTTTGATTTTAGCGTGGCCATTCCCTTCAGCAATTCTTTGCCATGAATCATCACAGGCAAAAAGCCTTTTCTTCCTGAATAGCTTAAATCGGCGTTCAGTTCCAGCAAGGCATCCACCAGCGGGCCGACTGGCCGCTGCTTCATTCTTTTATCGCCGGTTACAAACCATTTGCCGGGCATTGCAGAAAGCGCGGCAAGCAGGAACCTGCCCACCGCCCCGCTGTTCCCAACATCCACCACCATGGGGATACGGGATGATGAACAATGCTTTATCCACCAAAGCAGGTTTTTCATCAGCAACACATCCTCCGCATCCGAATGGGCGTCAGTTGTGATTTTACCGGATGAGAGGTATTCCAGTAAACGCAACCTGATCAGCAGACTTTTGGATGGCGGCAATACAGGCCCGGCATTAACAGTTTTAAGAGGAGCTCCGATGATCACTTTCTCAAAGGTCATAAATTACAGCATTTTATAGAAGTTCAGACATTCAAGGATTTCTACATGAGCGGCCCCTTTATTTATTTGCACATTCCCGATCCGGTCGGGCAATGAAAAATTGATCCTTTCTCTTTCATTCTTTTTATCCGAGCGTATCAAATCAAAAATGACATCAAAATCATCAGCTTCAATTATGATTTTCTGTATGAATTTTTGAATCGAGCTCAGGATGAACCCCAAATCCGTAAACGAAATCATAGTTTTCAGATACGCCAGATGGGATTCACAGATCATTCCGGCTGCAACAGCCTGCCCATGCGAAACGGCTCTGCCCTTCCTCTGCATGCATGTTTCGAAAGCGTGCCCAAAGGTGTGGCCGAAATTAAGCTTGCGACGCACACCAAAATCATATGGATCTTGCAGAACTATATCCGATTTGATCTCTACCGACCGTTTCACGATCGTTTCCCAGTCGGTGCCGGGATTATGTAAATCCTGCTCCAAAAGATATTCAAGGTAGCCCCTATTTGCGATCAGGGCATGTTTTATAACTTCTGCAAATCCGGATAATAATTCTTCTTCGGGGAGGGTCTTAAGAAATCCGGTATAAATTAAAACTTGTTCAGGAAATGAAAATGTACCCAGCTGGTTTTTGATTCCGTCCAGGTTCACTGCGGTTTTGCCTCCGATGGCTGCATCCACCTGGCCCATCAGTGAAGTGGGTATGTGAACAAAGCTGATGCCCCTTTTAAAAGTGGAAGCCACAAAACCGCCCAGGTCGGTTATCACTCCACCGCCCAGGTTCACAAGAAGAGATTGGCGGGTAGCCTCTCGCTCCATCAACAGTCGATAAATTTTCTCTGCATTTTTCAGGCTTTTACTTTTTTCTCCGGCCGAAATCTTTATCAACTGTTCCCCGGGAACATCATGAACAAGGTCAGGCAATTCGGGCAGACAAAAATTTGCGGTGTTTTCATCGGTTAAAATAAAGATATCTTCCGGGGCGTAATTCCGCCCTTTGAGGAAATCTCTGAGATGCTTCAGTGCAGAGGGGCCAAAAACAATCTGTTCCGGATCGAAAGGTGTTGGTGTAAATATCATTTTAAAAAATAATAGCTGCTTATGCAAAGCTACCGATAATTTGCCTGCCTGATAACCATTAGTCGAAGGCAGCCATCAGCAGCTCGATATTCTGGAATGGCAGGTCGTAACGCTCACCGATCTGCTTGTTGGTGAGGATGCCTTTATAAAGATAAGCGCCCTGGCAAATTCCGAACACGGCCTTGAACAGGTTTCGCAATCCGCCCTCCTCTCCTATTCTTAAAATCACGGGAGTGAAGAAATTGCTTAAAGCATAGGAAGCGGTGTGCGGATATTTGGAGGCAATGTTGGGCACACAATAATGGGTTACATCATAAATCTTGTAAACGGGATCCTGGTGGGTTGTTTTACGGGAGGTTTCAAAGCATCCTCCCTGGTCGATGCTCACATCCACGATCACGGAACCGTATTTCATCTGCCTGACCATATCCTCGGGAATGAGGTATTTGCTTTTCCCGTCGCCGAAGTGCAGGGCTCCGATCACCACATCCGCTGTGGTCAAAGCTTTTTGCAACACCTTTGGCTGCAGGATGGAAGTGAAAACCGCCTGATGCACGTTCTGTTGCAGTCTTCTGAGCTTATAAATATTGTCGTCGAACACTTTTACCTGTGCGCCGGCATACAAAGCGGCGCGGGCGGCATTCTCCCCCACCGTGCCGGCCCCGATGATCATGACTTCCGTGGGGGTAATTCCCGGCAGTCCGCCCAGCATATTGCCCCTGCCGTAGTCCGTGTTGCTCAGGTACTCGGCTGCGATATATACGGCGGCTCTTCCCACGATCTCGCTCATGCTTTGCAACACGGGATAGGTACCCGAGTGATCCCGGATCAGCTCATAGGCCAGGGCGGTTACTTTTTGTTCCGCCAGGCGGGTGAAATAAGATTTATCCCTGTCGGGTAACTGCAGACTGGAGATGATGGCCTGGCCTTTTCGAAGCAAACCGACTTCATCCTCCGAAAGCGGAGCAACCTTCAAAATGATATCGGCTTTATAAACCTCTCCGGCTGAAGAAACGATCTCGCCCCCGGCCTCGCTGTATTCCCGGTCGGAAAAATGGGAAGCTTTTCCGGCATCGGTCTCCACCAATACACGGTGTCCGTTCCTGACGATCTGCCCAACCGCATTGGGAACCAAAACTATTCGTTTCTCCAGCTTATCGGTTTCGCGGGGCAATCCGATGGTAAGGGCTTTTCTTGATCTCCTCACCTCAAGCATCTCCTCCTGAGGCATCAGTCTGTTGGATTGAGATAAATTCATAACGTCTTGCTATGCAATAACAACAATTAGATCAGGCAAGGAATAGCTCGATTTCGCGGCTGCCTTCCCTGCCGGTTTCATTAATGCCGACGTATACGTAATTTTCAGGTAAAAGTTCTGTTACTTTTTCGGGCCATTCAATAAAACAATAATCCCCGCTGTAAAGAAACTCTTCATAGCCAATGTCGAAAACCTCTTCTGTTTTGTTTATTCTGTAGAAATCAAAATGATAAACCGGGTCACCATGTCTGGTGATGTATTGATTGATAAGCGAAAAAGTGGGGCTGGTAACTTCATCGGTAACCTGCAGTTGTTCGCATATTTTTTTGATAAGCGTGGTTTTCCCGGCCCCGAGTTTTCCATAAAAAGCAAAAACCCGCTGTTCAGGGAACAATGCAAGCAGTTCCCCCGCAATGCCGTCAAGCTTTTCTAAGGATTCACAGTAAAACCGCCTTTTCATCTTGCCTTAAGCGTTATGAACGGGATAAGGATCTCTTCCATCGAAATGCCTCCGTGCTGGAATGTATTCTTGTAATAGTTCACGTAGTAGTTGTAATTGTTGGGATAGGCAAAGAAATCGTTTTTTCTGCAAAAAACAAATGAGGTGCTCACATTGGCACGCGGCAAATGCAGGTCTTCAGGATTCCTGCCTTCAAAAACCTCTTTCTTGTTATAATTCAGGCTTCTTCCATATTTGTACCTCAGATTTGTATTGGTTTCCCTGTCCCCCACTATTTTAACAGGGTTGCTCACCTGCACTGAGCCGTGGTCGGTAGTTATGGCGATATTGAGCTGTTTTTCACTCAGCCATTTTAAGATATCGAACAAAGAAGAATGCTCGAACCAGGAAAGCATCAGTGAGCGGTAAGCTGCCTCGTCGTCAGCCAGCTCCCGGATGATCTCCATTTCGGTGCGGGCATGCGAGAGCATATCTACAAAATTATACACGATAAAATTCAACCTGTTGTTCATCAGGTTGGGAAGGTTTTCGTATAACTTGTTTCCGGCATTCAGGTTGAGCACTTTATTGTATGATGTCTTAAAATTTTTGCCGAATCTTTTCAGTTGCTCAATCATCAGTTCGCCCTCATACTGGTTTTTGGTACCTTCTTCCCACTCATTTGTCCAGTAGTTCGGAAATCGTTTTTGTATTTCTGAAGGTAGCAGTCCGCTGAACAAAGCATTTCGGGCATACTGGGTAGTGGTTGGCAAAATGCTGTAGTAAATTTCATCTGTTTCCACCCTGAAATATTCTTCTATCATTGGCTGAATGGCCTTCCATTGGTCATACCGCAGATTGTCAATAACGATAACAAAGAAAGGTTTATCGTTGTTCTCCGCCCGGGGCAACACTCTTTCACGGACTAGGGTATGAGAGAGCACCGGCCTGTTTGAAGATTGCGGGCTGATCCAATCGAGATAGTTATTCTCATAAAATTTTGAGAACACCATATTGGCTTCTTCTTTCTGTGATTTGAGAACTTCCTGAATGCCTTCGTCCTTGGATTTTTCCAATTCAAGCTCGTAGCGGATCAGCTTTCTGTAGATATCCACCCAATCCTGATAACCCAGCCGATCTTGCATATCCATTCCGATGGACCTGAATTCCTGCTGGTAAGAATGGGTAGCTTTTTCGCTGACAAGTTTTTTGTTTTCAAGGTTTTTTTTGAGCGAGAGTAAAATCTGATTCGGCTTAACAGGTTTGATAAGATAATCTGAAATATTCGACCCGATGGCATCCTCCATAATGGATTCTTCTTCGCTTTTGGTGATCATAACCACCGGGAGGCCCGGATAATCTCTTTTGACCTCCTCCAGGGTTTCGATACCTGAAAGGCCCGGCATGTGTTCATCAAGAAATACAATGTCGTAAGGATTCGATCTGATCAGATCGAGCGCCTCACCCCCGTTGTTGGTGGTGTGCACCTCGTAGCCTTTTTGTTCCAGAAATATGATATGTGGCTTCAGAAGATCTATCTCATCATCTGCCCATAAAATTTTAATTTGCTCCATAAACGTTTGTCTGTTCCTCTGTATTTAGAAATATTCTAAAAAAAACTGTAATGTTGAAATGGTTTTTTTACTCATTTATTGTACGGTAGCATAAAGTTAACAAGTTTTTTCGGTATAAAGTAAGCTACATTAAAAGCAGCAGAAAAAATTTATTTTTTTGTAACTTGCGCCCTCAAAATTAAGCGGGAAAGATTAAGGTAAACAACTTATTCAATGAAATTTACAGCAAAGCAGATTTCTGAAATACTGAAAGGACAGGTTGAAGGCGATCCTGAAGCGTCCATTCATACTGTTTCAAGGATAGAAGAAGCCACGGAAGGTGCACTTTCCTTTCTGGCCAATCCGAGATACACTCAATTCATCTATTCTACAGGTGCGTCCATCGTTATTGTAAATGAAGATTTCAAACCAGAAAAAGAAATACAACCCACCCTTATCAGGGTACCCGATGCATACTCGGGCCTGGCCAAAGTGCTGGAGGCTTATGATCAGATGAAAAAGAACAGGAAAGGAATCTCCGGAAAAGCACATGTTTCTGAACAGGCAACCATTGGCAAAGACGTTTACATTGGGGAGTTTGTTGTAATTGAAGACAATGTCATTATCGGAGACCGGGTCAAGATATATCCAAATACCTATATTGGAAACAACAGCCATATCGGCGATGGCACCACGATATACAGCGGAGTGAGAATCTACTCCGATACCCGTATCGGGAAATCCTGCACACTTCATTCAGGTATTGTGCTTGGCAGTGATGGATTCGGTTTTGCACCCCAGCAGAATAACAACTATAAAAAGGTATCACAAATCGGCAATGTAATGCTCGAAGACAATGTGGAAATCGGGGCCAATACGACCATCGACCGGGCCACCCTGGGCAGCACCATCATCCGAAAAGGTGCAAAGCTCGACAATCTGATCCAGATCGCCCACAATGTGGAGATCGGTGAAAACACGGTTATTGCCGCACAGGTAGGCATATCCGGCTCCACCAAGATTGGCAGGAATTGTATGATCGGCGGACAGGTGGGTATTACCGGTCATCTGAAAATAGCTGATGAGGTAAAGATCGGGGCCCAATCCGGCATTTCATCCAATATTTTGCAACAAGGAAGGATTGTTCTGGGTTCACCGGCATTTGATATCAGCAAATACAAGAAATCCTACGTCCACTTCAGAAATTTGGAAAAACTTGTCGAACGCATCGAACAACTCGAAAAAAAGCTCTCTGACAAGGGCTAATTCCCTGGAATCCATCCAACTTTTCCCAATGGCAAAAGTTTAGATTTTTAGTCTGTTTTTACAGAATAATTTTAACTTTGTCGGCTAATTATGTCCGAGAAGCAAAGAACAATAAGCAGATCCGTTTCGGTTTCCGGAACGGGATTACATACGGGAAAGCGGGTAACATTGACTTTCAGGCCTGCTCCCGTCAATCATGGCTATAGGTTTAAGCGAACCGACCAGGAAGGGCAACCCGAAGTTAAAGCAGATGTGGATAACGTGATCGACACCTCCCGGGGGACCACAATTGAGGAAAACGGAATACGTGTATATACAACCGAACATGTGCTGGCAGCTGTTGCAGGCCTCGAAATTGACAACATCCTGATTGAACTCGATCAGGTGGAAACTCCGATCAAGGACGGCAGTTCCCGTTTTTTCATGGAAGCGCTGAAAGATGCCGGTATTGAAGAACAAAATGCAAGGAGAGAATACATTGAGATCGACTCGGAAATTATTTACGAAAACCCCCAGAGCAAGGTTAAACTAATGGCCAAACCCAACAGGGGATTCAATGCCTTTGTTAAAATCGATTATGAAACAAAAGTTCTCGGAATCCAGCAAGCCGGCCTGGATCAGATCAGTGACTTTGACAAAGAGCTTTCTACATGCCGCACATTCGTTTTTCTGCACGAACTTGAATTTTTGCTTCAAAACAATCTAATCAGAGGCGGCGATCTAAGCAACGCCATTGTATTTGTAAACCGGGCAGTTTCACAGGAAGAGCTCGACAGACTGGCCAAATTATTTCAGAAACCCAAAGTGAAAGTATTGAAGGAGGGCATATTAAACAATCTTGAATTGCGCTTTGGAAATGAACCTGCCAGACATAAGCTTCTGGACCTTATAGGAGATCTCGCCCTGCTTGGAAAACCGATTCGCGGAAGCATACATGCCGAACGCCCGGGACATTTTTCAAATGTACAGTTCGCAAAAAAAATCAAAGAACATCTCAATCATAGAACAATGAGTAAGAAACCCAAATTCAACCTGGCCCAAACCCCATTGCTCGACATCAATGACATCAAGAAAATGTTGCCGCATCGTCCGCCATTTCTATTCATCGATAAAATTCTCGAAATGACGGAGTCCAGGATCATTGGTCTGAAAAACGTTACCATGAACGAAGGATTTTTTATTGGTCATTTCCCCAACGAACCTGTTATGCCCGGGGTAATACAGATCGAAGCCATGGCCCAATGCGGCGGTGTGTTGGTTTTAAAATCGGTTCCCGATCCTGAAAACTACACAACCTATTTTCTGAAGATTGACCAGGTTAAGTTCAGAAAAAAAGTAGTACCGGGCGATACCATTGTTTTCGATCTGGAACTTTTATCACCAATCAGGAGAGGCATCGCCCATATGGAGGGCAAGGCCTATGTGAACGATAAGGTGGTTATGGAAGCCCAGATGATGGCCTCCATTCAGAAAACCTCAGAAATCAACTCAAATAATAATCAGTAAAAGAAAACCCATAATATAATGAACCAGCCTTTAGCATATGTTCATCCACAGTCAAAAATCGCCAGCAACGTAGTTATCGAACCCTTTGTTAACATTGAAAAGAATGTGACCATCGGAGCAGGCACCTGGATCGGTTCCAATGTATCCATTATGGAAGGAGCCCGCATTGGTAAAAACTGCAGGATTTTTCCGGGCGCCGTTATCAGCGCCATCCCCCAGGACCTCAAATACGAAGGGGAGGAAACCACGGTCAGAATAGGAGATAACACCACCATACGCGAATTTGTGACCATCAACCGCGGCACCAAAGCAAATATCGAAACGGTTGTCGGAAACAACTGTCTCATCATGGCTTATGCACACATTGCACACGACTGCATCATCGGCGATCACGTGATACTGGCCAATTGCGCCACCCTGGCCGGCCATATCGAAATCGACGACTGGGCCATTGTAAATGGATTGGTTGCCGTTCAGCAGTTTGTAAAAATAGGCAGCCATACTTACATTTCAGGCGGGGCATTGGTGCGCAAAGACGTCCCTCCTTTTGTAAAGGCTGCCCGCGAGCCCCTTTCTTATGTTGGGGTGAATTCGATCGGACTTCGCAGACGCGGTTTTTCAAATGAACAGATCAATGCCATTCAGGATATTTATAGAATGATCTATCTTAAAGGACTGAATGTGTCACAGTCTGTTTCGATCATCGAAGCTGATTTTCCGGTTACCCCCGAGCGGGATGAAATCCTGTCTTTTGTAAACAGGTCGTCCCGCGGAATCATGAAGGGATATCAGCGTTATCAAAAAAGCGAATAATAGCATTTCAAAAGCACCCCCGACACACTCCGGGTCTTTTATTTTCATTAAATTTGCAGGCTGGTAATGAATACAAATCAGAAAGTCAATATCTTATGGCAACAACTGCAGATTTCAGAAACGGAATGGTGATCGAACACAATGGCGAGCTTTGCGCCATTGTCGAATTCCAGCACGTAAAACCCGGTAAGGGCGGCGCTTTTGTGCGGACCAAACTTAAGAACATCACTTCAGGTAAAGTCCTACAGCACACCTTCAATGCGGGCGTGAAGATCAATGTGCAACGCGTAGAAAGAAGACCTTACCAATTTTTATATAAAGAAAGCGACACCTACCATTTTATGAATATGGAAACCTTCGAACAAACTTTTGTAAACGAGAACACCATCAATGCGCCTCAGTTTCTAAAGGAAAGCCAGCAGGTTGACATCGTGTTTCATGCCGATACCGAAACACCGCTCTTTTGCGAGCTTCCTGCTTATGTCGATCTTGAGATCACCTATACCGAACCCGGCGTGAAAGGTGATACCGCCACCAACACCCTAAAGGAAGCTACGGTGGAAACCGGCGCCATGGTGAAGGTTCCATTGTTTATTGAACAGGGTGAAAAAATTAAAGTGGATACCAGAACCGGGGAATATTCCGAACGGGTTAAACAATAGCATCAATGAAATTCGAACCTACCCTTAGCCTGGCTGAAACAGCAGGTTTCCTGAATGCAGATTTTGAAGGTGATCCGGGATGGGTCATCAGTGGAATTAACGAGATCCATATGGTAGAACCCGGTGACATCACCTTTGTTGACCATCCAAAGTATTATAAGAAAGCCCTGAAATCTAAAGCTAGCACCGTTCTGATCAACTCCAGGGTGGAAAAGCCCCAAGGCAAGGCCCTAATCATTAGCGACGATCCATTCCGTGATTATATTAAACTGGTGGAAAAGCACCGGCCATTCGAAGCTGCCGACAGGCAGATAAGCAAAAGTGCATTGATCGGCGAAGGAACCCTTATTCAACCCGGTGCTTTTATCGGGAATCATGTAAAGATCGGGAAGCATTGTCTGATCCATTCCAATGTCAGCATATACGACCACTGCATTGTAGGTGATCATGCCGTGGTCCATTCCAATTCGGTGCTTGGTGCCGACGCCTACTATTTTCAGAAAAAAGATGGAAAATACAGGAAGATGAAATCCTGTGGCCGCGTGGTTCTGGGCAATGATGTCGAGATCGGGGCGCTGTGCTCGATCGACCGGGGCGTTTCGGGAGACACTGTTATAGACGATGGAACCAAGATGGACAACCACTGCCAGATCGGTCACGATACCTATATCGGCAAAAACTGCCTGATCGGGTCGCATGCCGCCATTGCTGGGGTGACAAGAATAGAAGACGAGGTTATCCTTTGGGGCCGTGTTGCGGTCAACAAAGACCTGGTGATTGGAAAAGGAGCTGTTATCCTGGCCACTTCAGCCATCGGAAAATCGCTGGAAGGCAACAAAACCTATTTCGGGCAGCCGGCCATCGAAGTCAGAAAAAAATGGCGCGAGCTGGCTGCACTGAGGAAACTACCTGATGTTATTGAGAAACTTGAATTTGATAAATAAAAGACGGTTTAAGATTCCTTTTCTGCGCTTTCTTCACCTGTATCGGCTGCACCAGAACCCATTAAGGGATTTGGGTTTTTATACAAATCAAGGGCAACCAGTATGGCAATGAATCCCCAGAACGGAACGGATAGCTTATCCGTATCCAGAAAATTGTTGAGCAAACCATGTGTAAAATAAGTGATCAATCCCAGCAGAGTGACGATGCTGATGAGTTTTACTTCCTGGTCCCGGCTGTATTTATAAACCCGCAAGCCTGTATAAACAACAGTAACCACAATAGCCAGAACTGCCAGCATCCCGATCATTCCCATTTCCGATAAGGGCCCGATGTATTCGCTATGGGCATTGCCCATGTCGCCTGCATTGGTGCTGATAACGGTTTTCTCAAGCGATCGCTGGTAAGGCGCATAAACAAACTGATAGGTTCCGGGGCCCCATCCGAAAAACGGTCGTTCTTCGAACATCCGCAAAGCCGATTGCCAGCGGTTGATCCGCTCTAGATTTGAAGCATCGGAGGAAATATTATAAATAGACCGAACATGCTCCACAAAATCAGCAGAGGAATCCTGCTTGTTTTGTTCAAGCCTGTCCATTATCTCATATTGAAAGGTGAAGAAAATTGCAGACAAAGTAACGAGCGTAATTAAAATCCATTTGAATTTTATCTTCAACAATACAAAAAGGTATATCACCAGGGCGGCTGCCACACTGATCCATGCTGCACGGCTGTATGATAGAATAATGGCCAATACCAGTATGGCAAAATAAACGAAAGAAAGGAAGCGAGCTGTTGAGCTGAATTTTTTGTTGAATATAAATCCGAAAAACACAGGAATGAACATAGCCAGCACAGCGCCATAAGCCGTGTGATCGTTGTAAAAGGGTCGCATAACCCAATGCGCCGACTCCTGGTCGAACCCATACCCGACATGGCCTGATATGGTGTAGAAAATGATGATCAACAAAGGCGTGGCATACAACCAATCAAAAAGTTTAATGTTGCGTTTCTTTTTAAACAACATGATCGCAACAAAATAGAAAGGGACCACAAACCATAAGCGCGACAACAGGTATTTGAAGGAAACCAGCGGGATTTCGCTGGTCAGGCTTGTAATAAACATCCAAAGCAACTGAAACATGATGGCCAGAGAAACCGGATGCCTAAAGATCCGCCTGTCGTAATTGCTGCTGTGAAGCAATTTCAGTATAAATACAATCAGCACACCAAACATCAAGGGCTCCGTGGGTAATGATATGCCAACACCGAACTCGAAATCTTGTATATTCACAGCCAATGGGGTGAGAAAGGTGATCAGGTAAACGATCTTATCGAGACTTGTAACATACAACAAAATAATAAGCAATACCACCGGTGTAAGCAAACCCCAATAAATATCCTTTGTGATTAAGTAGATGTTAAGCGCAAGAAACAATACGCTCAATCCGTAAATCCATCCTATTTTGTATTTCTCAGTCAAGTCTTAGCTGGGATTGTTTTTTGTTGGCTTTGATTTCTCTTTCCTGCCGGATATGTATCCGGTATAGGTTTTATAGTTTTCCAGGATAACAACAACGAGACTGCTTAAAAAAGCCGTTGCAATCACTGTGATGACAACAATCAACCAGCGCACCGGATAGGATTTCTTATCAGCTGGATATGGCGGAGAAACAACATTGGTATAGGTCAGTTTGTCCGTGTAAAAGCGCCTGGCCTGTTCATATTCCAGGTTCACTGTCGACAATGCTTCGGCTTCGCTCTTGATTTGGTAATAGAGAGAAATCAGCTCTCCCGACTTTTTCTTCATACCTTCATACAAGCGATTCACTTCCTTCCTGTTAATTTTTCCGGCATTCCCGTCGATGGTGCCGAGCAAACCTTCGGTGATTTCCTCGCTCTGGCCTTCATATTCAAACAGCCCATACTGGTCTCCAATCTCGATCATAACGTTTTTCAGCGAATCGATTCCCTGTTTTTTCAGGCTGATCTGGTCTTCATAGATCCTAATCACTTCAAGCCATTTGTCATTGTGCAGGCTTCTAACTTTTTTATTGAAGAAATGAATAATTTCATTAACAATCATATAAGCAGTATCCGGATCCTTATCCAACACTTCAATTTCAACTGACTCATAAGGCGTTTTGTTGATGGATACCCGCTGATCGTATTCCCATAGAAGACTCGAATAAAAATATTTATAACTCGAATCGATCTCGTAATGTTTTGCAAGGTTGAACTTCTTGATCAAGCTGTCTTTAATATCCCTCGACTGCATCATCTGCAACATCTGCTCGGTTTCACTTTCGTCCGAATAAGGCGCCATATTGGAAGGATAAACCACGGCAAAAGATTTAAAAAGAGGTTTGATGAATGCAGGGCCGGAAAATATCACTGCCAGTATCGCTGCAATCACCGTGATGATGATGATGTGGTATTTCCACTTAAATAGCAGCCCGACAATACTCTTATTGCTAAAATATTTTTCCATCTTATTTGTTTTTCTAATTATCTATTTTTCCGTTCTTATTTGTTTTCTTAGTTTTCCGATATTCTCAGCGATCAGGATAATGATCAAGGTGAACAGCATGGTTGAAAAAGTAGAAACCACCACAATTAACCAACGTATGGGATAGGATTTTCTTTCGGCCTTGTAAGCTTTATTTACAATAAATTTCTGAGGCAGAATTTCCTCTGCATCCACTTTGGCTTCCTTATACTTGGCTTTGATCAGGCTAAATTGTTCCACATCATACTCAAGGGCATTGGTAAGAGTAAGGTAGGCCCCGCCAAATTCCGATAACTGCTCAAGCTTGTTTTCCAGTCTTCTTACCGCAGCCATATTGCCTTTTGCAAGCTCAATAGCCAGCTGCCTGTTGATCATTTCCGCTTGCGATTCATAATCATGAACACCGTTCGACATCAGTTTTTTGAGGGAATCCTGCAACTGGTTGATCTCATTTCTGAACTTAACATATTCCCCCTCAACAATATTCAATGCCCTTTCTGCGCGTTCGTGCTGAATTTCATTGATGGTTGAATCGACCAGGGCGGCAATATCGTTTGCAATATTGGCTGCATAAGAAGCATCCCTGTCGTAAACCGAAATCTTAATGGCCATGTATTCGGTGCGCCTGAAGTTGACATTGCTTTCGTATTCTTTATATAGATTGGTATTTTTATAAGGACTGGCCGTGTCAATTTCATAGTGCTCCATCAGATTGTACTTGCTTACGATCTTGTCTCTGATCCGGTTGGAATTCAAAATCTGAAGCATACGTTCGGTCTGCTCATCCTCGCCAAATTCCATAACGTCTTTCTCAGCACTTGCATTTTCGGTTAACAAGGCCTTGGAAATGGAGTTGGTTGAGGTGGGAAATAAAATAACCGACGATTTGTACAGGGGCGTTATGAAAGCCGGGCTACTGAAGATGAAGGCACATATGATAGTGATCAATCCAACTATCAATAAAGGAATCCTCCACTTATAGACAAATGCCAAAAGACCGGTGGATTCAAGCTCTGCATTACCTTTGTTGCTGATCATCATGATGTATGTATTACTTAAAAAAAGAGGTCAAAAATAGAAATTTTTAAACTAGCTTCAAACCTTTTAATTCTGAATTTTAAAAATCAACGAATTAAGGCTTTTCCTTGATGATCCGGATGATTTCTTTCAGGTTTAATAATCTTAACGCAAGTGCGGTAATAAATGATATGCCAAGGACCAGCAAAAACCTGACACCCCACGAGAAGGCAAGTTGTTCCGACAAGAGGTTATAAACAATCACCAGGGCAACAAAAGCCAGCAAACAAAAAAGATATCTTAAATTCAAGCGAAATCCGAACATGCGGGCAGCCAATGCCACTTGCAATACGGCTGCAAAAAACTGTGTACTCAGGTTGGCCCAGGCGGATCCCTTTGCCATCAAAACAGGCACCAAACTAAGATTTATCGCAAAACTTATTCCCACGGCAACCATATAGATCAGGTTCAGTTTTTTCAGGCTTCCATGCGCCGTTAACAGGGTGCCAAATACATAAGTGGTTGAAATGGGAATGAAGGCAAACATGATGATACGGAAGAAAGCGGCGGATTCCTCTATATTTTGATCATAAAGCAATGCCATGATCTCATAACTATAGAAAAAAGAACTCACCGAAATGATAACAGAAGCTGTAAACAAAAGGCTGAATGCAAGCCTGGCGAGGTGTAAGATGTTTTCTTTCAATTTGATCATGCGGGCAAACAAAGGCAAGAGCAATACCGAGAACAACAATGCATAATTGTTGAAAGCATCGAGCACGCGGTACCCATGGGCGTAGATGCTCACCTGCACATCACTGTTTTGTGCGGGCAACAGTTGTTCGATAATTACCGTATCCACACGATTGGTGATGGTCATCAAAAAAACCAGTATGGAAAAAGGATATAGCTGTTTGATGATGCTCAGAATAAACAGCCAGTTCCAGTTAAGCTTTGTAAACCTGGCCTTCTTGATCACGATCGAAAGTGCAACCAGGGTGGTTAGCAGGTAAGAAGCCGTCTGGGCATAAATAAACCATTCGATCTGAAACGGCTGATTTGTGATGCCGCCCCAAAGCAGGGCGCCGCATATCAGTATCATCAACAGGCGATCAAGGACCGAAAGAATGCTGTCGGTTTTGAAAAGCAATAAACCTGAAATGTTGGAGCGCAGGTATTGAATAAACATCAGCAGAAACTGGTTAAACGCCAGGAATGCAAGAAAATACAGCTTTTCACTGCCATATCCGATGATCAGTGCAGCAAGAAAGGTGATCAGAAAATAAATGACCCCCAGCATAAGCTTTACCATCACAATGCCTGAAAAATACTTGTTGAGCAAATGGCTGTGCTGTGCGATATTCCGGCTGTTGAACTGCGTGATCCCCAGATCTAGAATGATGTTGAATAAAAATGAGAAATTGAAGATGTAAAAATAGAAGCCATAATCCGATCCTACATTATTCTGCACGGTAACATCAATTCCGAAAATGTAAACCGGCTTTACAACCAGATTAAGAAAGAGCAAAAAAGCAAGATTGGTTAGAAACTTCCTTTGCATATCAGGCAATTATCGTCATGATCTTTGCTATGAACAAACGGCAAACCAGCCAATACTCAATGAAAAATCATACTTTTGTGCAAAGGTAAATTATATATTCTAATTATTAATCTTTTCTAAACAAACAGCGCTTTGAGGATTGCAGTCAACACACGTTTGCTGGTAAAGGACAAGCTTGAGGGCATCGGGTGGTTCACCTATGAAAACCTGAAACGGATCACCCGCGAAAACCGGGATGTTGAATTTTATTTTTTTTTCGATCGCAAACATGATCCCGCCTTTATCTTTTCCGACAATATTACTCCAATTGAACTGTTTCCGCAAGCCAGGCATCCATTTTTATATTATTTGTGGTTTGAATATTCCGTTCCTGCAGCCCTTAAAAAGATCAAACCGGATGTATTTCTTTCGCCTGACGGATACCTCTCCCTGAAAACCAAAACACCTTCCATCACCATTTTCCATGATCTCAATTTCGAGCATTACCCCGAAGACCTGCCTTATTGGGAACGAAAATATTACAGGCGGTTTTTCCCTCGTTATGCGCACAAAGCCAGACGCATTGCAACCGTATCCGAATACTCAAAAGAAGACATCGGCAACAAGTATAATATATCTCCCGATAAAATTGATGTGGTGTACAATGGCGGCAACGAATCCTTTGTACCGCTCGAACAGGGGGAGATACAAGCCGTAAGAAACAAGCTGGCGGAAGGGAATCCGTACTTTGTTTTTATCGGCGCATTGCATCCGCGCAAAAACCTCGTGAACCTGTTCAAAGCTTTTGACCGTTTTCGCATGCAAAACAATGCCAGGGTAAAGCTCGTTGTTGTGGGTGAAAAAAAATGGTGGACGGCTTCCATACGCCATGCGTATGAAAGCATGCAGCACAAAGAAGAAGTAATATTTACGGGCCGGCTAAGTGCAAGCAGGCTTCATGAGGTACTCGCCTCTGCGCTGGCCCTGGCCTATGTCAGTTATTTTGAAGGCTTCGGCATCCCCATCGTGGAAGCCTACCGTTGTAAGGTACCTGTGATCACCTCAAAGGTAACTTCCATGCCCGAGGTGGCCGGTGAGGGCGCCCTGCTGGTCGACCCCTTTGAAGTTGAAGATATCTCAAATGCATTGCAGCGAATGTATGCTGAGGAAAATACAAGAAAAGAGCTGATCGCAAAAGGCTGGAAAATAAAAGACCGCTTCACCTGGGATAAATCGGCGGAACGATTGTGGAAAACCATTATGAAAGTTATAAATAAAGAAAAAAACAATCTATGATGAATGTATTGATACTCGGATCGGGTGGCAGGGAACATGCCCTGGCCTGGAAAATAGCACAAAGCCCTGAATTGAACAACTTATATATCGCTCCCGGAAATGCAGGTACTGCCCTGGCCGGTGAGAATATCCATTTATCGGTTACCGATTTTGAAGGGATTTACAACTTCATCAAAGAAAAGGTCATAGGTATGCTTATCGTTGGCCCCGAAGCGCCCCTGGTAGAAGGCATTACCGATTACATGAAAGCCAAGCTTGATATGCAGCATCTGATCATTATAGGACCCGACAAGAACGGGGCGATGATAGAAGGAAGCAAGGATTTTGCAAAGATATTTATGGAAAAATACGGCATCCCCACCGCCATACATAAAACTTTTGAGAAAGATCAGCTGGATCAGGCCATTGATTACCTGGAGAAAATCAGTCCTCCATACGTACTTAAAGCAGATGGACTTGCAGCCGGAAAGGGTGTCATCATTTGCAACAGCTTCGACCAGGCAAGCAAAGAGCTGAAAGAAATGCTGACAGAAGAAAAATTCGGGAAGGCTTCTTCAAAAGTGTTGATCGAAGAATTTATGGAAGGCATCGAATTATCTGCTTTCGTGCTAACCGACGGTAATTCCTATACCATCCTTCCCAGCGCTAAAGATTATAAAAGAATTGGCGAAGGAGATACCGGCCTGAACACGGGCGGAATGGGCTCCATCTCACCGGTTCCTTTTGCAGATGAGGAATTTATGAGGAAAGTTGAAAGCCGTATCATCCGGCCAACCGTTGAGGGGTTAAAGCAGGAAAACATCCGGTATAAAGGGTTTATCTTCTTTGGTTTGATCAAACGCGGCAACGATCCTTATGTGATCGAATACAATGTGAGAATGGGAGACCCGGAAGCCGAATCGGTTATTCCGCGTATCAAATCCGACTTACTGGAAATGTTCATTGCCGCTGGAAGGGAGCAACTCGATCAATACAATATCGAACTGGACGAACGCTTCACAGCCGCTATTATGCTGGTTTCGGGCGGCTATCCCGAAAAGTATGAAAAGGGGAAACCCATCGGCGGGCTTGATGCGGTTGAAGACGGACTGATCTTTTATGCCGGCGCTCAAAGACAGGCCGGAACCAACGAGATCGTTACCAGCGGGGGACGGGTTTTGGCAGTGACCTCTTTCGGCCGCGATCTGGAAGAAAGCCTAAGAAAATCTTATGCTGGGGCTGCTAAAATTGATTTCCATAAGATGTATTACAGGAAAGATCTGGGAAAAGACCTGATGCAATACAACAACTAAAACGCCTATGCTGATCCGGTTCTTCCGTTCAAGTTACCTGGGCCAGTACCTGGCATTGTTTTTTTTGACAGCAGCCATCGGACTGCCGCATTTTTTCGTATACCCGGATGCACCCGAAAACATACCGGCGGTTCCGCTATATTCGTTTCTAAGCATGTGGGCCACCGAACCCAGCATTTGGATCCCCCTGCTTTCACTGATTCTTTTGTATGTGGAGGCTTTGCTGTTAAATCAGTTCCTGGCAGACCACAACCTGATCCCCAAAAATTCGCTACTGGGCGGATTTACCTATATCATCCTGATGAGCGGGATGGACGGCATTTACAGCTTACATCCCATGCTCTTCGTGAACATGCTTCTCATTTTATTGCTGAACCTGAGTCTTCACCTCTACCAAAGTAAAAACAGCTTTAACAATGTTTTTATGGCAGGTTTTCTCATTGCACTGATCTCCCTCCTTTTCAATCATGGTATTTATCTGTTGCTGCTCTTTGCCACCATCCTTATACTGATGCGGGCACTGAACTGGAGAGAATGGCTCATCAGCGTCGCCGGCTTCGCCATCCCTGTCGTATACGCCATTGCATTTTACTATCTGACCGATCGGCTCGAACTGCTCAGACTGATCGATTGGGGTTATGTTCGTTTGGCATTTACCTTGCCGGCATATGATACCGTCAGCTGGATCCATTACGGACTGATCATATTTGTTCTGTTGATCACCTCCAGCCATGTCATAAGCAAATTGTTTGTCAAAAACATAGATATCAGAAAAAAAACCACAGCTGTATTTTACTTTTTCACGGTTCTTTTCCTGATCTTTCTCTTCAGCCACTCTGAAAATAAATCCATTGCGCTGATCATGCTTCCGGTAGCTGTTTTGATAAGTATTTACATTTCACAACTGAAACGGCTGTGGTTTTACCAACTGATTTTTTTACTTTTGCTGCTTCTGGATATCTATCAGAATTATGCTGGGGTCTGGATACGGGAGTTGAACTGATTATGCTAAAAAAATATTACAGTAAAAACACTATTGAAGCAGGTATAGATGAGGCCGGCCGGGGTTGCCTGGCAGGTCCCGTTGTGGCTGCTGCAGTTATCCTGCCCCCGCGCTTCAGAAATAAAACGCTGAACGACAGCAAGCTTTTGTTGCCCGAACAACGCGATGAGCTTAGGCTGGTCATTGAAAAAAAGGCTTTGGCCTGGTCGGTAGCCTTCGTTGATAACAAAAGAATAGATGAGGTAAACATCCTCAATGCAACCATGGAAGCCATGCATGCTGCCGTTACCGGCCTGAAGTTGTTACCCGGCTTGTTGCTTGTCGACGGCAATTATTTTATTGAGTATCCGAACATCAAACATCAATGCATCATCAAGGGAGACGCCAGTTATTATTCAATTGCAGCAGCTTCCGTCCTGGCAAAAACACACAGGGATGAATACATGAGCAATTTGCACAATGAATTTCCCGACTACCTGTGGCACAAAAACAAAGGATACGGTACTCCCGAACATCGGGACGCCATTGTTAAGGTTGGCTATACCACTTACCACAGAAGAAGCTTTAAAATCAACGGGCAATACAGCCTGGAATTTATGGAAATACAATAACAATTAACATCCGGCTGTTAATTTATTCAACCGACTGCATCTTTTTTCAGCATTCAATTGTTATAACTTTGACCCAAAAGCGCCCATGATGATATGACCGAAAAAAAAATCAAAATATCGTACTATCTTTTCATTGTCATTTTTATAATCTTTATCCTGATCGGCTACCTGCTATATGAGAAACTTTTCAACAAACCCGCACACGCCCTGGATGTGATCCCCGAAAACTCACTCTTTGTTGCGGAAATCACCAATATGCACGGCCTGATTGACGACTTTAACCACAACAATGAAATGTGGACCGCGCTTGCAGGACTTGAAACTTTCAGTGAAATAAATTCATTGCTGTATGCTTACGATTCTTCTATCCTGAAAGATCACACGAGCAAGGAATTGATCGGCAAAAGCAAATTGTATATTGCCATTCTTCCTACTGCAGGCGACTCAGCTGCTACCATATACCTTGCCGAAAAACAGGGCCGCTTTAAACCGGGTCAAATAGAAAACCTGATCAACCGGCTTTATGGTGCCGGGACTCAAACCGTCGAAAATATTTTCAGGGACATTCATCTGCAAAAAGTTGATCCGGGAGAGGGCCTCACCCCCTGGTATTTTACCATCGACAACGGCCTTTTGATCGCCGGGACAAAGCCGGAAGGTATTGCAGAGATATTGGAAAAACCTGACGGCAACAGGCTCTCTGACAATCCGCATTTCAACAGGCTAAAGAAAACAGCCGGCAAAAAGGTGTATGCCCACATCTACCTTAATCTTTTAAATCCCCGGCAGCTTCTCACTCGGGGAATAAACAGGGAAAAGAATGCATTTGCCAAAAATCTGAAAAATTTTGCCCAATGGTGCGAACTGGACCTGATCATAAAACCCGACGAAATCCTGTTGAATGGATATACAACCGTTTCGGACTCCAATATGCAGTTTCTTAAAACATTCGGCGATCAGGATGTCTCGAAAATTGGAATGACGGACATTTTGCCCTTCAACACGAATTTATTGCTTTGGTTCGGATACAAAGATTTTCGGATTGCCTATAACGCGAGAGAAGCATACCTTCGAGAAAACGGACGATTCAATTCCCATTACAACAAGGTTTCCAACCTCAACAACAAATATCCCGTAAACGTTGAAAAGCACCTGCTCAGCTGGGTCGGGAGCGAGGCCGCCCTGGTTTCCCTGGCCGTGATCGACGAAGAAATGAAAGAAAGAAGCTATGCCGTGATCAGGGCCAACAACCCGGTAAGAGCCAATCAGCTGCTGACGGAAATGGTGCACAACATCCGCGGAGGTTCCATCATCGGAAGATATAAAGAGCACCTCATCAAGAAAATCAATCTTCAGGATATGATCCCCATGATTTTCGGGCAGGCTTTCAAGCTGATCGAAAACAGCTACTTTACCATCATCAACGATTATATCGTTTTTGCCAACAGTGCCAATGCCCTGCATGAATTCATAAATACGTACCTGAGCGGCAAAACCCTGATCGACAACGCGAATTACAAGGAGTTCAGCGACAACATTCATGAAGAGGCCAATCTTTATTTGTATTATAATTTACGGAATTCTTTGCTCACTTTCGAGGATTATTTTTCGGAACCGCTATATGATTTCATGCATGAACATCAAAACACCCTGCGAGATTTCCAGGCCATCGGCATACAGTTCAGCCTGACCGGTAATATGTTTTACACCAATATGTATTTGCGCTACAACGCCGCCTACAAGGAGGAAAGCCGCGCCATATGGAAAACCTCACTCGAAGCCGAAGTGAGCGGCAAGCCCTGCCTGTTGAAAGACCATACCGACAATGAATATAACATCCTTGTAGCCGACGAGCTGAACCAGCTCTATCTGATCGATAACAACGGAAACATCCTCTGGAAAAAACAAGTGGATGGAAAAATCCTCAGCGATATTTATCCGGTTGATTATTACAGGAACAGGAAAATTCAATACCTTTTCAATACCGAAAACAAAATTTACCTGCTCGACCTGCTGGGCCGCGACGTGGAAAACTACCCCGTCCAACTCGGGACCAAGGCGACAAATGGCCTGGCTTTGTTCGACTATGTGAACGATAAAGATTACAGGGTGGTTTTTGCTGCTGAAAACAACCGCATCTACAATTATGATATAGAAGGAAATGCCGTTGACGGATGGGAAAAACCCAGAACCAAAGATCGTGTTTCGGTACCCTTGCAGCACATCGTTTCGCATAACAAAGATTACATCATCATCGCCCAGGACAACGGCAAGGTAAAGATCACCGACCGCCGCGGGGACGACCGCATCAAAATCAGGGAAGATTTCAAAAATGCCCTGCATTCGGCCTTTTACGAAAACCACACCAACAACAAAGGCGTACTGCTCACTACCGATGAAAACGGTCATCTCACCTACATCAAAACAAACGGCCGCACCGATGAAACCGTTTTCAGCGGGTTTAGCCCGGATCACTTTTTCTTATATGAAGACCTTGACAAGGACGGGGCGGAGGATTTTATCTACCTCGACGGCAACCATCTTTCGGTTTACGATCGCTTTAAAAACCTGATGTTCGAGTACAGTTTTGAACATGGGATCGACATTGCACCGATGGTCTTTCCCGCCTCCTATCGGGAGAATCTGCTGGGAATTACAAGCAGCTCCGGCAACAGGATCTATCTCTTCGATGGGCAGGGCAAACAGATATTTTCGACAGGCATGGTGGGCGAAACCCCCTTTGCCGTCGGCAGCCTGAACAACAACAAAGACCTGAACCTGGTGGTGGGTTCCGGGGAGATCGTTTACAATTACCTGCTGAAGTAAAACTTTAACCGCAAGGCACGCAGAAAGAAATCAAATCATAAAGTACAACTTCGCGGCCTTTGCCTAAAACATTGTCTTTTCGGTGAAACACTCCAACGGGAGAAAAGCGGCTAAAGCCGCTAACAGGCAACATCTTAACCTCAACCCTAATCTCATAATTAGAAAGTGAACCGATCAATTGAATGGCCCTTTGATCGAAATACCCACTGTGGACTATTGATCGGGTCACTGGCCAACCACCGTGCAACAGTCCAATCACAACCAATTACAATTAATTACCATCAATTACTATCAATTACCACCAGCGACGAACACGGATTTCAAACTTTCCGGTCTTTATTAGATTAAAAAAACTTTAGTCATTCCATGACTTGTGGCCTTCATGAGAATCATTACTTCCCATCACACATCCGCTGACCTCCTAAAGGAAAAATCATCGCTGGTTATGCGATGGCCGATTCTCTTATGAATTTTTGTATTAACTTTTTCTTGATAAAAAGTTACAATCTCGCCTTAGACGAGACAAGGCTGCCATAATTTTAAAACAAAAGCTACGGATTCATTTCATTCCCGCAATCCAAGATGACCCAATGACAGCATTGGTATTTCATAGTATATTTCACTGCTTTGGGTCATTGCGGATTGCTTACCCACAAGGCCAACACGAGAAATGCCTCCTTGTCCGCCTTAGGCGGATTTTAGAAGGCCGTTGCCCCCTTGATTAAACCCAGGTGGTATTTCCCAGCATACATGCTTGTTAGAACGGTGCGTTGGCCCGAACAAACAAAGGGCCGGCGCTGGCAGGGGACTGTGAAGGCAATGAGATCAAGGTTAATGTCCTGTGCGATATATTTCATCCAAAAAATCAGAAATAAGTATTCTCAGTCCCGCGGGTTGAAGCGTTCGTTTGTTCTTGATCTTTGGTTCTTTGTACATCAAGACAAAGAACATCAAGTAAGCAATTCAGCACAAGGCCATTCCCCAAAAGCAGTTAAAGCAAAGCACGCAAAAAATATAAACCAAACAACTTAGCGTAATTCTTTGCGGTTAAGCAATTCAATCCTTATCCAACAAAACAGCTCTTGTCGAAAAACCTACTTTTCCCTCCTCAGATTTTTCTTTCCCGGTGTGATGGTGGCCTTCACCCCGCTATACAAACTCTTCCACAAAAAGTTGATGGCACTCTTTTCCATATCGCGTTCAAAATACATCTCGGCGATCAGGGGTTTTTTGTTGCCCACCGGATTGTTCGACCTCAATAACCTGTTCATCACAAAAGAATAAAACTTCTTCTCATCACCCTGCTTTTCGTTTTCTTTCTCCATAACAGTGATATTCAGGTCATGATATAAAAAGGTGGCTTCCCCTGATGAGTGAACATTGTTCGCGCTCCCTTCAAAAACCAGCTTGTCGATGGTACCCGAATTGATGCGCGCGTTTTGGTTGGGTGTAAGGATAGTATTCAGTTTGGCCATTTCAAAAGGCGGATCCAACGAGCCTGAAAAAAAGAAAGTATCGGCGGGATGATATATCGGGATGTAAACGCGAACCTTCGCCAGGGCGCTTCCCATCAGCGTTCCCGTGGCAAAAAGAGAAACCCGGTTCGCAACGCCGAAAAAGCCCGGGTCGTTGTTGATATTGACAAACAACATGTTCATGGGGTCGAACTCAACATAACCGGCTTCTTCCGCATATGGCACATGTTCCGAATATTTCAGGTAAAGTTGATCCATTTGCAGGGTATCGAGCAGCAACTTGAAAGGGATTTTTCGCAGGGCTTGCTGGGGCAACAAAGGCCGGTGGCCCTCGGGACGAGCGATCTGTTTGTTCCTGAAAATATCGGCCCGAAGTTTCCCGGTGCTTATTTTCTCCACCTCCACCCTACCTTCCTTTATCATTTTTTTGATGTTGAATTTCCTGATATTCACATCAGGGATACTAATATCAAAGCGATCGGTTTGATAGCCCAGCCTTTCCGAAAAGGAATATTTTTCATACTGCGGTTCTATCCTGATATCTTTTGCACTTATGGTTGAATCCTTGTGGTTCAGTTTCATGGTTCCCCCGCTGATCAGGTACATGCCGTTGCCTGTCTTGTGGCTGAATTCCCGGATATCGATCTCATAATCCTTATACAAACTGTCGACATCGAATGCTTCATGCAGATTGGCGAAAACATCCTCGAAGGTAAAGTCGATGCCCTGCAGTTTAAGCAGCTCCATATTTTTCTTTTCCAGCACGAGCCGGCCTTCTTCACAGCTCAATTTGCTGATCCGGATACTTTTTAATCTGCCCGCCCGGGTCGTATCCTGTTCCTGAGATTTGAATTCCACCTTTCCATTCAATCTGATCTCGGGATCGATCAACACAAAATGTTCGATCAGCAATTTGTTGTTGACGATCAAATCGCTGTAGTGCACACCGTCGATCCTGATTCTGCCTGCATAAACGTCCAGCCGGTCGGTTTGGGTGGTGGTATCGGTAATGAATTTTACATCTTTCAGGATGACCTCCCTGCTCAGCAGGTTCACATTCACCCGCCCGATTGAAATCACATAATCCGACAATTGCGTTTTTTCGATGACCTCATTGATCTTATCCCTGATCTTGTTGGAAGCGATGCGGTTCACGATCACATAAGCGATGATCAGAACAACAATCACGGAAAGCAGTATGATCAGTATTTTTTTGTTTTTTTTATTCATGGATATTCCTATTTGAAACGTACGGCAAGTTACTGATTTTTTTCATTATGCAGCCCTAAGGCCCCGGGCCGCGCAAGCAAAAATACTTGCAATCAAGGGATTGTTTTGTATATTTGAGAACGCAATAACCAAAACATATGACCAGGCCCCGATTTCAAAAAAGCAATAACAAAGCACAAAAAGAAAATAAGCGCCACCTCATTGCGCTTATCTAAGCATATTGGAAGGATAAGTTGAGTTAATGGGGGTTAGAGGGGAGTTACCCAACATAAAAAAACCAAGAAAGAAACCAATTATAAACCCTAAAAACAATTGAAACATGAAAATATTATTAATCGCTTTGGCAATTATTGCCTCTTGCAGCCTTAGCGCACAGGTAGGGATAAACACCGATGGCAGCATCGCTGATGGCTCGGCCATGCTCGAAGTAAAAAGCAACGACAAAGGTATGCTTATACCACGAGTAGCACTCACTGGGACAACAGACGTAACTACTATTAGCTCACCGGCAGCAAGTTTGTTGATTTACAATACTGCAACAGCCGGAGATGTCACTCCAGGATTTTACTTTTGGGATGGTACAGCATGGACGCCTATGGGTGGCAGCAGTCCCACCACCTATTCCGTGGGAGACTTTGCCCAAGGCGGTATCGTTTTTTGGGTAAGCGAAACAGGACAACACGGGCTTGTTTGTGCTAAAGAAGACCAAAGCACAGGGGTAAGATGGTATGCTGGTACGTATGGTTTTACACGAGCAACCGGAAATGGACCATTTTCAGGCGAATTAAATACATCAATAATTATATCATCACAAGTTTCAATTGGTGATGATGGTTCCAATTATGCTGCGCAAATATGTAACGATTTACAAGTTACTGAAGGTGGTAAAACTTACGGCGACTGGTATCTTCCCTCAAAAGGAGAATTGAATTTAATGTATCAAAACAAGGCAACTATTGCTGCTACCGCAGGGACAAATGGAGGCAGCGGTTTTGCTAGTGTTATAATTACTTAATAAGCTAACTAATTTTCAAGGCATCTCCAGTATAAGTCCATCGAAATGGTTTTGCACGTGTGCTATTATATGTTTTAATGTATTCCATGAGCTGAGAAGCCAATTGTTCAGATGATTGC
>JAIPBS010000074.1 GCA_021738625.1 Bacteroidales bacterium
AGTGACCCGATCACTCATCAAGCGCCGTTTCATCGACAAAATGTCCTTTCAAGTGATCGGTTCACTGTTAAGCTCTATTAATTTGCAGTGTGAAAGTGGTCCGATTACTCAGAACCTGCCGTTTCATTGATCAAATGTCATTCCCAAGTAATCGGATCACTGGCAAATTTCTGGAAAGTGACCCGATCACTCAGCAACTGCTGTTTCATTGATCAAACGTCCTTCCAAGTAATCGGATCACTGGCATGCTGCGGGAAAGTGACCCGACTGGCAGATGGCGGCAGGAAAGTGACCTATCACCTGTTACCCCTGTTCACTCGCAAATGGCGGTGGGAATACCTCAATCACTCACCGCCCAGGCTATACAACCGAAACCTCGGATTCTCAAAAACTACTTTCAGCGAATCCTGATATTGTTTGATATAATTCCGCTGGTTTATGGGGGAGTATGGATCGATAATAAGCAAATAAGAAACCCCGTAACGATTGTAATATTCATCAAGCTGGGCCGGACCGGTTATAGAGGGTGCACGCAGGCTTTTGCGGTCGGCAAACAAACCAAGCACCCGGGGCTTGAAAAAAGCAAGGGTGCCATTTTCCGGGCTGTTTTCACGAATATAATCCCATACTTCCCGTGCCTCCGGTTTTAGTGGCCCTTCAATGCTTATATCCTGTTCGGAAATAATTCTGAGAATTCCGTCCAGGTACAAAAATAAAACCAGCACACCGACCAGGCTTAGCAATGTTTGATTGGAAATTCTGAAGCCGCTTTTAACATGAACAATCCCTTCAACAGCGTACAAAATAAAAAACGGCAGCAAAGGCAGTAAAAACCTGAAACCGCTTCCCCGATAAGGATAGACCATGATCACCAGCAGGTAAACCAGCACAATCAAATCAGGGAAAGAAAACTTTCTGACCATGCGAATGATCATGCCCAGCAATGTAAACACGATCATAAAAGAAGCAAGCAAAACCGATCCGAACTCCCAGACGCCCCCTGCCGGATAAAAGAAATTTCTGAAAATCAATGAATAATAACTCAGGTTGTGCAAAATATCCCTGCTGAAATCAAGCAGGGAGAAACTACTGATGTATGCGCCAAACACACTCCCCATCGAATCAAAGACCAGGCGTGAGATAAGTGTGAATATTACCACGTAAGCAACCAGCAAAATATTAAAGGCAAGTCGCTTGCGGCTTTCAGGCTGTTTTCTTACTGTGATTTTATAAAGATCGCAAAGTGCATACAGTACCAATGCCAACAAGAAAACAAATCCCATGCTTCTGATCATGATCATGAAAGCCACCAGGGCACCCAGCAACAAAGCCTGCCACCATTTATCCTTTTTTAAAACAGTGTAGAGATAAACGCATCCGAGCAAAAACAAGCTGAAGGGGATATCCGAAACGATCTCCGTTTTAAATCGCAGCATCCAGGGATTGTAAACCATAACCAGCACAAGGAGAAGCGACAGCAGATTGCTGAGCCGGCCTGAGAACAACAAAAAGCTTATCACTGCAAACAGGAAAAGAAAAAAGGTTTGCCAGATCATCAGCACCTTGAAGTCGATACCGAAGGATGAAACAACAGGACTCAATAAAATCGGATAGCCCACCGGATAGGCCGGCG
This sequence comes from Bacteroidales bacterium, assembly GCA_021738625.1. Taxonomy (GTDB): domain Bacteria; phylum Bacteroidota; class Bacteroidia; order Bacteroidales; family JAIOZK01; genus JAIOZK01. Next base: position 1,634 of record JAIPBS010000074.1, read on the forward strand.
GACCAAGCATGGAGTTTTCTTCCAGGTAAATGTAATTGGTCTGCTGATGGGGCCTGCCCTCCGCAATATTTTCTGCCTGGCTGAGGTATTGTGCAAAATCCCCGCCCCAGTCGTGGCTGTCGCGAATGTTGATAAAAAATAAAGGCAGCAGCAACACAATAAGAACAAGCAATGTTTGTTGTTTAGAAAACCTGGTATTCATTTGCGTTCAATAAACTTTAGTAAAACAAATGTATTGTAAATATTAACAATACGAAAGCAGCACGGATAAAGAAAAAATCTTTCAACAGCATCATCTTGATAAAAAAATTTTTTCTTTCTAAAATCGCATGGATACTAACTTACTTTTGCAACAAACTGGAGAAAAATGTCTGAAAATTATACAGAGGAAAGCATACGATCATTAGACTGGAAAGAACACATCAGGCTAAGGCCGGGCATGTATATCGGCAAACTGGGAGACGGCGCCTCCCCGGATGACGGCATTTACGTTTTGATCAAAGAGATCATCGATAACAGCATAGACGAATACGTGATGGGCTTTGGCCATACCATCGAGATCGATATAGACGAACAAAAGGTCAGGATACGGGATTATGGCCGCGGCATGCCTTTGGGCAAGGTGACCGATTGTGTTTCAAAAATCAATACGGGCGCTAAATACGATTCCAGGGTGTTCAAAAAGGCCGTTGGGCTGAATGGCGTCGGTTCTAAAGCGGTCAATGCAATGTCGGCCCGGTTTAAGGTAACTTCCATCAGGGAAGACAAATGTAAGATCGTGGAATATCAACAGGGAGAGCTAACCGCCGACCATGATATCATGACCTGCGATGAACCTTCCGGTACCAAAGTCAGCTTTGTTCCCGATCATGAGATCTTCGGCAATTTTTATTTTATCCCTGAATATGTTGAGAAACTTCTTTGGAACTATGTTTTTCTGAACAGCGGACTGACCATTATTTTCAACGGGGAGAAGATGCAGGCCAAAAATGGTTTGAAAGACCTGCTCGAAAAAAACATTAACGGGAATGGCAATGTACTGTATCCCATTATCCATATCAAGGAGAACGACCTCGAATTCGCTTTCACGCATAGTTCCAAGCAATATGGTGAAGAGTATTATTCCTTTGTGAACGGTCAGCATACGCCTTTGGGTGGAACCCATCAACAAACATTTCGTGAATCCATCGTGCGTACCATCAGGGATTTTTACGGTAAGGATTTTGAAACCAGCGACATCCATCAATCCATATTGGCCGCGGTCAGCATCAAGATCGTGGAACCCGTATTTGAATCCCAGACCAAGACCAAGCTGGGATCGCAGCATATGGAACCGGGCGGGCAAACCATCCGGAATTATGTTAGTGATATCGTAAAACGTAATCTCGACAATTACCTCCACAAAACACCCAATACGGCAGAAGCTTTGCTGAGAAGGATTCAACAATCGGAAAAAGAACGCAAGGAGCTGGCCGGCATCAAAAAGCTTGCGCGCGAGAGCGTTAAGAAAGCCAGCCTGCACAACAAGAAATTAAGGGATTGCCGGGTGCATTTGAATACCAACCATGAGAAAAGACTCGAAACCACCCTGTTTATAACAGAGGGGGACTCCGCATCGGGATCCATTACCAAATCAAGGAATGTGAATACCCAGGCAGTTTTCAGCCTGAAAGGAAAACCTCTAAACAGCTATGGGCTGAGTAAAAAGATCGTTTATGAAAACGATGAATTCAACCTTTTGCAGGCGGCCCTCAACATTGAAGACGGCATGGAAGGATTGCGTTACAACAACATTGTGGTTGCAACCGACGCCGACGTGGACGGCATGCACATCCGCTTATTGCTGCTGACTTTCTTCCTGCAGTTTTATCCCGATATGGTTAAGGCCGGTCATGTTTATATCCTTCAAACACCTCTTTTCCGGGTTCGAAACAAAAAAGAAACAATCTATTGCTATTCGGAGGAAGAACGTATAAAGGCCATCAAAAAACTGAACCCGAAGCCGGAGATCACCCGTTTTAAAGGATTGGGCGAAATTTCACCGGATGAGTTCAAGCACTTCATTGGACCTACTATACGACTCGATCCTGTTTTGCTAAAAACCAGTTCATCCTTGCAGGAAACCCTGGCTTTTTACATGGGCAAAAACACACCCGACCGCCAGAACTTCATCATCGACAACCTGAGGATTGAAGAAGATGTGGTGGAAGAACCCGAAATAGAAGATGTTAAGGTAGCATAACCTGCAACCCCGATTTCATCTGGATTTCCCTGCAGTCAACCTTTAACAACAAAAGGTAGAACTGCAATCATAATCTTCAACTACGCATACAAATACCGCTTAATATTCCGCTTGGGCGTTTTCCTGAATTCTTCGTCGGTTATGATAAATTCGGAGATGTGCTCGAACCTGGGCAAATCATGATTTAATCTGGTCCGATTGTCTTTCATGATCTTTTTGAGCTGATCTTCATCGACCTTCTCCTGACGCAGCAAGTCCATTTCGGGATAGACAAGTGCTATCAATTTATGATCGACCTGTTTAACCACACATTCCTGCACGTAAGGTAGATTGCAGATACGCGCCTCCAACTCTTCGGGGTAGATATTCTGTCCGCTCGGTCCCAGCAGCATGTTTTTGCTTCTTCCCTTGATGTAAAGAAAGCCGTCGTCATCCAGGTATCCCAGATCGCCTGTTTTCAGCCAACCATCTTCTGTAAAGGCGGCTTTCGAATCCTCGACATTTTTGTAATAACCGCTCATCACATGATCGCCTTTCACCTGTATCTCGCCGGTCTCATCCGATTCATTTTTCTTGTCTATCCTAATCTGCATGCGATCGACCACCTTGCCTGCCGAACGAAAACGGCTGATGGTCCAGGAAGCGTAGCTGATCAGCGGGGCGCATTCGGTCATTCCGTATCCGATAGTAAAGCGAAAACCGATGTCTCTGAAAAAAGCATCCACCTCTTCGCTTAAGGGGGCGCCGCCGATCACCAGTTCTTTAAATTCCTCTCCAAAGCTTTTCTCAAGTTTTTTGTTGATCTTATTCTTGATCAGGGTGGAAATCAAAGGCGTCCTGAGCAAAAACTTCATGACCGGCTTTTCGATGGAAGGCTGAATTCTCTTTTTATAAATCTTTTCAACAACAAGCGGAACAGACAGGATGAGGTGTGGCCTGATCTCCCCAAAGGCCTTGGTTACGATCTGTGGCGATGGGATTTTCGTGAGGAAAGTGATGTGGCATCCCAGGGTAAATGGGAACAGGAATTCGAAAAGCATTCCGTAAACATGCGCCATCGGCAGAAAGGAAACGATACGATTGCCCGGCTGAAGCGGCATGTTTTCCTGTGCATAGGTGATATTGGATGAAATACTCCTGCGCGACAGCATCACACCCTTTGTAAAACCCGTGGTACCGCTGGTATAAGAAAGCAGGCAGATGTCATCCAGTGAAAACCTTTTCAGGCTGAACTCAGCCGGACCAGTCAGTAGTTCATTGTCACTCTCAAAGATTTCCTTCAGGTTTTTGGCATTATCCCGGATGACAGAGTGATCATTCAGGTTTATGATGCCCAGCAAGGCCCGCATGTTATCCGACTCAATACGTTCATAAATGCTGTCCGTTACAAAAAGCAATTTTGCATCCGAATGATTCACAATGTGGTGGATGTTGGCAGTACTGAAATCAGGAAGGATGGGAACCACTATTGACCCATAAGTTACCACGGCCAGATAGGCGATCGCCCAGTCGGAACTGTTGCCACCCAACAACGCGACCTTATCGCGCTTTCCAATGTTAAGCTCCCTGAAAACTTTGTGCAGGCCGGCAATTTTTTCAGCCACCTGTTCATAGGTATAATCCTTACCCTGGTAGTCAGAAAAGGCCTGCTTCTCCCAGTTTTCTCTGACAGCCTTTTCAAAAAATACATTTAGTTCCTGAAGTTCCATAATTTACTCCTTCCGGGATTATAGAAAAACATATTTGCTTTTCCGGAAGTGCAAAGATACAAAGAATCGACCGGCTACCTGCATAGGCTGGTAAGCGGGCGATTAATAATTAACGGCAATCCTTTACCGGATCAAACAATACATTTATGAACCGGAGGCCACAACGATGAATGAAATCCCAATATCATCATGGATGAACTGGTCTTTCAAATCATCAAAAAACTTTTTGGACTTAAAGCAGATGTCCCACTCTGTTCTGTCGATCAGAAACTGGGGCGCCTCGGCCATCAGCTTGCCGTCCTGCTTTTCAACTTTAACGGGAAAACCAATGCTCCGGCTGATGTCTTTGATGGTTAAGTTACCGCTTACCCTGTGGGTCACATCATTACCATTGCTTTGTTCAGCATCGAGCGGCTCTATTGAAACAATTTCGAAGCTGGCCCTGGCATGCTCGGAAACATTGAAATTGAATAAGTGATGTAATCAATGCCCGTTTCGGGAGCGTCCATGGCGTCGCCGGTTTGAGCTTTCTCACCCTGGGGTCCTCCGCAGGATATCACCACAAAGGACAAAATAGTCAACACAAATAAATTTCTTATCTTTTTCATATTTTTTCTGTTTAAGTGTTTTTGTAACGCCCTTAACAACAAACGCACGAATTTTGTTCGCCTGATAATTTGTAAATTCGCGGGCCGAAACAAACCCGATGAACAAACAAATTCTCAGGCTGGCCGTCCCATTTGTGATCAGCAACATCACAGTTCCCCTGGTGGGCATGATCGACCTGGCCTTGCTGGGTCATATCAAAGCCACCAATATCGAGGACTACATCGGGGCCATTGCCCTGGGCGGGATGATCTTCAACATCATTTACTGGGGATTCGGTTTTTTGAGGATGGGCACAAGCGGTTTTACCGCTCAGGCTTTTGGCAAAGCGGATGAAAAGGAAAGCATTCTGATACTGGGCCGTGCCATGACCGTTGCCCTTGCCGGCAGCATACTGATCCTGGCGCTTCAGCATCCCATTGTCTGGCTGAGCTTTATTATTATTGATGGCAGCCCGGCCGTGGAGAAATTCGCCAGGGAATATTTCCTGATCCGCGTTTACGCGGCACCGGCCACCATTACCTTATATGCATTTTTCGGGTGGTTCCTTGGCATGCAAAATGCGCTCTATCCCATGATCATCACCGTGCTGATCAACCTGCTGAATACCGGATTCAACTACATCTTTATATATGAACTCGGGATGCGGCATGACGGGGTGGCACTGGGCACCGTGCTTGCACAATACTCCGGGCTGATCCTGGCGGTAATATTGTTTGCAAAAAAATATACATCCCTCATCAAAAAGTGGGAATACAAAGCCATGATACGACTTGCTGCGCTCAAAGAGTTTTTTATGGTGAACCGGGATATCGTGATCAGGACCCTGCTATTGGTTTTTGCTTTTTCGTTTTTCACCAATCAAAGCGCGGGGATAAGCGATGAGGTGCTCGCGGTGAACACCATCCTCTTGCAGTATCTTTTCATCTTTTCCTATTTTATAGATGGCTTTGCCAATGCGGCGGAAGCGCTGGTCGGGAAATATGTCGGGGCCAACGATAAGAAGTTGCTGAAAAGAAGCATCGGCATGTTGTTTCTTTGGGGCTTTTTCATCAGCATGGCATTCACACTGGTCTACTTTATCAGCGGGGAAAACCTGCTCACAATCCTGACCAGCGACCCCGGTGTGATCGAAAAAGCCGCACCTTATCTGTTCTGGGTTGGCCTGGTTCCTTTCATCACCTTCGCGGCCTTTATCTGGGACGGGGTATTCATCGGCGCCACCTCCACCGCCCCCATGCGAAATACACTGATCATCGCTACGCTTTTCATTTTCCTTCCGGCTTATTACCTGTTAATCGGTCCTATGGGCAACCACGGGCTCTGGCTGGCCATGATGCTGTTTATGTTCACCCGGGGTTTTATACTGTCGCTTTTCGCGCCCAAATATGTGATCAATAAGATTTAATGTATGGATGTATGATTGCATGAATGTTTGATTGCATGAATGTTTGATTGCATGAATGTTTGATTGTATGGATGCAAACCGTTGGCTGGCGCGGATTTGCAATCCGTGCCTATTCATTTTTCAGGAAAGTGGTCCGATTACTCAGAACCTGTTGAACATTGATCAAACCTCATTCCCAAGTAATCGGATCACTGAACCCTTGGAATTTAATTGCCAGGAAAGTGACCCGTTCACTTGCGCAGGCCGGTTGATCAAAGCAATTA
>JAIPBS010000036.1 GCA_021738625.1 Bacteroidales bacterium
ATTCAATTTGCATGCATGCGTTAAGTTTGATTACTATAGGATCGCTTTGGCTATCGTATTTGGAGGTTTGTCCTATTCCAATTAAGCCACCATCCGGACATTTCTCAAATTCGCTCATGGCAAATTCATCTTCTCCATTGCCATACTTTTTATTCCATAATAAATTACCATTTATATCGGTTTTGATAATCCACATGTATTCAAGAAAAGGATAAGGATTATAAATGTCGGCTAGTATTAAATATCCTTTATCATAACTTTCAGTGATTTTTCTACCAAATTCAAACGAGTTATTCTGATATTCATCAATGACCTTCGGCCAGTTTTGCGCATGATGAATAGACAGGATGTTAAACAAAAGGTACACTAGTAAAATATTTTTCTTCATAACGCAACAGTTAAAGGTATGCGGAAGCATAAACACTTCCGCATACCTGTTTTATCATTTATTTAATTATTATCCTTTCATTTGCAGCAATTTTTTTGCCCTGAATGACAGATATCACATACATACCAGCCGGGAGCTCAGCGGTTGAAACAACTAATTGGTCAACCGTATGCGTCAGGCGGATCATTTTTACATGCTGCCCATTGGCCTTGCTGATCAACAAATAGGGAACCTCTAAAAATTCCGCCAAGCGGTAAGAGGCTATAAAATATTGTTCGGCCGGATTGGGATAAAGTTCGAGCCGGGCGTCAACAGGTTCTCCTTCATCGGGAGCGGGAGGATATTCGGTGTAAACCGATTTAAAGAGACTTGGGAAATGGATGATCTCTGTATAATCGACCAGACCGGCTGCAATCAGTGTGTTCCTTGCATATACATTGGCCAGGGACCGGTCGTTTGCCCATATTTCTTCTAATGAGGCTATCTTAGAACTATCCAGCTCATAGATGTCCGATCCGGCAGTGTATAGCTGATGAAGTACAATAAAGAAATTGTTATAATCCTGGTGAATACCTGCCTCCTGTTCACTTAGTTCAAAGTCAACCGGAATATCATTCAATAGATCAATGGCGGCTGCCGTTCTTTTTTGTCTCAGATATTCAAATGCAAGCCTGTAGTTTGCTTCCGCTGTTTCGGAAGACAAGAGAAAATACTCGATGCTGTCGTTCGGGTACAGCAGATTGGTATCCGACCGGTATAAGCCCATCACGGAATACATGGCCCTGTTGTAGTTCAGCATATTGCTGTTCTTCTTCGCCTCAAAAATCTCTTTAGCGCCAAGTACGGACGTACCCTGCATGATCTGTCCCATCATATATGGCGGCATGGGCGTCGAGCGATCATCCAGGGCATCCATCAGTTTGTCATTTTTAGCGGATTGCGGGTTGGCTGTCAATACGTCCCGTACCATAGCGTTGGGCAAAACATCTTCCTTGCTGATGGCGGAATGCATAACGGTATCGGAAAGGTAGGGGGATTCATCGAGCAGTTGCTGCCTGACCTGCATGGCTTCCTCCGGATCGCTCAAAAGCACATCGCTGTTCATGCCGTCGGTATCACCACCGTCCGTATAAAGAAGCAGATCCTGATCGACAAGGGCAATCTCATTTTCCGATTCATCAAACAGGATTTTCATTTCATCATAGCCATCCGAATGTGCCGGACAAGAATTCTCTTCATGGAAATTTTGATACATTTCAATCCTTGAAATATGATTTGTATCATTTACATATTTCGGGCGTACCCAGGGATCTTCGGGATCAGTACTTTGAAAATGGTGAACGTAATTTATATGTTCACATTCCAGATCGTTAAAGTAATTATAAGAAAACTCCATGGGGTATATGGTGAAAGTGTTTCCAGCGAGGTTTTCACCATATGTGGTCGTATCGTTGGGGTCGCCCTGGTATTCTGCAATTCCTATTATCTTTCCGCCTTCTCCCAGGGTGTCGGGATGAACAAATACATCATGGATGTTTAAATAAAATTCGTTGCATTTTATGCAAAGCCCGGTTTCTTCTCCCCGGTTCTCGCCAACGGCTGCAATTCCAAGGTTCAGGTTATGAAAAACATTGTCGTATATTTGGTTGGCATCCGGGCCGGAGTTCCTTACATAAATCCCAACCGAACGTATGGTATTTGTATAACCATTAAAAGGCAGCGAGAATTCATAAAACTCATTGTTTTCTATAGTATAGCCTGTGCAGCCGTCGAGGTACAGCCCGTAAATGGTCTCGTTATATGACTCGTTTTTGCTAAAGGGTGGCGGAGCCTTAGTAAAACAATAAAGTGTATTGTATTCAAAATCTGTTCCTGTGTATCCGCTCAGATAAACGGCTTTTTCGTTCAGATAAAACCAGGTATCTTCGATTTTAACATGCCTGTATTGCCCGTCATTAAACGCACGTACACCATAATCCAGGTTGATGAATTCACAGGAGTCTTTGTCCTGGCAAGGTTGCACCCAGGGGTCAATACATCTTGATTGCAGCCAGAAGGAAGAATTGTAAGAAAGTATCCCAGTGCCATGGTCGCCAAAGTCCTGATAAGGCTCTACGTATTCAAAGGTGCATCCTTCGAATTTCAGATCATCGGTTTCTCTTAATATGACGTGGGCATTCACAGGCCAGAGATTAATTAGCGAATCATTCATAACAAAGTTACAATTTCTGAAATAACATTGTTGTCCTTTGTCCTGACCGAGCAGATAATCGTGATATGGATAGAATTCAACATCAACTGTGTTGTTAAGAAAGTTGGAGTTTGTAGCTTTGAGAACACCCCCGCCTTTTTCAAACAATGAGTCCTGATCCCGCATTCCCAATAAGACACCAATTTCTGCACACTCAATTTTTCCGTTTTCAATTTCCATGTATCCCTGGTTTTCATATGGAATCTGATACTTTGAGGTATCTCCCCAAACTTCCACTCCTTTCCAAAATCCATCACAAGCTTTTGTTAAGGTTCCGCCATTGATGATCAATCTTGATCCGGGTTTCACAATAAGAACGGCATTTTCGACAAAGTGGGCTTTGCTTGTTACAGTAAGTGCACAACTGTCCAGTATGATATCCCTGTCAATAAAAACCGGTTGATCCCATATAGTGTCGCTTGTTATTACCAAAGGCTGATCGTTGTATTGATAGATACATTCACAACTGAAATCCTGGCCATAGGGACCCAGTGCCGGATTGGAATCATCACAATCAGTTTCCTCCGGACATTGCGGGCATGAGTCAGGCTTTGGGCCCAAACCCCACCAATAGTAACCGTCCCCGTCCTCATCCAAACACTGAACCTGGTGTGGTTGAGGGATTTGCTCAATTATCGGTAACCCAATATAATGTCGCCTACTAAATCCGTTGGCTTCCTGATCGGTTATATAACCAAAACCATTCTCTCCCCAATCCGTCCCTAAACTATTCTTAATAATCCAAATTGTAGTATTATCAGTTGAAAGATTAATAAATCCTGTGACGCTGATCGAGTGAGAATTATTGTTGATAAGCCATTCAAGCGGTCCATGTTCGATAATGGCTTGCTTTATTGCATCAAGGCCACTCCCACTGTTAAGCCAATCCCAATCACTGATCTTTATTAAAGTGTCGGGATTTTTGTGGAACAGAATCACAAGGAGGAGGCGATCCGTTCAAATACGGAAAATCAAACTCGCTAACAATTCCATCAGAAACAATATAATCCAGGGCATCCCATGGATTACCACTTATACAATCACTTCAATCCACACAGGAAAGCAGGTTCGCCTCAGAAAGATCAAATTCGGTGTTGATGTTGAAATACAGATTTATCATGGCTTCAGTCATACCGGTAACCGAATGAGCCCAGCAAGAACCGCATAAACCCTGATTCTTTGGTCTTGTCAGCCAACCGCTTGATAAAGAATCATCACCATCAAAATAGGGAGATGAGGGGTCCGATGCTCCATGTCTATTCCTCCAATCAAAGCTTGAAGTCAGTGAAGAGGTATCCACAGTGCTTGTTTTCCAGAAAAATTCAAACACCCCTTCTTTATAGTACTCAAAGCCGAACAGGTTGTATTTTTCTCCAAACATTTGTTTTTTCCCTTTGTAAAAGGTTTCCACAATGGAATTGCTGCCCGCGATCCAATTTATACCATTTGCAGACAGGTTTGAATTCATGTTATAAATTTTGCTTGCATCCATTTGTAACTTTGCCTGTGATTGAAGTGATGAAGCATTTGCAGTGTGCTGGAAATCAGCTACAACATTTTCCAAATAGACCTGTGCATTTATAATTTCTATCCGAAGGTTTTCAGGTTGTACAGCATCAAAATAACAGGTTTCATCACAATGGTTTTCTATCGCAATCGTATCGTTGGAAGCGATTAACGGATAGGTTTCGTAAACAAGTAATTCAATACCATTATCTCCGGTCAGGATTACTCTCACCAGACTTGTATCAGAGGGTAGAATTACTTCTCCATTTAGTTTCAGGCTGTAGATTGTATCTCCAGCCTGAAATGGATATAACTCGCCATCTCCGGTTAAGGTTGTATCGATGGCAATGGTTGTTTGGGCTTGTACTGAAACTGATATGATCAGTGCAAGACATGTGGCCATTAAACTAATTTTTGTTTTCATTTTTTTGGGTTTTGATTGTTACTATGAACCGAAAAGAAAAGCCGCCGAAACTTCAGGATAATCGGATATGGTTAATTCAATTAAGGTATACCAGGCTGTACCTCCTCTCTTGATTTGAAACTATTATTAAAAGGGTTTTTAGAAGGGAGTGTAAAAAAGTGCGAAGCGTTACTGTTTTTTTGAAAAGATTTTTTATACGAGCAAATCTCTCTCTCTCTCTCTCTCTCTCTCTCTCTCTCTCTGCATATATGGGGATTTCACAGCAATCATAAAAACAGGTATTGGGGGATTGGTTGATCTATGGGTTAATTCCATTTTATGATAAAAGGTAACCTTGTAAAGTGGTATAATTTAAAAAAGTTATCAACTGTTAAGATAAGATTGGATTTATTGCGCCCCCCTTCGGGGGCTTCAGAGAATCCTGCCGGCAGGAAACACAGGGCTGCACCCTGTGCTAATTATTGCGCCCCTTCGGGGCTTTAAAGCCTTAGTGGAACTTCGTGTAATCCTTAGTGGTCTTTGTGGTTAAACTTAAAAAAGGGTGAATTTACTCATGATGCCCGTGCCCTCAATGTTTTTCTTTAAACGGCAAGGCATAGCGCAGGCCCAGGTAAATTTTTCTGCCCACGATCGGACCCCAAACCAGGGAGGTGTCGAAATACTTACCAAATGGATCGTCGGCCGCGACCACCGGATTGTCCTGGGTGAAATCACCCAGGTTTTCCCCGCCTAAGTATAGCTCCCATTGACCGAAATATTTGGTGACCTGCGCGTTGAAGATGGTGTAGTTCTCCCCTTTGAGCGGGCGCCTGTACATCTCGGGGTATTGTTCGGTATCCGGCAGGCGCACATCCCCGTTGAACTGGCTGGTCAGGTCGAACTGCCATCCCCGGTTGTTTGTGATGTAGGTCAGGCTCAGAAGCCCTTTGTAGCGGTTCACCAGCGGCTTGCGTTGCAGCTCGTCGTTCAGTGTGATCTTAACGTCGTTGTAGCGGTAGGCCGCCGTAACATCCAAACCGGGGATGAGTTCATAATTGGCCTCCACCTGCAAGCTGTTGGAATACGACTTACCATTCAAATTGTAAATATTGATCTCGAAAATATCCCGGTCCATGTCAATCACCATCTGGTTTAGGAATTCTGTCCGGTAAAAGTCGAGGTTCACCATCAGTTGTTTGCCAAGGATGTCCGTATAGTTTGTTAGGTTCAGCCCGAAATTCCAGGCTTCCTCCACACCGGGTTCCTCCTGTACGATAAGTTTTTTGGAAGTGGCCAGCAGGAAGCTGTTCTCGGCAATCACGTTCGGACTGCGGTAGCCCTTGCCCGCCGAGCCCCTGAAAATCCAGTTTTCACTGGGGGCATACCGTAGGTGCAGCCGGGGGGTGAGCAGGGTACCGTAAAGGTTGTGAAAGTCGGTGCGCATGCCCGCCAGGATCGAAAGTTTTTCTTCTATTTCGTAAGTGTATTCCAGGAACAGTCCGGGCACGCTTTCCTTTTTGGTGAAGGCGCTGTCGTTGAGCATTTCATCATAATGATCGTAAACATAGCTGAATCCCACCGTATAGTTGTGCCGGCTGTTCAGCAAATACGACTGGTACATGAAATTGCCGTAATAATTGAATTCCGTGGCGTCGTAATCATTCAAACCAAAAAAGGATTCCTGCTCATGGTAGATCAGTGAGTTGATGATCCCGATATTGGTTTCCGGCCGGTTAAAGATAAACCCGCTTTTTGTGAAAACCTGGTACCTTTTGGTCTTCACATTGATGCCGTAGCCGTTGTTGGTATCCCTGGCCAATTCCGGCTTGAAAGAAGTCTGACCGGCGGTTCTGTCTTCATCCAGGATATCCAGCCCGAACTGACCGTGAAAGCTTCCGGGCTGTTCATATTTCCACCTATTCATAAAATGATATTGCCTCACTTTCGGGACGTCCAGGAATGAATCGCCGTTCCTGTCGATCTCGCCAAACATGTTTTCCGCATGTCCCAGCAGCATGGTGCTCAGCTTGTCGTTCAGGCTGAAGGCCGTGTTGAAGTTGGCTTCCAGCTTGCCCAGGTCGTTGCCGTAGGCGTTCAGGTAGAGTTTCTCGCTGTTGTGCGGTTTTTTGTATTCCACGTTGATCTGCCCGGTGATGCTTTCATAACCGTTTTTCACCGAAGAGGTCCCTTTGGAAACCTGTATGGATTCCATCCAGGATCCGGGGATGTATTCCAGTCCGTAGGCCGTGGCCAGTCCGCGCAGGTTGGGAATGTTCTCGATCTGCTTCTGGCTGTATGTACCGGCCAGTCCGAGCAAGCGGATTTGTTTGGCCCCGGTCACCGCATCGCTGTAAGAAACATCCACCGAAGCATTGGTTTCGAAGCTTTCCGAGAGATTGCAGCAGGCCGCTTTCCTGAACTCATTTTGGTTGATGTGTTGCGTTTGAATGGCCGACAGCCGGGAGATCGCGTTTCCTTTGCGAACGCTTTTGACCTCCACTTCTTTTAAGGTTTTGTTTACCGAAAGGGTGATATGCAGTTTATGTCCGGCATCGAATTCCCTGATATCAATGGTATCGTTCCGGTACCCGACATAGCTGAAAATCAGATGATGTTTATGCTGTTTGTTTTCGATGCTGAAATCACCCTTGAGGCCGGAGGTTGTGCCGGACTGTGTACCCGACCAGTAAATGTTTACGCCCGGCAGGGGGATCTTTCGATTCTCCTTGCTCATCTCGAAGATAATACCCTGGTATTCCTGGGCTTTTAAGGTTGAAGTGAATGCAATCGAAAGGAAAATGCTGATTATTAAAAGTCTTTTATACATGGATTGATGATTTGTTAAGTGATCATTTTTCTCGGAATAAAATAATTTCATATCTGATGATGGATTATCACCAGATGATTAAAACTGCCCGAATTGAAAATTGATCATAGAATGAAAACCTGGCCGTATTCCGGAATTGAATTTTTATTGGGTGGTAATTTATCCTTTTTCAAATAAGCCTTGCTTGTATGAAAATGGACAAGATCTGTTAATAAGCTATCATAAAGTAAAGTTGCAAACTTCGAAATAAATCCTTTGGCCAAAGCGGATGAAGGTTTTAGGAACTGATCTTTAATCCGGATCGTTTTTGATTCCTCATAGCAGCATGGGCATTCATTGGCACAACATGCGTCCGCATTTTCAAACAATGCTATCGAAAAGAGTTCTTCATGCGAGATTTGTTTGTTAATCGTTACGCCTGTCGTAGAGATTAATAGTAAGAAAGCCAATCCGATGGGTAATGTTCCTTTCATTGCTATTTTTTGTAAAAAACAAATATATAACACTTGTTAATCAAGATTGAGTATGTAAAACAACCTTTAACAAGCCTTTAACATATGCAGTATTTTTATGCATAAGAAAATTTACAAAGACTACTGCCGCCTCTTTAATGCATCCAATCCTAACCGTCTATTTCAAGCAATTTAAATTTATAAATTTCTGCCATCAGCAGATAATACTCCTTTTCGGTTTCAAGGTAATTGTCAATAATATCATACAGGTAAAGGTTTTCGCGATAGAAGTCAATGACTGATATTTCACCGCTTTCCAGGGCTTTTATTAGGTTTTCCTTAAACCTGATTTCATCCATGGCATTTTCCAGATTCAGAAGCATTTTTTGTATTGAAATCAAGGAGGTATATGTTTCTTTAATTTCATAATAATGATTGATCTCGTGCTCGGCAATTTCCAGATACAGGTATTCTTGTCTGAGCTTGCTGTGTTTGACCTTATTTTTATCTTCCCAAAGGGGGATGCTGATACCGAAATGTACCCCGCTGAACGTATTGAGAAATTCATTCTCGGATTTATATCCCACTTCAAAGCCGGGATAGGATTTTGCTTTTGCCAGGCCGATCTCAAGATCGGATTCCTGTATGCGCATTTCAATGATTTTATTCTCCGGGTCAACAGCTTCAAGTTTTGCAAACAGGCTATCGATTTGAGGAATCGCTTCAAAATGCGGATAATCGGAACTTTCAAAAACAATTTCCCTTCCGCCGTTCATTTCCTGCAAGTGGTTCAGTTTAACCTTAATTTTCGAACGTATCCTCCTCAGTTTGTTGCTGATTGAACTTTCGTGCAGCCGTGCTTTGTCAACTTCCAGTATGCTGCCATAACCTTGTTCCAGCCTTTGTTTCTGATTTTTCAAAAATCTTTCGGCGGCAACCTGTCGTTCCGAATATTCCGCTTCCATTTTGTTCAGGTAAATGAGTTCTATGCACAACATTCTGGCTTTATGAAGTATATCCCAGTTGAATTTCTGCTGCTGATAATTGAATTGTTCCATTTGTTTATTGGCTATTTTACCTTGCTTCGCATAAACCGTTGGGAATTCAAATTCCTGTGATACGCCAATTTCCCTGAGATATGTTCCGGGTTCATCTCCCCACAAATAGTCCATTTCAAAAGAAGGATTGGAGGGGGTTAAGTTGGTTTTCGCCTCCATGATCCTGGATTCGATGTATTGATCAAATTTTTGAATGCTTTTGTTATTTTGCATTACCTGTAGCAAAACATCTTTTATCGGATCCTGGGCATTCACAAAAATACTCAGGAAAAATATGCTGACTGTTAGAATCAATTTAGTTTTCATTCTTGTGCTCCTTTCTGATTCTGCCATAGAAAACGATGGGAATGATGAATAAATTAAAGACGGTTGCAGTAAGCAGGCCGCCCAGGATTACGATGGCCATTGGACTTTGTATTTCATTGCCAGGCAGATCGCCGTTTACTGCCAGCGGGATCAGGGCGAGTGCTGCAGAGAGTGCCGTCATTAAAATGGGATTGATCCTGTCGAGCGATCCTTTTACAATAACATCCTTGGGATTCTTTTTTTCATTTTGAATGCTGAGGTATCTCGAAACCAATAGGATACCGTTTCTTGTGGCGATCCCGAAGAGTGTGATAAACCCGATGATGGAGGGGATGCTGATCACATCCGAAGTGATCCATATAGCGAAGACGCCCCCGATGAGTGCCAGGGGCAGGTTGAGCAATATGATGGCTGCAACCTTTGTATTTTTGAATTCCTGGTACAGAATCAGAAAGATCAGGATGATAGCACCGATGGATGTTATGAACAGGGTTCTGGATGCCCTGCTTTCACTTTCAAATTGCCCCCCATATTCCACGAAATAACCTTCGGGAAATTCGACATTTTTATCAACTCTCGTGCGGATATCATTCACAACGCTTCGCAGGTCACGGCCCGAGACATTGGCTGAGATCACGATCTTGCGCTGAACATCTTCGCGGTTAATACTGTATGGCCCCGATGAGGATTTGATTTCAGCTACCTGTTGCAGTGGGATTTTTTTACCATTGCCCGCATCGATCATAATCTGCCTGATCGATTCGATATTATCCCTGTAACTTTTTTCAAACCTCACGATCAGATCGAACTTTTTCTCTCCCTCAAAAACATCGGATACCTTGAGTCCACCCATTCCGGCGCTTACCAGGGTGTTGAATTCATGGACCGGGATGCCGTATCGTGCCAAAAGCGCTCTTCTGGGCCTGATCTGAATTTGCGGTGTTTCTACCTGTTGTTCTACAAAAAGGTCTACCACACCCGGAGTGCCTTCGATATTGCTTTCAATGTTTTTAGCCAGGGTGTACATCTTCCGGAGGTCCTTGCCAAATAATTTGATGGCAATGTTCGATCTGGTGCCTGAAAGCATATGGTCGATCCTGTGGGTGATGGGTTGCCCCACCTCAATGATCACGCCGGGGATTTTGTTAAGGCGGCTTCGTACATCCGCCAGGAATGCTTCCCTTGACCGGTCTTCCAACTCAAACGGTACTTCGATCTCAGAAACATTGGCGCCGAAAGAATGTTCAGCCAGTTCGGCCCTTCCTGTTTTTCTGGAAGTGGTGATCACTTCGGGAATTTCAAGCAAGGTTTCCTCAGCCTCTTTCCCGATCCTGTCCGATTCATCTATGGCCACACCGGGGTATGTGGCCACATTGATGGCCAGGGAGCCTTCGTTGAAAGGAGGAAGAAAAGTCCGGCCAAAGGAGATCAGTAAAACGATTGCAAATGCAAACAAGGCAATTGTTCCCAATAAAATACTTTTCCGGAATTTCAATGCACCCAGCAGGGCTTTTTCGTAATTCTTCTTGATTGTTCTGACAAAACGATTGTCCTGTTTTTGTTTCAGCAAAGTTTTTTCATTGGTTAGCAGATAACTACAAAGTACCGGTGTAAGTGTTACCGCCACGATCAGGGAAGCAAAAAGGGAGACAATGAAGGCAATACCGAGGGGTTTGAGCATGCGGCCTTCCATCCCGCCAAGGAAGAATAAGGGTATAAAAGCAACCAGGATGATGAAGGTGGCATTTAGGATGGATGCCCTTATCTCCACCGAGGCATCATAAATTACCGGAAGCCACTTGCGCCGTTCTTCCAATGGTTTTCTCACATTCTCCTTAAGTCTTTTGTACACATTTTCCACATCAATGATGGCATCATCCACAATGGCCCCGATGGCAATGGCCATGCCTCCCAGGCTCATGGTATTGATGGTAAGGCCCATTAACTTCAGGCTGATCACCGAAACCAGAAGGGACAGGGGGATTGCCAGCACAGAAATAAATGTGGTTCGGACATTCATCAGGAAGATGAACAATATGATGACCACAAGGATGGCCCCTTCAACGAGGGCTTTCTGAACATTATCCACGGCCACATTGATGAAATCGGCCTGTTCGAAAATATTCTGATGGATGTTTACGGAAGCCGGAAGTTTTCTCTCCAGATCCTCGATTACTTTGTTAATCCTTTCGGTAAGCTTGAGGGTATTTACATCGGGTTGTTTGTTAACCGTGATGACCACAGCCGAGTTGCCTTCGTACGATCCTTTCCCGATTACCGGGGCGGAGGCTTCTTCTATGTTGGCAATATCCCTGATCAGCACCGGATGGTTGTTATGAACTTTAACTACGTTGTTGCCTATTTCTTCTTTATCGGATGTTCGTGCAATGCCACGGATCAAATAACGGTTGGCATGTTCTTCGATAAAGCTCCCGGATGAATTGTTGTTGATGCTCCGGCTGGCAGCGATCAATTCCTGCAGTGAGACATCAAAATATTTCATTTTATGCGGGTCTGCAAGGATCTGGTACTGCTTCGGCTCACCCCCGATTATGGTTACCTGCGCAATTCCGGGAATTGAGAGCAGGCTGGTTCGAATATCCCAGTCGGCCATGGTGCGTAACTCCATTTCACTCAGTGAATCGGAGGTAATGCTGAAAATGAGAATCTCACCCAGCAGGGATGTTTGGGGGGCCAGTACGGGTTTGTCCACATGGTCGGGCAGGGCTTCATTTACTGTGGCCAGCCGTTCGGTGATGGTCTGGCGCGCCTCGTAAATATCTGTGCCCCATTCGAACTCTGCCCAGACGATAGAGAATCCCATGGACGAGGAGGAACGTACCCTTCTCATATTGTTTGCCCCGTTTATAGCAGTTTCAATGGGAAAGCTGACCAATCGTTCCACCTCCTCGGGTGCCATGCCGTGTGCTTCGGTCATGATCACCACGGTAGGTGCATTCAGGTCGGGGAAGATGTCGATGTCCAGCTCGCGGAGAAGATAGATCCCTGAACCTAGCACCAAAAGAGTAGTAGCCAGGATGATGAGCCGGTTATATAATGAAAACTTAACAAGTTTATTAATCATAGTTCCGAATGTTTTGGATTAATGAGCATGACCATGTGATGGAAGTTCACCCGACATAGAAGCGAGCTTAACACGGTAGGCCCCTTTGCTGACTACCCAGTCGCCCGGATGCAGCCCCGAGCTAATCTCTACCATCCTTCCGTCACTTCTACCGGTTGTGACATCCTGCCTGCGGAAACTTTCACCGCTTACCTGTACAAAAACATAGTGATTGCCTTCCTGCTCCATGATGGCTGTTTGGGGGATCAGCAAAGCTTTATCATCTTTTATAAACTTCAGGAAAATCTCTGCATAGGTACCGGGAATCAATCGGCCGGGATTTTCAATCTTGAAAAATACCGGCAGGTAGTAGTTCTCTATGATTGTAGACTCGGTTGTGGAAAGCAATTTACCACCAAGGCTGTCGGTGTTATAGAGGCGGTTGTGTCCCGCCGTTCTGAAATTAGCCGATTGCAACTGTGAGAGGGCATTGATGTTATTTTGGGGGAGGTCTGCTTTTAATACAAGCTGTTCTGTATTGAGTATTTTGGCCAGAATATCGCCCTGTGAAACAAAGGATCCGTTTTCCATCTCCACCATGGAGATCACACCATCGATAGGTGAAGTTATGACCTGTCCGTTATCCTGAAAATTCCTGCTGATGCTTTCGAAATCCGCTCTGGCATTTTCATACCTGGCTTTCAGCCCGGCAAATTCGCGCCGGGAAATGATCTGATCCGCTACCAGTTTTTGGGCTCTTCGGAAATCTGTTTCGGCCTTCTCAAAATCTGTTTTGGCCCGAATGTAGCGGGTTTTAATATTTTGACCTGCCAGTCCGCCCGGTTTGATATAAAAAAGTGGATCCCCTTTTTTAACCTTTTGTCCGGGTAGCATATTATCTCTGCTAAACTCAAGTATCCCGGAGCTGCTGGCAACGAGATTGTTGTTAGCCGTTGGTAGTGATTGTAGTTTGCCGGAAACTTTCAAAATATCGGCAATGGCCATATTTCTGGCCTGGCTAACACCAAAGTCTGTTTCCCAGGCCTGTTCTTTCAAAAAGCTTATATCACCTTCTTTTCCATGATTATGTTCATGTTCATGTTCTTCGATGGCTGCTTCACTCTCGAAAATCTCCTGGTCATCAATCACAAACTGATCCTTGATGTTCGAATCCTGAAATGAGATGATGATCTTCGCTTTTTCAGCGGCCTTTTCAGGAATATAGCTGGTCAAATATATGCCTGGCCGGTCAGGTTTTTCAAGTACTTCCCTGTAATTATCCACACCTGATATTTCAAAAATTACTGATTTGGTAAGCAATGGCTTATAATCTGAAAGCCTGGTGATATGTATGATGAATTCGGAGGTATCGCCCACAATAAGCGGATCGAATTCCATGAATAATTCGTAATGATCCGAATAGGCTGTGATCATTATGGCTTCACTTTCATGTTCTTCATGCTGAACGTTTGCTTGCCTGTTGCATGAATACAATCCAATGACCAGCAACAGGGAAAACAGATAAATAACTTGTTTTATCATGATGAAATAATTTAACTTGTTTTATGAAAATGCCTGGCGGTTAGCAATGTTGATAACCGTGAGAAATTAATGGGAAAAAAGGATCATGATAATAGGGGAGGTCCTCGCAGGCAAATGGCAGAGGCAAAGTAATCTTTAAAGATTTCATTGCTGCCAACCACAACAAAAACCGACAAAATGACCATGTTATAATTTGTCAAATTGCCGGATGGCAAATAGTTGTCGGAAACCGGGTTTTTTTGTTTTGCAAAAACAAGTTGCTTGTGAAGTAATTCATCACCTTCGCAAAAAGAGCAATGGTCTGTAAAATGATTACAATTGGATTTTTCAGTAACATGAGCCAATGAAGAACCGGTTTCACAACAATGCTGCTTCTCGCTTTCATGATGATGATTGTGTGCAAATATTTCATGAAATAAGAAGCTGAGGTAAAACAGCAATAACAAGCTGGCAAATATTTTGGCTCTATTCTTCATTTTGTTGGCCGACAAAAGTAATAAAAAAATTATTACTCATATGTTGTTTAATAGATATTTGCGTTGAGGTTTTAAAAGCAGTGGAGCAAGCTGTTACATAAATCATAATAAATTTCTTAAATTTGGTGCTTGAACCCTTAACCGAGCAGATATATGGACTATGAAATTTTAAAGATTGAGCTTACCGGTGATATCGCGCTGGTAACCATCAGCCGTCCCAAAGCGCTGAATGCATTGAACACCCGTTTTTTTGAAGAGATGGCCGCGGCCATCAAGGAGGTTTCTGAAAAACAGGATGTAAAGGTCATGATCATCACAGGCGAAGGCAAGGCATTCGTGGCCGGGGCCGACATTGCCGAGATGGTGGACAAGGACCAGCAACAGGGAACCGAGTTTTCGAAGATGGGCCAAAAGGTTTTCAGCAGTCTCGAAAAGATGGAGATACCCGTGATCGCTGCGATCAACGGCTTTGCCCTGGGTGGTGGCCTGGAGCTGGCCATGGGCTGCGACTTCAGGATTGCCAGCAGCAAGGCCAAATTCGGTCAGCCGGAAGTGAACCTGGGAATGATCCCGGGTTACGCCGCTACGCAACGACTGCCTCGGCTTGTCGGATTGGGCGATGCATTGTATTTGCTGCTGACGGCGGATATGATCAATGCGCAGGAAGCCCTTCGCATCGGGCTGGTGCAGAAAGTTGTTGAGCCTGAAGAGCTGATGGACAAGGTGATGGAAATCGCAAAGACCATCGCTTCCAAAGGTCCCAAAGCCATCCGTAAGGTGAAATATGTGAGCCGGCAGGGCATGCTCTCCGATTTTGACTCGGGCAGCAGCCTCGAATCCGAGGAGTTCGGCTCCCTCTTCAAAAATGAAGGTGAAGAAGGCATGAGGGCTTTTCTTGAAAAAAGAAAACCGAATTGGTAAACCGGATGCTGGATAACTGGATGTCGGAGCGAAGCGGAGATCCCAATAGCGTAGCGTATCGGGACTAGATAAATGGATACTAGATACTGGATGCTGGATAAAAGATGTTATAAATGGAATGATTGGCAAGCACTATCCATCCAGAATCCAGAATCCAGAATCCAGGATCCAGAATCCAGGATCCAGAATCCAGGATCCAGGATCTATTAACAAAGAAATACACGGTATAATTAGCGATATTAATAACAAGAATCAATTAACAAATAGAAAATTTATGGAATACGCAGAAAGATTAGAAAATGTATCGGTACTGGGAGCAGCGGGTAAAATGGGGAGCGGCATTTTGCTGCTCACCGCCGTTGAAATGGCAGACCTGAGCCTGTTACCCGAAAACAAAAACAAGGTGTTTGTATTGAACGCCATCGATGTTTCCCAGCCTGGCCTGAAAGGACTGATGAATTACCTCAGATCGCAGGTCCTTAAAATCGCGGAAAAAAAAACCGTTATGCTGAGGAAAATGTATGGCGACCGGGACGACCTGGCAGAGAACCGGGACGTCATCCAGCAATATGTAAATGATGTGATGAGTGTGATCAGGCCGAGCACACGCATGGAGGTGGCCTACGAATCGAAGCTGGTTTTTGAAGCGGTCGCCGAGAACAAGGCGCTTAAGGTGAAGCTTTTCAGACAGATTGATGAAAACAACGAAAACAAGCCCTGGTATTTTACAAACACTTCCTCGGTGCCCATCAATGAGATGGAGAAGGAAGCAGGCCTGGAGGGCCGCATCCTTGGGGTGCACTTCTACAATCCCCCGGCTGTTCAGAAACTGGTTGAGATCATCAAAACAGAAAACACCCTGGACGAGGTGCATGAGTTTGCACTGGTATATTCCAAAAAACTGCGCAAGGTGGTTGTTCCTTCCAGCGATTTCGCAGGCTTCATCGGCAACGGACACTTTATGCGCGACGCCCTGCACGGGATCAGGGAAGCAGAAGAACTTTCCAAAACATACAGCTATCCCGAATCCATTTATATGATCAACAAGGTCGCTCAGGAATACCTGGTGAGGCCGATGGGTATTTTCCAGCTGATCGATTATGTGGGCATAGATGTGGTGAACTTCATCATGGGCGTGATGAATCCTTATCTGTCCGAAGAAGAATTGCATCATCCCCTGCTAGAAAAAATGCTTGAGCTTGAAGTGAGAGGCGGACAAAATTCCGACGGTTCACAAAAAGACGGTTTCCTCAAATATGAAAAAGGAAGACCGGTGGCCATATTCGATCCCGACCAGAAAGCATATGTCGAGATCAGCGGCATTAAAGATAAATGCGATGAGATATTAGGCCCATTGCCCGGGGAGCAGGTTTCATGGAAAAAAGCCGTGAGATTGAAAGGAGAGAAAAAGGACGAGGTGCTGACGAAATTTTTCAACGCCCTGAAAAACATGGATACCACAGGCGCCGAAATCGCCATTCGCTACGGAAAACGCTCAAAGGATATCGGCAAACAACTGGTCGAAAGCAAAGTGGCCTTCAAGGAAGAAGATGTGAACACGGTGATGCTGACCGGTTTCTTCCATGCGTATGGGCCGATTAATCAGTTCTTTGATTGATTCGATGGTCATTCGATGGAAATTCGATGGAAATTCGATGGTCATTCAATAGTCATTCATTAGTCACTCAATAGTCATTCGATAGAATTAAGAATAAAAGAAGCCATGGACCTTAAAGATTTAATAGTTTATCAGATAGCAATGGACATTGGAGAAAAAGTTTGGAATATTGTAAATGAATGGGCGTTTTTCCCAAAGAACAATATTGGAAACCAGTGGGTGAAATCAGCAGATTCCATTGCAGCAAACATTAGCGAAGGTTTTGGCAGATATCATTTTAAGGACAAAAAGAACTTTAGCTATTTTGCGAGAGGATCCTTATTTGAAACAACAACATGGTTGGATAAAGCAAAAAACAGAAACCTGGTCGGTGAAAGTGATTACAATGAATTAACCTCAGTGATAAAAAACCTTGGGGTTAAATTAAACAACTATATCAATTCCATTGGCAGCAGGGGCGATCAATTTTTGCCAACTGATAATCAAATGACAACCGAATGACCATTGAATGACAACCGAATGACAACTGAATGACAATCGAATGACAACAGAATGACAACCGATAAAAAAAACCGAAGATAATTGTAAAGTAATTAAGGAATCAAATAACAATTCAAATGAAAAAATTAAGAAAAAAAGTATACTTAACAGCCGGTTATAATACCATATCGCTTGGTACGGGCCGAAGCGAATTCAATCCCAAGAAATCCCGGCCGGGCATCGAGCACTACATCAAAGAAGCCGGCGAAAACCTGCTGAAAAAAGTTGGCGGACCCGACAAGATCGACGAGATCGTGATCGGCAACTTCATGGCTGCGCGTTTCAACAAGCAGGCTCACCTGGGCGGCTTTTCCGGTATAATCGATAAGGAACTGGAATTCAAACCCGCCATTCGTGTGGAGGGAGCCTGTGCCTCGGGCGGCCTGGCCTTGCTGACCGCCATAAAGAATATTCAAACAGAGTTGTCTGATACGATTCTTGCATTGGGAGTGGAGGTCCAGAACAGCGTAAAAGCCATTTACGGTGCCGACATCCTGGCCGGCGCCGGTTGGTTCCAGAAAAGAAGGAACGGGCATGCTTATTTCTTCCCCGGACAGTTTTCCGACCGGGCGGCTGCCTATTACCAGAAATATGGTTTCGATTATGCCCGCAAAGGCCTCGGACAGTGGTTTGTGAACGCCATTGAAAATGCACGCCTTTGCCCCACGGCCCAGGAATATGAAAACAAGGTGCCCGACCTGCATGCCCTTTACCAGAGCCGCAAGCCCGATGGCCGCTTCTTTGTTGACGACCTCACTGTGTTTGATTGCTCCAAGGTTTCCGACGGCGCTTCATCCATTGCAGTTGTTTCGGAAGAAGGCCTTGAGCGGCTGGGCGTATCAAAAGATCAGGCCGTGGAAGTAATCGGCATCGGACACCGCGTTCGGAATATCACTGAGGATCCGCCGGATATGGTCGAGCTGACCACCATCAAAAAAGCGGCTCACGACGCCATGGAGATGGCCGGCATCACCATCGACCAGCTGGGAACCATCGAAACGCATGATTGCTTTTCCATTGCAGGCGTGCTGGCAACGGAAGCTCTGGGTTATGCAGAGCCGGGCAAAGGCGCAGGCTTTGTGGCCGAAGGAAACACCTCTCGCGAAGGAAAAGTCCCTATGAACACCACCGGCGGACTGATCGGCTGGGGCCATCCCACCGGCGGCACCGGCGTTCATATGGCCGTGACCATCTGGGAACAGCTGACCGGCAATGCCGGCAAGGCGCAGATTAAGTTGTCGGACGATAAGCCCTACGGCATGACCATCAACATGGGTGGCGATGATGTTACCGTGGTGGCTGCAGTTTATAAGAAAGCGGAATAAAACGCAATTCATAATTTTTATACGGAGAGTGGGCCTGTGGTTTGCTCTCTTTTTTTATTCTTCGTAATTTAGCGATAAGAAGAAAAATAAAAATCAAAAACTTTTATGCCATGAAAAAATTTGCAGTAGTACTTGCAGGATGCGGAGTTTATGACGGAGCGGAAATCCATGAAGCCATCCTTGCCATGCTGGCCATCAAGCGGCAGGGCGGCGAATATCAGTGCTTTGCCCCGGATATCCCGCAACATCACGTGATCAACCACCTCACCGGAGAAGAAGCGAATGAGCAACGCAATGTGCTTGTTGAGTCGGCGCGAATTGCGCGTGGTGAAATCAAATCGCTCTCGGACTACAAAGTCGAAGATTACGACGCCCTGATCTTCCCGGGCGGATTCGGAGCGGCCAAAAACCTTTCCACTGTCGCTTTCGACGGGGCCGACGCCAAAGTGAACCCTGAAGTAAAACGGGTGGTGGAAGAAACCCATCAGGCCAAAAAACCCATAGGCGCACTTTGTATTACCCCGGCTTTCATTGCAAAAATCATCGAAGGTGTGAATGTAACGGTAGGTGATGATGAAGGCACCATCAAAGCGATCGAAAAAATGGCCGGCAAACATGTGAAAACCACCCATGGCGATGTGGTGGTTGATGAAGACAATATGGTTTTTACCACTCCATGTTATATGCTGGACGCCCAGATCACCGACATCGACGACGGCGCCAGCAACATAGTTGCGGAAATGATGAAGTATATGTAGAAACTGGCTGTTAGCTGTTGGCATTGGCGATTGGCTTTAACCTGTAACCTGTAACCTGTAACATGCATCAATCTATGAACCGAATCACCAAACTCTTCAATATCAAATACCCTGTCGTTCAGGCCGGAATGATCTGGTGCAGCGGCTGGGAACTGGCTTCTGCCGTTGCCAATGCCGGCGGCCTGGGCCTGATAGGTTCCGGGTCCATGTACCCCGATGTGTTGAGGGAGCACATCAGGAAATGCAAGGCAGCTACCGATAAGCCCTTTGGGGTGAACCTCCCTTTGATCTATCCGCAAGTGGATGATCATATCGATATCATTGTTGAAGAAGGGGTGAAGATCGTTTTTACCTCTGCCGGCAATCCCAAAAAGTTTACCTCTTTCTTTAAGGAAAAAGGGATTAAAGTGGCACATGTTGTGGCCAACGTAAAGTTTGCCAAAAAGTGCGAGGAAGCCGGCGTGGATGCGGTTGTGGCCGAAGGTTTTGAAGCCGGCGGACACAACGGGATAGAGGAAAGCACCACCATGACTCTGATCCCCATGGTAAGGAAAGCCATTTCGGTGCCCCTGATCGCTGCCGGAGGCATTGCCACCGGACGGGGCATGCTAGCGGCCATGGCGCTTGGCGCTGATGGGGTACAGATCGGCAGTCGTTTTGCTGCTTCCGAAGAATCGTCCGGGCATCCGGCATTCAAGCAGGCAGTGGTTGACGCCAAAGACGGTGATACGCAACTTACCCTAAAACAAGTGATCCCTGTGCGACTGATCAAAAATGAGTTTTTTGATCGGGTGCAGAAAATGGAATATGGCGGGACGAGCCGGGAAGCCCTTATGGACCTGCTTGGAAGAGGACGTGCAAAGAAAGGCATGTTCGAAGGCGACCTGAACGAAGGCGAGCTGGAGATCGGGCAGATCAGCGGACTGATCGATGAGATCAAACCGGCTGCTGAAATCCTTAACGAAATCCTTGAGGAATTCAGAGTAATCAAAAGTGAACTTGAAAATCTGAATTTTTGAAATTCTTTCCTGAGAATTGATTGTTATACCGATTCGGAAAAGGTTTGCAATAATTGACCTCATGCTCTAGTCGGTATAACTGTATCTAACAGAAAAATGCTTTGCGTTTTTTTAAGGTTCAGAATAAATTTGCTTTTTGGCTTTCATCATAATCAAACAAACGAACAACCGGGCAATTGAGCAATCGGCCTGATTATTGGCTGTTTTTTCTTACTTTTGTTATGAATATCAATCAACACCTTTATTCATGGATTTCAATTTTACAGAAGAACAGGAAATGATTCGGCAGGCAGCCCGGGATTTCGCCCAGCGTGAATTGCTTAAAGACGTGATCGAACGTGATGAAAAAGCTGAGTTTCCCACCCGGCATGTTGAAATGATGAAAGAACTTGGATTTTTGGGGATGATGGTTGATCCGGAGTATGGCGGAGGCGGAATGGATACCATTTCTTACGTGTTAGCCATGGAGGAAATCTCAAAGGTTGACTCATCCGTTGCAGTGATCATGTCCGTACATAACTCCCTGGTTTGTCATGGCGTTGAAAAATGGGGCACGGATCAGCAAAAAGAAAAATACCTGAAGCCCATGGCTACGGGTGAGAAGATAGGTGCGTTCCTTTTGTCGGAACCGGAAGCGGGATCGGATGCTTCCTCGCAACGAACGACTGCTGAGGAAAAGGGCGATCACTACCTTGTAAACGGCACCAAAAACTGGATTACAAACGCCAATTGCGCCGGGATTTATATTCTCATTGCACAAACCCATCCTGAAAAGCACCATCACGGCATCAATGCTTTCATTGTTGAAAAAGATACATCGGGCATTTCGCTGGCTCCCCATGAAGACAAGATGGGTATGCGCAGTTCCGACACCCATTCGGTGATGTTCAGTGATGTGGAAATACCCAAAGAAAACCGCATTGGCGACGACGGATTCGGTTTCAGGTTCGCCATGCAGATTTTGGAAGGGGGCCGCATCGGGATTGCAGCACAGGCCCTGGGAATTGCAGGAGGCGCTTTGGATAGATCTATACGATATGCCAAAGAACGCAAGGCATTCGGCAAGCTGATCGGGCAGCATCAGGCCATTGCATTCAAACTGTCGGATATGGCCGTAAAAATTGAGGCCGGTAAAAACTTCTGTTATAAAGCCGCCTGGCTTAAAGACCAGGGGCAGCCTTATGGAATGGCCAGTGCCATGGCCAAACAGTTTTGTGCGGATATGTCGATGGAAGTGACCACTGAAGCCGTGCAAATACACGGTGGTTACGGTTATGTGAAGGAATACCACGTGGAACGCCTGATGCGGGAAGCCAAGCTTACACAGATTTATGAAGGGACTTCGGAAATACAAAAGATAGTGATCTCGAGGTCTTTGCTGAAAGATTAGATTTCTATATTTATTGTTTCATTGTTTGATTGTTTCATTGTCTCTAAAACATATTTAATTTCAGGTCAATGGAAAAGAAATACCTTCAATTAAATGATATTGGTGCTTATAAAAAAGCATTTTATCTGAGTAATAATGTCTGGAATATTGTCATGGATTGGGATTACTTTGCAAAAGATACTATCGGTAAGCAATTTGTCAGATCGATTGATTCTATCTCTGCGAATATCGCAGAAGGGTTTGGTAGATACAGCAAAAGGGATAAAATTAAATATTACAGGATAAGTACGGATCTTTAAAAGAATCTTTTGATTGGTGTGAAAAAGCCAGAACCAGGAATCTGCTCACTGAAAAGCAGTATACTTCGATTTTTAATGCACTTAATGAGATTCCAAAACTGTTATATCAGTTGATAAACTTTACAGATCAAAAGTTAAAAATCTAAAATCAACACCAGCTTTTTCTAACGTCTTATCTATTGTAAGCTTTTGACAACTTACGCTAACAATAAAACAATTGAACAATGAAGCAATGAGACATTGTTGAAACCAAATTCTGAATCAATAAACTAACTATTCTTATCTTTGCCTTGAAAACAATTAAAAACGAAATATTTATCAGGCATGAAAATTTTATTATGTATAAGCAATGTGCCCGACACCACGACCAAGATCAGGTTTAAGGACGACAACAAAGAATTCGATGCATCGGGCGTGCAGTGGATCATCAATCCATGGGATGAGCTGGCCCTGACCAGGGCTCTGGAACTGAAGGAAGGTTCCGGCGGCAAAATTGAAAAAATCAGTGTTGCCCTGGTGGGCGACAAGAGTACGGAACCCACCATTCGTAAAGCATTGGCCATTGGCGCCGATGACGCATTCAGGATTGATTCCGAACCCAAAGATTCCTATTATGTTGCCAATCAGTTGAAAGAACTGGCAAAGGATTTTGACATCGTTATGTGCGGTATCGAATCGGCCGACTACACTTCTTCAGCAGTAGGTGGTATGCTTTCCGAAATGCTCGAGTGGCCTTCCGTATCATCGGTTTCCAGCCTGGAAATTGAAGGCGATGAGGTGAAAATCCGTCGTGAGATTGATGGCGGTCAGGAGGTGGTTTCTGCTGAACTTCCATTTGTGGCCATCGTCCAGAAAGGAATCGCTTTGGAACCCAGGATCCCTGCCATGCGCGGTATTATGATGGCCCGTAAGAAACCCCTTAATGTGGTTGAACCCATTCAGGCAGATGTTTTGACCGCATATGAAAGCTTCGAACTTCCCCCGCCAAAAGCAGATGTTAAGCTGGTGGACGAAGAAAATGTGAAAGAACTGGTGGAGTTGCTGAAAAATGAAGCGAAAGCCATTTAATTTGAAAATGAGTTGATTCGAAAATTTGAAAAACAAAAAGATATGTCAGTATTAGCATATACAGAAAACTGGGATGGAAAATTTAAGAAACTGAGCTATGAGCTTGTTTCATACGCCAAAGCCATTGCCGAAAATCTCAATACGGAAACCGTGGTGGCTTCCATTGGCGCGGTTGAAGAAGAAGAGTTGAAAAAACTGGGGAATTATGGAGCGGATAAGGTCGTTGCGGCAAAAGATGAAAAACTTAAAAACCTGGCCAATCAGCCTTATGCAAAAACCCTGGCCCAGATTGCAGAAAAGGAAAATGCCACCGTACTTGTATTTGCACATAATTTCACAGGAAAGGCCGTGGCGCCGAGGGTATCGGTTAAGCTGAAAGCCGGTTTGGCAGCAGGAGTCACAGAACCGCCTTCTTCCTATGATCCTTTTATCATTAAAAGGAAGGTTTTCACCAACAAGGCATTTGCCAATGTAAAGATCAACTCTGACAAGAAAATCCTGACCCTTTTCCAGAATTCATTTGAGATCAAGGAAACGGAGAATAAGGCTTCAATTGAGGAATTTACACCCGAACTGACGGATGCCGATTTCAGAACAGAGGTAAAGGAAGTTAATAAGGTTACAGGTAAAATTTTACTCACGGATGCAGAAATTGTGGTATCCGGCGGACGCGGCATGAAAGGCCCGGAAAAGTGGGAGAATCTGGAAAAACTCGCAGAAGTGCTGGGAGCAGCCACAGCCTGTTCGCGACCCGTTTCCGATGAAGGTTGGCGCCCGCATGAAGAGCATGTCGGGCAAACCGGTAAGATAGTTGCCCCCAATCTGTATATTGCACTTGGTATTTCAGGAGCCATACAGCACCTCGGCGGTGTAAGTTCCTCAAAAACCATCGTGGCCATCAATACCGATAAAGATGCACCTATATTTGAATCAGCCGATTACGGTATTGTAGGCGATGTCCATAAAGTTCTGCCGCAACTTATCGAAGCCATCAAAGAGGTGAAGGCTGAAGGATAGTTGATTGGTATAAGATTGGCAAAGAGCTCAGAGCTAAGCTCAGAGCGAAGAGCAGGGTGCTTGTTTTTCAATGACGACATTCACGGAATAACTGATTACCGAATACTGATTATCGATCACCGACTTGCAAATGGAATGAACTTTGCGCAGGTGATTCAATATGGACTGGAACCTGTATCTGAACTTTGTAGCCGCAATTGTCGCTATTCTGAACCCAATGGGTATCCTTCCGGTTTGGGTTCAGCTGACCAATGACGCCACGAAAAAGGTGAGACGGGAGATTGCCTATATGATCATTGGCACAACTGCTCTTATCTTGTTGGTTTTTTTGAACACGGGCGAATACCTGCTGGAATTTTTTTCAATTGATCTGCCGGTTTTCAAAATTGCCGGCGGTTTGCTGCTGCTTTTTACAGGTGTTTCAATGGTGAACGGCAAAGCCAGCCAGTTAGAGGATAGGAAAGAGCAAGGTGACACAGCTCACCAGATTGCAAAAAGCAGGTTCAGGAAGATTATCGTACCTCTTGCGGTTCCCATGCTTTCAGGCCCGGGATCGCTCACCATGGTGATCCTGTTTGGATTTAGTGCACAAAAAACGATCGACTACTTTTTACTTTCAATCATATTACTTTTATCATTATTGATTCTTTTAATCGTTTTTGTTTATTCTTCACGGCTTGAAAGAAAAATCGACCCGATTGTGTTTAATGTATTTACCAGAATTTTTGGAATTATTGTAACAGCGATCGCAATTCAGTTCATGCTTGAAGGAACCGGAAGCGTATTTCCCAACCTCCTGGATGGCGGTTCGCCCCTTGAACAGGGCGGAATGAACGGCGGTCAGAGTAAATAAGGAAATAACAATAAAAAACTTGCTATGATGTCACGTTTTAAGCAGTTCATAAAAGTACTGAAATCATCGGGAAAGAGATTTGGAAAAGACAAACCGGTTGAACTGGCTTCAACCCTGGCTTTTTTCACCATACTTGCCATTCCGCCCATATTAATCATACTGAACACAGTGTTGGGCTGGATACTGGGTGAGCAACAGGCAAGCACCGAGATATACCAGCAAATCCAGAGGTTGATCGGAGAGGAAGGCAAGGAATTGATTAAGGATGCCGTGCAAAGCTACCGGAATACCGAACGTTCTACCGTCGGTACCATTTTCGGGGTGATCATATTTGTTTTCGCGGCCACCACATTTTTCGTGACCATACAGAAGAGTCTGAATGCCATTTGGCGGGTTAAACCCAAACCCAAAAGCAACCTGCTTAAGGTGGTCATCGACCGTTCAATTTCACTGGGCATTATCATCAGCCTTGGATTTATCATCCTGGTATCCCTGCTGATTGATGCAGGTGTGGCCATTATGGGGGATTACATGAGCAACCTGGTTCCCTGGCTGGACGAATATTTGCTGTACATGACGGATGTACTGATCTCTATAGGCTTAACCATGCTTGTGCTGATGATCCTTTTTAAATTCCTTCCCGATGTAAAGATCAGATGGAAAGTAACCTGGATAGGAGCATTGGTCACGGCGGTATTGTTCACCATCGGCAAATTCCTGATCGGTTTGGGGCTGGGCAACAGCGATGTAGGTTCCATGTACGGGGCTGCCGGCTCGGTGGTGATCGTCCTGCTTTGGGTTTTTTACTCTTCCCTGATCATGTTTTTCGGGGCCGAGATCACCCAACAATATGCCGAACTGATCGATAAGGATATCCGGCCTAAGGATCATGCGGTGAAGATCGAGACGCATGAAGTGGAACGGGGGAAATAGGTAATGTTAAAATTTGATTAAGAGGCGGGGATAATTATAATTATGATAGCCTGAATTCCCTCCCTTTTTCCTACCTTAGCCCTCAAAAATCAGCCCAATGACCGAAGCACCTGAGCAGCGACCTGTGAAGCCTGGAAGGATTTTCCTTTTCTTTCTGATCTTGCTGGCTGCCGGGCTTGGTTTCCTGCTCTTGATGGATGTGGTGGACCCGGATATACGCGAACGGGTGGATGTGAAAGTCCCGTCCTTTTCTTCCCTTACCAAAAAATCCCCTGTTTATCCGGATATAGAATCCATCATCGGTTCCATTGTTGATTCTTCAGAGAATGTTGAGGTGATCGAACCGGAAATGAAGAAAGATACGGTCGGAAAGGCAAAAGTGAAACCAAAGCAAAAAATTATTCCCGTCGATACGGTGCGGGCGGATGCTTCCTATCTGGAAGAATTGCGCTATCCCATCGAATTTCCTTCAGGAAAAGAAAACATACTGGATCCTTTTTTTCATGCCCTGAAAACCATTCAGGATAAAACGGAGGTCATTCGCGTTTTACATTACGGCGACAGCCAGATTGAAGGCGACCGGGTAACCTCCTTCCTGAGGTATAAATTGCAGGATCAGTTTGGCGGCATGGGATGCGGACTGCTTAGGATCAAAAGTATTGTGCCCAATGCCTCCATCGCACTGAACCTTTCGGATAACTGGCATAAATATGCTGTGGGAGATGAGGACTGCCCGGGCAAATATTTCGGGGCGCTAATGAGCAAAGCCTATTTTGGAGACACCCTTTTGCATCAGGATACCCTTAACGATAGCATACAAAAGTCCTGGATAGAGATCAAGAAAACCAATCGCTATGGTTATATGAAAAACCATTGTGAATTCAGCCGGCTGAAACTGGTTTTCGATTCGGTGCATAGTCCTGTTTACCTGAGCTTTTCAATCGAAGATTCCGTGATTATCAGGGACAGTCTTATGCCGGAATATGGAATGCAGATGAGGGATTGGATCATCAGTGATTCGCCGGAAAAACTGAAACTCGAATTTGAGTCGGCCAAAAGCCCGTATTTTTATGCCCTGGTGCTTGAAGGGGATGATGGCGTGGCGGTCGACAACATCGCCCTGCGGGGGAGCGCCGGGCTAGAGTTCAGGCGTTGCAGCAGAAATAATCTCCGTCAGATGTTCGACCTGCTGAATGTGGAATTGCTGATCCTGGAATTTGGGGTAAATGTGGTTCCCAATGTGGTGAACGATTACACCTATTACCAAAACTGGTTTTATTCCAACCTGGAGTGGATCAAAAAGATCGATCCCGATCTGCCGGTCATTGTGATGAGCGTATCGGATGTGGCCCGCAAAAATCCGCAGGGCACCTGGTATGAATCTTATCCCAACATCTCTAAGATCAGGGATGTACAGCGCAAGGCCGCTTTCAAGGCGGGCTATGCCTTCTGGGATCTGTATGAGGCCATGGGCGGAAAAAACTCCATGGCCGCCTGGGCGTTTGCCGAGCCTCCCCTGGGACATACCGATTTCACCCATTTCACCAACAAAGGAGCCCGCATCATTTCCCAGATGCTGTACAATGCCATCATTATGGAATACAATGAATACCTTTCGGAGGATATGGCAACGCAAGAGCAGCAACCGGATACCGCCAAAACGGATACCGTATTGAAGGTGCGGCCTGCTGTTGAACCGGATAGCATTGTTGCGGAAGTTAATGATTGGTGATTAAGAATAACTTATCCTGTCTTGTTAGTTCATATATAAATAATTTTAATCCGCCTGAGGCGGACAAGGGTTATTTCGCCGTCCCTTGGGGCGTTTTTCATATTCAATATAATGCCCCGCTGATCTTTGGCGGGGTAGTTTATTCTGCCTGAGGTGGATAAGGGTTAATTCTCCGCCCTTTGAGACGATTTTCAATATTCCATTTAATTCCCCGCTCACCTGCAACAGGGTACTTTGTTCTCTATTAGAAGATTAATTATTAGTAAATATTGAAAGCCAAAGAGATGGTATATTTGTTTTGGCCTTGGCTTGTATTGCTTTGGTTAATCTTTTTACCTTTATAGTCCTAACCCGGCATCTATGATACTTCGCATACATATTAAAGTCAGAAGGTTTTTTCTTGCCGCTTTTTGTTCTTTGTTTATGGTGCCACTGGTTTCTTCCCAGAACATTTATGATTACATCGATCTTTCAGAAAACCATATCCGCTATTATGGGAACGCGGAACTGAAGTTTCATTCGCTTTTCAACTTGTTTTACAAACAGGTTAACAACCAACGCGAAAAAATAAACATCGTGCACATTGGAGATTCGCATATACAGGCGGATGTATTTACAGGGCAGGTCAGGAAAAAGATCAAGGGGTTTTTGGGGGAGGAGATCAGCCCGCGTGGTTTCATTTTTCCTTTTACCATCGCCAAATCAAACAATCCCTCCGATTTCAGGATCATCTATTCGGGCAACTGGGATGCCTGTTATGCGACTATAAACAGAAGCGACTGCAATTACGGGCTTTCCGGGGTGAGCATCTCCACCCGCGACAGCCTTACCAGGATCAAAATCAAACTGAATGAAATGCTCGGGCTGGAACACCGTTTCGACCGGCTGAAAATATTTTACAACCTCGACAGAAGCGATTATGAAGTTTATCCCATCCATGAGAAGTTTTACTATTCTTCCAGAAGAGATGCATTTCTGAATTATGTGGTGTTTGACCTGAGCAGGCCGGTCGATTCGGTGGATCTGATTTTTATGAAGGGGAGAAATGCGTCCGAAGTCCCCCTGGAGATTTACGGGTTTTCACTGGAAAGCCAACGGCATGGCGTACAATACAATGCGGTAGGTTATAACGGCGCAACCATTGAAACTTTTCTGCTGGGCCGGCAGCTCATTCCCAACCTGATCGCCCTGAACCCCGATCTGATCGTGACCTCATTGGGAACCAACAGCGGGCTTTACAACACTTTCAGTGCAAAAAGCTTCGGCAGGGATTACAGGCAACTTCTTGAGATCCTGCGGGACCTTTTCCCGGATATTCCCATTATGGCAACCACGCCCAACGACAACCACTATGATGATAAAATAAACAAAAATATGCCCCGCATCAGGGAAGTAATTCTTAATTTGGCCGGTGATTATGATCTGGCGGTTTGGGATTTTTATAAAATTATGGGAGGACAGGGTTCCATGCTCAACTGGCTGAAAACCGGATATGCCAAGGCAGACAAAATTCACTTCAATTCAAGGGGGTACCTTATGCAGGGTGACCTTTTTTATTCGGCCCTTTTGAATGCCTACATGGATTATCTGAAAACAAATTCACCGGAAAAAAATTAGACGGGGCTGAACGATGGAGGTAATCAGAGATATTTTTGTTTACAACGAGGATCAACCGCTACTTTTCACCTCCCTCTATTTCTGGATTTTCTTCATCATCGTTTTCGGCATCTTTTCCATCATATATAAAAATACCCGCATACGCAATTTGTATCTGTTGGTGATCAGCCTGTTCTTTTACTGGAAAACCGGAGGATGGTACTTTTTCCTGCTGATCTACTCCGCACTCCTGAATTATTTTATCGGGTCGGCCATGCATAAATTCAAAGGAAAACGGACTGCAAGCTTTTATCTTGTCCTTGGGCTAATCGGCAACCTGGGTGTTTTGTTTTATTACAAATACGCTTATTTTTTTACCGATATCATCAACTCGATATTCCATACCAATTATGAAATATCAGATGTCTTCACGGATATTTTCAACACCCTCACCGGATCGGGACTGGATGCCTCAGGTATCATTCTGCCGGTGGGGATCTCGTTTTTCACCTTTCAGTCGATCAGTTATATCGTCGATATTTACAGAAAGAAGATCGAGCCATTGGGTAACTTTTTTGATTTTGCTTTTTATGTGTCCTTTTTTCCGCAGCTGGTTGCCGGCCCCATTGTGAGGGCTTCGGAGTTCATCCCGCAGATCAAAAGAAAATTCATCCTGAGCCGGGATGAGATGGGCTGGGCGCTTTTCCTTATTCTCAACGGACTGATCAAAAAGATGGTGATCTCCGATTACATCTCCATCAACTTTGTGGACCGGGTTTTTGAAAACCCCCTTGCATTCAGCGGCTTTGAAAACCTGATGGCTGTTTACGGTTATGGCATACAAATCTATTGTGATTTTTCAGGATATACGGATATTGCAATTGGCGTGGCTTTGCTGCTGGGGTTCCGCTTGCCGCCCAACTTCAAGTCGCCTTACAAAGCTTCAAGTCTCACCGAATTTTGGCACAGATGGCACATCTCGTTGTCCACCTGGTTACGTGACTACTTATACATTTCAATGGGCGGGAACCGCAAAGGAAAATTCAGGATGTATTTGAATGTGCTGATTACCATGTTGCTGGGCGGACTTTGGCATGGGGCTTCCTGGCAGTTTGTGATCTGGGGGGCGATTCATGGGATGGTGTTGATGTTACATAAGATTTATCTTGCTGTTATGCCGGATATGCGCCCAAACAAGATTGCCCGCTTTTTCGGTATACTGATCACCTTTAACATTGTTCAGTTTGCCTGGATATTTTTCAGGGCGGGGAATATGGATGTGGCCACGGACATCATTCACCAGATCACCAACCGCTTTTCATGGGAGCTGATCCCGCAGGTTATTGTTTCCTATCAAAATATATTCGGATTGATGGTTTTCGCCTACCTGGTGCACTGGCTGCCAACGGGTGTTAAGAAGTGGTATGTTGATTTTTACAGAAAACGATCCTGGGCGATCAAGATCCTGATCGCACTTCTCATCTTGTTTGTTATTTACCAGGTTAAATCATCCGATGTTCAACCGTTTATTTATTTCCAGTTTTAAACATCATTTTTCAGGAAGCTGATAATCCCAGTAAAGTTTTTCTTCATCGGGCCTTTTTTTGAGTACTCTCTCACGTTCCAGCTGCAATGAGCGCGAAGGCAGTTTATCGATATTCTGCCGGTCAACTTCCATTTCCATGCTTACGCCCCCGCAGGAAGGTACGAAAATGCTGTAGACCATGCTGCCTCTTTCCGTTTTCTTCTCAAATTCCTCGTATTTTACAACCGATTTTCCGGGAAGCTCCGACGGATGTGATATATCTTCTGTTTTGTATTTTTCTCTTAGATCGGCAAGGATGTTTTCTGCATAAACCGGCAGCTCTTTGTGTTCCATCATCTTGGCCAGGGCGAAAAGCCGGTAAATGTTTTGCAATTCATTGTAAACCGGTCTTTTTTGTTTGATCAGATCGAATTTTTCTGTAAAGGCGTCGGCGAAGTCCTGCGCCATTTCGTTTGCCCGGCCGCTTTGCTCGATCTGTCCGCTTTCGCTCAGGTATTCCTGCTCGGTCAACAATTTAATGCTGCACTCATCCAGCGAAACAATATCTTCATTGTCGGTATAGGAAACATCATCCGGGTAAAACCAGAAACGGTTCAGCAGCAGCGACTGAGAGCCGGCGCCGCCTCCTTGCTCAAATGCCGCAACACGCCTGTTAAATTGCCGTTCCACCATGCTTTCCAAACCCTCAATGTTGATGGAGTCGGTTCCGTTGGTAATGCTTTTCATATGATAATCGGCTTCCACCATCGTTTTGGCAAATGTGCTGTTATAAGGCACCCCAAAAACTTCTGCCTGCTGGTTTTGCCGGCAGCTTTGATGCCAGTCGGAGATCAATCTGCGCAATGCATCTTTTGAACCAATTGAAGAAAGCCGGCTGGCCACTTCATTGAGTTGAGCAATAACTTTGGGATCCATTTCAATGGTGCAGGAGGGGTAAGAATAATAACGTGTATTCCCTTCCTTTGTGGCATATTCGTAATTGATGTTTCGCAGGGCGATGATGAGGTCTTCCGTTAAAATGGGAGGTTTGCCTTCTTCAACCGCTCCGAACAGGATAATATCCTGCCGTTCCTCATCTAACGCAAATCCCCGGATTTCGGTTATGCCGGCCAGGTATCTGATGGCATCAGGGTATGCATTCGCAGAATTTTTATCATTGACCTTTCCCAAAAGGATTTTAAGGGAAATCGCCCTGCCTGTTCCGGAGGTGTTCGCATTAAGACCAGTGAACTGAAAAGAGAACACAATGATGAGGATGACGCGCAAAAAATTCATGACAGAAGGTTTTATACGGTTGATCAAACGAAATTATAACTTTTTTGTAAGATTCTGTATATTTGCGAAAACCAAAACCTTTTAAAATGAAAAAGTTATTACTGTTTGTTTTTACGGCCGCTTTTGTTTTACCTTCCGTTTCCCAGATCACCATTACATCCGATGATTTGATCAGCAGTGGGAATGTCGTGGTTATGGCCAGGGACAATGATCCCGATCCTGCTATTCATCCCGGTGATGCGGGAGCCAATCAGAACTGGGATTTTTCTGTTTTGGCTGAGGACGCCACGGATACAATTTTTATTATGAATCCGGACTGGACGCCTTATTATGATCAGTTCCCGACCTCCAATTATGTGTGGTTCAATAGCCAGGGAAATACTTACAATTATTTTAACAAAAGCGATGAAAGCCTTGATATGGTTGGCATGGTAATGCAGGTGCCATTCCTTGGGCAGGTCCCTTTGCCCATGGAACCGCCTGAAACCGTTGCAGAGTTTCCTGTTGCGTACGAGAATATGAACGTGCAGTCGATCGAACAAAACCTCAAATTCCCCTACGATACATTGATCATCGACTCCATTTGGGTTAAGTTGGTCAGTCAGGTAACAACCGAGGTGGATGCATGGGGGACCATGACCCTGCCAATGGGAACCTATGATGTGCTGAGAATACATGAAACGCGCGAAGTGAAAGACAGCATTTGGGTGCACACCCTGTTTGGGTGGATTTACATGGATACCGTATCCTTTGATTTTTCCACGGAGCATTACAGGTGGTGGTCAAACAATCCCGAAACCGGCTATATGCTTGCCAACATGCAACTTGACTTCCAAACCCAGGAAGTAACATCGGTTTCATATCTGAAGGAAACGCCTTATCAGGATATCGAAGAATATGAAGCTGAAAATCCCTGTGCCCTTTATCCGAATCCATTTGAAAATCAGCTTTCCATTCAAAGTGATGAATACCTTGAAGGGACTTTCAGACTTTATGATATCAGCGGAAAGATGATTTTAAGAAAAGGAATTAAAGGCTATTCTGCAGAAGTGGAGCTTTCCGCTTTGAAGCCTGGTTTTTATATGTACAGGATAAATTCTGATCAAAACGGATTGATACAATCAGGGAAGATTGTGAAGAGGTGATAAAACCTCTGGTAGAGTTAGGTAATTATCTCCAGGTTCATGATCCTTTCAAAATGCTTTCTGTTTAAGGTCGCTAGCGGCATTTTATAGGTTACTGCAGTCGCCCCGATCAATATATCTGCCAAATCAATCATCTTATTTTTTTGAAGGAGATCATTATATATCTCTATGGCTGTTGTTGAACAGGCTTTATCAAGAGCAATTACAGTGAGTTGATTCGATAGTGCTTCCCAATAGGGGAAATGAGAAGCTCTATTGCCAATGCCGATTTCATAATATGAAATTGCTGAAATGTAAAAATCATTAAAAGTGTAACTTAATTGATAGAACAAAGTTTTCTTTTTGTTCTTTTTTCGGAATAGATCAATTAATATGGATGAATCCAGAAGAATCATGCCAATCTGGAGTTGTTAATACTATCTCTCGCGTCTTTATATAAACTATAATCATCATTTGCCCATGTAGGTGCCTCAAGAATTAGGCCTTTAAGAGCATCATTGCCAGTATTTGATGACATATCAGATTGCAAGGTAACAGCAAGCTTTTTCTTCTCTTCCTCAGGAAGTTGTTTTATCAAATTGAGAATTTGTCTATAATTTAAGTTTATTTTAAGTTCCATGATTATTTTCTTTTAACAAAAATAATAAATTCCTGATTTAAAAGATAATTACAACCCCATCTCCATACTCAACATTTCAGCGATGTCGTAGTTTTTCATTTCTTCTTCTTTGTTTTTGTATTTGAGGCCGTCTGTCATCATCACCATGCAAAACGGACAGGCGGTGGCCACAATTTCGGAACCGGTTTCCAATACATCTTCAATTCTTTCAATGAAAACTTCTTTATCGCCTTTTTCGGCTTCCTTGAACATTTGTCCACCGCCGGCCCCGCAGCAAAGCGCAAAGCTCTTGCTGCGCTTCATTTCTGTGCTGTCGGTGTTGATGGCATTTAAAACATCCCTTGGTGCATCATATTCTCCGTTTCCGCGGCCCAGGTAACAGGGATCATGGAAGGTTACCTTTTTGCCCTTGAATGCACCGCCGTTCATTTTGATCTTACCTTCTTTAATCAGGTGGGCCAGGAATTGCGAGTGATGCCACACCTCATATTCCCCGCCAAACTCCGGGTATTCATTCTTGAAAGTATTGTAATCATGCGGATCGCAGGTCAGGATTTTCTTCACCTCATAAGCTTTGAGGATTTCGACATTGGTCAGGGCCTGCATCTGGAACAGCATCTCATTTCCACCGCGGCGGGCGATATCTCCGCTGTCGCTTTCCTCGGTTCCGAGCACTGCATAGTCGATGTTTAAATGGTTTAGGATCTTAACAAACTCCCGGCTGACTTTCTTATACCGGTCGTCAAAAGCGCCGGCAGAGCTCACCCAGAACAACCATTCGGGTTTTTTGCCCTGGGCTGCCAAATCGGCCATCACAGGAACTTTCAGTCCCACATCTTCCGCCCATTTCAAGCGGTCTTCTGGTGAAAATTGCCAGGGCGCCCCGTTGTTTTCGATGTTGGTGAAAACAGCGTTGAGCTCGCCCGGCCCGGCCGATTCTTCCATCACCAGGTACCTTCTCATATCCACGATCAGGGTAGGATGGTTGATGTTGATCGGGCATTCTTTGGCGCAGGCGTTGCAGGTGGTGCAGGCCCAGAGTTCTTCTTCCGAAATATAATCTCTTACAAGGGATTTCCTGTCATCAAAAGACAATCCTTCTTTAACCAGGCCCGGCCCCTTTTCTTTCATACGTGCCCGTAAATCCATTACAATTTTACGGGGAGATAACAATTTACCGGTGATGTTGGCCGGACACACATCCGTGCAGCGTCCACATTCCGTGCAGGCAAGGGCATCGAGGTAATTTTTCCAGGTGGTATCCTCGGCATCTTTCACTCCGAAGCGGGCAGGGGCTTCTTCTTCGCCTTCAGCAGGCTCCTGGAAAGCGGCGTTTGGATCCATCATCAGCTTGACCTCTTTGGTGATCTCAGGCATATTGGGCAGGTATCCCAGGGGTTCCAAACGGCTCAGAAATACATTGGGCACCGACATGAACACATGAAAATGTTTAGAATAAGGCAGGATGTTCGCAAAAATGAAGATCCATACGATATGCGCCCACCAGTTGATTTCGTGCCAGGTATGGATTCTGGAGGCGTTCAGATGATCGAACCAGTCGGTCAGGTAACTGCTTACGGGATAAACTCCTGCGATTTCTTCGCCCGTGGATTGTTGCATCAAAATGTAGAAAGTATTCATGCCGAGCAAGCTGACCATCAAAATCAAAATGATGGTAAGGGCGATGTTGGCGTCGATCTTGGAAATGGGTTTCATCTCCACCCCATAAAATCTTCTGATATGCATAAACAACCGCCGGATCAGAAAAGCTACAATGGCGATCAGCACGATCAGCGCGAAGATGTCGCCGCTGGCAATGATTACATCATAAACCGGCCCCAGAACTTTCAGCACCCTTTCGGTTCCAAATAACCCATCGAAGATCATTTCGATGCTTCCGAAAAGGATTACCATAAAGCCCCAGAATACAAGGGCGTGCATCAATCCCACCACAGGTTTCCTGAAGATCTTGCTTTGACCGATGGCCACTTTCATCATGATGCCTATCCTTTTGGGAATGTTCCTGATGGGAAAAGGTTTTGTGAATTTCATGTAGCTGAAAAGCCGGTACATGGTGTAGGTAAATACCGCCAGGGTAAGCATGACGGTAATGAGGAAGATAATTTGCCTGGTTTCCATATCAATCTGGTTTTGTTAGCATCTTGTTGAAGATTACAATAATAGAAAGAAATCCTTTAAGTATGAATCTAAATTAGCTTTCATTTCCCCAAATGCATCTTTCCGAGTTTAGGATTACATTCCTTATATTTGTAAGCAAACTTTTACAGGACATGAGAGTACCTTCAAAGCAAAAAATTTACAAGCCCCAAAACCACATTCGTATCGTAACTGCAGCCAGCTTGTTCGACGGGCATGACGCTGCCATTAACGTGATGAGACGAATTCTGCAATCCACCGGGGCCGAGGTGATCCATCTCGGGCATAATCGATCGGTACAGGAGATCGTGGATTGTGCGATACAGGAAGATGTGCAGGCCATCGCCATTACCTCCTATCAGGGAGGCCATATTGAGTTTTTCAAATATATGTATGACCTGCTTAAGGAAAGAGGTTGTGATCATATCAAATTGTTTGGCGGAGGTGGAGGTGTGATCCTTCCTGAGGAGGTCAAAGAGCTACATGCATACGGGATCACCAGGATATATAGCCCGGATGACGGAAGAGAAATGGGCTTGCAAGGGATGATCAATGACTTGATGAAAAAATGTGATTTTCCGACAGGCAAGGATGTTCCTGTTAAACTGAATGGCGGACTGGAGAAAGATCCGAAGGTTTTGGGTCAGATCATTTCTGCGGCTGAAAACTACCCTGAAACCATCAGGGGCTTGCTGGAGCAACTGCGTGAAAGAGACACAAAACAAAAATCCCCTGTACTTGGAATTACCGGTACGGGCGGATCTGGTAAGTCTTCCCTGGTGGACGAACTGGTGAGAAGGTTTCTGGATGATTTTGAGAACAAAACCATAGCCATCATCAGTGTGGATCCGTCTAAAAGAAAATCGGGAGGGGCGTTGCTGGGTGACCGCATCCGGATGAATTCGATCAACGATCCCAGGGTATATATGCGTTCGCTGGCCACCAGGCAAAGCAACCTGGCCATGTCCAAATACGTTAAGGATGCCGAAACCATCGTGCAGGCGGCAAACTATGATTTGGTCATTTTAGAAACTTCGGGCATCGGGCAATCCGACACCGAGATCATCGATCACAGCGATCTTTCCCTTTACGTGATGACGCCCGAATACGGAGCCGCCACTCAACTAGAAAAGATAGATATGCTGGACTTTGCCGACCTGATTGCCATCAACAAGTTCGATAAAAGAGGCGCCATGGATGCCCTGCGGGATGTGCGAAAGCAATACCAACGCAACCATATGCTGTTTGAGGAGGATACGGATAAGATGCCTGTTTACGGCACAATCGCCTCGCAGTTTAACGACCCCGGGGTGAACCGGTTATATAATTCCCTGATCAAAAAGATTAAGGAGAAAACCGGGGTGGATTTTGCCTCCCATTCGGATGAGATGGATGAACTCTCGGAAAAGATCCATATCATCCCGCCCAACAGGACAAGATATCTTTCGGAGATTTCTGAAACCATCAGGAATTACAACCAATGGGCTATCGACCAGGCCGAGATCGCCGACCGTTTATATAGTATTAATAAGACCCTGGAGGTGATCGCTGAAAAAACGGATGAAAATACAAAAGAAAAACTGAAAGCGTCTTATAAAGAGGAAGAGCTAAATCTTGATCCGCACAATAAAGAAACCCTTAAAACCTGGGATAAGAAAGTTGCCCGTTATAAAAGGGATAAATATGTTTTCAGGGTAAGGGATAAAGAGATTA
Source organism: Bacteroidales bacterium (assembly GCA_021738625.1). Classification (GTDB taxonomy): domain Bacteria; phylum Bacteroidota; class Bacteroidia; order Bacteroidales; family JAIOZK01; genus JAIOZK01. The sequence continues at coordinate 37,798 of JAIPBS010000036.1, forward strand.
AAGTAAATACTCACACAGAAACCCTTTCCCATACTAAAATCCCCAAAGTGATACTTCCTGAATACAGGAACTGGGGTGAGATTTTGAAATGGATCCTGAAAGAAAATGTGCCCGGGGAGTTTCCTTTTGCTGCGGGTGTGTTTCCGTTTAAACGCGAGGGGGAAGATCCCACGCGTATGTTTGCCGGTGAAGGCGGACCGGAAAGGACAAATAAAAGATTTCATTATCTTTCTTATGACATGCCTGCCAGGAGACTTTCAACTGCTTTCGATTCGGTAACCCTTTATGGCTTTGATCCCGATCTGCGGCCGGATATTTATGGAAAGATAGGCAATTCGGGGGTTTCGATTTGCTGCCTGGATGATGCCAAGAAGTTGTATTCCGGTTTCAACCTGGCTGACTCCAAAACTTCTGTCTCCATGACCATCAACGGTCCGGCGCCCGCTATGGTGGGGTTTTTTATGAATACGGCCATTGATCAGCAGTGTGAAATTTACATCAAGGAAAATGGTTTGGAGGATGAAGTCAATCAGAAGATCGATAAAATTTATGAAGAAAGAGGAAGCCGGCGCCCGCTATACAACGGTGAGCTTCCCCGGGGCAATGACGGGCTGGGCCTGATGCTGCTCGGAGTTACAGGCGAACAAGTGTTGCCTAAAGAGGTTTATGAAAAGATCAAGGCGGATACCATTTGCCGTGTGCGCGGAACCGTGCAGGCAGATATCCTGAAGGAAGACCAGGCCCAGAATACCTGTATCTTTTCAACGGATTTTGCCCTGAAAATGATGGGAGACATCCAGCAGTATTTTAATGATCACAATGTTAGAAACTTTTATTCGGTTTCCATCTCAGGTTATCACATTGCGGAAGCAGGTGCCAATCCGATCACACAGCTGGCCCTGACCCTGGCAAATGGATTTACCTATGTTGAATACTACGCCTCACGTGGCATGGACATCAACAAGTTTGCGCCCAATTTGTCTTTCTTTTTCTCAAACGGAATTGATGCTGAATACTCAGTGATGGGTAGGGTAGCGCGTTTGATATGGTCAAAAGCCATGAAACTGAAATACAACGCCAACGAACGCTCCCAAAAGCTGAAATACCATATTCAGACTTCCGGACGCTCGCTGCATGCACAAGAAATTGATTTCAATGACATCCGAACTACATTGCAGGCATTGTACGCCATTTACGACAACTGTAACTCACTGCATACCAATGCATATGATGAGGCTATCACCACCCCCACGGAAGAATCTGTGAGAAGGGCAGTTGCGATCCAGCTGATCATCAACCATGAACTGGGGCTGGCTAAAAACCAGAATCCGCTTCAGGGTTCCTTCATTATAGAGGAACTCACCGACCTGGTCGAAGAAGCTGTGTTATCGGAATTCGACCGGCTGACAGAGCGGGGAGGTGTGCTGGGAGCCATGGAAACCATGTACCAGCGCAGCAAGATACAGGAGGAATCATTGTATTACGAAACCCTGAAGCATACAGGGGAATTGCCCATCATGGGCGTGAATACTTTTCTGAACTCCAGGGGATCACCCACCGTTTTACCGGGGGAAGTGATCAGGGCTACCCCGGATGAAAAAGAAAAACAATTGCAAACGCTGAACAACCTGCATAAGACCTATCAACAAGAAGCGGCAACCTGGCTCGGCAAACTTCAGCAAACTGCACTCGAAAACAATAATATTTTTGAAAACCTGATGGAGGCCACCAGATATTGTTCAATCGGGCAGATTACAAATGCATTGTTTGAAGTTGGTGGCCAGTACAGAAGAAATATGTAACTTGCACCCGAATGTAAAACCAAATATATAGATATGATATCGGCAAAAATTCTTGTTGTATATCCCGCGATAGAATCAACATATGTATCGGTATACAGAAGCACCGACCTGATCTTTTTGAAAAATATTAAGCATACGAAAGAAGATCTTTCCGGCTATAAAGAATTGATGGATCAGGTAGAATTCAGAAAAGAACTGATCATAAAGGTGTTGGATGAAAACGACATTGACCTCGATAAGGTAGAGTTGGTGATGGCCAGAAGCGGGTTGATCAAGCCTGTTGCTTCAGGCATTTACGAAGTGAATGATAACATGCTGGAAGATCTGAAAACGGGATTCCAGGGTGTTCATGCCACCAACCTGGGCGGAGTGATCGCATATGATATCGCCAAGATGATCGGTAAGAAGGCCTATATGGCCGATCCGGTTGTGGTGGATGAGATGGATGAGATCGCCAAGGTTACCGGGCATCCCGAGTTTAAGCGCCGTTCGGTTTTTCATGCCCTCAGCCACAAATACTTTGCCCGTAAATATGCCAAATCGATCAACAAGCCTTATGAAGAACTCAACCTGATCGTTTGTCATGTGGGTACGGCCGGTATTTCCATTGGTGCCCATAAACAGGGCCGCGTAATGGATGTGAACAATTCCTTTGACGGGGACGGCCCTTTCGGAATTCAGCGTAGCGGTACACTGCCCATGGGTGATTTGGTTAAGATGTGTTTTAGTGGAAAATACACGGAAGAGGAAGTTTACCGAATGATCACCAAAGAAGGCGGTTATACGGCTTATCTTGGCACCAGCGATCTGGACGATATCGATAAGAAAGTTCTGTCAGGTGATGAAACCACCCTGTTTATTTCGAATGCACTTTCTTACCAGGTTTCAAAAGAGATCGGTTCGATGTACACCGCCCTTGAATGTGAGGTGGACGCCATTTTGCTCACGGGAAATATTTTTAACAGTGAACGCTTCCTGGAGAACGTTTCAGGCAGGGTAAGCAAGATCGCTCCCATCGCCCTGTATCCAAGTCAAAACGACTTTGATGCCATGGCTTACAACGGCATGCGGATACTCAAGAATGAAGTCGAAGTTCTCGAATACAAGTAAACCGCTATGGGACATTGGTTAGAAGAAGCAGAAAAAGAGGTTAAAGGCTTAAACAAACAAAGCCGCAGCGCGGGCTTTCTTGATCGCAAAATGAGGATCAGGAAAAATTATTCCGCCCACGCCGAAACCTACGACGACTTTATAAAAAGATTAAATGAACTCATCAAAAGGGTGAATGCCCTTCCCCTGGATAAAAAGCAACCTTTTGGCAACATCGATGGCCAAAGCAAGGAATCCAAGCTTGAAAACCATCAGTACATCTATAAAAGCAGCAAGCGTTTTAAGGAAAAGATTTATCAGGGATCCTTTCTTGATTTGCTGAAACCCAAACATTTGAAACATGTCCGGGTCTTGATTATCACCGTGAGCAGTCAGCCCGGTAAGGTAGGGTTGGATATTCGTGATGAATCGATGTTAAAGGAGAAAGTAATTGTTGATAAGGACCTGATCCAGGAAAAGAAGAAATACAGGGACGAATCCCGTTTTCACGAATACCTGCACTGTGAAATGTCCGACCTGGACGATAAACTGGCTCTGAAAATGCTAGACTGGCTGGCATTCAAGACAGAGGTTTATGATCTGCCTTTTGTGGAGAAGAAGGAGGAGGAATAAATCAGATCTCAGAGAATTTTTTATAGCTTTTATTTTGACTTTACGCCTGATAAATACTCATCGGGCGCCAATACAGGAATCAAAGATTTTTGATGGTCTTTTGCATTTCTGCTTATGAGGATAGTACAGGCATTCTCAATAGCACAATAATATTGTAATGAATCTTCGAAATTGCTGAAGGCTCCTGACTTGTCCCCTCTCAAATTAGTGCGGTCATAAGTGGCTTATAATCAAGGCATATGTTTTAAAAAACACTAAATTTACCGCACTAAGGCAAAGTTTTATGAAAATCAGAGTGGTTAAAACCGCCTCAAAAGCAAAAGCTGTGCAGGTTGTGCGATACCAGAACAGCAAAAGGATTGTTCTGCAGCATATCGGTTCTGCACATACTGAGGAGGCACTAAATGATTTAATGATATTGGCGGAAGAATGGATAAAGAATTACACCAGGCAACTCTCTGTTATTTCCGATGAAAATCCCAACAAGTTATTGCACCTTAACCATAGCACTTTTATTGGCGTTAAATATCATTTTTTTCACGCACAGATACGTGCAATA
>JAIPBS010000037.1 GCA_021738625.1 Bacteroidales bacterium
TGTTTTCATGTGATTTGGTTTTTGATTTATTGTTTTGGTAAATGGTTTTGACTGGTCAGGTTATCAGGTAATAAAGGTAAGAACTTTTAAAGAATGTTTCACCACAGATGGCCACGGATTTTCACAGATTGTTTTACTTAATTCTTTTCTGTGTTCATCTGTGTAATCTGTGGTGAGTATTTTCATCACAGATGGCCACGGATTTTCACAGATTATTTTTAAAAAAGAAGGAATTGTTTTCTGAATTTTTTTCTGTATTCATCTGTGTAATCCGTGGTGCATTTTCTCTACTCAATAACCTTCAATCCTTTCAACACCTGTATCGTTCCAATACTTGCAACAACCACGGCCACTACCAGCAACCAGGGTTCCAGCCCCATGGGTTGGAAGCTGAGCAGGGTGTTGAGGCCGGGGATGAAATAGGCAGCTATTAGGACGGCGGCGCAGAAGGCTATAGCCATCCAGATGTATTTGTTTTTTGTGACCTGGTTAATGAAAATTTTCTCATCCTTCTCCCTCATGTCGAAAACGTGGAAGACCTGGGTGAAGGCCAGGCCGAAGAAGGCGATGTTGTTGGCGATCTCTTTGCTCACGCCCATTGAATAAGTCGCAAAGAAATAAGCGCCGATGGTGTAAGCCGCAATAATGGCCCCATAGATGGAGATCAGGGTCCAGCTCTGTTTGGTGAGTATTGGTTCGTCAGGGTCTTTGGGCGGCTGTTCCATCACCTTGCCGCGGCCTTTGCCGATACCTAAAGCCAGGGCAGGGAAGACGTCGGTGAGGAGGTTGAGGAAAAGCAACTGTAGCGGACGTAGCGGGAGGGTGAAGATGGTAAAGCTGACCGCCGCGATTACCAGGATCTCGCTGAGGTGATAGCTGAGCTGGTACACGATAAACTTGCGGATGTTGTTGAAGATGATCCTTCCCTGTCGCACGGCAGTGAGGATGGAAGGGAAGTCATCGTTCTTGAGCAGCATATCCGCCACTTCCTTGGCCACCTGCGTGCCGCGCTTGCCCATGGCAATGCCGATGTCGGCCTTTTTGAGTGCGGGGGCGTCGTTCACTCCGTCGCCGGTCATGCCCACGATCTCCCCATTCTCCTGGAACAGCTTGAGGATGTCGAGCTTTTGTCCGGGGTCCACACGGGCAAATACCCGGGATTCTGCAAATTTCTTCTTTTCGTCCTCGCTTTTGTCTTCAAAGCCTTCCACATCCTTGCCGGTGTACACGGTAGCCTTATCATCCTCCACGATGTTCACCTGCTTGGCAATGTTGCGGGCGGTTTCAGGATGGTCGCCGGTAACCATGATCACATGTATGCCGGCGTTCAGGCAGGTTTTGATAGCGTCTTTTACGTTTTCTGCCGGGGGATCGATGAAACCCAGCAAAGCAAGCAGGGTCAAATCTTCGTCATAGCCTTCCTTTTTGTCCGTTTCTTTATAGGCCAGGGCAATGGTGCGCAGGCCGTCGGCCGACATGGTGTCGCTTTCTTCGTCCCACTTTTTTTTCTTTTCGTCGTCCAGGTCTTCCTCGCCATCTTCTGTGAGCACTTTATTGCATCTGCCGAGGATCACTCCGGCTGCTCCTTTCACAGCGGAAAAATATTTTCCGCTCTGTTTGTGCAGGGTCGACATCATCATGCTGTCCGAATCGAAGGGATCTTCCTCAATGCGTTCGAATTTGTCGCGGTATTCTTTGGTGATGCCCTCTTTCAACTCTTCGGCATATTGCAGTATGGCGATCTCCAGCATGTCGCCCTTGCCGGAGCCGTCTTCCTTTAATTCGGCATTGTTGCACAGCAGGCTCACCTTCAGGATCTTTTCGAAAAGACTGTCTTCTTCGGGCACCTCATCCAGCTTTTCTTCCTTTTTTCTTTCCTTGTTAAAAAAGAACTGACTCACGCTGAGCTTGTTTTTAGTGAGGGTACCGGTTTTATCGGTGAGGATAACGGTGGTTTCACCCAGGGTTTCCACGGCGGCCAGCTTTTTCACGATCACCTGTTCCCTGGCCAGTCGCAACATGCCCTCGGCCAGGGCGATGGTGGCCACGATGGCCAGTCCTTCGGGGATGGCAGCGATGGCCCAGGCGATGGAGGTCTGGGCCATGATGTGCAGGTCCTTGCCGGTGAAATAGCCCAGTACCCCATAGGCCGTAGCCATGCCCACCACGATCCATACCAGTCTTTTCGAGAGCTTGTTGAGTTTGATGTTCAGGGGAACACTTTCTTTATCTTCGGCGCTCACCATTTCGGATATTCCGCCGATCTCGGTATTCATGCCGGTGCCTGTAACGATGGCTTTCCCTTTGCCCATGGTGACGGAAGTGCCTTTGTAGGCCATGTTCTTGCGGTCGCCGAGCTGGGCATCATCTTCCACCGTGTGGGTTTGCTTGGTGATGGGCACCGACTCGCCGGTGAGGGCGCTTTCGTTGATCTGCAGCTCGGAGGCTTCGATGATGCGGGCATCGGCGGGGATGAGGTTGCCGGCATGCAGAATAATGATGTCGCCAGGAACGACCTCTTTGGCGTCCACCTCCACTTCCTCCCCATCGCGCATCAGGTGGGTGGTGAACTTATCCATTTTCTGCAGGGCCTTCATGGATAGGCGGGCCTGGTATTCCATGTAAAAGCCGATGGCGGTGTTGAGCACGATCACCACGATGATGGCGATGGCTTCGGGGATATCGCCGAACAGGAAGGAAACGATAACAGCAGCCACCAGCAGATAGATCACCGCACTTTTCAACTGATCGAAGAGCAGTTGCCAGAGGCTCTTCTCTTTGGTTTCCTTGAGTTTATTGGGACCGTGTTGTTTGCGGCGGGATTTTACTTCGTCGCTTGAAAGACCTTTTTTGGGTTCTACGTTGAAGTGCTCAGCTACCTTGTCTGTATTTTGAGTGTAGAATTTCTCAGCCATTTTTTCTTTTTAACCGCAAGGGGCGCAAAGTTTAATAAAACGCAAAGCTCGCAATAAAACATAGCGAACTTTGCGTGTTCATTGCGTCTTTGCGGTTAAACTCATTTTTTTCGTTTCGGTTTATAAATATGTGTTGGCTCTCCAAAGTACACCTCCGCTGCTTCCATAATTGTTTCACTCAGCGTGGGGTGGGGGTGTATGGTCAGGGCTAAATCTTTGGCGTTGGCGGTCATTTCGATGGCCAGGGTGGCTTCCGGAACCAGGCTGCCTGCTTCCTTGCCCACGAATCCTGCCCCCAGCAAACGATCCTTTTCCGGGTCGATGATCAGCTTGGTAAGGCCCTGGTTTCTGCCCATGGCCACTGCCTTGCCCGAAGCACCCCAGGGGAATTTGGCCACTTCCACTTTCCTGCCCTGTTCTTTGGCTTCGGCTTCGGTGAGGCCCGTCCAGGCGATCTCCGGTTCAGTAAATACAACAGCCGGAATAGCTTTGGGTTCGTAAGCCGTTTTTTTTCCGGCGATGGCTTCAACCGCCACACGTCCTTCATGCGAAGCTTTATGGGCCAGCATGGGCTGCCCGGCCACATCGCCAATGGCGTAGATATTTTCCACATTGGTTTTGCGGACGATATCCACCTTGATGAATCCCTGTTCGTCGGTTTCCACGTCCGCCTTGTCCAGACCGATGCTCTCACTATTGGGTTTCTGCCCGATGGCCACCAGCATCTTATCGAATTCCTTCTCACTTTTGTCGCCCTCTTTGCTTTCAAGCGTCACCTTCAGCTTTTTCTTGTTCTTCTTCACATCCGTCACTTTGGTCTCAAAAAGGGCATCATCCAGCAAATCTTTTCTTTCCTTTTTGAACACATCTTTCAAATCCTTGTCGATGCCGGGCATGATGTCGGAGGTCATTTCAACGATGCAAATATTGGAACCAAGCGCTTTATAGATCACACTCATCTCCAGCCCGATGTATCCGGCCCCGACCACGAGCAATTCTTTGGGCACGTCCTTCATTTCCAGGGCCGAGCGGGAACTCATGATACGCTCATGATCGAAATCCGCACCGGGCAAGGCATTGGCGCGGGCACCGGTGGCAATAAGGGCGCTTTCGAACTTCAACTCCTTTGTATCCCCTTCATGCTCATCCACCTCCAAAGTGTTTTTATCCTTGAATTTGGCCGTACCTCTTATAAAATTGATCTTCCTTCTTTTACTGAGCTGGCCCAGTCCGCCGGTGAGTTGTTTCACCACTTTCTCCTTCCATTCGCGCACTTTCTTCACATCCACGCTCACATTGGAAAACTCCAGTCCCCAGTCTTTGGCTTTAAATGCTTCCTCTTTGGTGCTTGCAAAATGCAGCAGGGCTTTGGTGGGGATACAGCCTTCGTAGAGGCATACCCCGCCGGGATTTTCCCGGGGATCGATGAGGGTGACGTCCAGGCCGAGGTCGTTGGCGTGAAATGCCGCCGCATATCCCCCTGGCCCGGCGCCGATGATAACCAGTTGTGCTTTGTCCTTCTTATCTGCCATTATTTTCCTCCTTTAAACATGGTTAGCAATGGATTTTCGAGGGCTTCGCAGAGCCAGCGCAGAAACCTTGCCGCTTCGGCCCCGTCGATCAGGCGGTGGTCGTAGGAAAGGGAGAGCGGAAGCATCATCCTGGGTTTGAACTCCCCGTCGATGTAGACCGGCTCGGTAACGGTGCGGGACATACCGATGATGGCTACATTCGGACGGTAGATGATGGGGGTGAAATTGGTACCACCGATGCCTCCCAGGTTGGAGATGGCGATATTGCCACCCTGCAACTGATCGGGCTTAATCTTCTTGTTGCGCGCTGCTTCCGCTACTTCTCCCAGTTCCACTGACAATTCGGTGATGGATTTTTTATCGACCTCGCGGATCACCGGGACCAGCAATCCCCTTTCGGTATCCACGGCCACACCGATGTTGATGTATTTCTTGTAGATGATCTCTTTGTTTTTCAGGTCGAGGCTGGCGTTGAACCCCGGAAATGTTTCCAGAGCACTGGCCGCGATCTTGAGCATGATGGCGGTAACGGTCAGCTTGCCGCCTTCCTTTTCAACCTGTTTGCCGTATTTCTTCCGGAAATGCTCCAGTTCGGTCACGTCAGCTTTATCGAACTGGAATACATGCGGGATGGTCTGCCAGGAGGCCTGCATGTTTTTGGCCGTCCGCTTGCGGATGCTGTCCATGGGTTTTTTCTCGATCTCGCCGTATTTGGAAAAATCAGGCAATTGATAATCATCCGTGGCAATGCCTTTCTGATCGGATTTCTGAACGGCTTCTTTGGCAAAGGATTTCACATCATCGCTGGTGATGCGGTCGGCGGGTCCGGTGCCTTCCACCTTGTGAATATCAACGCCAAGCTCCCTGGCCAGTCTTCTCACGGAAGGTGAAGCAGGTACTTCTTTGCCTTTGAATTCAGGCTCCTTCTCTTTCTCAGCTTCGACTTCCTCTTCCTTTTCCTCTTTTCCTTTTTCCTTTTTTTCTTCTTTCTCTTTTTCAGCTATTTTCTTCTTTTCCTCTGCTTTAACTTCCTCTTCTTTTCCCTCTTTTTCTTCCTCCTTTCCTTCTTCTTCCTTTTCTTTCTCTTCACCTTCTTCATCGGTTTCAACGGTGAGCACCACATCGCCCACCTTCACATCGTCGCCTTCGGAGACTTTGATCTCCTTGACGGTTCCAGCTATTTCCGAGGGCAGGTCGAAGGTGGCCTTATCGCTTTCCATTTCGGCCACGTTCTGTTCTTTTTCAATGGTATCACCTTCTGAAACCAACAGGCTCAAAACGGTTGCCGTATCGACGTTTTCGGCTATTTCGGGTAGTTTAAGTTCTTTGATCATTGTTTTAATTTTTTAACCGCAAAGACGCAAAGTCATTATGCAAAGGGCGCAAGGAAAATTTTGCGAACCTGACGCCTTCTTTGCGTCTCTGCGGTTTAATTTTATATCTCTGTTGGATTCTCCTTATTTTTATCAATTTTCAATTCCTTTACTGCTTTGTTGATGGTTTTCTTTTGCACCTTGCCATCCAGGTAGAGGCTGTGCAGGGCAGCGAAGGCAATGTGCCGGTCGTCCACTTCGAAGTGGTCGCGCATGGCGCGGCGATTGTCGCTCCGCCCGAAGCCGTCGGTGCCCAGCACGGTGAGTATTCCCGGGAACCACCTGCAAACCGTCATGGGGATGGCTTTCACGTAATCGTGTGCTGCGATGCAGCGGGCCTCGTCATTTTCAAAACATTCCTCTATATAGGTTTTCTTTGCTTCCTTATCGGAATGCATGCGGTTCCAACGCTCCGTTTCGCGGGCATTGTCGTAAAGTTCTTTATAGCTGGTCACGCTCCAAACATCGGCGATCAGTCCGTAATCCTTTTCCAGGATCTCGGCAGCACGCAATGCTTCGTTGAGTATGGCCCCGCTGCCCATCAGATGTACTTTTTCGCCGGAGCGCTTGCGGCTCTTCCTGTAGCGATACATTCCCTTGAGGATGCCATCTTCCACATTGCCCGGCATTTTGGGCATTTTATATTTTTCGTTCAGCACGGTGATGTAGTACATCAGGTCTTCCTGTTCGACGAACATGCGTCGGATGCCTTCCTTAATGATCACGGCCACCTCATAGGCATAGGCCGGGTCATAGGCTTTCAGATGCGGGATGGCCATGGCATTCAAATGAGAATGCCCGTCGGTATGCTGCAGTCCTTCTCCGGCCAGGGTAGTCCTACCCGAGGTTCCGCCAACCAGGAAGCCCCTTGCACGGGCATCGGCAGCGGCCCAGATTAAATCCCCCACCCGCTGAAATCCGAACATGGAATAAAAGATAAAGAAGGGGATCATGCCCACGCTGTGCGACGAATAGGAAGTACCGGCGGCAATGAATGATGACATACAACCGGCTTCTGTAATTCCCTCTTCCAGGATAGCGCCGTCGGTGGCTTCTTTATAATATAAAAGTGAATCTTTATCTACCGGCTCATAATTCTGACCGGTGTGGGAATATATCCCCACTTTCCTAAACAGGGCGTCCATACCAAAAGTCCTGGATTCGTCGGGGACAATGGGTACGATATGCTTGCCGACCTTTTTATCGCCCAACAGCTTGCCCAGCAAGGAAACGATGGCCATGGTGGTGGCGAAGTCCCGATCGCCCGAGCCTTCGAGCAATTCTTTATACACCTTGTCGTCGGGTGCTTCGAGCGGGTCGGCGATCTCGCGGCGCTTGGGCAGATAACCGCCCATTTCCTCCCGTCTTTTCTTCAGGTACTTAATCTCTTCGCTGTCATCCGGGGGTTTATAAAAAGGTGCTTTCATAGCATCCTCGTCGGAAAGCGGAATACCGAAGCGGTCACGGAAATACAACAGTTCCTTTTCATTCAGCTTTTTCTGTTGATGGGTGATGTTCCTGCCTTCTCCGGCCTCGCCCAAACCATATCCCTTGATGGTTTTGGCCAGGATCACAGTGGGCTTGCCGTTGCTTTGCATGGCTTTTTTATAGGCATTGAATACTTTCTGCGGATCATGTCCTCCACGGCGGAGTTTTTCAAGTTGCTCATCCGAATAATTCTCGACCAGTTTTTTAGTTTGTTTGCTTTTACCAAAAAAGTCATTCCTGATATAATCCCCTGAAGAAGCAACATACTTCTGATATTGTCCGTCGGGAGTTTCTTCCATGATCCTGACCAGGTGACCATCTTTGTCTTTTTGCAGAAGCGGATCCCAGTCGTCGCCCCAGATCACTTTGATCACATTCCAGCCTGCGCCTTTATAGGCAGCTTCCAGTTCCTGTATCACCTTGCCGTTCCCTCTTACCGGGCCATCCAGGCGTTGCAAATTGCAATTGATCACAAAGATCAGATTGTCGAGTTCCTCACGACTGGCCACGGTAAGCGCGCCCATGGATTCGGGTTCGTCCATTTCGCCGTCGCCCACCAGAGCCCAGACTTTCTGTTTGTTTTCTTTGATCAGGCCGCGGTCTTCGAGGTATTTGTTGAAGCGGGCCTGGTAGATGGCCATGATGGGACCCAGTCCCATCGAAACAGTTGGGAATTGCCAGTAGGCCGGCATCGCCCTTGGGTGTGGATAGGACGGCAGGCCGCCATCTTCGCGTAACTCCTGACGGAAATTGTGCAGGTCTTTTTCCGAAAGTCTTCCCTCCAGAAAGGAACGGGCGTATACACCCGGCGAGGCATGTCCCTGGAAATATACCAGGTCGGCGGGATGCTCCTTATTGCCCCCCCTGAAGAAGTGGTTGAAGCCCACCTCGTAAAGGGTGGCTGCGGAGGCATAGGTGGAGATATGCCCTCCGATGCCTTCGGATTCCAGATTGGCCCGTACCACCATAGCCATGGCGTTCCAGCGTACAAGGCTTTTGATCCTTCTTTCCACCTCCCTGCTGCCGGGAAAGGGAGATTCCTCGTTGGCTGCAATGGTATTGATATAGGGCGTATTGGAGGGGCGCATGAATTCGATGCCGTTTTTTTGTGCCCGCACACGCAGGAGGTGAAGGATTTCCTGAACGCGCTCCGGTTCTTCGTTTTCTATAATATAATCAAGTGAATCGAGCCATTCCTGGTTTTCGATTTCATAGTATTTCTTTTTGTCCATAAGGTTGGGTTTTTTCAGATATGGCAAAGAGGCGTTAAAAACATGCCAAAATGCAAGGCCGGTAAAACAATCTAACAGAAGGGCGGCTTTATGCAGATCGCCATAAAAGGATTGATTGCAGGATGTGCAAAGAAGATAACGAGGTGGGGAAATTTATCCACATCATTCATTAGCTTCACAGCTTGAAAACATGCCAATCCGGAATATGAAATCCGGAATCCGGAATCCTAATACCCATATGCCCTTCCATCCATTCGCTCAACGACCACTTTCCAGGGCTGCACGTCTTTGACTGCCGGATCATTGTAAGAAAATTTTCGTTCGGAATAGTTGACCATAATGTGGTTGAGGGCATCGCGCTTTTCCTGCATATCTTCGATAAATTCCACTTTTCCGTACACCAGCACACTTTTGTATTTCATGCTCCAGCTGCAGGCTACTTCTTCGTTCACCCAGTGCAGTTGGTGCGCTGTTGAGAATGACACACAGACTTTGGGATTTTTTTTCAGGATATCTATCTTTTTTCCTGTTTTTTTTGAGTGCAGGTAGATCACCTCCTCATGGTAGCCGAAATTCATCGGGACTACATAGGGGTTTCCGTCTTCATCTATCATGGCAACATTGCACACTTCACACTTTTGTATAATTTCCTCCAGTTCGGGTTTGAAAGTCAGTTCACGATTTTTCATGTTTATCTCCTATCTTTTAAGAGGTTGGTGTTGATGCCCAACAGGGCGGATATAAGGCTCAATATCAAGCTGAATAAAAGCGCCCACCAGAAACCATCTACAAAAAATCCATCGATCATATCGCTTGCCAGCAATATCAGGCCGGCATTGATCACCAACAGAAAAATACCAAAGGTAAGTATGGTTACAGGCAGGGTGATCAAAATCAACAGCGGTTTGATAAAAGTGTTAAGCAGGGCCAGGATCAGGGCCACACCGACGGCCGACAGATAATTGTTGACCATCACACCCGGAAGCAGCCAGGAAGATATCATCACAGCTATGGCCAGCACCAGCAATTGAATAAGTATTCTCATAATTTTTTGATCAAATTTGTTCAAAGATAAGAAATGATGCTATCTTTAAAGCCGTAAAAACACCAAAACCGCATTGAAATTTATTAAGTTTGTTTCAAGCAAATAAATTCAAGTTATGACTCTCACAACCCTTATTATAGCTTTTGTTATCAGCAGCGTGGTAACTTCCGCAGCACTCTGGATCGGGGCAGGATTATCCGCAATTGTAAAAGACAGTTACAGAAGAGCCATCATTGCAGGCGTGCTGGTCAGCCTGATTATGTGGTTCCTGCCCTACCTGCTGGATTTATACATGCCTTCGGGATCGACCATTGGCTGGATCGCAGGCATCATCATCTCGTTTTTCATCATCAAAATGGGCTTTGTTGCCCATTTCAGTTCTGCAATGTTCGTCTGGTTTTTTGCTGTAGGAGCGCAGATATTCGTAAGCCTGGTGATGGCTTTTATCTGGGGCGTGAATTTCGAGTTCTTCTGATCAGAATGCCCTGAAGTTGATACCAAAGATCAGCTCGGCTGCAATCTCACCTGTATTTTGCAAATATATTCCACGCACGCCAAGCGCCACAGGTGCAAGGAAACGCAGGATATGCATATCGGCTGAAAGCTCCAGGCCTGTTGAACGGTAATATAAATTCGTGCTATTTCGCCCGGTAAATGCGTAATCATAAAAGGCCTGCAGCCTGAACCGCTTAATATAGGCGATAGGCCCTATGCTAAAATCCGGATAGAATAAGGGAAGAGCATAATTCAACCTAAAGCTTGCAAAGCGTTTTGCAAAGATGCCCGCATACCCCCTGGGGTTGCTGATGTAGTTGGGATAGAAATATCTCGTGTCTTGATTTCTTTCCTGGAATCCGCCGCAGAGGCGAAAGGCATGATGCCGTATAAAGCCCGGAAAGTAAAGCGACAGTTCAGCCGCTGCAAGCGACCCCGCGAAATCCTGACCGAAGGGTGCATGCCGGTATACCAGATCAACTACCTGCCCCCACCTGGGAAACAGATCCCTGTGCGACATTTTGAACTGGTTATATAAGTACATGCGGTATTCCAGGGTGCTGATATCGGTGCTCCTCACAGTAGCCTCCGCCTGATCATCACGCCTCAAAATCTGCTGCCTGAATTTTACACCCGGTTGAAATCCCCGGTAAAACTTGTTTTTCTTCCAGTTGAGCGGCACCCTTGCGCCAACACTGATGTTGCTCTCAAACCAGGAGGCGTCCAGCTGCTTTTGCAGAGAATCGCTGTAATAAGTTGTCTTTCTGCGACCATAATCCGCCGACAGGTCGATGGCAGGATACCAGCCCAGGTAGCTTAACTCCAGCTTGTATCGGCCCACCTCCTCATTCAGGTCGTATTCGTAACCGATGGTGGTGAACGTGCTGCTTAAAATATTCTGCGACATCAGGCTGATGCCGGGTTGGAAAGATTCGTTGTCAACATCTATATACAAAGGCGCCCAGCTGTGAAAATTGAAGAGATGTCCAAGCCGGGAATATTTTCTCACTTCATAAGCTTTGCGCGGAATATTTTCCCTGGAGAGTATCGGATGATCTTTCGACCGCAGATAATTATGCAGCTTCGGACCCTTGTTTTTTACCGTTTGCATCGAAACCCATTCCATCTTATCAACTTTTTGCTGGGCGATCCTGTAACCATCAGGGGTGTATTCGCTGTATAGCAAGGTCTTTCCGTCTTCTGAAAAGTTGATGCCGGCCGTGCCGTATGCGGAGCTTGTTATCTTGTATTTCCTTATCGGATTGTCTAAGCCAAAGGCATAAATATCGCTCACACCCGAACGTGTCCCATTAAAATAAACCGTGTCATGGCATATCACGGCACCATGGATATCTTCATAAGTGAAAGGATAAACATTTTTCATCTCATGGGTATGTGGATTGATGAGCAGTATGGTTTTCCCTTTTTCACCCACAGCTACCGTGATAACCTCATCATCGGTATCGCCCCAGGCCGGCATCTGGAAAAACATGTTGTCGGGCGTTGAGATTTCGCCAATCTGTTTTCCGCTTTCCGTTTCGAAAATCGCAATGCTGTATTTTCCCTCCGGAGTGGTTTTCACAGCTAACAATTTATCTCCATTGCATGAAAGATCCGCTGCGAACAAATGGCTTTTGGAGGTGATCTGCCTAAGCTTATCCGCCTTCAAATCATATATTTTTATTACGCTATAGTCACGCTGCGACCATCTTGGATCGTTGGCCCGTTCCACCCAGGCAAGCTTGTCTCCCCTGTATGCCAAGGCATCGGGCACAATAAAGCCCGGGGTGAACAAAATTTCTTCATCCCCGTTTTCATCCAACAAAACAATGCTTGTGATATTATCAATCGATGTCTTAAGCGCCACGATTTTAGAGGTGTCATCCTCAAAATAATAAGGGAACAGATAGCTGGTGTAGTCTTCATAATCAACTGCCGGAAACAACCCGGGCATGACACTTTGCTGCAACTGATCACTCCATTTCTGCTTCAAATAGGAAAACGTGCTGTCGTAAAAATCAAGTTTACCCATGCCGGAGATGTCCCTCATTCCCTTGTTGAATGGCGTTATGCTGTATGGCCTTTTGGCAACATTGTTCAATGTATGGTTCCATAGCTCCGGTCCGTGCAACCTTCTTCCATTTGCCACCAGGTGATAACCCAAAACATAATGGTTAGGCACGAAATCCAGGTAGGAACCAAAAACTGCTTTATCGTAATGATACAAACCTTTGCCCATGACCTGCGCACGTAACGGCATGATAAAATTGGGCTGCCGTCCCCTGCCTGTATGGCTGAATTCGGTTTCGGCGGAAACGGCATCTCCTTCCAGGAACCAAAAGGGAAGATACAGTCCGGTAACAGCCGCAATGGCCTGCTGCCCAAAACCCCATGAGAGCACTTTGGTCATCCCCTGCCGCATTTTGTTGAGTTGCACCACATGCCTTTGTTCATGTAAAGCAAGTTGTTGCAACCATCCCTGTGCATACATGTCTTGCGGGGGCGTAGTGTACAGTTCCATCCGCATAGGCGCCGGAGCAACAAAGCCATTGGAAATGGATGTATTCGTGTGAAGGACCATCGGGATTTTTCGGGGTCTTGCATTCAGGTTCAGCGTATCCAGCGCATAAGCTCTTTCCATAACATTGGCCAGATATTGTCCGCGATCTTCATAATAATCCGGGAAGATCAACTGAAAATGCTCCGTGTTGATCTGACTCCAATTGACGGCAGCCGGGCTTTGACCGCTGCTGAAATACTGGGCCGAAAGCTGAAAAGCTGTCACACTCAGCCAGAATAACAATATCGGAGCAATGACTTTTCTCATGAAAAATTTTCAGGTATTCAAAATTAAACAAATACGCTATACACTCTGTTCAAAGAAAGTCCATAGCTTGTCGGGCGGTGCCGGGGCGGTAATGGTCAGCTCGGTTTTTTTCACCGGATGGATGAAGCTGATTTTCCGCGCATGAAGATGGATAGACCCGGCCGGGTTGGAACGCGGGAAGCCGTATTTCAGATCGCCTTTTACTGGGCAACCGATATGGGCCAGCTGCACCCTGATCTGGTGATGTCTGCCGGTTAGCAAATCCACTTCAAGCAATAAATAATCATTGCTTTTGGCAACCATCCTGTATTTCATTTCTGCTCTCAAGGCACCCTTTGCATTCTCATCTGTAACAAAAGATTTGTTTTTCTGCTGGTTTTTAACAAGATAGTTTGTCAGGTGACCTTCAAAATCAGGTGGTCTGTTTTTGACCACCGCCCAATAGGTTTTCCTGATCTCTCTAGTCTTTACCAAATCGTTCATTCTTGCCAGGGCCTTGGAGGTTCGGGCAAAAACAACAAGGCCGCTCACAGGACGGTCGAGGCGATGAACCACTCCACAGAAGACTTCTCCGGGTTTGTTGTATTTTTCTTTCAGGTATTTTTTAACGAGATCAACCAGGGGGACATCGCCGGTTTTATCGCCCTGCACAATCTGCGAAGGCTGTTTGTTGACGATGATCAGATGATTGTCTTCGTGTAAAACCTGTGACTTCAAATTGTTCTCCCAATTATCTATGATCAGTACTGTTCCCGCTCATTAGGAAAGTTTACTGTTTTCACATCATTGATATAGGTATGCACCGATCCGATGATCTCCTCCCTCAGGTTGTGATAACGTCTCAGAAAGCGGGGGGAGAACTTATGGGTGATGCCCAGCATATCATGCAATACAAGTACCTGCCCGTCCACATCACTTCCTGCACCGATCCCGATGGTAGGAATCTTCAATTCCTTCGTTACCCTGGCTCCCAGTTTGGAGGGGATC
This sequence comes from Bacteroidales bacterium, assembly GCA_021738625.1. GTDB lineage: Bacteria > Bacteroidota > Bacteroidia > Bacteroidales > JAIOZK01 > JAIOZK01. The sequence goes on from JAIPBS010000037.1 coordinate 13,895, forward strand.
TTTTCGAGAACGATCCCGAAACAGCCGGCTTCTTCCAGCAGGTGAGCATCCTCCATCAGCTTGTCGGCTTCATTTTTTTCGGTGGCCCTTACCACGTAAGTGCCGAATTTATGAATGGATTGCGGGGTAAGCCCCAGATGACCCAGAACAGGAATACCGGCTGACAATATCCTGTCGATGGATTCGATGATCTCTCGACCACCTTCCATTTTAACCGCATTGGCGCCACTTTCTTTCATGATCTTGATGGCGGAGTTAAGCGCTTCTTTGGAATTCCCCTGGTAAGTCCCAAATGGAAGATCCACCACGACAATTGCACGATTCACCGCCCGCATTACACTGGAAGCATGATAGATCATGTCATTCAAGGTAATCGGAAGCGTTGTCCTAAATCCAGCCATTACATTTGAAGCGGAATCACCTACCAGGATCATGTCTATTCCGGCATCATCCAGGATGCCTGCCATGGAAAAGTCATATGCAGTCAAAACTGCTATTTTTTCACCCTTTAGTTTCATTTCCTGTAAAACATGGGTGGTTACTTTTTTTACTTCTTTAAATTGTGACATGATGTTGAATTTCTGTTTCACAATAATTTGCACAAACTTACTCCAAAATTGTATGATTTCAATGCTTTTTAACTTTTAATTGGTTCTGCTAACGGCCACCAACGATCAGTTAACGGTGAAATAATTGCTTGAAAATCTTGTTAATTACACTATCTTTGTCGAATTATTCAAATCATGATGCGGAAATTTCTTCTTTATACGATTGTCCTTCTGGGTATCACCAGTTTGTTTTCCTGTGATGATGACTTCAATATACTGGATGAGTATCAGGACATCACCATCGTTTACGGGCTTTTGAATCCCGATAGCACAACCTATATCAAGATCAACAAGGCATTTCTGGGTGAAGACAACGCCTTGGTAATGGCCAGGGTTGAGGATTCCAGTCTTTACCGGAAAAAACTACAGGTGACTTTGGAAGGATGGCAGAACAACAATTTACAACAAAGTTATCAGCTTGATACCATCAGCATCAACAACAAAGAAGATGGCGTATTCTACAACCCCTATCAATTATTGTATTACACAAACGAACCACTAAACAGTGAATACAACTATAAACTTCAGGTACTCGTTAATGACAACAAAACCGTAACGGCTGAGACCGGTCTGATTGGTGATTTCAGCATCATCCGGCCAATCGCTGCATACGAATACATCAACTTCCTTACCAACGAAAACATCATGAATTATCTTGAATTCATGAGCCCTGCCAACGGCAAAAGATTTGATGCGCTCATCCGCTTTAATTATAAGGAAAAAAGCCTGGGACAGGATACCATAACCAGGTATTTCAACTGGGGCCTCGGAACGATCATAGCAGATAACACCGATGGCAACAGGGAGTTTCGGCTGGGCTATAAACCGGTATCTTTTTACTCATTATGTGAACAAAACATACCTTATGAGAATACGGCTAAAGAACAGGAAGTTGTTTATCGCGAACCCCTTAGTGTAGATTTCATCATTTCCGTTGCAAATGAAGAGTTCAACACCTATATGGAAGTGAACGGAAGCAGCAGCGGGATCGTTCAGGTTAAGCCTGAATATACCAACATCAACAACGGATTGGGGCTCTTCGCATCCAGATACAACAAGAAAGTGATTAAATTGCTTCACAACGAAAGTCTGTTTAACCTCAGACAGCTTAACCTGAAATTCTAATCAACAAATTGCTGTAATCCGGCATGCTGTCTTTTTGTCAGACAAAATTGCAGATGACATTCAAATAAATTTTTACTTAAAATCATTTTTGCTTCTCAACAAGCAACAACCCCTATACATCTGTACGACAGACAGGTAAGTGGCCGATTCTGCCGGATATATTTTAAAACATTTAATGCCAAACCATATTTAGTTTCTGCATAAAACATGATGGCATAATCATTGAAAACCCTAAAGCCGAAAACAATTTTTTGAAACAAACAAAAAACAAAGAATAACATGGGAAAAGTAATAGGAATAGACCTCGGAACAACCAATTCCTGCGTGGCAGTAATGGAAGGGAATGAACCCGTTGTGATTCCAAACAGCGAAGGCAAAAGAACAACCCCCTCCATCGTTGCATTCACAGAAAATGGAGAAAGGAAAATAGGAGACCCAGCCAAAAGGCAAGCCATCACGAACCCGCAGAACACCATTTACTCCATAAAAAGATTTATGGGAGAAACCTTCGACCGGGTTTCCAAAGAGGTTAAAAGGGTTCCCTACGAAGTAACAAAAAGTGACAACAATTTGCCAAGGATTAAAATTGGCGAAAGATTATATACGCCTCAGGAAATCTCCGCGATGATCCTTCAGAAAATGAAGAAGACGGCAGAAGATTATCTGGGTCAAACGGTCACCGACGCTGTAATTACGGTACCAGCTTATTTTAGCGACTCACAGAGGCAGGCAACCAAAGAAGCCGGAGAGATTTCAGGTCTGAATGTTAAAAGGATCATCAATGAGCCAACTGCCGCTTCACTGGCATACGGACTGGATAAAAAACAATCCGATGTAACGGTAGCGGTATTTGACCTTGGTGGCGGCACCTTCGACATTTCCATCCTGGAACTGGGCGACGGTGTATTTGAAGTAAAGTCTACCAATGGTGATACCCACCTGGGTGGCGACGACTTTGACGATGTCATCATTGAATGGCTGGCAGAGGAATTCAAAAAAGACAATGGCGTGGATCTTCATAAGGATCCCATGGCTATGCAGCGCCTGAAAGAAGCTGCCGAAAAAGCCAAGATCGAACTCTCCAGCTCCAATGAAACCGAGATTAACCTGCCTTATATCATGCCGGTTGACGGAATTCCAAAACACCTGGTGAAAAAACTCAGCCGTTCGAAATTTGAGCAGTTGGTAGATCATCTGGTTCAAAAAACGATAGAACCTTGTAAGAAAGCATTGAAGGATGCCGGTATGCCAACCTCGGATATAGACCAGGTTATTCTGGTTGGCGGTTCAACACGTATTCCGGCTATCCAGAAAGTGGTAAAGGATTTCTTCGGAAAAGATCCTTCAAAAGGCGTAAACCCCGACGAAGTTGTTGCAGTTGGTGCTGCCATTCAGGGTGGTGTGCTGACTGGTGAAGTAAAAGACGTACTCTTGCTGGATGTTACCCCGCTTTCACTGGGTATTGAAACCCTGGGCGGCGTGATGACCAAGCTGATCGAAGCCAACACAACCATCCCGACCAAGAAATCGGAAACATTTTCAACAGCAGCCGACAATCAGACTTCTGTTGAGATCCACGTGTTGCAGGGTGAACGCCCGATGGCAAATCAAAACAAAAGCATCGGACGCTTCCACCTCGACGGTATTCCACCGGCGCCAAGAGGCGTTCCTCAGATTGAAGTAACTTTCGACATCGACGCCAACGGCATCCTGAATGTATCTGCCAAAGACAAGGCCACAGGCAAATCGCAGCAGATCAGGATTGAAGCATCTTCAGGATTGAGCGAAGACGAGATCAACAAAATGAAGGATGAAGCCGCTTCCAACGCCGAAGAAGACAAAAAAGCAAAAGAACGTATCGACAAACTTAACAATGCCGACGCCCTGATCTTCCAAACTGAAAAACAGCTGAAAGATTACGGCGACAAAATCCCGGCAGAGAAAAAGCAACCCATCGAAGATGCTTTGAAGGAGTTGAGAGAAGCACATCAGAAACAGGAAGTTGACGCCATAGATGCCGCCATGAACAAGCTGAACACCAGCTGGCAAGCCGCCAGTGAAGAAATGTATAAAGCTACCCAGGGACAGGCCCAACAAGGCCCCCAGGACCAGGGTCAGCAACAAGATGGCCAGCAAGCCGGACAAGGTGATGAGAAGAAAGGCGGAAACGACGACGAAGTTACCGATGTTGACTTTGAAGAAGTGGACGATAAAGACAAATAAAATAAATAACGTATCTGATTATAAAGGGCTGTCTTGTAAAAAGGCAGCCTTTTTTTATTTATCAACAACCCCTTCGGGTTTTGGTTGATATTTTCTTAACAAAAAGTTAAGGGTTTGTTCACTGCATATGCCAGGATAATTGTAATTTTTGCACAAAATTTATTGTCTTACAAAAATCTCATACTCATGAAAAAAATCTACTTAAAGCTAAGTGCGGCTTTGCTCGTACTTTTCCTTATGACAATTGCGAGTGGTGCAATCTCACAAAACATTTGGATCAACGAGCTTCATTATGACAATGATGGCAGTGACCAGGGTGAATTCGTTGAGGTCCTGCTCGAAAACTCCGGCAATTATACCCTGAGTGATTTTACCATCACATTGTATAATGGAAATAACGGTACAAATTACGATTCGGAAACCCTCGATCAATTTACCGAAGGAAATACCTCAGGCGATTTCACCTTCTATACCTGGTATCCCTCCTCCATCCAAAACGGCGGTCCTGACGGCCTTTGCATCGACTTTCAAGGAAGCGTAATCTCAGGTCAGTTTCTTAGTTATGAAGGCAACTTAACTGCCACTGACGGACCGGCCAACGGCATGACTTCGGTCGATATAGGAGTTAGCGAAAGCGGCAGCACACAGGTAGGGGAATCTCTTCAGCTATCCGGCAACGGTACGCAGTATTCAGATTTCAGCTGGGAAGAACCTGCAGCCGAAACCCCCGGACAACTCAACAACGACCAGAGCTTCGGGGGACCGGCTCCTGAACCAACCAACTATCCCACCGATTTTCAAACAGATGCCACCGGCCTGAGCATTGGCCTGAACTGGGCCGACGCCACCGGTGCTCAGCTCCCGGATGCGTACCTGATCAAAGGAAGCACCTCCGAAAACATCACAGCGCCCGTTGATGGAATCCCTGAAGGTGACGACCTGGATTTCTCAGACGGGTCGGGAGCAATTAACATTGACTATGGAATAGAAGAATATACTTTTTACGGGCTGGATTCGGAAACAACCTATTATTTCGAGATATTCCCTTACACCAATGCCGGCACCAACATCGACTACAAAACCGACGGCACACCCCCCGCCACCAATGATGCCACGGATTTTGCCATCAATACCAACGATTTCGAATCCGGGGATTTCGGAACCTGGACCACCTTTTCGGTGGCCAGCGACAAAGACTGGACCGTATTGGACTATGGCGGAGCGCTTAATACAACCTATTTTGCCGAAATGAACGGCTACCAGGAAAGTGAACCGAGCAACGACTGGCTGATCTCTCCCGCGCTCAACCTGAACAATTATACAGAAGAACAGATATTTTTCTGGACGAAATGGAAATATGGAAGTACCTCCGATGAGTTGATGCTTAAGTACTCAACCGATTATACCGGAGGAGACCCCACGCAGGCTAACTGGACGGAACTGAGTTTCGACAAGCCCGAAGATGACGACAGCTGGGAAAATTCAGACTTTGTTGATCTGTCATCGATCAGCGGAGAAAGTGTATATGTCGCATTTCAGTACCTGAGCAGCGGTTCACCGCGGCGCTGGGATGTGGATGAGATCGAAATCACCGGAGTAACATCCGTGCCCGTTATCAATGTTACTTCGCCGGTGGCCGGTGAAATATGGGAACAAGGCTCAACGCATGACATTGAATGGGAGACCTCCAACACCCAATCACTTGTCAAAATCGAGCTGACCACAAATGCCTCCTCTGGAAGCCCCGACTGGGAATTGCTGGTTGACGATCTCCCCGCCGATCAGGGCAGCTGGACATGGAACATCGCACCCGACCAGGAAACAAGTTATGATTGTCAGATCAGGATTTCAGATTATTCTTCAAGGGCATCGGGATTTAGTGGCATTTTCTCCATCGTCGAAGAAGTGGATGAGCCCCTGATCGTGATCTCAGAGATCATGTACAACCCACCCGAATCGGGAACAGATACGCTTGAGTTCATCGAATTGTATAATAACGACGAAGTTGCAGTAAACCTGGAAGACTATTATTTTTCTGACGGGATCGAGTTTACCTTTGGCAATATTGAGATGCAGCCCGGCGATTATCTGCTGCTTGCCGTGGATAGCATGGCCATGCTGAATACCTTTGGCGCCAATGCCTGGCAATGGACAGACGGCGGATTGAGCAATTCAGGCGAACTCATTCAACTGGTCAATCCCGATGGATTCTTCGTTGACAGCGTGCATTACGATGATGCCACCCCCTGGCCAACCTCTCCCGACGGCACAGGGCCGTCTCTGCGCTTCTGCAATTTTGATGAAGACAACGCGCTCGCGCAAAACTGGTCTGCTTCGGTACATTTGGCTGCCATCAACAGCGAAGGTGACACCATTTATGCCACGCCGGGCTACGGATGCGTACTTGTTCCCGAGGCTAATTTCACAGCCGATACCACCATATTGCTGGTTGGTGGCGAAGTCAACTATACCGACCTCAGCACCAATGATCCGGAAAACTGGAATTGGGAGTTTGAAGGCGGAGAACCGGGCACCTCGGCAGTTCAGAACCCCGGTCCGGTGGTATATAACAACGAAGGCGAATTCAATGTCACCCTCACAGCAGGCAATGAAGCCGGTGAAGATACCGAGCTTAAGGAAATGTACATTAAGGTGGGTTATGCGCCGGTAGCGGATTTCGAGGCCAGCGAAACCGAAATCCAGGTGGGCGGAACAGTTGATTTTACCGACCTCTCTACAGGCAACCCCGACAGCTGGGAATGGCATTTCGAAGGTGGGACCCCCGACACCTCATCGGCACAAAATCCCCAAGGCATCGTTTATAATGCCATGGGAGCTTATGATGTTAAGCTGAAAGTAACAAGCATATTTGGCGTCGACAGCCTGACCATGGAAGATTATATAGAAGTGGGGCCTGTTGGAATCACAGATGTGGAAGCTGAAAAGGTAAGCATCTGGCCCAATCCTTCTACCGGAATGGTTCATTTGACGGCAAGTCCCGAAAGATTCGACCGGGTCAGTATCTTCAATGCAATGGGGAAATTGGTCTATGAGGAAAAGATCACGGACCATATACTTGTGATCGATTTAAACAAAAATAACAATGGTTTGTATTTTATCAGGATTAAAACAAAGGATGAAGGTTTTGTTAACAAGAAAATCCTTATCAACAAATAGTTCTTAGAAATTTCTTTTTAAACGCCTGCCCCCAAAGCGGCAGGCGTTTTTTATGGCTAAATTTCTTATCTTTATAAACTGAAAACCAAATTTTATCAATCATGAAAACCAATAAGAAAATACTGATCATTGCAGTTCTTTTTCTGCTTCCCGTTATTGCCGGGGCACAAAACCTGGTATCGAACGGCGACCTGGAATTGTGGGACAACCAAACAACACCAACCGACTGGGACAAAGCCGAAAACATCGAACAATCAACCGAGAGTATTCATGGAGGCACTTATTCTGCCCGGCACACATCCGCTTCTTCATCTAAGGACCTCATGCAGGATATAAGCGGCATCACGCCGGGTAGCAATTACACCATCACTTATGATTATTACGACAACGACCCCAATGCCAAAACCCGCATATGGTCGTACTGGCTTGATGGTGACGCCTACCTTGATGACAACGAAGCTGAATTGCGGCCCAATACCTATTCGGAAGATGCGGGCGAATGGATCGAGTATTCTCAAACCCTGGTGGCCCCGGCCAATGCCGACGGCTTTCGCTTTGAGGTGAGGGTTTATCATCAGGATAACAATACCGGGGGATATGTTTATTATGATGATTTCAGCATTACAAGCTCGGGCGTTAATCCCGAGCCAACCAATTATCCCGAAGATTTCAGTGCGGAGGCCAACGGCCTGAACATTGAGCTGGACTGGACCGACCCAACCGGCGATCAAACGCCTGTTGCCTATTTGCTGATCGGCAGCACCGACCAGCAGATCAATCCGCCGGCCGATGGCTTTCCTGTTGAGGACGACGCAGAACTGGCAGATGGCTATGGGGCGCTTAACATTAACTATGGTGTGGAAGAAGCAGTATTTACCAATCTCGTAACAAGCACCGATTATTATTTTGAAATATTTCCATACACCAACGGCGGCAGCAATATCGACTACAAGACAGATGGTACGCCTCCGGCCACGGATGCAACAACCCCGGAACTTTATGTATTCAATTATGAAAACTTCAATGATACCACCATGGGCGACTGGACACAATTAAGCGTTGTGGGTCCTGATCAATACTGGCTTGTGCAGGACCGCTATGGAGTGGATGACAGCCCCAATGCAAAAATGACAGGTTACGACGGCGGAAGCATTGAAAATGAAGACTGGCTAATCTCACCGGGATTGGATGCCACACAAAAGAATGAGGAAAAGCTTGAGTTCTGGTCAGCAACCAAATACGACGGCCCCCAACTAAAAGTGAAAATATCGGGGGATTACACTGGCTCAGGGGATCCCAATGCCGCCAACTGGACTGAAGTGGACGCCCAGCTCTCACCCGGCGAATGGGAATGGACCTGGTCGGGAAGCATCGACATTGAAGATATTGTGATGGATGATATTTTTTACGTGGCCTTTCAATACAATTCAACATCAGATGAAGCCGCCACCTGGGAAATTGATGAAATCATGATCACCGGAAAACACACTGCCGGTATCGGCGAACAATCCGCGAATGCGGCATCGATCTTCCCGAATCCGGCATCCGACATCGTTCATTTGAATTTCGACAACAAATTAAACCAGGGGCCGGCCCAGGTACTGGTCTTTGATATAAACGGAAAGCAAATGACCGCTTATAACGTACCTGAAGGTAAAAATCATATCACCATCGATGTCTCCGATTGGGAAAGCGGGCTCTATCTGATCAGCATCAACAAACCCGATGGCTCTTCCGAAGCACAAAGGCTTTTGGTCAGGTAAAACACTAACCATAAAATACCCGACGGTTCCCAAATCCCCCGGCCTGTTTCCATTGTTGGAAAATAAGCCGGGGGATTTATAGTTATTAATATGTAATTTTGTGAGATTGCGTGTTAACCATGAATAAAATCATTCTCATCACATTGTTTTTGTTTTCGCTTGCCTTTCCTGCGAGAACACAGGATCCGCTCAGGGTTGAGATCAAGGCGAAGATGGAGAATGATGTATTCAACCTGATGCCATGCGGCGAACATGGTTTATTGGTGTTTTATCAAAGCATTAGAATGCAGGATGAAAAACAACGTCTCTGGATCTTTACGTTTTATGATGAATCGCTCGAACCCCAAAGGGAATATGAAGTGCCCCTGGCCGAAGGTGTTTTTTATAAAGAATATCTAACCGACAGCCTGGCCGGATACATGATCTTCCACAATCCCAACAACATCAAGGATGATGAGTTTAACTTACAGGTGGTTAAATTTGATTATCTGCAAAAGCAGTTTTCGTTTATCCGAGGCAGGATCTCCGAAAAGGCTGAGCTGGCTGACGCCGCGCTGATGAAGCAAAAAGTTTATTTCGGCTTCAATATGAAACGCTATGAAACCGGCCTGTTTTACGCTGATTTCAACAAACACATTTTCGGAACCATTGATCTGAACCCTCCGGATAAAGCATTGGTGGAAACCATTTATCCCGACCGGCAAAACGGCCTGGTCCGTGTGATGGTAAATGATTTCTTATCAAGAAAGGAAAATCAGTTTCTTTTATATAATTTCAGCGAAGAAGGCTCATTGATATCCCGGCTGAGCATCAAACCGGAAGACGAAGAGATCGAACTGAATTCGGTAAGAATGACCAATAGCGGCAACAAGCTGATGCTCATCGGAACCTACAACAATTCTTCAGGCCGGCTATCAGATATTAAAAATGAAGATGAGGTGATCAGTGCAGGGCTTTATGTTTCAGCCGTTGAAGGCAATCGTGTGGAATTTATCAAGCTCCATAATTTCCTTGAGTTTCAGAACTTCACCACCTATGTGAATGCTTCCGAGCTTTTCAGGCTACGCAGGAAGTCTATGAAAAACCCGGGCAACCCGCAGGAGTACTCCCTGAATTACAGGCTGCTTCTACACGATATACAAAAAAAAGATGGTGAATACATTTTGCTGGCCGAAAGCTATTACCCTGATTACAGGACTGTCTCGTATATTACATATGATTACTACGGCAGACCTTTTCCGCAAACATACAGTGTGTTTGAAGGCTATAAATACTTCAGCGGCATTATTGCAGGTTTCGACAACAAAGGAAACCTGCTGTGGGACAATGGCATCAAGGTAATGGGCCTTACCACATTCAGGCTTGAAAAAAAACTTGTTGGCTTTTTCAGCGGAGACGATCTGGTGCTGGCTTACAACACACAAGGGAAAGTAGCCTCCGAAATATTTGATAACGGGATCACGGTGGGAGATTTCGAATACATCAACCTGGAACAGAAATACAAGAAAGACAAGCTGATGAAAGCAGCCAACAGCGGTATCATGCATTGGTACGACAGTTATTTTATCTGCTTCGGCTATCAGGAAATACGCAACAATGCCCTGCCGGGAAATAGCAGAAGAACTGTTTTTTACATCAACAAACTGGCCTTCGAATAATATTTGCATTCATATGAAGATCATAGGTTTAATATACCGCTATCTGAGATACCTGAGGAAAGCCAAAACGAAATATCATGTTCACTCCCCTTTTGTTTATGATTTCATCGTTAAGGTGCTCCAGGATAAATCTCATTACGATGCTTATGATACGGTTTCGGCGTTAAGAAAAGAATTGTCCCGAAACTTCAGTCCCATTGAAATGATCGATTTCGGATCGGGCGCCGGCAAACGCAAATACAAAACCCGTTTTAGAAAAGTCACTGATATTGCCCATAAAACCGCTCAGCCACTAAAGTTTTCACGTTTGCTCTACAGGCTCGTAAACTACTATCAACCCAAACAAATCCTGGAGCTTGGCACATCGCTCGGGCTGAGTACAACAAACCTTGCACTTGGAAATAAAAATGCATACATCACAACCATAGAGGGATGCGCCAGTGCGGCATCCCTGGCAAGAGAAAATTTCGATAACATCGGTCTGGAAAACATCCGTATCATCATCGGAAATTTTGATCAGGCTTTGCCGGATTTTCTGAAAAAGGATCAACAGTCGTTGGGAATGGTATTTTTCGACGGCAACCACCGCAAGGAACCCACAATAAATTATTTCAACCAATGCCTCGAGCGGGTGAACAATGAAAGCTTTTTTGTGTTCGATGATATACATTGGTCGACAGAAATGGAAGAAGCCTGGGAATACATAAAAGCCAAAGAGGAAGTCAGCATTACCATCGACCTTTTCAATTTGGGAATTGTGTTTTTCAGGAAAGATATTGCAAAGCAAAATTTTATTCTTAGGTTTTAGTTTATCTTTACAAAACAATACAAGAACGGATTAGCAATGAACAAAAAGGAAGTAATCACACTGGATGACATCAAACGGTTTTTTTATGTGGGCACAGAAACGGTAAAGGCCCTTCAATCCATTTCCCTCACCGTTCATGAAAATGAATTTGTGGCCCTGATGGGTCCATCCGGTTCGGGCAAGTCCACCCTGATGAACATCCTGGGTTGCCTGGACACGCCCACATCCGGTAGTTATATCCTGAACGGACAGGATGTAAGCAGACTTGACGACAACGACCTGGCCGAGATCAGGAACAAAGAAATCGGTTTTATTTTCCAGACATTCAACCTGCTTCCGCGGCAAACAGCCCTTGAGAACGTGATGCTTCCATTGATATATGCGGGCGTCGGCAAATCAACACGGCAGGAGCTTGCTCAAAGCGCATTAAACAACGTGCATCTGAGCGACAGGGTATTGCATAAACCCAACGAGCTTTCAGGTGGACAGCGACAAAGAGTTGCCGTGGCGCGCGCATTGGTGAACAACCCATCTATCATTCTGGCGGACGAACCAACCGGTAATCTCGATTCAAAAACTTCTATCGAGATCATGGGCCTGCTTGAGGAAATCCATAAGAAGGGAAATACCATCATCCTGGTTACGCACGAGGAATCCATTGCCAAACATGCCCACCGGATCATTAGGCTGATCGATGGGAAGGTGGAATCAGACAACAAAAATGAAGACATCATTACCATGAAAGATTATCATGGAAAATCTTTCGTGAAATAATACGGGCAAAAATCCCCCGCTGAACATCATGACTGAATTTAAAATATATACAAAGCTCGGTGACAAGGGAGAGACCTCCCTCATCGGCGGACTGCGCGTGCCAAAATATCATGAAAGAATTGAAGCATACGGCACCCTGGATGAGCTGAATTCTTTTATCGGCTTGATCAGGGATCAGAAAATAAATAAACATTACAAAAAGATTTTAACGGAAATCCAATCCGTTGTTTTCATTCTTGAATCAATTCTTGCAACCGATCCGGAATCAAAAACAGCCAGGGAACTGCCTGTCTTATCAGAAAAGGATGTTGAACTGCTCGAAAAGGAAATTGATAAAATGAATGAAGAACTCCCCCCGCTCAGAAACTTCATCCTTCCGGGCGGTCACAGCACGGTTTCTTATTGTCACATTGCCCGTACCGTTTGCAGACGATCCGAACGACTGGTGATTAAAATGAGTGGCAACAACATCATTGATTCGCTCGTGCTTCAATACCTCAACCGTTTGTCGGACTACTTTTTCGTGCTTGCCAGAAAAATCGGAAAAGACCTTGATGCGGATGAAATTCCCTGGATAAGTAACGCCTGACAAAACTCGGGCTGATGGCATGGATTTTGCTAACGGGAGAACTTCGAAAGCATTGAAAAATAAAGCATTAAAGCTTTCGTTTATTTTGGGCAAATAATTGCTTATTTACTTGACTTTCGTACTAAAAAAACTATTTTTGCAAAAATTATATACATCAAATTCCATAGCATATGTACTGGACCTTAGAATTAGCTTCAAAACTTGAGGATGCGCCCTGGCCGGCCACCAAAGATGAATTGATCGACTACAGCATCCGATCCGGCCTGCCTATGGAAGTCGTGGAAAACCTGAGGGAAATTGAGGATGACGGAGAAATGTATGAGAGCATTGAAGATCTGTGGCCGGATTATCCCACCAAAGAAGACTTCTTCTTTCATGAGGACGAATATTAAAAAGAAACCCTATTTGCCGAAAAGCTATTCATTTACCGACATACCGAAAAAAGAAAAATTCACATGACCATATCTTCGTTTTTGCTCAAAATGCGGATGTGTGTCGAAACTTGTATCGGCGCCATGTTCAACAATCAACCAGGCGTTTTCCGTTAAAAGGGCGTTCTTAAAAACCAATTCAACTATCGTTTCTTTTCGGGGCATGTCAAATGGGGGATCGGCAAAGATCAGATCGTAGGGTCGCTTGCTGCGCTCAAGAAAGTTAAAAACATCCGCTTTGATGGTTTGGATGCCATCAAATCCAAACTGAATGGATATCTCCCGCAAGAACTTCAGGCAGGCCGCATGCATATCCACTGCATCAACGCGCGGACAGCCGCGGGATGCAAATTCCAGCGAAATGCTTCCTGTACCGCTGAAAAGATCCAGCACCTTCATTTCCGTAAAATCGAATTGATTGTTCAAAACATTGAACAGGCTTTCCTTGGCAAAATCGGTAGTGGGCCTCACCGGCAGATTTTTGGGAGGATGGAGCCGCCTGCCCTTATGGCTGCCGCTTACAATTCGCATTGGGCAAGGTTTAACAGGTTGTAGAAATGCCAATCCGGAAGTTCGTCGAAAACATAGCTGTATTTGAAAAACTCGTTTCTCCTTATGAAGTTAATATGGCGAATGTAGCGGTAAATGATCTCATACAGCTTGCTGCTTTTATCAATTTCTCCCAGCAGGATCAGCTGCACCTCCTCAGGATTCAGCTGCAATTGCTCCATGCTGTACAGCAGAAAATAAGCGAAATCCTCAGGAGTTCTGTAAGAAAAAGAGTTGGCAAAAATAAGTTTCCCTTTATCAATGTATATCAAATCAAAAACATTGTTGCGCACATTCACATAAACCTTATCCGTTGCGGGTTGATTTTTGGTGAGCAGCAACAACAGATCGATCAGGGGAGAAAGATAGTGCAGCATTTTAAACCGGGCAAACTTTGTCTTGAAGAACTCCTTCAGTTTGATGGGAATTGCATAAAGGTTAAAAGCTTCAAGGTTATTCATTTGGTCGTATCCGGCCTCTTCCCGCCTGTTAATAATATGGTTGAATTTCAGGTAGTCGTTCACCCGGCTCTTCTCAAAAAGTGCCGAAGGTACCAATGTGCTTTTGGGTGTTTCCAGCAATACCCTTGTTGAGGCATAATAACGCTGCAGAAGTTCATGCTCATTGAAGATGCTGTTGAGTTCTTTAACCAGCTCATCAAAATCGGGGATTTCCTGCAGTAAATAGGAAACCAATGCCAGGTGGCGGTTTCGCTCCAGGTCGAGTATGTTAAAAGACAATCCATCCGGGGAAACCCGGATGGACAGTTGAAAGTCTTTGTAATAATCGTTTCGTGTGCGCCTGGTCTCTTTGGAGAGGGCTTTATCGATATATGAGATTATGGGGATTGCATTCGACACCACGTATTATTTCAATTCCCAGTTACCGTCCGTGGAAGGTTCGCTCATCGAACCAACCTTCAGACCCGGATATTTATCAAGTGCCTTCCGCTCTTCCACAAGGTTAAGTACCAGCTGCTCGTCCAGGCCGTTCAGAATATCATTGTAATGCGCCTTGGCCTCAAATACGGGCACCTTTACGCTTCCCTTGGAGATGATTCCGGCATCCATATCAAATATCTTGTCTTCGGTAAAGGGGATATATTTTATATTGCTCACCTTAAATCTTTTATGGTAGATCGAATCGGCAGCGTTCATGTATCCTATGGTATCCCTGATTTTTACAGTCATGGTAGTATCTTCGGGATCCTGGGTAATCTTAACAATGGGAATTTCGGCTGTTTGCAAAAAGTCAATAAGGGTATCCCAGCTTCCCATGTATTTACCGTTGAAGTTTTTATACAACTGTTGTCCGTTCCTGATATCGATCAGGCGCTTGATCACAACCTGTTCACGCTGTTGCTTGTTTTTTTTAAACTCAACCGGTTTTCTGATTGAATCCACAACCAGGTAGGCCAAAAAAATAATTACGACCGTTAATAAGATTTTGATTATAAGCTGCTTCATGATAACTGGTTTTAATTCATGCAAATTTATAACTTTTTTTCAATTGAGGTGTTTTGGCCGCTTATTTAAACTAAATTTAATAAGACGGTTCAAAAATTACTCAATGCTTCAGATCTCCCACAACAAAGCAGGATTTTCCTTTTGAAAAACGCCTGAGAATTATTATATTGCAATAAAACAAAAAAAGGAGGATTATTATGCAAACGTATATTTTGTTGACCAAACTCACTTCGGAGTTCACATCCAAACTAAAAGACCGGGAAGAACTGGGCCGCGAATGGCTTGAAACGGTTAAAGAAAAATGCCCGGACGTAACCTTCAAGGCCCATTACGCCCTGCTCGGACAGTTTGATTTCATTGACATTTATGAGGCTCCCAATGAGGAAAGTGCCGCAAAAGTATCCATGATCAGTCAGGCCAACGGAGCCTTTCAGGCTGAGAGCCTGCCGGCCATTCCCTGGAAAAGGTTTATTGCGCTGGTGAAGGAATTGTAAAGCGTAATCAGAGTTTGTCGTACAGCGGTATTTCCTGCAGGAAGCTGTAGGATTTCTTCTGATGATCGATATTGCAACAATAGTGGTTGATACCGTTTGTAACGATCAGGTAATCCACCCTGAGCGTAATATTGTATTTGGCAATCTGATTGAATGTTTGCTGGCTGATCTTTACATCAGGCGCCTTGCACTCCACAATTAACCGGGGCTTACCCAGATTGTTGTATACAACGATATCGGGCCGCACCGACATTTGGTAAAGGCTTAATTGCCTTTCGATGGAAAGCAGCGTTTTGGGAAATTTTTTTTCCCATATCAGATACTGAAGGAAATTTTGCCTTACCCATTCTTCGGGAGTCATGGCAACATATTTATTCCTGATCGCGTCGAAAATCTCAAATTGCTTTCCCTGACGGCGGATTTTGAAATCGTATTTGGGCAGGTTGAGGCTGATCATTCTTAATCAATGTTAAGAAGCCAAAGGTAAAACAATTTCAAAGTTTGTCATTTTTTCTTATGTTGCCTGAAACCGGCCCTGAAGATACCATAAAACCATAAATAAACCTTTCATGAAAGCCGGTATTCTTTCTTAATTTTGTACTTTTAAAAACAAATCATGAAAACCAAAGAAGAAATCGTTCAAAACTGGCTGCCCAGGTATACCGGAACAAAACTGGAGGATTTTGGAGATTACATCATCCTGACCAACTTCAGCGATTACCTGGAGCTATTCGCCCAATGGAACAATGTGAAGATCAAGGGAGAGAAGCGCAACATGCCCAGCGCCACCGCCGACAACATCACCATGATCAAGTTCGGGATGGGCAGCGCCAATGCCGCCACCATCATGGACTTGCTGGGGGCCACCGAACCCAAAGCATGTTTGTTTTTGGGTAAATGCGGAGGCCTGAAAAAAAAGAACCGGCTGGGTGACCTCATCCTGCCCATTGCAGCCATACGCGGTGAAGGAACCTCAAACGATTACTTCCCCATCGAAGTGCCTGCACTGCCGGCATTTAACATGCAAAAGGCCATTTCTACAACCATCCGCGACCACGGCAGAGATTACTGGACAGGTACTGTTTTTACAACGAACAGAAGGGTTTGGGAGTACGACAATAAATTCAAAAAGCACCTTAGGAAAACCCGGGCCATGGCCATCGACCTGGAAACAGCTACCATTTTTATGGTAGGCTTTGCCAACAAAATCCCCACGGGCTCATTATTGCTGGTAACCGACCAGCCTATGATCTCAGCCGGTGTGAAAACCGAGGAAAGCGATAAGGACGTAACCTCCCAGTTTGTGAAGGATCACCTGCAGATCGGTATCGACTCGCTAAAGCAGATCATCAATAAAGGAGAAACCGTGAAACACCTTTATTTCGATTATATCAAATAAGTAGTATTGACAGTATGACCTACGAGCAGATCATTCAGAATATTCAAAATAAAATTTACCAGCCGGTTTATTTGTTAAGTGGAGATGAACCATTTTTTATCGATCAGATCAGTGGAATGATCGAAAAAAGCGTACTCACCGACTCGGAAAAAGAATTCAACCAGACCGTGCTATACGGCCGCGAAACCGACGTACCCACCATCGTTAGCTACGCCAAGCGTTTTCCGATGATGTCGAATCACCATGTGCTTATCGTCAAAGAAGCCCAAAACCTGGATAAGATTGAGGAACTGGACACCTATGCAAAACAACCCCTCGATTCGACTATTCTGGTCATTTGCTATAAATACAAGAAATTCGATCAGCGAAAGGCTTTGGCCAAAACGGTAAAAAAAACCGGGGTTTTTTTCGAGTCCAAAAAGCTTTACGACAACCAGATCCCCCAGTGGATCATGCAGCATATGGAGGTTTCGGGTTATAAAATTACACCTAAAGCAACCGCCCTGCTGAATGAATTCCTGGGCAACGACCTAAGCAAGATCAGCAACGAGCTGGGGAAGATCAGGATCAATGTGCCTGCCGAAACCATCATAACGGATGCAGTGATTGAAGAGTACATCGGGATCAGCAAGGATTACAATGTATTCGAGCTGCAAAAGGCTCTGGGCAGCAAAGACATTGTTAAAGCCAACCGCATCATCAATCATTTTGCAGCCAACCAGAAAGAAAATCCACTGGTTAAGGTAGTCGGATTTTTGTTCGCCTTTTTCAATAAGGTTATGATCTACCACCAATCCACAAATAAGTCGAAAAACATTGTGGCCGCAGCCCTTGGCGTGCATCCCTTTTTTGTGAGGGATTACCAGCAGGCCTCGGTAAAATATTCATTAAGTAAATTGATTCAGATCATTTCGCTCCTGCGCGAATATGATCTGAAAGCCAAAGGTGTCGGCAACAGTTCATCCACCGACGGCGACCTGATGAAAGAGTTGATCTACAAGATTTTGCATTGATATAAAACGCATATACCATGAGCATCAAAAAAAAAATTCAAAACATATTTGATCATGAAGTGTCTGAGCAATTCAGGATAAACATTCCCATCGAACAAACCGAATACCTGATCGGCGGTGAGTTGCATCAATGGCAGGGAGATATGCAAAATGTACTTTCTCCCATCTGCGAAACAAAAAACAGTTCCACCGAAAGAATAACCATCGGCAGCTATCCCTTGCTGAGCGAGCGGGAAGCTATGCAGGCCCTGGAAGCTGCAGCGATGGCCTTCGATCATGGCCGCGGCAAATGGCCAACCCTGAAAGTGGAAGAACGTATCAAACACATTGAAAACTTTGCCTTCGGGATGAAAGAAAAGAGGGAGGAAATCGTGAATCTGCTGATGTGGGAGATCGGTAAATCCCTGAAAGATTCCCGCAAGGAATTCGACCGCACCGTGGAATACATCATGGATACCATCGACGCTCTGAAAGAGCTCGACAGGAATTCATCCCGCTTTGAGATCAGGGAGAACATCATCGGACAGATCAGGCGCTCGCCCCTGGGTGTGGTGCTTTGCATGGGGCCTTTCAATTACCCGCTGAATGAAACTTTCACCACGCTTATCCCCGCCCTGATCATGGGCAACACCGTTATTTTCAAACCACCCAAACATGGCGTTTTACTTCACAGGCCATTGCTAGATGTTTTCCGTGAAGCCTTCCCACCCGGAGTGGTCAACACGGTTTACGGAGACGGAAAGGTGGTGATCGGACCGCTGATGGAATCCGGTCGCCTCGACGTACTGGCTTTTATCGGATCGAGCCGTGTGGCAGATATCCTTAAAAAACAACATCCCCTGCCCCACCGCATGCGCTCGGTACTCGGGCTGGAAGCCAAAAACCCGGCCATCATCCTGGAAGACGCCGACCTCGACCTCACAGTGGAAGAAGCCGTTACCGGGGCACTCTCGTATAACGGACAGCGCTGCACAGCGCTTAAAATATTCTTCGTGCATGAAAACATCAGAGAAGAATTCCTGAAGAGGTTTACCAAAAAAATTGAAGCGCTTAACATTGGAATGCCCTGGGAGGAAGGTGTTCACATCACACCCCTGCCCGAAGACAACAAAACCACCTATATGCGCGAATACATTGAAGACGCCGAAAAGCATGGCGCCGGGGTGATGAACGAAAGCGGCGGGCTAAGCCAGGGCAGCATCATGTTCCCGGCTGTGCTTTATCCCGTGAATGAAAAAATGCGTATTTATCATGAAGAACAGTTTGGGCCGGTAATTCCGGTGCTTTCTTTTAAAGATATTGAAGAACCGCTAAAATATATTGTGCAGTCAAAATACGGTCAGCAGGTCAGCATTTTCGGACGCCAGACCGGCGAGATCGCCCATTTGATCGACCCGTTGGTGAACCAGGTTTGCCGCGTCAACATCAACAGCCAATGCCAGCGCGGCCCCGACAATTTTCCCTTCACGGGACGTAAAGACTCTGCCGAAGGAACGCTCTCCGTTTCCGACGCATTGCGGGTGTTTTCCATCCGTTCGCTGGTGGCGGCCAAGGGCAGCGAGCTGAACAAGGAGATCATCACCGAAATCCTGAAAGAAAACAAATCCAACTTTTTGTCGACGGATTTTATTTTTTAATTGATCTTATGCTCCTCTAAGGTCCGAAATCCGAATGCCTGGAATTTGGAATCTGAAATCCGGAATCTTAATCTGCCTTTTCCGATTTTGTCAGAAAGTTCCTCAATACCTGAATAAATTCGTCAGGTTTTTCAAGATGGTGCTCGTGGGAAGCATTTTCAAAAACATGCATTTCGGCACCCGGGGTCAGGTCTTTGTAATATCCCGTCGTTGCCGGAGCGGCTTCATCGAATTCCCCGCAGGTATATAAAACGGGCAGATCAATATCGGCAAGATATCCCGTAACATCAGCATCTTTGAGTGTACCTATCAAGGTGAATTCACTTGGGCCCCACATATACTCATACACCCCATAACCAATTTTCTCTATAGCTGTCAAAAGGCATTCAGGCCAGGGATCAATACGGCAGACATGCTTTTGATAAAATATCATCATTGCTTCCTGATAACCAGTTGCCATATAATCACCTGATGCTTCATACTTTGCAATGCTATCCTGTACATTTTGCGGAAGTTGGGATACATGATAATTTTGATCTGCCACCCATCTGTCGCTGCTCAAATAGGGTCCGGCCAGTGTAAGGCTGATGATTCCGTCGGGTGTTTTGCGCTCTAAATACTCCATTGCAAGCATGGAGCCCCATGATTGCCCAAGCAAATGCACTTGCTGTATCTTCAGCCCGCTTCTTACTGCAACCAATTCCTCCACAAAGCGGTCAACAGTCCATAAAGTGGTGTCATTAGGCATATCGGAGTTGCCGCAGCCCAGCTGGTCATAGAAGATCACCGGTCGCTCGTCGGCCAGAAGCTCCAACGGCTGCAGGTATTCATGCGGCACACCGGGGCCGCCGTGAAGCACCAACAATGGAATCCCGACTTTGTCGGCGCCAACGATCCTGTACCATACCCGGCCGCCCGTAACTTCAACAAAACCCTCTTCAACAGCAGGCTCATGCTGCACAACCTTGTCCTCGCATGCAATCATAGCCAGGAATAAAACCATTGTAATGGAAAGCCAATTTTTCATGATAGATAATTTTTTGTGTGTGCTTATCTTAACCTATAATTCGCAAATATAGAGTATTTTTGGTGTATCGCGGGAAAGCAACGGCAATCCAAACATCCTCCCCCGTAAGCTGTTCAATCTGGAATCCGGAATCCTACTTGAACGCCTTCAGCAAATTCCTGATGTCTCTGGCTTTGTCGGGATAGCCGCTTTTGTCGTAGGAAAATGCCAGCTCCACAAACAGACGTTTGATGATGGTAAGGTTGGAGCAGGGCTTGAAGAAAGAATCCTTGGCAGTCATCTTCAACTGCCTGATATAAAGGTCGATCTCATTGCGGGTAAAAACTGCACCGTAATTAAAGGGGTTCAGATAGAACAGCACTTCATTTTCACTGGGCACACTCATGCCCATTTCCGTGATCTCATCCATATAAGCCAGGATGAAATGTTTGGGTAGGTTCACGCCGTAGATCGGAATTTTCAGGCTTTGGGCAATGATGATATAAAAGGTGCCCAGTGAGATGGGATTCCCCTTTTTGGTCTCGATCAGGTTTTTCAGAAAAAAGTTCTCAGGTGCGTAAAAATTGCTTTTATTGGCCGAAAACTTATTGATGTCGAACAGGATGTGATTGATCACCTTAACTTTTTCCAGGCCGGTGAGGTCGTTGTTCATTTCCAGCCACACATCCTTTATGATGCGGGCTACTTCCTTATATAGTTTTTCGGGGTCCTGGTCGGGATACTGGTAACGCGAAGCCAGAATAAAGCCTTCCAGCAGATCGACGCCGCCACCCTCCACCCATTTATTGAGGGCTTCCTGCAGGTCTTCCAGCTGAATGCTGCGGATCAGGTTCTCTATCCTTTCCTGTATAAGATTGTCGAAAGAATTCTCCCAGGCATGCTCAAGGGAAGGGATAGCTTGCGGGCCGTAAGAAAATATCCGGTCCTTTATCCTCCCGTAAACATGCTCGTCAGGATCGTCGAGCAGACGGATCAGCGCATTCAATTCCGATTTCTCATTCTTCACATTCATAACTCCGGGAAAATTCTTTTTTAATCAATCGTAAAATTATAGAATAAATTGT
This sequence comes from Bacteroidales bacterium, assembly GCA_021738625.1. Classification (GTDB taxonomy): domain Bacteria; phylum Bacteroidota; class Bacteroidia; order Bacteroidales; family JAIOZK01; genus JAIOZK01. The sequence continues at coordinate 35,700 of JAIPBS010000037.1, forward strand.
AAACGGAAGAAAGACCATCCGTCCAAATTTATTAAACCTTAACCCGTAACCCTATCCAGCACGTTAACAATCAACTCGTTTATTGTTTTCTGCGGATTCCGGGTATATTCCTCCCGTGCCCGGTTGGCGATGACGGCACAAACCGTCATCACTTTATGGCCAAGCATGCGCCCCAGGAAATACAGGGCGGAAGTTTCCATCTCATAATTGATCAGCCGGAGACCGTTCATACTGAATTTTGCAATCGCCTCATTCAGGCCGGGATATTTCGGTGGGATCCTGAGTTCTCTGCCCTGCGCCCCGTAGAAACCCGGAGCCGTGAGGGTGATGCCGGTGATCATGCCTTCCGATAACAAATTGAAAAGTTCATCATCCCCCCTGATCACATAAGGATGAGGCAAATCTTGGGGCCAGCCGGACTGTTTTACAAATTCTTTTTCTATCTCTCTAACAAAAACACTTTCATCGGCTTTATAAAATGAAGGGATGTTATCCAGGCCCATCCCATATTCGGCGATCCCGAAAGTGTCGACGGGGATGTCGGGCTGTATGGTGCCTGAAGTCCCGATTCGGATCAGGTTCAAAGATTTCTTATCTTCCCTGATCCGCCGGTTTTTAAAGTCGATATTGGCCAGGGCGTCCAGCTCGTTGATCACAATGTCCATATTGTCGGGGCCGATACCGGTCGAAATCACAGTCAGCCGTTCGCCCCTGAACCGGCCGGTATGGGTCATGATCTCGCGGTTTGTGGCCCTCAACTCGATCTTGTCAAAATGCTTCGAGATCTGTTTCACCCGGCCAGGATCGCCCACCAGAAGGATCGTTTCCGCGATATCTTCCGGCTTGAGCTTCAGATGGTAAATGGTCCCATCGGGATTGATGATCAGCTGCGATTCCTTAATCTTTTCCATATCAATCAATTCTAAGGCTACAAATTTATAAGTAATTTTGTAAACATGAAGGCAGAAATCATCAGCATAGGCGACGAGATCCTGATCGGACAGGTAATGAACACCAATGCCGGCTGGCTGGCTGAGCAAGTGAACCTGATCGGGATCAGCGTGGTCAGAATAACCACCATTGGCGACAACAAAGAAGAGATCATCGGTTCGTTGGATGATGCAGGCAAACGGGCTGACCTCATCCTGATCACCGGCGGACTGGGACCCACCCGGGACGACATCACCAAGCAAACCCTTTGTGAATATTTTGATTCGGAACTGAAATTCAACAAGCAGGCCTTCCGTGATATCGAAAAGTTGTTTGAAGGGCGCGGCTGGCAAATGAATGAAAAAAACAAAAAACAAGCCGAGCTGCCTGCCAATGCCGTTCCACTGACAAACAAAAACGGAACGGCCCCCGGCATGTGGTTCGATCAAGATGGAAAGATCATCGTTTCTATGCCGGGCGTACCCTTCGAGATGAAACCCATGATCACGAATCAGGTGATCCCAAAGCTCAGCGAAAAGCTGCAAACCGACACCCTCTACCACAAAACCGTCCTGACCCAGGGCATGGGGGAATCCTGGATCTCCGACAAGATCGAGGACTGGGAAGACAAGTTGCCCCAAAACATCAAGCTGGCCTATCTTCCGCAACCCGGCATGGTTAGGCTCCGACTTTCCGCCACCGGACAAAACAAAAAAGAACTTGAAAAGCAGGTGAATGAGGAAATCGAAAAACTGAAAAATATCATCCCCGACCTAATCTTCGGATACAACAACGACAGCCTGGAAGAGGTGGTCGGCAAACACCTTCGTAACAACCAAGCCACCGTCGCCACCGCGGAAAGCTGCACGGGAGGCTACATCGCCCATCTGATCACATCCATCTCCGGCAGCTCGGATTACTATCCCGGCTCGGTTGTTTCCTACAGCAATGAGATCAAAATAAAAGAACTGGGTGTTTCGGAAGATGACCTGGAAAAACACGGGGCAGTCAGCGAAGCCGTGGTCAGGCAAATGGCCGAAGGCGTGATGAAAAAATTCGGGACGGATTACGCCATATCCACTTCGGGCATTGCCGGACCCACCGGAGGCACCGACGAGAAACCTGTGGGAACCACCTGGATCGCCGTCTGCAGCAAAGAGAAAACCATCGCGAAAAAATTCTCATTTGGCAACAACCGCGGCAGGAACATCCGGGTAACAGCACTACAGGCCATGAATATGCTACGCAAGATGATCATCAAAAATTAATAAAAATTCAACTTGTTTTTTTGCATAAAAATTCCGTTCTTTGCACCCCATTTTTGAGAAGACTGAACAGAAAAAATTAAAACAATGGCAAGTATTTGTGAAATAACAGGGAAAAAGATGATCACAGGGAACCGCGTATCCCACTCCAACGTGAAGACCAAAAGAAGGTTCTATCCGAATTTGCAGAGAAAGAAATTCTATATACCCGAAGAAGACAAATGGATTGTGTTGACTGTTTCTACCGAAGGCATCCGTACCATCAATAAAAAAGGCATCAAAAATGCCATGAAGGAAGCCAGGGAAAAGGGTTATATGAAAAAATAATTAACTGCGGACCGCATAAAAGAAGATGCTGTTGTTCCTCGTGGGGCAGCAGCATTTTTTTGTAGTGCACGAAAAAAATGTTAAGGTTCGTTAAATACAGGTGAAGCAGGAAAAAGAAGTTTAATTTTGCATTGTGCTTAAATCAATTAAAATATCATTTTTATTTCTGCTCTGTTCAATGGCGGCCCTGAACCTGAGCGCACAGGAAAAGGAAAAGGAGCTGATTCAGTTCAGCGGGGTTGTGGTCACGGCAGACAGCCTGCAACCCGTGCCCTTCGCCAACATCATCATCGCCGGAACCAACCACGGAACGGTGAGCGACTACTACGGCTACTTTTCTTTCGTGGCCGAAAAAAACGAAAGCATCATATTTTCTTCCATGGGTTTCAAAAAAGATACCTTCCTCATCCCCGACACCATCACCGGCAGCCGCTATTCACTCATACAGGTGATGACCCGTGATACCATCCTGCTGGCCGAAACGGTGATCTACCCCTGGCCCACCGTTGACCAGTTCAAGGAAGCTTTCCTGAACCTCGACATCCCTGACGACGACATTGAGATCGCACGCAAAAACCTCGACAAGCAGGAATTGCAAATGCGGGCCGAGAAATATCCCATGGACGGCAGCATGAACTACACCAACTACATGCAGCGCGAAACCAACAAGCTATACTACGCCGGGCAAACCCAGCCCATTTCCATCCTCAACCCTTTTGCCTGGGCCAAGTTTATTAAGGCCTGGAGGGAAGGAAAATTCAAACGTAAAAAATAGATTTACCTTTGCAGCGTTAGAATTTCCTGAATGAATTTTTCCAGGATCGTCATACTATCGCTGATGCTTGTTTCCGGGCTGATAACAAAAGGCCAGGAAACAGCAAGGATATTCGGTAAGATCACGGACGAACGGGGCAGGGCGGTCGAACTGGCCAATATCGCCATCCCGGGCACGCAGGTGGGCGGCACTTCCAACATGAAAGGGGAATACAGCTTTAGGATTCCGGCAGGAAGGGAGCTGAAGATCGTGGTGTCCTTTATCGGTTTCCGGCCCGAATCAACCCTGCTCAAACTGAAAGCCGGAGAAGAAAGAGAGATCAACTTTATCCTGAAACCAAGCCTGCAGGAACTCGACCCGGTGGAGATCTACGAAAAACAAATCCGGCAAACCAACACCATCCGCATCGACCCCAAGGAAACCGAGGTGATCCCCACCATGAAAAACGGGGTGGAAGACCTCATCATCACCCAGCCCGGAGTTTCATCCAGCAATGAGTTAAGTTCGCAGTATTCGGTGCGGGGCGGCAACTTCGACGAGAACCTGGTGTACGTGAACGGCATACAGATCTACCGCCCCTTCCTGATCCGCAGCGGACAGCAGGAAGGACTGAGCTTTGTCAACTCCGACCTGGTTTCATCCATACTGTTCTCGGCCGGAGGATTCAACGCCAAATACGGCGATAAGATGTCGTCGGTGCTGGACATACAGTACAAGAAACCCACCGAATTCGCGGCCAGCCTGAGCGGCAGCCTGCTGGGCGGCTCGGCGCATGTGGAAGGCATCAACCGCAACAGAAGGTTCACCTACCTGGCAGGGTTTCGCCACCAGTCCAACCAGTACATCCTGAAAGGCTTGCAAACAAAAGGGGAATACAAGCCCTCCTTTACCGATGTGCAGGCTCTATTTACTTACCACATCAACGACCGCTGGGAGATATCCTTTCTGGGGAATTATGCCAGCAACTTCTACAAACTTGTGCCTGAAAACCGGGAAACCCGCTTCGGGACCATCAACGAGGCCTACCAGCTAAGGATTTATTTCGACGGACAGGAAGTGGACAAATATGAAACCATGCTGGGCGCCCTCAGCTTGCAATACCAACCCAATCCCAAGCTAAACCTGCGATTCATCACCTCGGCTTTCCAGACCGTCGAAAGCGAGACTTACGACATACAGGGACAATACTGGATCGGACGGCTGGAAACCAGTTTCGGCGACGAGGAATTCGGCGACGCCATCGAAACACAGGGCGTGGGTACTTACCTCGACCATGCCAGGAACTACCTGCAGGCCCGGGTGATCAGCGCCGAGCACAAGGGGAGCCTGACCCGCCTGAATAAAACCATGCAGTGGGGGTTGAAGTTCCAGCATGAGATCGTTGACGATGAACTGAACGAATGGGAGATGATCGACTCGGCAGGCTATTCCATTCCCCGGCCGCAAGACTCCCTGGGCCATCCAAATCCGCCGCATCCGGCCCTGCTGCTCAACGATGTGGCCAAAAGCAAAAACGATATCAACTCCAACCGCATTGAGGGATACCTGCAAAACAACTGGGAATTCGCCGGCTATAAAAACGATATTTTCTTTACCCTGGGCGGACGGATCAACTACTGGGATTTCAATGAACAGTTTCTCTTCAGCCCACGCGCCTCTTTCGCCATTAAGCCAAACCGCTGGGAAAAAGACATTGTGTTCCGGTTTTCGACCGGCTATTATTACCAGCCGCCTTTTTACAAGGAAATGCGAGGCTTCCAGGGAAACATCAACCGCGACATCCGCGCGCAGAAATCCATTCATTTTGTGGGAGGGCTCGACTGGAACTTCATGATCTGGTCCAGGCCCTTCAAGTTTACCACCGAAGTGTATTACAAAAGGCTCGACGACCTCATCCCTTACGAGGTGGACAACGTGCGCATCCGCTACTATGCCGACAACATCGCGCACGGCTACGCCACCGGCATCGACTTTAAGATCAACGGGGAGTTCGTGCAGGGCATCGAGTCATGGGCCAGCCTGTCGGTCATGCAAACCGAAGAAGACATCGAAGGGGATTTTTATTATGAGTATTATAATGATGAAGGCGTAAAGATCGTCCCGGGCGTGACGGTGGACAACACACCTGCGGACAGCGTCCGCATTGAGCCGGGTTACATCCCCCGCCCCACCGACCAGCGGGTGAACTTCAGCCTGTTCTTCCAGGACTACCTGCCCAGCAACCCAACCTATAAGATGCACTTGAAGCTGGTGTTCGGCAGCAGCCTGCCCTTCGGTCCGCCCGACAGCCCCAAATACCAGCACACCCTGCGCATCCCGGCCTACCGCAGGGTCGACATCGGTTTCTCCAAACAAATCATAGGCGAAAACGCAGTCTTCAAACCAAAGAGCGCCCTGCGTTTTATCAAATCCCTCTGGATCACCGCCGAGGTGTTCAACCTGCTGCAGATCAACAACACCGTTTCCTACCTCTGGGTGAAAGACGTCAGCAACCGCCGCTACGCCGTGCCGAACTACCTCACGCCGAGGCAGCTTAATATAAGGCTGATCGCGAAGTTTTAAGACTGGAGGTTGGAGGCTGGATATATTTTGCGAGTGAACCGATCACCTAGAAAGGTCACCCGATCAGGGAAACCGCAGTTGTGAGTGATCGGGTCACTTTCCCACGCAATTTGCCAGTGATCCGATTACTTGGGTAGGACGTTTGATCAGATAAACAGCAGGTT
>JAIPBS010000038.1 GCA_021738625.1 Bacteroidales bacterium
TTTCTCCAGTTTGCGGGAGCGACTCATAGTTAAAAGCTCTTGCTTCTCATCCAGAGTTAATTGTATTGGTTTTCCTATCCTTGCCATATGGCAAAGATAATAATTATTTAGTTAATTAACTTAGTAATTATAACACTAGACTCAATCCCGGAAAGCATGATCAATGGAATATCTTTGAAATAACCACTTGCTCTAATATTTTTGATAAATTCATAACCATCGAGATTGGGCATCTGAATGTCTGCAACAACCAGATCTGGAATATTGCCATCTTCCATCCACTTCAGGGCTTCCATTCCATCGTTTTTTGTAACGACATCATAATCCTTTTTGAGGAAGTTCTCAAGAAGCATCCTAATGCTCAATTCATCATCTATTACCAGTATCTTTTTCTTCATGATAATAATTTATATTTCAGTGTTTTACCCACCAGTATCAAATGCCGGGATTCTAAAGGTACAAATATAAATAAATTCATATCAAAAAAATCCTGTCAAATCAAAGTTATCTACAATAAGCGGTTAATAATCCTGTTATGCTAAGTTTTTTGTTCCTTAACAAGGTCTTCCAGCGCAATTATTTCGTCCCTGATGCGTGCGGCTTCAATAAAATCCAGCTCTTTTACAGCTTTTTCGATTTCCATTTTATTTTTTTTGATCAGCCCCAATAGTTGTTCTTTGCTCATATATCTTACCAAGGGGTCTGCGGCCACGCTGGTTTTTTGATCTTCAATATAGGGTTGCGCTTCTTCTTTTTTTCTGGAATCGGCAACGCTGGTCGAACTCATGATTGATTCTTTATCCTTATGGATGGGCGTGGGGGTGATGTTGTGTTTTTCATTATAATTGATCTGTATTTCCCGTCTCCTGTTGGTTTCATCAATTGCTTTTTGCATGGAGTGTGTGATGGTATCGGCGTACATGATTACCTTGCTGTCGATGTTTCTGGCCGCCCTGCCTGCGGTTTGCGTAAGGGATTTTTCTGAGCGCAGAAAGCCTTCCTTGTCTGCATCCAGTATCGCGACCAGGGCAACCTCGGGAAGATCAAGTCCTTCTCTCAAAAGGTTTACACCGATCAGGGCGTCAAATTCACCCAGACGCAGGTCACGCATGATCTTTACCCGCTCTATGGTATCTACCTCCGAATGAATATACCTGCATTTGAAGTTCATTTTGCTCATATATTTGGTGAGTTCCTCGGCCATGCGTTTGGTAAGTGTTGTGATCAGTGCACGGTTGCCCATTTTGATCACCCGATCCACTTCTTCCAGTAGATCGTCCACCTGATTTTGGCTGGGTCTGACCTCCACAACAGGATCCAGCAAACCGGTCGGCCTGATCAGCTGCTCAACAATCACGCCTTCGGATTTTTGGAGTTCATAATCGGCAGGGGTGGCGCTAACAAAAACCACCTGGTTGATCATGGCTTCGAACTCACCGAATTTAAGCGGGCGGTTATCGAGCGCAGATGGAAGTCGAAAGCCATATTCAACAAGTGTTTGCTTGCGGGACCGGTCGCCGCCGTACATGGCTCTGATTTGCGGGATTGTGACATGGCTTTCATCGATCACAAAAATGTAGTCGTCAGGGAAATAGTCCAGCAGACAAAATGGCCTGGTTCCGGGTTTTCTTCCGTCGAAATAGCGGGAATAGTTTTCAATGCCCGAGCAGTAACCCAATTCACGCATCATTTCGATATCGTAATTCACCCGGTCCTCCAGGCGCTTGGCCTCCAGGTGCTTGCCGTTTTCTCGAAAATAGGCGGTTTGTTTGAAAAGATCATCCTGGATTTCAGTCAAAGCGCTTTTCATTTTGTCTTTGGAGGTGATGAAAATATTGGCCGGATAGATTACGGTGCTATCAAGCTCTTCCATTTTATGACCGTTTACGGGATCAAAAGATTCAATGCCTTCGATCTCATCGCCCCAGAAATAAATGCGGTAGGCAAAATCCGTGTAGGCCGGAAATACATCAACCGTATCTCCCTTCACCCGAAATTTTCCCCGCGTAAATTCGATCTCATTCCTGGAATAAAGGCTGGAGACCAGTTCGTGTAAAAACTTATTGCGGCTGATGACTTCACCGGTTTTCACATGGATTACATTGTTGGAAAACTCATCCGGGTTCCCGATTCCGTAAATACATGAAACGGAAGATACCACGATCACATCCCTTCTTCCGGAAAGCAGTGAAGAGGTGGCACTCAGGCGGAGCTTTTCAATCTCATCGTTGATGGACAGATCTTTCTCGATATAGGTGTTCGTAACCGGAATATATGCTTCGGGTTGATAATAGTCATAATAGGAAACAAAATATTCGACCGCGTTTTCGGGAAAAAAAGTTTTGAATTCGCTAAAAAGTTGCGCCGCCAGTGTTTTGTTGTGGCTTAGTACCAGGGTAGGACGGTTCACTTCCTGAAGCATATTGGCAATGGTAAAGGTCTTTCCCGATCCGGTAACACCCAGTAAGGTTTGGGCGATATCATCCCGCTTTAATCCTTCAACAAGCTGTCTGATGGCTTCCGGTTGATCGCCTGTGGGTTTGAAAGCAGAAGTGAGCTTAAATTTCATGCGCAATGCTTTTTTACAAATTTAATAAACATATTGCTGCAAGCTACCTGAAGGAAAGTTTGCAGGATACCGGGAAATGATCGCTGATCTCAAATTGCTCTTTTTGAAAATTACCGGATTGAAAATCAGGGTCGTGAAGAATATAATCAATCCGAAAGAAAGGCAATTTACTCCGAAAAGTTTTCCCGGCTCCTGATCCGCTTTCTATAAAAGCATCCTTCAGGTTTTTTGACAACTGGTGATAGGCATAGGAGAGGGGGGTATCGTTAAAATCACCGCAAATGATCACGGGGTAGGAACAATTTTCAATATGTTCACGAACCACTTCAACTTGCATCGAACGTTTCCTGTATGCCTTCCTGAGCTTGCTCATAATGTGCAGGGAATAACTTAGAAAACTTCTGTTTTTATCGACCCTTATGTGCTCACCCGTTACCAGATCATAATCCTGCCTGCTCAGATAAAGCGACTCAAGGTGAATGTTATAAACCCTGAAAGTGTCTTCCCGGAAAATAAAATTAGCCCAAATACCGAACTTTCTGGTTGAGTCGTGGCAAAGTATTCCGCGGTCCACACGGGGCAGTTTGCTGAAAATTGCCATTCCAACGATTTTGCTGCGACTGGGTTTGAAATAGCTTTGAAAATAGTAGTTTTCCGCACCAAGTTGTTCCTTCAAGAAAACAAGCGGGTAATAGTAATTTTTTCCAAAAGAGAAAAATTCCTGCAGGCAGGTGATATCAGCTTTTTGATCCTGTACATATTGAAAAATCTTATTTTTCTGATCACTGAGTTTTTTGGAATTGTTTTCAGTGAGATTGTGTACGTTGAAACTAAGCAGTTTGAAACTGATGTCATCTGTGGCGGCCTTGCTTGAATCGAACTGGTAAAATCTCGACATAAAGCCCCATCCCGCCACTATGATAAGCAAAGAACCCAGGAAATAGTATTTTCTGAAAATGATCCAGAACAAAACGAAGATCAGGTTCAGGATCAGGATGTAGGGATAGGCCAGGCCAAACAAGGCGGGAAGCGACCACAGCGCGGGATTGATGTAATTGGCCAGGTAAGCCAGGATCAGTGCAAGTATGGCCACGATGTTGATCAACATCATGATCCACTTCAAGAATGATCGCTTGGCTTTTCCGGTTTTTTTTCTCACATCAGGATTTGTTGCTCATTTTGAAAAGAAATTCCTTTTCTTCCTTGCTCAGGCTTGAATAGCCAGATTTCGAAATCTTTTCCAGGATCCGGTCGACTTGTTTTTGCCTTTCGGCTTTTTTGTAATTGTATTCATCATCGTTAATTGGTCGTTGTCCAGGGGATGATGTGGTTTTGTATTTGGGACTGCTTGCCGGTTTACTGAAATAGTTCCGGAAACTTTTGAAATTAAAATAATCCAGAAATCTGCTCATGTCGTGTCCCTTCTTCATTAAATGGATACTGTAATAACCCCATAAGGCTCCGCCCACATGGGCGATATGCCCGCCAAAGTTGATCTCATTTGGATTACGCGTATTCACTGTAAAAATATTGATAAGATCGAGTGCGATGAAAACAATGGCCACGTATTTCAGTTTCACCCGGCCAAATAAAAAGAGATGCAAGGTGTAATTGGGGACATAGCTGGCAACGGCGATCAGAATAGCAAGTACACTGGCCGAAGCCCCCAGTGCGATGCTTACATTCACCGATTGCCTCAGCAAGGGGAAAATATTGAAAAAGGCTATATACAATACCGCACCGGCCAGACCGCCCAGAAGATATGTGCTGAGCAATTTTTTTTCATTCATGTATTCAAGAAATATTCTTCCACCAACATAAAATACAAGCATGTTGAAAAACAAATGAAAAAATCCAACCTGCGTGAACATATAGGTGATCAGGGTCCAGGGTTTTTGCGCCAGTGCTTCCAAGGAAGCCGGCACGGAAAGCCACCTGATCAGGGGGGAGGCTTCCGGCGGTTCATACACCATGTTCAGCCTCAGGATCAGGTTGATCAGGTTGACTGCCAGAAAGACAGCCACATTGATGATCAGCAGCCTGCTGAATATCGAGTTTTTTTTAACGAATGCTTTTGCGTCGTCTAACGGATTTCTTGTGTAATAATTCATTGAAGATGCAATCTAACGTTTTTGCCAGTATTTGATCAGGAAAAACCCAAAAATCATACCACCCAGATGGGCAAAATGCGCAATGTTATCACCTGGCGTTGCACTGATGCCCATGTACAATTCAAGCGCTCCGTAAATGATCACAAAGTATTTTGCTTTGATGGGGATGGCAAAATAAAGGTAAATGAGCGAGTTGGGGAACATCATTCCGAAGGCAAGTAAAATACCGAAAACAGCTCCCGAGGCACCAACTGTTGGCGTGTTGATCAAACGGTTCAGTGTGCCCATCAGTTCATGCGTGTAGTTCATTCCCCGGCTTAGTACCCCAGCCCCTTCATTGTAAACCGTGCTGATCTGTTCCGGGCTCATATCGGCTTCGACTGCCTGTATCCTGAAATAGGTTACGATCAGATGGGTGATGGCAGCTCCTATTCCCGTGATTACGTAATAGGTCAGGAAACGTTTCGGTCCCCAGACATTTTCAAGCACATTGCCGAACATCCACAGGGCGAACATATTAAAGAAAATATGAGCCAGGTCGCCGTGCATAAACATATAGGTCACAAACTGATAGGGCTCGAAATTCTCTGATGCGATGTAGTGCAATCCGAGGTATTTAACCAGGTTTACATCATATGCTTTGCCCAGTGAAAAGGTTGCCAAAAAGAAAATACCATTAATGATCAGCAGGTTTTTTACCACTGGTGGTAGCAATTTAAATCCTCCGGGTCTGAAATGCTCGCTCATCTTATTTTGTTTTCGTTAAAAATTAACAATCCTTTTCGCATTATGTTGCATCGGTCGATCTGAATTTCTTTTGAAGTTCGTCAAAGGAAATGATCCAGAAGCAAAGTTTACCGCCCGGTGTTTTTTCTGGGACCTTGCAGGAAAACAATTGTTCGGATAGCACCTCCATTTCCTCCGGTTGCAGGCGTTTGCCATGTCTGATCGACAAGCTTGCTGCCAGGCTGCGAGCCAGGCTTATGTTTTTATCGATGTTCAGTTTTTCTGTATTTCTTTTAAAGTTTTCCAGTATGCGTTCCAGCAAAGCGTATAAGTCATCCTGCGGGCAATCTGCCGGGCGGCCGTCCACAACGAAGGTGTTTTTACCCAAATCCTTTATGTTGAATCCAAGCAATTGAAGGTTGGGTCTTATCTCTTTAAGGAGTTCGGCATTGTCTGGTGAGAAACTGAGCTGCTGTGGAAATAGTTCCTTTTGGCTAACCGAAGCTTTCTTATTCAAATGATCCAGAAATCTTTCGTAAAGAATCCGGAAATGGGCATTGTGCTGATCGATGATGATCATACCTGATTTAATGTAAGAAACGATGTATTTGTTCTGCACCTGGAAAAATTTCCTGGATGCCTCGATATCGAATATTTTTGTTGATTTGTCATGCACGTCATCATGCCTGGGCAATTCTTGCTCTGTTGGCCTCGAATCTCTTTCCAGGAGAGGATCGTAAAGCTTTTCCCAATCTCTTTGCTGGCTTGCCTGTCCACCTCCGGGCCTCAGATCAGTTTTCCTTTCACTGGTTTCAAAGGGATTGTATTGCACATCTTTTGGGGTAAAAGGGTTTCTGATGGGTTTTCCTTTCTCCAATTCTTCCAGGTCAAAGCTTTGTTCTTGTTCAAAATCGAGACTGGGAGTGATGTTGTGCTGTGCCAGCGATTTACTGATGGCTGATTTGAGGATGGCGTAGATCAGTTGGTTGTCCTGAAAGTTCACTTCGGTTTTTGTCGGATGTATATTGATATCGATGTTTGCGGGTTCAACTGAAATGTAAAGAAAGTAGGAGGGAAAGCTGTTGTCCTGAATCAGTTCTTCGAAAGCATTTTCAACAGCATGATGCAGGTAAGGATGCCGGATATATCTTTTGTTGGCAAAAAAGTATTGTTCGCCCCTGGTTTTCTTTGCATATTGCGGTTTGCCAATAAAACCGCTGATCTCGACACGATCGGTGCCCTGTTTCATGGGAATGATCTTTTCGCCATATCCCGAGCCCATGATGCTCACTATCCTTTGCTTGAGTGTGGATGCCGGATGCTGATAAACAATGTTGTTGTTATGGATCAGGGTGAAGGCGATATCTTCATGAACAAAAGCCACCCGGTTAAATTCTTCAATGATATGCCTGAGTTCGGCGGCATTTGATTTCAAAAATTTTCGTCTTGCCGGGACATTGTAAAAAAGGTTTTTAACCGAAATGGTTGTTCCGGCGGGGCAGGCACCGGGTTTCTGACTGATTACCCTGGATCCTTCGATGACCAGATATGTACCCAGTTCCTGATCGTGCAGCCGGCTTTTCAGTTCCACATGGGCGATGGCAGCGATAGAAGCCAGGGCTTCTCCACGGAAGCCCATGGTGCGTATGGCGAAAAGGTCTTCCGCCTGGTTGATCTTGGAGGTGGCATGCCGCTCGAAGCTCATACGTGCATCCGTTTGTGACATACCGGATCCGTTGTCGGTTACCTGTATCAGAGTTTTACCGGCGTCTTTGATCACCAGTTTGATGTCGGTAGCACCGGCGTCGATGGCATTTTCCAGCAATTCCTTCACCGCAGACGCGGGCCGCTGAATAACTTCGCCGGCCGCGATCTGATTGGCTACGGCATCCGGTAGCAATTTGATCAGGTCAGACATTAACGGCTAAAGAATAAAACGATTTTCTGTACAAAATCAGTGAAAAAGATCAGGTAAACGAAAAACCCGACAATCATGATGTAGATCACGGTGCGCAGCTCCGATGTCCGCTGCTTCTTGGCCTGTCGTTCATATCTCCATTTGCGTTGCAGTTCGGCTTTGAACCGGTCCATGTGATTGTCGCTGCCCGTGATTCCAAGCTCCTTTTTCCTTTTTTCGCGCTCTTCCTTTACTTCATCGTAATATAGCGGCTTGTAATCGAATCGTCTGGGCTTTGGCGTTCTAAAAAATACAAGTTTCATTTTCAGTTAATTTAACACAAAGGTATCCAATATTTCCGATGTTTTCTCAAGGATACTTCTCCAATCATTTCTTAAATTTGAACCTGATTAAAGATATTTTATTTTATGGAAAATGAGAAAGATCATGTCCTGGATCGGCTGATTGTGGTCGGCGATCGCTTGCTGATCAAACCTAAAACTGAGCAAAGCCGCACCAAAAGCGGATTGTATTTACCGCCTGGTTATAAAGAAAAGGAAGAAGTGCGCTCAGGTTATGTCGTAAAGGTCGGGCCGGGCTATCCCATCCCGTTTCCGGCTGAGGAAGAAGAGGCATGGAAAAAGCGGGAAGAACAGATTAAATATATTCCATTGCAGGCAAGAGAAGGCGATCTGGCCATCTTCATTCAAAAAGGGGCGGTGGAAATTGTTTTCAATGGTGAGAAATATTTCATCGTTCCACAGCATTCCATTTTGTTGCTTGAAAGAGATGAAGAATTGTTTAAATAAAAAACCCCGGCTTTATAAACCGGGGTTTGCAAAATATTTTGTCGTTATTTAAGCCCTTGCCAGTGAAGGAAATTTTTGACGAACCAGGTAAAAAGCACCAAAAAACAGTCCATTGTAGAACAAGCCAGCCAGCAATGAATTCATAAAAAATGAGATGCCCATGCTTCCATTGTTGAAGAAAGCGAGGCCTGCGACATAAGCTTGCATCAAACCGGCGAAATCCTTGGTGTAATATGGGATGGCAAGCCAGGATGCAAAATTGGTGATCAGGAAGAAAATGATGGTGGACATAATGGAAGCTCCTGCTACACTCACCAGGCTGATTTTACTTCTGATGGCAAAACCGATCATAACGGTTATCGCAAAAGCCACATAAACGGCGATCATGCTGCTATGCAATCCGATGACCAGGTCGCTGATGAACATGGCTAAGAGGGGAATGGCAAAAGCCAAATATTTTTTTGAAAAATACGCGCCGCCGAAAAGCGCCATCGCTGCAATGGGGGTGAAATTGGGCCAGTGAGGTACGAAGCGCATGAAAGCGCCGAAAATAATGATACCTGCTAAAACTATGAATCTGGGGGTCATCAAATTATTTTTCATAATGTTTTGCTTTTTGTATGAGGCAAAATTAGGAAATTCATTGGTTGCACGATCAAACATCCTTCTTTTTTTTCAACATTGCTTTTTTCATACTTTTGTAAGGTCTAGAACATAAAATCATGAAAAAAACATTCATCCCATTATTTGGTTTAATAACAATCACTTTATTATCTTGTTCACACATGAAGAAAAAAGCAGACATCATTATACACAGTACCCGGATTTATTCGCTGGACAGCAACTTCACCATTTATGAGGCCCTGGCGGTGAAAGATGGGAAAATTGCCGGGCTAGGTACAACAAAGGATGTTTTTGATGAATTTAGTGCTCCTGTTGTTTACAATGCCCTGGGCAGAACCCTTTACCCGGGCTTCATCGACGGACATTGTCATTTTTACGGTTATGGTGCGGGTTTGCTGAGAAATGCAGATCTGGTAGGGACAGAATCTTATGAAGAGATTCTGGGTATTCTGAAAGAACATCATGAAAGGCATGATTCGGAATGGATACTCGGCAGGGGATGGGACCAAAACGATTGGCTGGTTAAGGAATTTCCTACCAAAAAAGAACTTGATGAGTTGTTTCCTGAGAATCCTGTTGTCCTTACCAGGATCGACGGACATGCCGTGCTGGCTAACAGTGAAGCTTTAAAACGGGCCATGATCAACCAAAACACCACTGTTGAAGGTGGGAAAGTTGTGCTGGATGAAAGCGGCGAGCCCACCGGGATCCTGATCGACAAGGCGGCAGATTTTATTACGGACCATATTCCTGAGCTAACGGAAGAAGAAAAAATTCAGGCCCTGGAAGAAGCCGAGAAAAACTGTTTTGCAGTAGGGTTGACCTCCATTGTGGATGCGGGCCTGGACAAAGAAACCATTTTACTTATCGACTCACTGCATAAGCAGGGGAGGCTGAAAATGAAGATCAATTGCATGCTCAGTCCCACGGAAGACAATTACGAGCATTTTATAAAAAACGGGCCTTATATGACCGACAGGCTGACGCTGCGCTCTGTGAAGTTATACGCGGACGGCGCACTGGGTAGCCGTGGTGCCCTCTTGCTCGAACCTTATTCGGATGATCCCGGCAATTATGGTTTGCTGATCAAAAAACCGGATTACTACCGCGAGTGGTCTAAAAAAGCATATGACAACAATTACCAGGTTTGCACCCACACCATTGGGGATTCTGCTGCCAGGTTTGTTTTGGATATTTACGGGGAATACCTGCAGGAGAAAAACGACAAAAGGTGGCGCATTGAGCATGCCCAAATCATTCATCCGGAGGACATGCATAAGTTCGGGAAATATTCCATCATACCTTCCGTGCAGGGAACCCATGCCACCTCCGATATGTACTGGGCGGAAGACCGCCTGGGCCCGGAACGCATCAGGTGGTCCTATGCCTTCAGGGAATTGCTGAAAGAAAACGGATGGATTGTCAACGGTACCGATTTCCCGATTGAAGAGATCAGCCCGCTTTTAACTTTTTATGCCACGGTTGTTAGAAAAGACCTGAAAGGCTATCCGCAGGGTGGATTTTTGAAAGAAAACGCCCTGAACCGGGAACAGGCCCTCCGTTCCATTACAATTTGGGCCGCCAAAGGAAGCTTTGAGGAAGAAATGAAAGGCAGCCTGGAAACAGGTAAAATCGCTGATTTTGTGGTCCTTGATAAAGACCTGATGATCATTGAGGACAAGGAATTGCCAGCTACAAAAGTAGTTCGCACGTACAGCAGTGGTGAAATGGTTTATCGGAATCCGGAGTTTAGCTTTTAAATCTTATTGTATCTTGAGTTTTTTCAAAAGAATTTTTCATATTTATTATCTTTGATTTTGTCTCAATGAAAAAGAAATTAACAATAGAATCTCTCAAAAAGGCAGCAAAAGAGTTTTGCAAGTCAGAATCAACTTATAACAATACAGATTTGTATGGCGTTACTGATGGGAAAGCTGTTGGGACATATATCGAACATAAATTTCATACATATTTGGAAGAACGCTACACCTTTGGGAAAGGTTCATCAGCCAAGGGAATAGATTTTCCGGATAAAGAAGATATTATTGCTTATCTTAATGACAGAAATATACCTGCCGATGAAATTACAATTGAGAAAATTGCCGAAACTAGCTGAAAAATGTGTTGGTTTAATTATCCAGGAAAATCCAAACAAAACATATGAGCATTTGATTGAACCAACATGCGGCAAAGGGAATTTCATAGTTGCTGCCCTGGCCCAGATAAAAAGTTTGAGAAATATTACAGGAATAGAGATATATCAACCATATGTTTGGGAAACAAAATTTAATATTCTGTCATATTGTCTAGCAAATAATTTAAAGCATGTTCCTGAAATAGAAATTATTCACAGCAACATCTTTAGTTTTGATTTCCGCCAACTGAAAAGCGCATCGGAAAATCTAGTTACTCTGGTTATAGGCAATCCCCCATGGGTTACAAACTCAGAACTTGGTTCGATTAGCTCTGAAAATCTGCCACGGAAGTCCAACTTTAAAAAGAACAGGAAGTAATTTGATTTATGGTGTATTGAAGAGTTCTGATCTTAATGGGGGAGTGGTAACTTCCTATCGTAAATCAATGATTGTTACTCAGAAAAAGACCGGTCAAAAAACTGATTATATCAGGGGGGATTATCCCTTAACTTATAAATACTTATCAGAGAATAGCAGTTACTTTTTAAAAAGAAAATCAACTATTTATAAAGGGAAACCTCTATTTTCCATTTTCGGTATTGGACCATACTCATTTAAACCTTTTAAAGTAGCAATCTCGGGTATGTATAAGAAAACCCGGTTCACTTTGATTCTTTCAGAAAAGGAGAAACCGATTATGCTTGATGATACATGCTATTTCATTGGCTTTGATAATCCTGCTTACGCTAAAATTGCCCATTTTTTGCTTAATCACGAAATTTGCCAGAAGTTCTTAAAATCAATTGTCTTTTCAGATGCTAAGAGATCTATAACAAAAGAGGTGTTAATGCGAATCGACCTGATTAAACTTTTTAATATTGTAGACTTTGAACATGTAAAAGAAGTTCTTAGAATCAGCAAGGATACATGGACTGATTTTGGAAAGCTTATTTCATCCAATACTTCTGAAAAGCAGTTAACCTTATTTTAGTTCTTACTCCACAATCTCATTGATCTTATAATCCTTTTTACCGTCCCTGTAATAGATTTTGATCAGCAGGTCGGCCATGATGCCGAGGATGATGAATTGCAATCCCACGATCAGCAATAGAACGGAAAGCAACAGCATCGGGCGGTTGCCGATGTCCTGCCCGTATCCGTATTTCACGATAATGAGGTAAATACCGATTAATAAACCTATTACAATGGAAAGCAAACCGATGCCCCCGAAAAGGTGCACGGGCCTTGTGGCATAGCGCATCTGGAAGGCAATGATCAGCAGGTCGAGGAAGCCGCGTGGGAGTTTTCCCATACTGTATTTGGTCTTACCGGCCGTGCGTGGGCGATGGTTCACCTTCAGCTCGGTAATTTTATGGCCGTTGAGTGTCAGTATCTCTGCAATATACCTGTGCATTTCGCCCAGCAACTCCGTTTCCTTGATCACGTTTTTCCTGTATGCCTTTAGTGTACAACCGGAGTCGTGGATCTGATCCTTCAGGACAATTTTCCTGAGCAGTCGTCCGAAGCGGGAAGATATCTTTTTAAAGGGTTTGTCTTTTCTGTTGTATCTCCATCCGGATACTGCATCAAAGCCTTCTTCAAGTTTGGCCACCAGGCGGGGGATATCCATGGGGTCGTTTTGCAGGTCGCCGTCCATGGAAACGATCACATCTCCCGATGCGTAATCGAAGCCGGCAGCCAGGGCCGCGCTTTGACCGTAGTTTTTTCTGAATTGTATGATCTTGAAACGCTCGTCCCTGCCATTGATTTCTTTACAAACTCCAAAGGTATTGTCCGAGGAACCGTCATTCACAATGATGATCTCGTAATCTTTATAAACAGAAAGCGCTTCCGTGAGTTCACTGTAAAGTACCGGGATGTTATCTTCCTCATTGTGGGCCGGAATTACAACAGATATATCCATATCAATCAATCAATTATAGCTCAATTAAAAAGCAAGGCAAAAGTACATAAAAATGGGAGATGGGATTAGGTAGTATAAAGCAATAAAAGAAAAAGGTCTTTATCCGGGGTTTTCTGAAAGATAGTAACAGGCCGGTTGTAATAGCAAAACCGGTTGTTCTTATGTTTTGCTCTTTGTTTTTTACCTTAAAATAATTCCCTGCTGCCCCTGACTTACTGCGCCTGGCCTTTCCCTAACTGTATGTTTTATGGTGATTTTCCTGGCATACTTTTGAAGAAACCTAATATTATCAAGATGACAAGCAAAATTTTTTAAACCATCCTTACATTCATTTTAATTGGCCTATGCAATCTAAATGCTCAAAATAATGTGACCATTACAGACGACAATTCACATACGGCCGATCCTTCATCTGTATTGGACATTTATTCAACAGATAAGGGACTGTTAATTCCCCGTATGACAACAGCACAACGAAACGCCATTGCCGGCCCGGCGGATGGGCTGCTGGTTTACGACACCGACACACATTCCATTTGGAACTATAGAACATCTGACTGGAAAGAATTGATTGATTCGGATCTGATCAGCATAGCTGAAACAGATAACCTGTATGTTGGTGATAATGCCGGTGCAAATCATACAACTGCACAAAGAAATACTGGCATTGGAGATGGTGCACTCTATTCTGTTAAGGGTAAAAGTGGAAATACCGCAGTTGGATCACTGGCAATGTATTACTGTGATGATACCCATGAATACATTATTGGAAACAATACCGCTGTTGGTAATTCTGCTTTGAATGGGAGCTCAAACGCATCAGAGAACGTAGGCACCGGTAACACTGCATGTGGCGCTTTATCATTATTTTATAATAAATCGGGCAATAGTAATGTGGCTATTGGTTCGTATTGCTTACAATCTAATACATCAGGGGGAAAGAATGTTAGCATAGGCAGAGCAGCATTATATAGGAATACATCAAACACTGCAAGCACGGCCATTGGCTACCAAGCGATGTATAATGCCCATGATGGAACATCAGGGACAATTACCCAAAATACGGTTATAGACTATGAAGCGCTGAAAGGAAGTTCTACTCCTGCAAATAATATTGGGACTGCCAACACCGTGATAGGATATCAGTCTTTAAAGTCAAATTCTTCTGGTTATTGCAATGTTGCAGTAGGCTCGGAAGCAATGTATTCAAATACCGAAGGCAACAACAATACCGCAATAGGAACAGAGGCCGGGTATTCTACCCAAGATCACCACTACAACACATTTGTGGGAAGTAAATCGGGTTACAATAACGCCTTCGATAGAAACACTTTTATTGGTTATCAATGTGGTTACGGAAATACGACCGGCTATAGAAATACTTACCTCGGAAGCGATGCCGGCTTTAATAATTCATTAGGATACAGGAATACCATGCTGGGTGTTAACTCAGGCTATAACAGTACCGGACATGATAATGTATTTGTCGGTTACAGGGCAGGAAGTGATGAAACCGGAAGTGATAAACTTCATATTGCCAATCGTAATTCGTATTCAACTCCTTTAATTTGAGGTGATTTTGCTACGCATCGGGTAGGAATATATCGTGTAGCAACAGCAAATGGATTGGAAGTAAATGGAACGGCATCCAAAACTACTGCCGGTGATTGGGCTGCCAATTCCGACCGCCGCATAAAAACCGATATTGTAAATATTGATGGAGCCCTGGAAACCATCATGCAGCTCAGACCTGTGAAATTCAAATATACCGATGAGTGGATGGAAAGAAACCCGGGAATCGAAAGCAAGTATTACTATAATTTCATAGCCCAGGAATACCGGGAAGTTTTCCCGGAATCGGTGAAAGGATCAGGTGAATACATTGAAGGTGATCAGGATGAAGTTCTGCAGATAGATACATACCATGCACAGGTTGTTGCCATCAAGGCCATTCAGGAACAACAGCTAGAAATAGAACGGCTATAGCAGGAAAATTATTTATTGAAACAAAAGCTTACAGAGCTTGACAATCTGAAAGCCGAAGTAGAAGAGCTTAAACAATACATTTATACCGATCCGGAACATGTTTGCAATGATTGACCTTGTGCTCCAACCGGTATAACTGAATCTATCAGAAAAATGTTTTGCATTTTTAATAAGATTCATTATACCAAACCGCACAAAACAATTGATCATAAAAACCAAAGACTAATCGAATGCGCTGTAACAAAAAAAATCCGCTCACTTCAAGCGAACGGATCATTTTGTAATAAGTGACTCCGGAGGGATTCGAACCCCCAACCTTCTGATCCGTAGTCAGATGCACTATCCAGTTATGCTACGGAGCCATTGCGGCTGCAAAGATACAAAAAATCAGAATTTATGTGGTAGTCAGCTCTTACTTTTGAATAATTTTAGTATGGATTTGACGTCGGGCGATATACCGCACAAAAAATTTCCCTGACCTGTTGAGCTGTATTATGGTATTATTGGCAATTTTGTATCTTTCCTGAAAAAATCGATTGTATGGATCAGGCGTTACTAAAACAAAAATTCATCGAAAGATATGGCAAAGGACAAGCTCCTGATTTTTACTTTGCGCCCGGGCGGGTGAACCTGATCGGGGAACATACTGATTACAATGGCGGATATGTGTTGCCCTGTGCCCTTAGCTTCGGCACTTACCTGCTGATCAGGGAAAATCCTGATCATGTATTTCGTTTTGCTTCGCTCAATTTTGATAATCAGGAAGAAATAGTCATAGACGGTTTTCACAAACTGCCCAACAATAACTGGGTAAATTACCCTTTGGGGGTTATCGATCAGTTAAAAAATGAAGGCTTGAAAACAAGTGGCATGGATTTCCTATTTGCCGGGAACATTCCACCGGGTGCGGGCTTGTCGAGTTCCGCTTCCATTGAACTGGTTACAGCTTTTGCTATAAATGATCAAATGGATTTCAAACTGGAGTTAAAGGATCTGATCCATATTAGCCTCCAATGCGAGCATGATTTCATTGGTGTGCAATGCGGGATCATGGATCAGTTTGCTGTTGCGATGGGAAAAGCGAATATGGCTCTTTTTCTGAATTGCAGGAATCTTTTTCATGAACATGTTCCCATGAACACCGGTGCATACAGTATTGTAATCGTGAATTCGAACAAGGCACGGGGGCTGGCTGACAGTAAATACAATGAGCGCGTGAATGAATGCAGCATGGCGGTGGAAGATATACGTAAATCTCTTGATATTGAATATCTTGGACAACTTAGCTTGGAGGATTTCAGGAAGGTGGAACACCTGATCCGCTCGCCTTTGATAAAAAAGCGCGTTGCGCATGTTGTAGCTGAAAATTACCGGGTGCTGGAAAGCATGAAAGCTTTGAAAGACGGCCAGGTGGATGCTCTGGGAAAATTAATGCGGGCCTCCCACATTTCCTTACGTGATAATTATGAAGTAACGGGGTCTGAGCTGGATACGCTTGCAGAAACCGCCTGGGACCTTGAATATGTTGCAGGAGCCAGGATGACGGGGGCCGGTTTCGGGGGCTGTACGGTAAACCTGGTGCATTGGGATAAATTGGTTGATTTTGAGGAAATCATCAAAAAGAAATATTTTGAACATACCGGCTTGAAAGCCGGGGTGTATAGTCCTGGTATTGGCGACGGAGTGAAGAAAATATGAACATTGAACTGCCAAAAGAGTATGAGATATAAAAACTTCCTTTTGTTGTTGCTGATACTTTTCAGTGGGCTTATGCTGTTTGTTTCCTTCAATATGCATAGGGTTTCAGGGTATTTTAATTATCATAGTCAGATATATAGCGACAGGGCTGGCTATTACGTATATCTTCCCGCCTTGTTTGAGTATGAGTTCAAAGCTGATCGCTTTCCCGATTCAGTCGATGTTAAAACAGGCCATGGCTTTCAGCTTGATCATGCAACCGGAAAAGTCAAAACAAAATACACTTATGGGATAGCCCTGATGCAATTGCCGTTTTATCTGATGGCGGAAGCAGCAGCCTGTCCCCTTGATCAAAAGCCGAATGGCTTCAGCCCGGTATATCACAGGGTCCTGAATGTTGCTGCCGTGTTTTACCTGATGCTCGGCCTGGTGTTTTTGAGGAAGTTCCTAAAAAGTTATTTCAAAGAGGGGGTGGTTTTGTTGTTGTTGATTACAATTCTTTCCGGTACCAACCTTTTTTATTATGCCGTGGATGCTGTTGGTATGTCGCATGTTTATTCATTTGCCCTTTTTTGTATATATCTTTATTTGCTTAAAAAAACGGGATATCTTGAGGCAAAGTTTGGTTATCATTTTATTTTGCTTTTTGCGGTAGCTGCATTGATCATTCTGATAAGGCCCTCAAATTTGCTGTTTGTGATTTTGGCCTGTTTCATCGATGCAGAAAACGGCCGGGCAATCATGAATAGATTGAGCAAGCTATTACGAGCACGAATATTGTTGTATGGGTTGGGAATCTTTTTACTTGTATTTCTACCCCAAATGCTTTACTGGTACTATCTGAACGGATCCATGATCAATTATTCGTACGATCAGGAAGGCTTTAACTGGCTTGAGCCCAGATTCGCTGTTGTTTTGATTGCACCCGAAAACGGATTGCTGCCATACAACCCCTTATATTTATTTATTCTGGCTTCATTCGTGCTAATGATAAAAAAGAGAATATGGAACGGACTGTTGATTCTGGTTATGTTTGCACTGCTTTTGTATATGGTTTCGTCCTGGTGGGCGCCCACTTACGGTTGCAGTTTCGGGGCAAGGAACTTCGTTGAGTATATAGCCGTTTTTAGCATCCCGCTGGGTTATTGGTTTAAGTCCTTGTTGAAAATGAATCTTAATAAACAGCTGGGCTTTTGGATCCTACTTTTGTTTTTCATCCTGGTTAACCTGAAACTGACCTATACCTTTGATGATTGCTTTTTCGGCACTAAGGTATGGGATTGGAATGAATATTTTAGGCTGCTGCTCGCTCCGCTGCCTTGATCCTTTAATAATTCCTCTCCCCGAAAATCGCAGACCCGATCCGCACTATGGTGGCGCCTTCTTCAATCGCGATCTGATAATCGTTGGTCATACCCATGGAGATTTCCCTGAAGTGATCTTCACTTGCGAAATATCCTGATTTCAGGAAATTAAAAGTGTTTTTCAGCATTTTGAATTCCTTGCGGATTTGTTTTTCGTCTTCCGTGAAGGTGGCCATGCCCATCACACCGGTAATTCTTACGTTTTCAAGTTGCGGAAACACATCCGAGTTGATCAGGTCTTTGGCTTCTTCCAGATCCAGGCCGAACTTACTTTCTTCCTCGGCTATATGGAATTGCAGCAGGCAGTCGATCACACGGTTTTCGCTTTTTGCCCTTTTATTGACCTCTTTCAAAAGCTTCAATTTATCAACCGAATGAATCATTTTTACGAAGGGAGCAAGATATTTAACCTTGTTGGTTTGTAGGTGTCCGACAAAATGCCATTCGATATCCTCAGGAAGATCAGGTTGTTTGGCGATAAGTTCCTGTGCTTTGTTTTCCCCGAAAATCCGTTGCCCGGCCTCGTAGGCTTCAATTATATCCTCATTGGGTTTGGTTTTTGAAATGGCTACGATCTTTACGTTTCCCGGTATTTCCTGTTTGATCTGCTGAAGATTTTCCTGAATCTGCATATCACTTCTCCTTTGTTTCTTTTAGCAATCCTTTCATACAAAATTAACAAAATTCGTGCGAAAATAATTTGCATCAATCCCTCGAATAAATGTAGGAGATGTTGAAAAAAGGTTGATCTATATTGGGTAGTTTTCAGGAAAATCGAAAAGGACGGCCAATACAGTTGACCGTCCTTTTCTTTTCCTTTTAAATGGAGTCAATTAGTCCAGCGAATGCACCACCAATCCGCTTCTGAGCTTAGGCTCGAACCAGGTGGTTTTCGGGGGCATGATGTTTCCGCTGTCTGCAATGTCGATCAGCTGTTTCATGCTGACAGGATATAGGGCAAATGCCGCTTTCATTTCACCGCTGTCAACACGTCTTTTCAACTCTTCCAGTCCCCTTATGCCGCCTACAAAGTCGATGCGCTTGGATCTTCTCAGATCCTCAATGTCCAGCACGGGTACCAGAACCTGTTTGGTTAGGATGGTCACATCCAATACACCGATAGGGTCGTTGTCGTCGTAGGTATCGTTTTTGGCAGTGAGCGAATACCATTCCCCCTCAAGATACATGCTGAAATTATGCAGTTTTTCAGGCTTGTAAATGGATGGTCCTTTCTTTTCAATTTCAAAGGATTCGTTTAGTTTCTCAATGAATTCCGTTTTGCTTAAACCATTCAAATCCTTGATCAGCCTGTTGTAGTCGATGATGTTCAGTTGATCATCCGGAAAATGAACCGCCAGGAAATAATTGTATTCTTCATTTCCTGTATGATTGGGATTGTTTTCCCGTCGTTCTTTCCCGACCAGCGCCGCGGCTGCAGTTCTGTGATGTCCGTCGGCCACATAGGTGGAAGGGATTTTGTCGAAAAGCTCACTGATCCTGTCGATTGTTTCCTTGTCGCGGATTACCCAAAAATGATGCCCCACACCGTCTTCGGCGGTGAAGTCATATTCGGGATCGTTTTGGATCACTTTCCCAACGATCTCATCAATTTCGGCTACAGCCGGATAGGAAAAGAAAACCGGTTCGTAGTTCATGCCGCTTACGCGTACGTGGTTCATGCGGTCTTCTTCTTTATCGGGGCGGGTGAGCTCATGCTTCTTGATCACATTGTTCAGATAATCATCCACTGATGCACAACCAACAAGCCCGTACTGGGTTTTGCCATTCATGGTTTGTGCATAAACATATAGATAGTCTTCCTCATCCTGGAAAAGCACTTTTTTTTCCAGTAGTTCAAAAAAGTTTTCCTTTCCCTTTTGATAAACTTCCTGGCTATAGTGGTCCATATCATCCGGGAGGTCAATCTCAGGTTTGATCACATGCAGGAAGGACAATTCATTATCGCCTGCTTCTGCTCTCGCTTCTTCTTTGTTTAAAACATCATAGGGGCGGGAGGCAATTCTTGCCGCCTTGTCCTTAAGGGGTCTGATTCCTTTAAATGCTTTTAAAACTGCCATAGTTTATTCCTTTATCGTTTTAGTTGATCAGTATGCATTATAATCTCTGTCGTCGTTGTGATTGTTACTGGGGGTTCCGCTATTTGAACGTTGCAAAGAAGTGATCAGTGCGCCCAGCATTTTGGTCATTTCAATGAGTTGCGATCTGGAATGTTCTTCATTAATCTCATCCCAGATATCGGTATTCCTGAGGATGGTGGTTAATACCAGACATTCTCTAACGGCACTCTTGGCCATTTTCAGATAATAGATAAACTGGTTTTTGTTTCTGGCAGAACCTTCTGCAATGTTGAGGGCAATGTTTCGGGAGGAGGTCATAAAATGCTCCGAAACATTTTGGCTGCCGTCAAGGGTGGCCTCTGCCAGTGACATTTGGCTCCATTTGATGTAGTCGAGCGCTTTGTGATAAATGCGAAGGTCTTCAAATCTGAAGAAGGTGTTTTTTTTCTCTGTTTCTTGTTCCATTTTAAGAAATGTTTAATTATAAAATAGAACCGCTGGCCGGGCGGCCAACGGTTGATCAAATGATGTGCTTTTTAATTCACTTTGAACTGGGTGTTTCCTTCTTCAAGGAAATCCCTGATTTGATTTGCAGCTGCGATACCGGCGTTGATATTGGCTTCTGCAGTTTGGGCGCCCATTTTTTTAGGGGTGAAAAAATACCTTCCCTCGAATTTGCTTCCGATTTCCTCCGCACAATCGGGTGCAATGTCGGAGAGGTATTGAAAATCACTTCTTTTTTCAAAGGTCTCGAGCAATCCGTCTTCGTCAATTACTTCCTTTCTTGCAGTATTTACCAGAACAGCATTTTCCGGCATGCTTTGCAACAAATTGTAGTTGATCGATTTTTTTGTTTTTTCATTGGCTGGTATATGCAATGAAATATACTGGCATTGTTCGTACAGCTCTTCAATAGAATCGATTGCTTTAACACCTTCATTTTCGATGTCGTCTTTGGCGATAAACGGATCAAAGGCATAAACGATCATTCCAAAACCTCTTGCGATGTTGGCAACATATCTGCCAACATTACCAAAGGCGTGGATTCCGAGTTTCTTACCCCTGAGCTCTGTGCCGGCTTTACCGTCGAACTGGTTCCTGGCCTGGAAAACCATCATTCCGAGTGCCAGTTCGGCAACAGCGTTTGAATTCTGACCTGGGGTGTTCATAACAACCACATCTTTGGCGGTTGCTGCTTGCAGATCGACATTGTCGTAGCCCGCTCCCGCCCTGACAACGATTTTAAGTTTGTCGGCAGCGTTGATCACGGATTTGTCAATCTTGTCAGAGCGCACGATCAGTGCATCAGTATCTTTAACAGCGCTGATCAATTCGGATTGATCCCCATATTTTTCCAGCAGGGCAAATTCGTAGCCTGCATTCTTACAAATGTTTTCAATTTGCTCAACAGCGGCTGGTGCAAATGGTTTTACTGTGGCAACTAATACTTTTGTCATCTCAATAAGTTTTTAGGTTAGAAAATTTGGTAATGATTAGATTGATTTCTCAAAGTCCTGCATCACCTGTACCAGTGCTTCCACGCTTTCGTGGGGCATAGCATTGTATAGGGAAGCCCTGAATCCACCCACCGAGCGATGACCTTTTATGCCGATCATGCCTTTGGATGTTGCAAATTCATAAAAGTCTTTTTCGTGTTTTTCAAATTCCTCGTTCATCACAAAGCAAACGTTCATAAGGGAGCGATCTTCAGGATTGTCGACGGTGGGTTTAAACAATTTGTTCCTGTTGATCTCACCGTATAAAAGTTCTGCTTTCTTTTTATTGGTTTTTTCCATCTCCTTGATACCGCCCATATTGTCGAGCCATTTCAGGGTTTGTAGGCATCCGTATATCGGCAGGCAGGGTGGGGTATTGAACATGGAACCCTTATCGATGTGGGTCTGATAATTCAACATGGTTGGAATGGGGCGGTCGGTTTTACCAAGCACATCGTTTTTTACGACCACAAATGTAACCCCGGCAGGACCCAGGTTTTTTTGCGCTCCGCCATAAATGATGGCATATTTGCTCACATCAAGCGGGCGGCTGAATATATCCGATGACATATCGGCTACCAAAGGAACTTCAACATCAAAATCTTCTTTTATCTCCGTGCCGTAAATGGTGTTGTTGGTGGTAATATGGAAATAATCAGCATCAGCCGGAATTTTCCATCCCCTGGGTATATAGTTGAAATTTTTGTCTTCGGATGTGGCAACTACATCAACTTCTCCGAAAAACTTTGCTTCCTTGATGGCTTTTTTCGACCAGGCGCCTGTGTTGAGATAGGCGGCTTTTTGTTTCATCAGGTTGAATGGAATCATAGCAAACTGTGTGCTTGCGCCACCACCCAGGAATAAAACAGAATAACCTTCCGGAATGTTGAGCAATTTAATGAACAGCTCTACCGCTTCATCCATAACGGCTTGAAATTCTTTGCTCCTGTGCGAAATCTCCATGATGGACAAACCGATTCCGTCGAGATCTTCAACAGCTTTTGCAGTGTTTTCAATAGTAAATTGAGGCAGGATCGAAGGACCTGCATAAAAATTATGCTTCTTCATAATTACAGATTTTGGTGTTGGTTAAACATTATATGTTCTTTTAAACTAAGAAATTGCAAAGATAAAAATTATACCTTAATTTGGCGCTTTTTACCCTGTTATCTTTTTGTTATCTTATTTTTGCAAAGGCAAACATTTGTGTATTATGGATATTGAGGAAAAGTTACATGCATTTGCGAAACTGGGCAATTACCTTCGGGCCGTTTGGGCTGAACAACTCCCAGAAAATTTAACTGCCGCTCAAAGAAAGTTTGGCGAGCTTGCACAGCATCCTGAAACCAAAAACCCCTGGTTTGTTACCAGGCACGTAAACTACGCGCTAAAGGCAATATCGGATAATTTGAGGCCGGAATTCCTTCAGGAATGGATAGAACCCTACAAGTCAGGCTTGGAGCAAAATGAACCTTTGAAAACCATTGCTGTCGTTATGGCCGGAAATATCCCTATGGTTGGTTTTCATGATTTTGTGAGTGTGCTGGTTTCGGGCAATCGTTTTCTTGGGAAACTGTCTTCCCAGGATCGATACTTATTGCCTGCGCTTTCAGATGTGCTTGTTGAATTGGAACCCAAATTTAAAGAACGGATTTTTTTCACCGAAGATGTTCTAAAAGATTTCGATGCAGTGATTGCAACAGGAAGCAACAACACTTCCAGGTATTTTGATTACTATTTCGGGAAATATCCCAATCTCATCCGTGAAAACAGGAATGGGGTTGCCGTTCTGACGGGAGATGAGTCATTTGCCGAACTGAATGCCCTTGGTAAGGATATCCTGCTCTACTTTGGTTTGGGTTGCAGGAATGTTTCCAAGCTATATGTACCAAAAGGCTTTGCAATTGACATGCTTTTTGAGCCACTGCAGGAATATGATTACGTTGCCGACAACCATAAATACAGAAACAACTACGATTATTTTAAAACCATCTACATGGTGAATCGTGAAAATTTCCAGGATAACGGTTTTATTTTGTTCAGAGCGATGGATCAGATAAGCACTCCCGTATCTGTTGTGCACTATGAACGATATGAAAAAGTGGAGCAGGTAAAAGCTCAGCTTCTGGATAAAAAAGACAATATTCAATGTGTTGTTGGCAGAAATGGAATCATTCAAGATGAAATAGCTTTCGGACACAGTCAGGATCCGCAATTGTGGGATTATGCAGATGGAAGGGATACGCTTCGGTTTTTACTGAACCTGTAAAAAAGTTTAATCTTGTTTTGTTGTTTACTAAAAAATAATTAATTTTGCACGCCTAAAAAACTGGAAGAAAATATGAAAAAAGGAATTCACCCGGACGATTATAAATTGGTTGTTTTTAAAGACATGTCGAATGATTATGCCTTCATGACAAAATCAACAGCTAAAACGAAAGATACCATCAAGTGGGAAGACGGTAAAGATTATCCACTTGTTAAACTTGAAATCTCACATACCTCGCATCCTTTCTTCACAGGAAAGATGAAACTGGTAGATACCGCCGGGCGTGTTGACAAATTCAAGAATCGCTACAAAAAGCATTACGACAATAAGAGCAAATAAGAATGTTCATATCAAAAAAAAAGCCCGCCTTAGAAGGAGGGCTTTTTTTTTGCGGGGGTTATTAACAGTTTTTATTTTTTATCAACTTTTTTTGCAGCAGATGCAATTATTTATGTGTTTTTTTTGTCTTACTTTCGTTCTATATTGTTACATTTTTAACAAACAATTTTACGCACAACATGAATTACATCATTTTCGACAACTTCAGAAGAAATTACCTGCTTCCAATTTCATTTACCAGGCCCGTTGCGGATATTCGTATTGGTATATTGACAATCAGGCAGAAATGGGAAAAACAACTGAATTCAAAAACTTCCAGTTTAACAGAGGAATACCTCGGAAAGAACTATCCCATAGAAAAAGCGGATAACAATATCCTGATCAACGGATCGGTTTGTCCGAACGACAAACTTGTTGAGCAAGTAAAAAGCCTAAAGCCCAAAGAAGCCCTTATTACTGGAAATACCATATTAGCCATGCACGTTGAAGCGGATGACCTTGAAAAAATAGGGGAGGGTGAAACGCATGGCATAAAAGAAATTGAAATTGATGCGGAATATATTAAACTGAACGAAAGCTGGGATATTTTTGCCAGGAACAGTCAGGCTATTCATGAAGATTTTAATTTTCTCACAACAGGACGTAAATCAGCTCCGATCAGCCCCACCAACAAGCTGATCGATCAGGAAAACATCTTTTTTGAAGAAGGCGCCAAAGCTGAACATTGCATCATCAACGCCAGTGCAGGCCCCGTTTATATTGGTAAAGATGCAGAGATCATGGAAGGTGCCATGATCAGAGGCCCGGTTGCCATATGCGAAAATTCCACCGTGAAAATGGGTGCCAAAATATATGGCGGGACTACCATCGGGCCCTATTGCAAAGTTGGTGGCGAAATAAACAATTGTGTATTTATTGGTTATAGCAACAAAGCACATGACGGTTACCTGGGCAATTCTGTTATTGGCGAATGGTGCAACATTGGCGCCGGAACAAGCAATTCCAATCTGAAAAATACCTATGATGAAGTTCGTTTGTGGTCTTATCCTGAACAAACTTTTATTAGGACGGGTTTGCAGTTCTGCGGACTTATCATGGGAGATCATACCAAGTGCGGCATAAACACCACCTTTAATACCGGTACCGTAATTGGCGTTAGTGCGAATGTATACGGCCCCGGATTTCAGAGAAACTTTATTGCCTCTTTCACCTGGGGAGGAACAAGCGGCTTTCAGCAGTATGATTTTGAAAAGGCCATAGATGTTGCAAAAGTTGTTTATCAGCGTCGTAATAGGGAGTTTACTCAAAACGATCGCGACATTCTTTTCCATGTTTTCAAAGAATCGCTCAAGAATAAAAAAGTTTAAGTCTGCTACGTTTCTGTTTTTGGCACATATATTGACATTTAATGCCCCAATTGAAAATTTATATCTTTTGTGATAGTTAAGATTTTGTTGATCAGGTGTTTATCTTAATCAACAAATGATTACCCCATGAAAGATCATTGTTAAACTGACATATTGACTTATACGTTTATCAGCTTATGTTTTGGAATGAAAATAAAAAGGAATTCTCAGATATGGTAGATGCGGAAACAGAATTTATCCCGCTTTTATCTACGGAAGAAGAAGAACAAATGAACGCTGAAGAAATTCCTGAAGCCTTACCCATATTACCTTTAAGAAATACCGTCTTGTTTCCCGGTGTGGTGATCCCGATCACAGTTGGCCGCGATAAAAGCATCAAGCTCATAAGGGAGGCATATAAAAGTAAAGCCCTGATTGGTGTGGTGGCACAGCGTGATGTCGAAGTGGAGGATCCCGGTTTTAAAGACCTGAACCGCATCGGGACCATGGCCAGCATCATCAGGATTTTACAGATGCCCGATGGAAGCACCACAGCCATTATACAGGGAAAGAAACGTTTCGAGCTTGTCGATCTGATCCAAACAGACCCTTATTTCAAAGCTACTGTTAAGTCTTTTGATAAGATCGAAAAACATGAAAAAGACCTTAAATTCAAGGCTTTGATTGATTCACTTACCGATTTGAGCATTCAGATTATCAAGCAATCTCCCAATATACCCTCGGAAGCAAGTTTTGCTATCAAGAATATCGAAAGCCCAGTTTTCCTGGTAAACTTCATTTCATCCAATTTAAATATAGATGTCAGGGAGAAACAGGATTTGCTTGAGATATCCGATTTAAAAGAACGCGCAAACCGTGTGTTGGCAAACCTGAGCAGGGAACTTCAGATGGTGGAGTTGAAATCACAGATTCAGGATAAGGTTAAAACCGACATTGATAAGCAGCAACGTGATTATTTGCTCAACCAGCAATTAAAAACCATTCAGGAGGAATTGGGCGGTAATCCCAATGAACAGGAAATCAGTGAGCTGATTGAGAAGGCCAAGGATAAAAAATGGACCAGGGAAGTTGCTGAAACTTTTGACAAGGAACTGAAAAAGTTGCAGCGGATGAACCCCCAGGCGGCTGAATATTCCATACAGGTGAATTATCTCGAGATGTTGGTAGATCTTCCCTGGAGTGAATATACCAAAGATAATCTCGATTTAAATCACGCCAGGAAAGTGCTGGACGAGGATCATTATGGGCTTGAAAAGATCAAGGAGCGAATACTGGAATACCTGGCGGTGATCAAGCTTAAGAATGATCTTAAATCACCCATCCTTTGCCTGGTAGGACCTCCGGGCGTTGGGAAAACTTCACTTGGGAAATCCATTGCCCGGGCTTTGAGCAGGAAATATATCCGCATGTCGCTGGGTGGCGTGAGAGACGAAGCTGAATTGAGAGGCCATCGGAAGACATACATAGGCGCTATGCCTGGAAGGATTATTCAAAGGCTGAGGAAAGCCAAATCTTCCAACCCGGTTTTTGTGCTGGATGAAGTAGATAAGGTAAGCGGCGCAAATATCAGTGGTGATCCGCAGGCTGCCCTGCTGGAAATCCTCGATCCGGAACAAAATACGAACTTCTATGACAATTATCTCGAAATGGATTACGATCTTTCGAAGGTGATGTTTATCGGTACGGCAAATACCCTGGCCACCGTCCATCCAGCGCTTCGCGACAGGATGGAGGTGATCAACCTGAGTGGTTACCTGCTGGAAGAAAAAATTGAAATTGCCAAAAGACATCTAATCCCCAAACAGTTTAACGAACACGGCCTGAAAAAAAACCAACTGATCTTTTCAAAAAACATACTTGAGAAGATCATTGATGATTATACCCGTGAAGCCGGCGTGCGGTCTCTTGAAAAGAACATCGCCAAGCTCATTCGCCATTATGCCAAATTCATTGCCATGGAGGAAAGGTATGAGAAGAGCATCCAGGCAAATGACCTGGTTAAGATTCTTGGTCCTGCACACAATGTTAGAGACCGTGAGCTCAAAAACGATGTGGCAGGCGTTGTTACGGGTCTGGCCTGGACTGCTGCAGGAGGAGAAATTCTGTTTGTTGAGGTGAGCTTAAGCCCAGGCAAAGGCAGCCTGACCATGACCGGTAATCTGGGTGAGGTGATGAAAGAGTCGGCAACCATCGCTTTTGAATACCTGAAAGCCCACGCCAATATTCTCAGTATCAATCCGGATGTGTTCAAAAAGTGGAACGTTCACATTCATATACCGGAAGGCGCCACGCCCAAGGATGGCCCGTCTGCGGGGATTACTATGTTCACCGCCCTTGCTTCGGCATTCACCCAAAGAAAAATCAGAAGCAAGCTGGCCATGACGGGCGAGATCACATTGCGCGGAAAAGTTCTGCCGGTGGGGGGCATAAAAGAAAAAATCCTCGCTGCAAAACGCTCAAAAATAAAAGACGTGGTTTTGTCGGTCGAAAATGAAAAAGACATCAAAGACATCAAAAAGGAATATATTGAAGGCCTTCGTTTCCATTATGTTGATCAGATGATTGAGATCGTGGACAAAGCCCTTTTGAAAGAGAAGGTCAAACATCCCGTAAAACTGAGCTGACCCTGAGTCGGTTTCTCAAGCATACTTAAATCAGAAAGGCGGTAAAGTTACCGCCTTTCTTAAATCACTCTGCCGCGGGATCAAATTGCATGATCCCTAAAAAATATTTTTTCTAATGCAAGATAGTAAGAATTTTGTTAATCGATGCTAAAAATTGTTAACTGTTTGTTTTAATTTTGGCTTTTCAATGAAGACAGCAAACAGAGCCACAATTATTTTTATCTTGATATTCCTGTTCAACGCTTGCGGACCTGGAAGTGTTAAAGATGAAAAGTCCGTTTTTGTTTACAATGAAGCAGTTGGAATCAGTTCGCTCGATCCTGCTTTTGCCAAAAACCTTGCGAATATATGGGCCTGCAATCAATTGTATAACGGCCTTGTGGGTTTGGATGACAAGTTGCGTGTGGTGCCGGCCATCGCTGAAAGCTGGGAGATTTCACCCGACGGTCGCATCTACACTTTTCATTTAAGGGATGATGTGTTTTTTCATGATGATGATGCTTTTAAAAACGGTCGGGGAAGGAAGGTGGTGGCCCGGGATGTATTATACAGCTTCAGGCGTCTTTTTAATCCTGAGACAGCCTCTCCCGGTGCCTGGGTTTTTAACAATGTCGCATCGATTGACGGAACGCCTGCTTTTGATGCACCCAACGACAGTACCTTCATCATCTGCTTAAAGCATTCATTCCCGCCTTTCCTGGGTATTCTGAGCATGAAATACTGTTCGATTATTCCGCGCGAAGCCATTGACAGATATGGTAATGATTTTCGTAGACATCCTGTTGGTACGGGTCCTTTTAGATTCCGGATGTGGAAAGAGGGCGTGAAATTGATACTTAGAAAAAATCCACAATATTTTGAATTTGATAGCGGGCGGCGGCTTCCATACCTGGACGGCGTTGCGGTTACTTTTTTAAAAGACAATCAATCGGCATTTTTGGAATTCGTACAAGGCAAACTGGATTTTTTATCCGGCTTGCATCCCAGCTATAAGGACGAGCTGCTGACCAGAAGAGGCCGATTGAACCCGAAATACAAAGACCGGTTTAAGCTACAGACACAGCCTTATCTCAACACCGAGTATCTTGGTATCCTGATTGACAGCAATATGCCGATTGTTCGGGAAAGTCCTCTCAAGCTAAAGAAAATCAGGATGGCCATCAATTATGGTTTCGACCGGACCAAGATGATCCGCTATCTCAGAAACGGTATCGGCACGCCCGGCATTTATGGAATCATCCCGGAAGGACTTCCCTCGTTCGATACCAATACTTCTGTAGGATATAACTATCGACCGGATGTCAGCAGGAAACTGCTGCGTGAGGCAGGTTTCCCTGATGGAGAGGGTTTGCCTGATATAAGCCTGCATACCACTTCCGAGTATCTTGATCTATGTAAGTTTATCCAGCACCAGCTTTCGGAAGTAGGCATTCCCATCCGAATTGAAGTACATCCCGGCGGCGCATTGCGTGAAATGAAGGCGCAGGCGAAATTGAATTTTTTCCGTGCCTCATGGATCGCTGATTATCCTGATGCGGAGAATTATTTATCTCTTTTCTACAGCAAAAACTTTTGCCCCGATGGCCCAAATTATACACATTTCAGTAGTATGGAGGTGGATAGCCTTTATGAACAATCTCTGAAAATAATGGAGGAAACGTCCCGTATCCAGCTTTACCGGAAAATAAATGCGCTCGTGATGCAGGAAGCCCCGGTTGTAATTCTGTATTACGATCAGGTTTTACGTTTCACACAAATAAACATCTCCGGCCTGGGGAGCAATCCCATAAATCTGTTGGATTTAAGAAGGGTGAAAAAAATAACAGAGGAAAAACTGAACTAGTTTGATATTTTATAAATTTGTAAAGAATATAAAGATGTGCTGAATTTTTGCGGAACGCGTTCAGGACGTGATGTTGGTAAAGCCGATCGTTGCAATATCATGTTTAATTCGAGAATAAACCCAAGAAATCTTGCTCAAAAATGCCATTCATAAAATACAGGACTTTTTGCTGAAAAAGAAAACAGGCAAGAGGCAACGGGTGAAAAACCTCAAGCATTATGATGATATCAAACAGGTTGGGATACTTTATGACGCCAATGGAGGAATCAATAAAATGCATGAGGACTTCATCAATAAACTTCAACACGAAAACAAGCAGGTAAAGGCATTGGGCTTTATACGGAAAAAGAACATCAATTCCAGCTTAAATTCAAGCATTACATTTGATTATTTTACCGAGAAAGACCTGAACTGGTTGGGAAAACCTTTGGGTAAACAGATAGATGCATTTCTGTCGGAAAAGTTTGATATTCTGCTTGATTTGACTGATAGTAACAGTTATGCTTTTTCATATATTACCGGTATGTCGGAGGCAGGACTAAAGATTGGAAAAAGGGGGTCGGGATCTGAAGCGTTTTATGATCTGATGATCGAACTTGAGCCAGGTAGTTCTATAGATGCATTTTTAAAGCATGTCGATCATTATTTAAGAATTTTAAAACCTGCCCGGGAAGGCTGATCTTTTTGGGCAATGACAAAAACACATCACATGAAAAAGATACTCATATGCATGCTTGCGATATTGTTTATCCTTGACATTGCTGCGCAGGAAGCAAAAGATTACGACAGTTTATGGAAAAAGATTTCTCGGGAACGGGTTGAGGTTTATTTTACATTTGACAAACCCGATGATTTAAAAATGGCCTCAATTAGCCGGATCATCTCAATAGATCAGATCAGATCCGGTCAGGTGACTGCCTATGCCAACAAAGCCTCTTTTAAATCATTCTTAAAACTCGGCATACCATATCAAATTCAAACGCCTCCGGGCTTGCAGTTAAAAAATCCTGTAATGAAAGATAAAACTGATATAAAGAATCTGCAGGATTGGAATTTTTATTCCACCTACGAAGCTTATGTAGCCATCATGGAGCAATTCGAAACCGATTATCCCGACCTGTGTAGGCTCACCAATTTAGGAACTTTGCCCAGCGGGCGCAAAATACTCGCTCTTATGATCACGGATAACGTGACACAAAATGAACCCGAGCCCGAATTCTTTTACACATCCAGTATGCATGGCGATGAAATCACCGGCTATGTTCTGATGCTTCGCCTGATTGATCATTTGCTCAGTAACTACGGTTCCGATCCGGATATCAGACAATTGGTGAATGGTGTTGAGATGTGGATCAATCCTCTGGCCAATCCGGATGGTACATATGCGGGCGGTAATCAAACCGTTCAAGGCGCCACGAGGGGAAATGCCAATGGGATCGACATCAACAGGAATTTTCCCGACCCCGAAGACGGGCCCCATCCCGATGGTAACGACTGGCAGCCCGAAACCGTTATTTTTATGAATTTTGCTGAATTTCACGATTTTGTGATGTCCTGCAATTTGCATGGCGGGGCCGAAGTTTGCAACTATCCCTGGGATACCTGGGCACAACTGCATGCTGATGACGACTGGTGGCAGTTTGTTTGCAGAGAATATGCAGATACTGTGCACGCCTATGGCCCCCCCGGTTATTTAACCGACCTGAATAATGGAATTACAAATGGTTATGCGTGGTATACCATCAGCGGTGGAAGACAGGATTATATGAACTATTTCCACTCATGCCGGGAATACACCCTTGAGATATCCAGTGTCAAAACCCCGCCTGCTTCACAATTGCCTGATTACTGGGATTATAATTACAGAAGTTTGCTGAACTATATCAAGCAAAGTTTATATGGTGTCAGGGGCATCGTTACCGATTCAATTACAGGGAATAAGATCAGGGCCAAGGTCTATGCCGAAGACCATGATATCGACAGTTCGTGGGTTTATTCATCGGTTCAAACAGGAAATTACCACAGGCCGGTTTATTCAGGAACTTACGATCTGACTTTCAGCGCTCCGGGCTATTTCCCCAAAACTTTCGATAATGTAAATGCAGGAAATTATCAGACTACCTATTTGAATGTAGAACTGGCACCCGGGACTTTGATCGCAGATTTTGCAGCAGATAAAACAGTTATCCCAATAGGAGCTGATGTTAATTTTACGGATGAAACATATGGCGATCCTGTTGGCTGGGAATGGACCTTTGAAGGGGGGATCCCGCTTACATCCATAGAGCAACATCCGGAGGGCATTTTATATGAAGAGGCCGGGGCATTTACAGTCAGCTTAAAAGTTTATAATCAGGACGGGGATACAAACATCATTTCAAAAGAGAATTATATTTATGCAGATCACTATTATCCAATGGATAATGCAGCCTATACAACATGCTCGGGACTATTCACGGATGCTGCAGGAATGGAGGAGAATTATGGTAACAATGAAGACTTTATCATGACCTTTAACCCTGATGGTAATTATTTGTTGATGGCAGAGTTTCTGGAATTTGAGCTGGAGTATGAACCATCATGTAATTATGATTGGTTGAAAGTATACGACGGTCCGGACACCGATGCGCCACTGATTGGTAAATACTGCGGGGGGGATATCCCAGATACTATTTTGGCAGCTAATGAATTCGGTTCACTTACTTTTCAGTTCCATTCCGATCAGGCTGAAACAGCTCCCGGATGGGTTGCCCGTTTGAGTTGTGATACCAGCGTGGGATTCGCACCACTTAAGTTGAATTTGGCATCTTTTAACCTCTACCCAAACCCGGTTGTAGATGACGTGCTTTATTTAGAAAATTGCGGGGACTATTCATTGATCTTGGTTTATGACGCCGCCGGCTGCTGCGTTTATTCCATTGAATCATCTCCCTTGCCCGGGATTATTGACCTCTCCTCACTTAAACCGGGTTTGTATTATGTGAAACTGATTGGCGATAAATCCGCAGCAGGTGCTAAGTTAATAGTTATGTAATGATGGGAATTTAGCACCACTTTACCAGGATATAATGATGCAAAGAAATCTTTGTAAAGTTTTCATAATCATAATTTGAAAAGGCCGTCTTTGAAATGCTTCAGGGACGGTTTTTTTTTGATGCTGGATAACTGGATGGATAACTGGATGCTGGATAACTGGATAACTGGATGCTGGAAAATAAATGACCATCGAATGACTACTGAATGACAATCGAATGACAATCGAATGACAATCGAATTTCCATTGAACATCTGGGCTGGGTACATTGATTCTATAGAGGGAATAAAATAAAAGGTAAAAATACTTTTTTAAAAAAGAAAAAATACCTATATTTGTGGCATGAGTGAACAGGATAATATTTTAATGGAACCCATTCCGGCTTATGTGCAAATGCCCGAAACCCTCACCCTGGTTAGCAGCGGAATGATTGATAGCCGGTATCTTGATGTATTGAAAAAAATTAGTAGTGTTAAGGATGAGATCATTTCATCCTGGTTGAACATCAATGTGAAAACCTTCAGAAGCTACAAAAAATCAAGTCTGGAATTAAGTCCTGATATTCAGGAGCATACTATTATGCTGCTTTCTTTGATGAAGCACGGTCTCGATGTTTTTGGCAGCAAAGAATTCTTTTCGCAATGGCTTGAAAGTGAAAACGCATCTCTTGATGGGAGTTCGCCTTCGGATTATTTGAATACGGTGAGCGGGATCAAATTTATTGATGACCGGCTTAGTGGTATGGAATACGGAGACAATGCATGATGCATTTATACAGGATTAGCCGGGAAAAATACGCCTCTCAGTTGATTGCTTCCGGTCGGGCGGGGCGTTGGAATGAAGACCATCAAAAAGTGATTTACGCCAGTTCCAGCCGGGCATTGGCAAGCCTGGAATTGTTGGTTCACCGTTCGTCCATCCGGCCATCCTTTAGCTACAAGGTGATGGTGATTGAAGCACGGGTAGGTGATGAAGACATTGAGAAACTGCAAACAGATAACCTGCCTGAAAATTGGAGAACCCTTTTAGCATATCCTTATTTACAGAAGACCGGGAGCCAATGGTATCAAAAAAAATCCTCGCTGTTGTTGCAGGTAACTTCGGTAATTATCCCTTACGAATTCAATTTGATTATAAATACAATGCACAGGGACTTTTTGCAAAAAATTAGATTTTTGCGGCTGGAAGATCATTTTTGGGATAACCGGTTAATTTAATCAATCATGTTTATTTTTGAATCCTGATTTTAAAATTATGGAATACACATCACCTGTTAAGCTTGCAATTGCTTATGATTTTGACGGCACCCTGGTTCCGGGAAATATGCAGGAGCATTCATTTATTCCGAAGCTCGGGATTGATAAGATGGACTTCTGGAAAGAAGCTAATGATTTTGCAAGAAAGCACGATATGGATGACATTTTATCATATATGCAGCTGATGCTTCAGAAGGCAGGAGAAAGAAACATGCCCATAAGCAGGAATGCTTTCATGGAGCATGGCAGGCAGATCAAATATTTCAAAGGAGTGGAGGGTTTCTTCGACCGGATCAATGCTTATGCTGCCGAAAGACATGCCACAATTGAACATTATGTGATCTCTTCAGGGATCAGGGATATTATAAGGGGAACCAGCATTGCAAGGCATTTTAAGAATATTTTTGCATCAGGCTTTGTGTTTGACAAGCAAAATGTGGCTGTCTGGCCGGCCCTTGCCATAAACTATACCAACAAAACCCAATACCTTTTCCGCATTAACAAAGGAATATACAATTCATGGGACAATACACGCATTAATGAATTTGTGCCCCAGGAAAAACGACCTATGCCTTTTTCAAAGATGATATATATAGGAGACGGGCTCACCGATGTGCCAGCCATGAAAATGATCAAATACCAGGGCGGCACTGCTATCGCTGTTTACGATGCCGAAAAGAAGAGCAGTGCTGGCCATAAATCTCCCAAAGAACGATGTGAAGAATTGATTCAGCAAAAACGAGCCGATTTTATTGCTGCTGCCGATTATTCGAATAACTCCCGACTGGTAAGGATATTGCAGGGAATTATCAACAGAATTGTTGAGGATGAAAACCTTAAAAGTATTTGATCATTTACTGGGAGCAATTGGTTACTGGAGTTACCTTGGTATAGAAGTAAACCAGCCTTGGTAAGCCTTAACAGAGGAGGTCCAAAGTAAGCCGGGAATCGTTTTGATCGAAAAGGCAAATCGGGAGGTAAATATTTTATGAAAGGCCTGCGCGATCCATTGGCCGTAAATCCACCCGCATTTGTCAAGCGCATTGTAGATGCCCACGGATTTGAAATCAATCTGAAATCTCAACCGGGGAAAGGGACGGAATTTATCATCAGGATTCCCATAAAAAACTGATTCCCCTATTTTTGGAAACTGCAGTCTTTAACAATTCTTTTACATCTTCCATCCCAACATTGAACAAACATCCTCGTTTTAAAGTTATAACATGAGGAAGATGAAAACAATTGCATTACTTTTTGGAATATTCATCCTTGTTGGATTGAATATGAATTTTAAATCGGAAAATCTTATGGCACAAGAAGATCATTATAAAAAGGCTACATTCGGTTCGGGCTGTTTCTGGTGTACCGAAGCTATCTTTAAGGAAGTGAAGGGAATAAAGGAAGTTACATCTGGATATAGCGGGGGAGAAGTGAAGAACCCCGCCTACCGGGAAGTTTGTTCGGGAACAACCGGACATGCCGAGGTCATTCAGCTGACCTACGATCCCCGGGAAGTTTCCTATACCGAACTGTTAGAGATTTTTTGGAGAACGCATGATCCGACAACCCTCAACCGACAGGGGGCGGATGTGGGTACACAATATCGTTCTGTGATCTTCTACCATGATGAGGAGCAAAAGCATATAGCCGAACAAGTAAAAAAGGAACTTAACAAATCAGGGGCCTGGGATAAACCCATCGTTACGGAGATCACCGAAATCGATAAGTTTTATGCAGCTGAAGAATATCACCAGGATTATTTTGAGAAAAATCCCACCGAAGGCTACTGTCAGTTCGTCATCGGACCGAAGATTGAAAAATTCAAGAAAGTTTTCAGTGAAAAACTGAAAGAATAACCCTTAGTTCTCAGGCCATTCTTCATTGACCAGTTCCCAGATATTCAGGTAAGCCAGCCGGATAATGCCGGTAAGCTTCTTATAATTGATTTTGGAAGTATGATCTCCTGGCCGATGGTAATCCATATGGAAACCGCCCCAATAGCAGATAAAAGGAATGCCTTTCACTGAAAAAGGGTAATAATCGCTGCCTCCGCTTTGACCTTTCGACGGCCAGTATTTGAAGTCGAGGTTCAGGTCTCTATCAGCAATATGTTCTTTGCCCATCTCTTCTAAAAACGGCAGACTGTCCTTAAACGACATTGCACCTTGGTTTCCAAGACTGTCGTCTTTGGCATCCCGGCTAACCATATCGAAATTCAGGTATATCTTTATGTTGTCGAGGCTATCACCAAAGGGATGTCTTGCAAAATAGGTTGAACCAAGCAGGCCTTTTTCCTCACCGCTCCAGGCGGCAAACACAATTGTTCTTTCAGGCTGTGATCCCGCCATGGCAAAGGCTCTGGCCAGGGTCATCACGGCTACCGTTCCCGAAGCATTGTCGTCAGCGCCGTTCCAGATGTATCCGTTGTATTTCCCGAGATGATCGTAATGGCCGCCCACAATGATGATCTCGTCTTTTCTTTTGCCTTCTATATATCCGATCACGTTTCGGCTTTTAATAAGCTCCAGATCAGGTTTATAATCCAGAATTATTTTGGTGTTTTCCAATTCGGTAGGATTGCTTTTAAGTTTTTCGGCTACTTGTTTTTCGAATGCTGATAAATCCAGGTCCTGGCCATCCAGTAAATAATTGATCGCCCGAGTTGACAGCTCAATACTTAACGGGCGGTTGCTCAGGCTATCGCCGGGCAAATGCATACTGAAATCATAAATATCAGGCAGATCAGTATCTCCCTCATAATAAGTATAATTAAACCTGAAAGGGTGATTAGCGGTCCATGATTCCGGCAATTCAAAATCACGGTCAATTTCAATGATGGCTGCAACACCCTTCTCAGCCGCAAGCCGGTCTTTCTGACGGATCATCCTGTAGGTATCCCTGATATTTTTGGGGTGGAATAATTTGTATCCCTTGCTGGCAGTATCATGCATTCCGGGATATCCCTTAAGCCGCAAGATAACTTTTCCTTGAACATCGGTGTTTTTATAATCATCATATCCCTGCTCCTCATCCGAGAAACCATATCCCACAAAAACCAGCGGGCTTTCGATCGATATTCCCGTTGTGGGCTGATTTTGTATGTTAAAGTCTACATGTTGCTCAAAATAAATTACTTTAGCACCATCCTCAGTACAGTCTTTCACGCCCAGTACATGATCGCTTGTGGGCGTACTTTTGATTAGTTCATAATTCTGGAAATAGGAGCTGTAGGTTTCGGGTTCTGTTCCATTCATAAAATGTTCTTCGCGACTGACTTGAGTCCTTGCCGAATCGCCTCCGGGAAGGATACCGAACAGCCGGAACATGCTGGCAATGTAATCCCCGGCCATAAATTCGCCCTTTTCACCGGTACCGCGGCCTTCCATCCAATCCGATGAAAGGAATTCAAGTTGTGCCTTCACTACATTCTGTCTGATCGATTGAAATCCTTTTTCCTTTGCTTCCTGGGCTTTAAGTAGTGCAGCAAAAAGAAATATGACCGATATAAGGCATGCGTACTTCTTCATGTATAAATGATATTTTGAACAGGCGAATTTAGTGAAAAAATTTAAAAGGCATCCAGGTATCTTATTATAACTTTACTTAAGATAAAGCTATTAAGTAGTTTTATTCCAATGCTTTTCTGATAGCTGCTTTGATAAAATAAGAGGAATATGTGGCCCCACTGATCGCATCAAACTCTAGCTCGCCTGAAGTTCGTACTTTCTCTTCAATTTCCTGCTCGATCTTGTATCCAGGTGTTTGCATCAACTTATCAATATTAAACTGCACTAACTTACCCGAATCAGCTGAAAAAGACACAATGGCGGCTTCAGTCCCCGGCCAAACTTCATAAACTCCGCGATAGGCGCCATAATGGGATGACTTCAATTTAGCCTTGTAATCCCCGGTATATGCTACCGCCTTGTT
This sequence comes from Bacteroidales bacterium, assembly GCA_021738625.1. GTDB lineage: Bacteria > Bacteroidota > Bacteroidia > Bacteroidales > JAIOZK01 > JAIOZK01. The sequence continues at coordinate 38,080 of JAIPBS010000038.1, forward strand.
TCCTATATTGTTAAAATAGAGGTACCAAGCTGCTGCGACAATGAGTAGTACAAGTAAAAGAATGATGATCCATTTAATCCCTTTATATGCCTTATTCTTTTTCATGATGTTTAATTTTAACTGGCACGAATTTAGGGTTTTTTCATAAATGTTTATCGAATCTTAGACATTTTCAAAGGATTTCATTCAAGCTGATGTCTGTGCGTAGTCGTGTTGGTGTTTATTGGTGAGAATGATTTCAATTTGTCCCAAAATGCTGATATAAAACTTCTTGCAAATTTTATTCTGCTTTCTCTTATTTTGGCTTCGCATGATGCGTTCATTGATTTGAATGCTTTGCTGAATCCAATCTTCATTGCGTTTATGGCTGCAGGAGTAAATTGTATTATTTTGGGAGGGATATTGTGCTTTTCATTGCTATTCATTAAATGGGGATCAACATTCAGCAGGTAATCCAATGCAAATGACACTTGGATTTTGTTAACGATTTTGATTAAAAAACCCATTATACCGGAAATGAAATCATCCTGACCATCATTTACTGTTCTCCTCAATTCATTATCTAAGATTTCACTGCCCGGTTTGTACTTCCTTTCTGATGAGTTCTTTGTATAAATAAGCTCCGGCTCAGGATCCGATTCAAATATTTTGATCATTTGGGTGATAGCATTCTCTTTAATTTCTTCAAACCGGCCCAAAATAAATTTGCGTATATACCGCATAGAAAAATCCTGGGATTTTCTTTTGCTTCCAATTCTATTTCCTGGTTTCTTAATCTTTTGGTTGATAAGAGCGAGAAAGGGGCTAACTTTTAAATGATTGCTTTCTATTATTAAACGGATGCTGTTATGCCGCATTCGGTTTCTTTGCTTTATTACTTTTATTCCCGGATATTCAGCAACTCCATCAGTTTTTCGATAGGATGACTTAAATTGCTTAACCATTGGCTTAAAAATTTTCGTGATCTGACATTTAGTTTCGATTTAGTTATGCAATAATACATTATCTAACCACCTGCTTTCAAATATTTTAAGCTTGTATTTTTTCATGAAATCAAAACATAAGTCACTTAATTAAGTTTACTTAAAACCAACTTATGTAGCTTAAATCTATGCTTAAAAATTTGTCGAATTGCTTAAATTTTTATTATATTTGTTTAATAATTTCTGATCAATGCTTAACCAATTCTCATTCATACGTCATGATCTCGAGGTGGTGATGCATCATGCAGCATCATTCTTACCGGGAATTGAAAAGGTGATGGCAGTTTATTTTAATAAACAGGCTGATACGATACAGGCTATTATGCGTGAGAATCCGGAAAAGAACCAAGAAATCAGATTGGTTTCTTTGCATGAAAACAGAGATGTAATCAACAGGATGCGAACCGGCAGAGCTTCATTTAATTGGTTTAGTAAAGAGGATCTTTCATTTGAGTTGATCCCGGAAAAGAACAATCACAAGGAACTCTTTAGTGAAACAGAAAACCTCGTTCTGATGCTGCGCTTTCAAAATCCTGATGATAAGTTGTTCGATCTTTTATTTATATATTTCAGGAAGAACTTGAGCAGCTTTGGGTTAAGTCGTTCAGACAGACCGCTAAGCACAGAAAACAAGAATATTATAGCTACCCTTCTTCATAATTCATTTCAAACTCAGTTTTCAATCAGTACAGAGAACAGAAAGATATACAGGATCATCAATGAAAACCTGAAATCACTTGTGAATGAGGCCGCTTATCTGAAAGGGAAGCTAAGCAATACCCAAACGTATTACGGCGAAAGTATCTTAAACCTCAGCAAGGCCTATTTGAAGGAGAAATCAAATGAAACCGGAAAGAATTACATATTGGAAGAGAGCGCTGAAAAAAAGCTATCAGGCTTTAAGGGAAACATTAACCATTTGCATGCAATAATCAATCAGTCAGTTATATACCTGAGCAATATGTATCCTGAAAAGGAAGAAATTGTTTTAAGAGAATGGGATATCAACCTGGAGAACTATCAGGCAGAAGAAGATGAAGAAAAGAGTCGTTTTTTGTCGGATACGCGCTATTTAAAAACGATATCTTTATTGGACAGACTTGAAACAGCGGCCAGGAAGCTATCCGGTGAGCATAAGCGGCTCACGGGCAACAATGTTGGCAAAACGATGCCCAACTCCATTTCAGCTCCTGCAATCAGTGATTCACTTAAAAAACACAAAAAGAAAATCCTGCTACTTTTTGAAAAGTACCCTGACAAATGGGAGTTGATAAGGGAAAGATTTAAGCCTGTGCAGAATCTGCTGACCAATAAAGATGAATCCAAAAAGCAAACAGCTTGATTTAATTGTTTGATTGAAACTACTAACAAGCTGCTTTACAATTTAATACCTTTTTTTTATTCCTCCTCAAATGATGACATTTTTTCCCAATCATCATGACCTTCTTCCATTTCTTCCGGTGGATAATTATCCTCCTTTTCAAGGTCTCTTTTTCTATCTATCTTAACATTCACACGAATCAGGTAAGTTGTATCATCAAGTTCGAGGCTTATGGCGTGGAAAAACTCATTATTTCCCTTATGAACTTTAATTATGTGGTTGAACCAACCATCGGGATATTTTTCCTTCAGGGCATCCATTAGATCACCTGTTAGGTTTTCCATGCGTTTGATAACCCGTTTCTTTTCCATTTTTATGTTAATTGATCATGATTGCAATAATAAACAAGAATCAATTATGTTCGCTTTCCGAAGAAAAAAAAAATGTGTTGATTTTTTTCAACAAGCGAATCACATTGTTCTGACATCCAGAAAGGTGCCTGAATCATGTTTCAGGGCTTTCTCAAATTTTTCAATCAACCTCGGGGCGGCTTCTTCGGGTTCGGGCATTTCCAAAGTTCCTTTGGCCGCTTTCAGCCTGTCGATAGATGGGAAACGTTTGTCATCCGGCAGTGATGTGATATAGTCCTGCATACTGGTATCGATCAGACCCGGGGCAATAGAACTGAAATGCGTACCGGGTGCTTCCTGTGCGTAGAGGCTGATCATCATTTTGAAAGCTGCCTTTGAAATGGCATAGGTATTCCATCCGCGATTGCCATTAACCGCAGCGCCTGACGAAATGGCCACTACCTGTTTTACCTTCGTCATGGCAAGTGCAGCGTCAAGCGCAACTTTGTTGCCCCAGACGTTGACATCCATACTCTTACGCAGCTCTTCAATCTCCGTTTCTTCCATATCTTTAATGTCATTTAAAATTCCTGCATTCAAAATGACAAGATCAAGTGTTTTTACTTCTTTCAGAAAATTTGAAATATTAAGCTTTGCATAGTCGAATTCCGTTATATCCTGGGTTGAACGAAACCTACCGGTAGCTAAAGACAGCTTATGCTGTTGCTACCGATAGTTTTCGTTACCTTTAGATTCACAATAACATCTAAACTTTAAAATTATGAAAAAAAAGTTTGACCCATGTCGAAAAGGCATGTAAA
>JAIPBS010000039.1 GCA_021738625.1 Bacteroidales bacterium
AGAACTAGTTGATAAATTTGGAGAACGCTATGAGAAATACCTATAAAAAATTAATTTTGCAGTGCACAGCCCTTCCGCCTATCGGCTCCAGGGCTGTGCACTGCAATGCAGAGGCTGACACACTTTTTTGAACACTCCCTTCTGGAAGCAAATTCTCATATGGTTAAATATAAGCACGAAGGACAAAAAGGCCCTTGGATTTTACTAAGGAAAATTCAACTGCCAGAAGCTGCCAACTATGTTGTGAAAGCGAGAATTTTTGCACCTGCTCCATCCGCTTCCATTTTATTCTATAACACAAGGGAGGATAAACAATTCAAAATAGAAAATTCAAAGCGTGCTTATTTAGAAAAGGGCTGGAACAATGTTTACTTCAAAATCTCAAATATAGCTCTCGCCGGCAGTTTTCGATATGATCCGGGATACGCGGACGGAACTTACAAGCTTGAATCTTTTGAAATCAAGTATTTACCATAGTATTATTTTTATAAAAAAATATAATATAAATAGAACCAATCAACATGGCAAAACGACTAAAAAAAGATAAATGTGTCGATGACATCTTATCAGGTCTTCGAAAGCAACTTGAGGAGGAGTATAAATTCACGATTCGCGATCTGAAAGAACAGGTGAGGCAAACAAGTGTGCATAACGAGAGTTTGCGCAATGAGAACCAGGAGTTGCATTTACGGATCAGAGAACTGCGAAAGCAGCTTGAGCGTGAGCAGTTGAAAGAAAGGGAAATCAAGAAAAAGGACTATACCATCCACAATCTGCAATGCGATATTGAAGAACTGAGAAATGAAAGCCGGCGCCTGCGTAAATCGTTTAGTTTCAGGTTTGGTTGGACGTTGACTGCCCCTTTCCGCATTGCGTACGAGTTTTCAAGACGTAAAAAAATCATTGTATATGTTAAAGGAGCCATGCTATTTGCTACTAAGCCATTCTTTATGCTCAGTTCCCTTAACCGAAGGAATTTTAAAGTGCTGCTGTATGCCATAAAAACCGAACCCCCGGGTCAGATCATTTCCAATATGAAGAAAATGATGAAGGACCCTAAAAAGGCCAGTAAGGAGGCTACTAAGGAGTTGCAAAATTGCCCGGGAACACACACAGCCGGTCGCTCAGCCATTGATCTGGCAATTGCCGAAAACGCAGATACACATGTGTTTTTGGATGATTGTACTGTGATGGAAAATCGGGTGCAGATATCGGGTTGGGCACTCTCGAAGCATGGTGTGAAAACAATTGAAGTGTTTCTTAACGGCGAATTTCTTGGATCGGCACGACATGGCCAGCGGCGCCCCGACCTAAAAAAGGTTTTCCCCGGTATCAAAAATGCCGAGAACTCCGGTTTTACTTTCAACAGGATCCATCAGCCTGGCACATCAGCTGAAAATGCCGGGAAGATCGAAGTGATTGTGAGGGTTACGGACAAAAAAAACGGTAAGAGTCAGATCAGTAAAAAAGTTCCGCTTCTTAAAAATGATATTAATCTCATCAAACCCGATAAAATCACGCTTGATGAGGATATCAAAATCTTAACCAACCAGAAAGCCATCGAACTAACCGATGTTTCTGTTTCGGTTGTCATACCTACCAAGAATGCCGGCCCCGAGTTTGACAATCTGCTGAAAACCCTCATAGGCCAGAAAGGTTTTAAGGAGATAGAGGTTATCATTGTAGATTCCGGAAGCACGGACAAAACGATTGAAGCTGCTAAACATCATGGAGTTAATGTGGTTGGGATAAAACCGGAAGAATTCACCCACTCATACGCCCGTAACCTGGGTGCGGAACAGGCCAAAAACGACTTCCTGTTTTTTACAGTTCAGGATGCCATGCCTTCTTCATTGTATTTTCTTTACCTTATGCACTACCGGCTGAAAAGAGAGGGCGTTGAAGTGGTAACCTGCACGGAAACGCCGCGCGCCGACAGCGACCTGTTTTACCGGGTCACCAACCGCAATCATTACAGGTTTCTTGATGTGATCAACCAGGATAAACTATTTTCCTATCCTGGAACTGATGATCATATTACCTTGAGGAAAAACGCTCAGCTGTCGGATATTGGCTTGTTGATCAAGCGCGAGTTGTTTATGAAATATAAATACCGGCTGGATTACGGTGAGGATCTCGATCTTGGTATGCGCCTGGTTAAGGATGGCCATACATTGCTTTATGCCGGTACCGTGAAGATCATTCACTCCCATAAACGTGTTCCTTATTATTATTTAAGACGCGGACTGGTTGACAGCCTTTATCTCAAGATACGCTTTAAGGATTTTCAATATCCCAATGTGAAACTTGAAGATGTTATCCTGGAAATCCCTGCCTTATACAATGAGCTGATTCACATCATTGAAAACAAGCTGGAGAAGCTGGATGATTTCACCAATCATGAACAGCTGGACTGTACCCAGGAGCTGGAAGCCTTTCAATACAAACCGGCTGTCAGAACTACGATGCTTAGGAAATCGGAAATCGTTGACGATGAAACCTATGACTTCATAAGTGAACTGAATGAAAAAGCGGGGCAGATTGATGCGGAAAATTACAATTCCAACAAGGTGGTAGTGGCCGGGATGATCAATTATAGTCATATTCTAAATACATACATGCTGGATCACTACAGCCGGATGAGCAACGAAACCATAAGAGAGTATGCCAATGCACTGATACGCATTTTTGCATTGCTTACAGGGGCATACATGGGTTATTGTTACCTGAATGATAGTGACAACCCAGCAGCTATTGAAATATACAAGAAACTTAAAATGAATGTGTAGTATATGAAAATCCTGTACCTTGTTCATCAGTTTTATCCCATGCACGGGAGCGGTACCGAGAAATCCACACTTACGGTTGCATCCAATATTCAGAAAAATGGAAATAATGTTAAGGTGCTTTCCTTTAGCTTCTATGAACCTGAAGAATATGATCAGAAATTCGGCAGCGTACTTTACCGCCGAAATTTTGTTGGTGAAATTGAAGTGATCGACTACCGGCTTGAGGAAACCCCGCATAACATGAATGACCTGTTCGTTGATGTAAAAGGTGAAATGGAAAGCTTCGCCGAATTCATCCTCCGGCAGGAAAGCCCCCACCTGGTTCACGTCATGCACACCATGCGCACCGGCATTTTTGTGAAGGTGCTGTTGAAGCTTAAGATTCCTTACATTCTCACATTGACCGATTTTTACCAGGTTTGCCCAAAAATCGTTCTGCGGAACTCAGATGGAAAACTTTGTAAAGGACCGGAAAATGGTCAGGAGTGTTTTCAGGCATGTCCTGAACTTTCTCAGTCTTATATCAGCAAACGCCTGAATATCGCCAAAGAGATCATTTACAATGCCCGCTTTAATGTGGTATGCTCGAAATTTGTTCAGGATATTTATAAGAAAGAGTTTCCTGATATGGACTTTCTCCTGATCAGACACGGGATAAGCTTTAATACCGTAAAGCGAAATCTTAAGAAATACGATAAGAGCGACAAACTGAAGTTTTTATTCACGGGGACTATTTCGGAAATGAAAGGTGTGGAAACCTTGCTGGATGCATTTGAGCAGGTTCCTGAAGCTCAATTATACCTCTACGGTAAAGCCGCTACCGATGAGTATTTCGAAGAGTTCACTGCAAGAATATCAAGATTGCCCAATGTTGAATATCTGGGGATGTTTGAAAAGGATAAAATGGGTGAGGTGGTTAGTGTACATGACATAATGGTGGTTTCTTCCAATAGCTATGAAACTTATTCCCGGGTCTTGCATGAGGCGCTTTCATGTTATGTTCCGGTAATTTGTTCGGATGTGCCCGCACTTAATGAAAAAATAGTCAATGATTTGAATGGTTACATTTATGAGATGGGCAATTCGGGTGAGTTGGCTGAGATATTGAAAAAAGTGACTGGCAATCCCGAAATACTTAACCGTCTGAAGGAAAACATAAGCAAAGAACCTCTGATGATACTGGAGCAGGAGGTTTATGTTTATGAGAAGTTGTATAATATGTGTCTTTAAGCCGATAAGGAGCAATTATGATAATTAACAAAATAGAAAGCTCATCAGATGTCTTTTAATTTCTTATCCGGTTTTTTGCCCGGAAATGTGTTGTCAAAACTGAGGGGAGAATACATCAACGATGAAATGCGTGAGATGGTGTTGCAAAGTGGTATGTTCGATGAGGACTACTACTTTAGGAAATATCCTGATGTAAAAAACGCCGGTCAGGGTGCTTTGCAGCACTATTTGTCACGTGGATGGAAAGAAGGACGGAATCCATCAGAAGAGTTTGATACATTTTACTATCTGCGTAATAATCCGGATGTGATCAAACTAAAAACAAATCCGCTGGTGCATTATCTATTGCATGGCAAGGCCGAGAAAAGGAACGCAATACCTCCAAACCCCAAACCCACACCACCAAGGCCAACGCCCGAAGCAAGGGAAAAGCAGCCGTCGAAACCCGATGTAATTGAAATCGAAATGAATTCAATTGCTGGCAGCGGTTATTTTGATGAGGAATACTACCTAAAGGAATACAACGACCTGAAAGCAAATGAGCTTAATCCTGTGAGGCATTATTGCCTTTTTGGCTGGAAAGAAAAAAGAAATCCCTCCGAGAAATTCAATACGGCTTTTTATCTCGAAAAGTATCCTGATGTCAGAAAGAGTGAAATCAATCCGCTTTTACATTATATAAAATTTGGTATGGCTGAGGGTCGAAAGCCGTTACCGGAGCTCATTTCTGAAAATGAAGTGCAAAATTCAGACGAGAAGCTTTTGGCAACTGAAGAAGCAGAAAAACAGGATGACGTAACTTTGATCCGCGAGAGCGGCCTGTTTGATGAGGAATATTACCTTAATGAAAATCCTGATGTAAAGGAAAGCGGAGCTGATCCGATAGAACATTATTGCGAGTTTGGATGGAAAGAGGGACGAAATCCATCACCGGATTTCAATACCGTTTTTTATTTCCAGGAATATGAAGATGTAAAGGAAGGTGGCGACAACCCGCTGTTGCATTATATTAAGTTTGGGAGGGGGGAAGGAAGGAAGATTGTATTTGCAGAAATTGGGGGCAGTGAATTTGATGATATAACCAGCCCGAAAAACAATCAGGATATCAAGGAAATTCAGCTTATAAGGGAGAGTGGGTTGTTTGACGAAGCGTTTTATTTGAAAACATATCCTGATATCAAGGAGGCTGGTATAGAACCCCTTGAACACTATTACTATAGCGGTTGGATAGAAGGTCGGAATCCGTCAAAAAATTTCATAACGCTGGATTATCTTGATTTTAATTCTGATGTTAAACAAGATAGGGTAAATCCTTTGTATCATTATGCCGTTGCCGGACTATCAGAAGGCAGAATCGCCCGGCATCCGGCACATGATTATTATAGTGTGATCAAAAGTGAATTTAAAAAGGACAAGGTTTTATACAAGGAGAGTGGGGCACCTGTTGATATGGAAAATCTTTCAAATGACATCAGGTCATTTTCTCCAGCATCAAAACTCATTATTTCGCTTGGTCATGATAATTATTTAAAGTATAGGGGAGGCATACAGTCTTGTGTGATGCAGGAACAAATCGTTTTCAATGAACAGGGTCATGTATATTTGAATGTGTTTCCTGATGAAGTAGTATATAATCTTAGGAATAACAGCGACTGGCAAGGGGGGCTTATTTTCAACGGTAGCCATACGGGCACAATCTCAGCAAAGGAATTGTTTTTTTTCCTTGAGGATATTGTAACATACTTTTCTGCCTCATTTCTCGTGATCCATACTTTGCTTGGTCACAATATTACTTTTTTGAAAGAATTATTTTCATTGAATTTTGTTAAGTCTTTTTTATGGCTGCATGATTTTTTTACGATCTGTCCTGGATACAGATTGTTACGTAATGAGGTTGAATTCTGTAATGCCCCTTCTGTTAATTCGAATGCTTGTGAAATTTGTAAATATGGTTTTATACGAAAGAAACATATCAGGGAGGTAGGTAACTTATTCCAAAATGGCAATATTGATATCATTGCTCCATCGGAATATGCCCTGAAATTGTGGGCGAAGAAAGTCTCATTTAACTATAACGAAACCCACCTTATCCCGCACAAGCAAATCAAGAAGAGAGGAAAACGAAGTTTCGGCGGGATTGATTACTTCAACAATAATCCTTTGAAAGTCGCTTTCCTGGGTTTCCCGTCCTACTTTAAAGGCTGGACATATTATGCTGAGTTGGCCGAGTCCTTGAAAGCAGATAACAGATTTCGCTTTTATCATTTTGGGAGGGCTTCGGGAAACCACTGCGATGTAATCACCAACTTAGAGGTTGAGTACCGGCAGGATGATTTTAATGCCATGTCACGTTCGTTGAAGGAAAAGGACATTCATGTTGTGATTATGTTGTCGCTATGTCCCGAAACATACAGCCTTACAACGATTGAAGCAATTGCTGCTGGTTGTTTTATCCTGGCATACAAAGACAGTGGCAATGTTACTAAATTGATCGAACAGTATAATTCGGGTAATGTATTTAATTCCAAAACCGAATTGCTGGAATTATTTCAAAGTGGTGAAATATTGGTAAGATATGAGGATGCTTGTAAAAACGGATTATATTATAGTGATATTGAAACAAACCGGTTATCTTACAAATTGACTTGATTGAAAAATGGATTATAAAAGAATTTGCTACACAAGTTTCTCTTATAGTTATCTGCCAAAAGCTATCCTTCTTGCACGGACATTTAAGAAATACAATCCCGGATGGAAGGTTGTAGCATTTGTTACTGATAAGGAACCCGAAGGTTTTGATAACTCTTTAATTTTGAAAGAATTTGATGTGGTTATTAATACCGATGAGATCGGGATACCAAATTATCAATCATGGCTTTTCAGACATAGTATTGTTGAAGCATGCACGGCTGTTAAGGGTCACGCAATGAAATACCTGCTTGACCGGTACAGCCCGCAAAAGATTATGTACCTGGATCCGGATATCGCTGTTTTCAATGAATTCAGCATGGTGGATCAACTGCTCGATGATTATGATATATTGCTGACCCCACACCAGGTCGCCTTTACCGACGATGACTCAGCCATACGAGACAATGAAATCGGATCCCTAAAGCACGGGGTGTTCAATCTGGGTTTTGTCGCCGTGACCGGAAGATATGAGGGGCTTAAGTTTGCTAACTGGTGGGCGGATCGCTTATATGATTTTTGTTATGACGACATCCCCAATGGATTATTTACCGATCAGAAATGGTGCAACCTGGTACCTGCCTTTTTTGACAATGTGAAAATAATCAGGGATTTTGGACATAATGTTGCAAGCTGGAACATTTACAACCGGGATATACATTTTCTTAAAGACGGAAGTCTGGTAGTAAATGGCCGGCCACTGATCTTTTACCATTTTACTAAACTTGGACCGGTTGGTGAGGTGATGACGGCAAAATATGCCAAAACCAATTATGAAGTGTATGAGCTCTGGGCATGGTATAAAAGGAAGGTAAAAGAACTGTCTCAGAATAATATACCAGATGGTTGGTGGTTTTATAATAACTTTCAAAATGGTGAAAAGATTCTTCCTGAAATGAGATGCCTTTTTAAAAGCAGGCAGGACTTACAAAAACAATTTCCTAATCCATTTCAATCTAATGGTTTTCTGAACTGGTATGTAGATGATGTAAGATCAGTAAATTAAGAATAAAAGAGTTTGTTATTATACTTTTTATTTATATTGATTTAATAATGCGAATTGTGAGAAGAAACTAATAAGATGACCATGATAGAAGAATTATTCAAAAAGGATGATCGCTATGCATCCGATAAAATCGCATACTTTTTAGAAGAATTTAAAGGCAAAAAATATATCATTTTTTTTACTCCGCGAACAGGTAGTTCCTATTTGTCAAGACTTATTAAGAACATTGGTTCACTTGGAGTTCCCGAAGAATGGTTTAACCCTGAAGTGGTAGAAAACATAGTTAAAAAATACAATATTAATTCATCTTACGAATATGTGCATTATATTTTTGACAATTTTAAATCAAGTAATAACGTATTCGGAATCGAAATAACAAATGTGCAGATTTCCCCTATACGAAAGATTATGAATTTTAACGAATTTATCTCTAGTTCAAATCACTTCTTCTTTCTATATAGAGATAACTTTGTACTACAAGCAATATCAATGTATAAGGCTATCGCTACAAATATTTTTCATTCATATACAACTAAAATTGTTGAAAATGAATATTATGATTCTAAGCTGGAGTATAATCCAGATGGCATCAAGTCTTGGATCAATCAGATTTTAGAAATGGAATATGGAATCTATAAGTTAATGAAAGAATATCAAATAAGTACTTTTAATTTTACTTATGAAAGTCTTATTTCTTCAACAGAGATTGTAATTAATGGGATAGCTAATATTATCGGAGAAAATATTACTGACAAAAAGTATTTATATATGGGAAATCATCAAAAACTTCCTCTTGGTCTGACAGTTGATTTTTATCAAAAGTTTGTTCAACAGGAGATAAATTTTATTAATGATTGTATTGATAAACGAAAGGAAACAACCGGTATAGATTCATTTTTTATAATTAACCTGGTTTGAAAGGCAGTTTTTAGGATGATAATGGTAATCGGTTACTAAATGGTTTATTGATGGATGCATTTTCAAAAATATTCGTTGCCGGCCATAATGGCCTGGTAGGCTCGGCAATTGTTAAGAAACTCAGGAAAAAAGGATATGAAAACCTGTTGCTTGTCCCAAGAGCAAAACTTGACCTGACAAACCAACGGGCTGTGGCCGATTTCTTTGAGGCCGAAAATCCCGAATACGTTTTTCTGGCTGCTGCCCTGGTAGGAGGGATATATGCCAATGACAATTACCGGGCGAATTTCATTTTCAGCAACCTGACCATTCAAAACAATGTGATTCATCAATGCTGGAAAAGCGGGGTGAAAAAGCTTTTGTTTTTAGGTAGTACCTGTATCTATCCTAAAGAAGCGCCTCAGCCAATGAAAGAAGAGTATTTGTTGACTTCTCCCCTGGAATATACCAATGAACCTTATGCCATTGCTAAAATCGCAGGATTGAAAATGTGCGAAAGCTATAACATTCAATATGGTACAAACTTTATTACGGTGATGCCTACCAATTTGTACGGGCCTTCGGATAATTACGATCTTGAAAACTCGCATGTATTGCCTGCCATTCTGCGAAAGGTTTTGATTGCCCGTGCTTTGGAAACTAACGATTGGTCATGGGTCAGAAAGGATCTTGAGCTCAGGCCGATGAAAAACTTTTCAGCCGGGGATTCATATCGCAAAATTTTGAATGAACTGGAAAAATTTGGCATCAGAAAAAACAAGGCTGACAAATGGGAGGTGGAGATATGGGGCAGCGGCAGGCCCATGCGTGAGTTCCTTTGGAGTGAAGAACTGGCAGACGCCTGCGTGTTTTGCATGGAGAACGTGGATTTTAAAGATGTTATTCCCGGTCCGGGTGAAGAGATCAGAAATACGCATCTGAACATTGGAACAGGTGAGCAGATCAGCATCAGGGAGCTGGCAGAATTGGTGAAAGGGAAAACCGGATTTACCGGTAATTTGTTTTTTAATACCTCGAAACCGGACGGAACATTGAAAAAGCTGACCGATCCTTCACGTATTCATCAGCTTGGTTGGTACCATAACATTGAGATTGACCAGGGAGTGGATATATTAATTGAGTGGTATCAGAAAAGTATTAAAACTTGAATTATTGAAAGATTATTAGATGGACAAGCCGAGGATTTCAGTAATTATTCCTGTGTTTAATGTAGAAGACGTAATCGGTGGAGCGTTGGATAGCATTGTAAAACAAACCTATGAGAATATTGAAGTTTGGGTGGTTGACGGGGCGTCGACTGATGCTACCTTATCGGTCATCGATAAATACCGTGAGGATTATCCTTTCATTAATGTGGTAAGCGAAAAAGATGAAGGCATTTATGATGCCATGAACAAAGGGATTGACCTTAGTAGTGGTGACTGGCTTTATTTCATGGGTGCAGATGACCGCTTGTTTGATGAGGAAGTTCTGTTAAATCTTTATAAATCAGGTGCCCTTAATCAGGTTAAAGTTGTTTATGGCAATGTTCTTATTGTCGGAGGCAATCCGTGGGCAAAAGATCAGGATGTGTATGACGGTCTCTTTGATTTGGAAAAATTATTAAACAAGAATATCTGTCAACAGGCAATATTTTATCCCCGGAAGGTGATTGCCAAAGCCGGCTATTTTGATAAAAGATATACCGTTACGGCAGACTGGGATTATAACTTGCGCTGTTTTGCCAGGCAGCAATTTTTGTACGTTGATCTGATTATTGCCAAATTTTATTCAGGCGGCTTATCCTCACAGGATGACAATCATGGAATGACATTCCGGGAGATGGCTGAGAATGTGGTCGAATATTTTGAGATAGATCCGGATGATCCTAAATATGTGCAGCCCGGATCACCTTTTCGAAAGTTCATCGCCCATTACAACTTTGTTCGTAAAACACAACTGAATCCAAATACAAATCAGATTGAAAAAGGAATATCTCTTTGCACTGCCATAAAGAACAGAGCAGAGATATTTGAAGATGCGCTGAAAACCTGGGTAAAACATGATGAGATTGATGAGATCATCATTGTTGACTGGACATCGGATGAGTCTTTGCTTCAGCTGGTTCAGAAATATCAAAATGGTAAAATCTTCCTGGCCAGAGTTGAAAACCAGAAGAAATGGATACTTGCCCCGGCATTTAATCTTGCTGCAAGATTGACCTCGAAAGATAAGATACTGAAACTGGATGCAGATGTAAAACTGCTTCCCGGATTCTTTCAGAAGCATGAATTGAAACAAGGTATGTTTTATTCAGGTGACTGGCGAAAGGCAAGAAATGAGAATGAAACACACCTGAATGGAAACCTTTTTCTTTTCCGCGCTGACTTTTTCAAAGTAAACGGTTATAACGAGTTTTTTAAAACCTACGGCTGGGATGATAGCGATCTTTTTTCCAGGCTGGAATCCTCGGGCCTCAATCGTCAATGCTTTGATTATGACACCCTGCATCACATTGACCATCAGGGAAGGATGGCATTTCAAAGCCCTTCGAAAAAACTTAAAAACCTGAGTGATGAAGAATGGTCGAGGTTGAACATTTTCATTAGCAGGTATATTTCGAAAAAAGTAGCCCCATGGTCTGTTAACAAGGGTATGTTGAATTTCGAAGTGTCCAGGAAAGATGATTGTTTGATACAGTGTTGGCAGCAAGGGGAAGATGAGAATATCATCCCGGAAGCTCTTATGAGGGAAGCTGAAATTGAGGCCATAAAAGAGCGGCTGAAAGAACTTAGGATCAGCCTGCCTGATAAAATAGAAGAGAATCTGACAAACGAAGATTATATTCTGTTATTCAATCTGCATTTATCTGAAGCAGCTTCAGAACAAAACAGCAAAATCTTCTCATTCATTCAAAGGATGCTTAGTTCATTTAGTGATATGGAAGAGCTGAAAGATGAAGAACTCGAAGCAATTACCGCAAAGTTGAAAGCACAGCAGGAAGAACAGAACAAAGCAAGATCACAGACTGAACTACTGCTTCAGGAAAAGCAACATTATTTAGTGAAAATAAATCAATTAGAGAAGGAATTAGAAAGCAAGAAGCTGAATATGGCTAAACTGAACGCTCAGCTTAAGAATTTAAATAGTTTGTCAGATGAACTTCGTAAAGAAATTGAGGAGAAGTCCTTTAAAATCAATAACCTGAAACTTCATTTGAAAGACAAGGATCAATTGAATCAAGAGGTCAGAAGACAGCTTGATAATGCAAGGATTTCCATTCATGGCAACCAAAAACAAATTAACATTCTAAGATCACAGGCAAAGGCATTACGCAAACAATTGAAGGACATCCATGCCTCCTACACATGGAAAATTGGTCGGTTGATTATCTCTCCGGTTTATTGGTTGATAAAAATGTTTATACGAAGAAAGCAACAACTATAACTTTCAGTTTTACTCTGGATGAATAGCTATATTGGCATTTTATGCTTCTTTTGAAGTTTCTAAATTTAGATTATATTTTGACATATTATCGAAATTTGCTTAATATAGTCATCTCTTAACATCTTCTCAAAATCCGTGATTATCAAATATAGTGGTGTGTATTAGCTATAAGAAAGAAAGTTGATCATTCGTCTAATGTTTCAGTAGTACTTTGGATTTTATTTGTGAGGAACTAAGCAAGCAATGTGGCCAGTGGTGTATTAATATTTAAAGGTTATTTAAGGAAAACCATTAAGAGTGGGTAGAAAAAACAACAGAAAGCATTTTAATAAAATATATTTGACAGGGACTATTAGGATAAAATTAATGGGTCATTCCAAATGATTATTCGCACATTTCTAAAAGGTGAAAAACATTTAATTTGCAATCAATCTTGTTATAATGATGAGAGTTTTTAACTTAAGAAAAAAGAATGCTTTCAAAAGTATTAAAAAGGGGGTTTCTATTTTTACTGCACTTAAAGATAGAAATGATCATCTTAAAGAGGTTATATCTACATGGATTATGAATAGTAATGTGAATGAAATAGTAGTTGTAGATTGGTCATCAACAACCTCTTTAGTTTCGGAATTAAGCAACATCAAAAGTAAGAAGGTCAAAATAATCAGAATTGAAGGTCAAACAAGGTGGTTGCAAACAAAAGCATTTAATGTTGGAGCTAGATTTACGAGCTTTAATAAATTATTGAAACTTGATTCAGATATAATCCTTAAAAATAATTTTTTTGAGAAAAACATACTTAGAAGAGGTATTTTTTACACTGGTAATTGGCAAATAGCTCGAAATGAAAATGAAACGCATCTGAACGGACAAGTATATGTTTTTAGAAAGGATTTTTTTAAGGTAAATGGTTATAATGAATTTCTTTTTTGGTATGGCTATGATGATACAGATTTTTATAAAAGACTGCAACTATCAGGTATTAAAAGATTTAATTTAGATATTGAGACTTTAGAACATGTGCCTCATGAAAACCGCACTAGATTAAAAAGTAATGAAATGAATTACCTAAGTTTAATAAATGACAGCGAACGTGCCAGTTTAAGTATTTTACGTAATCGTTTTCTTGTTGAAAATATGGAATGTTGGTCAAAAAGATATAAAATGCTTGACTATGATATAATTGAACAAAATGATAATGTTATAATTTGCAAAATTGTAGATAAGTCTGTTCCACATATACATAAATCTTTGCTAATAGAAAGCGAATTAGTTTCAATTAAAGATAGATTAGTACAGCTAAATCAAAAATTTGATAACTCCATAATCCACAGCAAGCCTAATGATGAATTAATTAAAATATATTTAGATGTTTGCAAATCAATGAAACTTTCATAATAAAGAAATATTTGCTAATCCTAAATCTTATAATATTTTTGTGATAACTCATCTAATTTTTTATATGTATCAATTATATATTTTGGCGGATTAAAGTTTATGCCAGTACATCTATCTAATTCAGGTAGTATGTTTTTAATATCTAGTTTTACACCAATCATTTCTGAAAGAGTTGGTAAGATGCTCTTGTTGAGTAATTTTGTATAATTGATAAATATAATTTCTTTCTTGATTTTTTTTGTTAATGTATAGACAAAGTAGTTATAACTATTGTACCATAGTTGATAGGCAAGAACACTGTCTATGTAAAAGTTTGACAGGTGATTATCATATTTCGTCATTTTTAAAATACTTTCTATCGTTTTAGTTGGCTCTCTATACATACAAATAATTAAAGTATCTTTTTTGAGGTATTTATCCCATATTTCAAGAGTATAATTGAATCGTGGATCTTTGAATGCTATAGGGCTATTTTTTTTTGCGTTAATTATAAGTTCTGATATCCTAGATTCAATGTTTGATTTGTCACAGGGAATAATCTGAATATTGTCTGCAATATGAGTCAGCCATCTCTGACCATTCATTGGGTTAAATGGTGAATATTTTCGTTCTTGTGAAAAAATATATTGTGAATTTGGTCGACTATCATATCTACTAAGAATTTCCTCATTAATTGTATTGACTTCCTCGCATTCAAAAAATCCCAAGGGATTGCTTTCTCGTCCAGGATATAATTCATTTCCCATATAATATCCTGCTTGATATAGAAGAGCACCCATTAAACTTGTTCCACTTCTTCCAAAGCCACATATAATACAATCCCGCATTTAATAAATGTATTAAAAGTAGTATCAAAATCAAATTTAACATAAAACAGAACTGTCTCTAACTTCAAATTAATTGAATAAATTCAAAAATAAAACATTGTTTTCCTTGAATTCTTCGATCTATTTCAAAGCATATAACATGCAAGGAAAGTATAAAGACAGTTCTGTTTATACCATTTTATTAATTCTTTTCTATAAGTTGATTAACTTTATTGTTAAGTTCAACATTTTCATTTTTAAGTTCTATTACATAGAGTGTTAATTCCTCAATTTTTTCCAATAATTTCTTGTTCATCTCACCAAGTTTCAGAGTTCCGTTTTCAACATCACTTGCAGAAGGTATATCTGGTAAATGATTATTATTATTGATAAACTCTTCTAGATCACTTAAAGTCATTAGATTATAGTTATCACTAAAAACATAGTCGGGCCAACTGCCGGACAACTGTATTTCCAATTCTTCTGCTATGACTTTGCCATCAACCGCTAGTTTGTAATTTGCAGGAATGGTGGATGTTCCAATGCCGACTCCGCCGGTATTAGTAAAAATCATATTGCCGGAGTTTGTATATACAACGTCATTTACTCCCCACTTAATTTCTAGATTACGTGTTGTATAATTAAATAAACTAACATCTACCCATCCAGTACCAGTAACATATGCATTCTGAACACATTGAATGTCACCAGCATTTCTTCTAAGTGCAAAATTATAGCATTCGGATGTTGCTGTATTTTGCATTCTTATTCGCCCGATTGCTCTGTTGGCTGTTAAAGTATAAGGGCTGCCAATATAGACTGAAGCATCAGATTCATTATCGTAAACTTCTATATCTGTTGATGGGGTTGTGGTTCCTACACCAACGTTTCCAGAATTATTTTTGTAAATGTCAGTTCCATTAAGAGTCCAATGATTTTGTGCATTTAATGAAACAACAAAAAGCAACAATGCAAAAGTTGCTATAATTTTTATCATTGATTTCATTGTTCTTTATTTTTATTATTCATAACTAGCTTTATCGTTTATACCTTAAACGTAAAGCTTTTATTTCTTTGGTTAGAAGTTCAATAAAATCTGTGAAGTATCTGTTTGCTATCCTAAGGACAAATGCAACCCTGTTTATTTTCTCCCGGGCTAAGAGATAGCAGGTTGTTATTAAAGAGGTGGTCCCGGTGAATCAATTCACAAGCGAAGCACCATGTTCACTTTGGGTTTGAAGTCGGTGAATTCATGGCAATAGCTTATTTTTAAAGGGTTGTAAAATGGAGAATCATGCAATGCAACAAAAACAGGCAAGTCTGTTCTGCTTGTCTGTTCAGTTGTTACTGCCTGATTCTGATTATTGTGATTAAAAAATTTCTTTCCTTGTGGTTCACTGCCCGAAATATCATGGGCTGTACAGGTTTTTTTTGATAAGTTATCATAAACGGTAAGCAGGAAAAAAAGATAGTCTTGGTGGTTTTCAATGGGCACATCGTCTTGTTCGGGGCTTTTCTTCCTCTTTCCTTTATTTGTTGCCTTAAGTTTTTTTACGATATCCAACTGTTGTTGAAAGGATAGGCTCTTTTCTTTTTGTTTCACGGGTGCATCGGAAATAAATGCATGTACTTCCGCCCCGGCTGAGATTTTCGTTCCCGGCTTGAAAACAATCTTGCTTTCCGATTTCACAGTTACAGCATGATCCTTACCAAATTTAACGGGTTTGTCCTCTCCCTGAATTCGTAACTCATTTTCTTCATCCTTAATTTCGGAAGGATTAATGCTTGTCTGCTTGATACAATCCTCACCCTGATTATTGCAAACTTTTGCTATATCTGCCTTGACTGTAAAGACACAGAATGCAACAATGGCAAGCGTTAAAATGGATCGTATCTTAATAGATGAACTCATTGTTTGGTGTAACGTTGTCGCAAATATAAGTTATGTAAAGCAGAAAGTCAAGAATTTTATGCAGATAAACATAAACTGACGAATGTTGAAAAGAAAAACAGCAGAAAACTTGCTTTTTTTTATATATGTTGTATCTTTACGCTTGGTTAGAAGTTTTCTGTTTTAGTATCTTACCCAAATGCGTTAGCTTATAAAAAGGTTAATCACCAAAGCACGTATGTTATGAAAAAAATAATATTAATAATCATTTCTTTCTTGTTTATGGTTGGGGTTTACGCCCAACTCAAGATCGAAAGCGGCGCCAACCTGGTTGTGAGTTCCGGGGCAACAGTTGTTGCAAGCAATGGAATCACTTCCGATGATGGCACCATCGACAATGACGGCACCATTGAAAACAAAGGTGATCTTGTAAATAACACCTCAGGTTTGTTTGCGAGTACCTCTACCGGTACATTCACGTTTAGCGGGAGCTCCGCCCAGGAGATCACCGGAAATATGAATGTGGGTTTCTATGGAACTGTACGTATCAACAATTCGAATGGCGTGGCCATTACCTCCACATCAAACGGATATGATCAAACCATATTCGACAGCCTTGTGTTTATGAATGGTAAGCTCATTCTTAATGAATATGACCTGATTATGGGTTTAAACAACCCTGCGGGGATGAGCAGCACATCATATGCACAAACAAACAGCACAGGTACGGTGCAACGAACCGTGCCTGCCGACGGCGCCAGTAATATTATGTTTCCTGTGGGAAACAGCAGCTACAATCCGCTCATTTTGCAAAATGCTGCCACAGCTACCGCTGATGTATATAATGTGAGGGTTGCTGACAATGAACCTTCCAATTCCGGTTCTGCCCATATGGTGGATCGCAGTTGGGTGGTAACCGAGCTTGTTGCAGATGGTTCTGAACTAACAGTTACCCCCCAGTGGAACTCGGGAGAAGAACTGGCGAGTTTCGACCGTACAAACAGCGGCGTCGGATATACAAGCGATGCAGGGACCACCTATAACTGGAAGGATTATGTAGCTGCATCAGGATCCGGTCCTTATACACAATCCGGTACCGTGTTTACCACGGTGGGAACCTTTGCGGTCAGCGATTATGATTTTGTCAGCACCAACCTGATCGTGGATGACGAAACCATTGCCAATACCGAATCGGATTGTTTTAATGCAAGCAATACGATTACGGTCCCCGGCACTGAAACCTCTGTTACTGTGCAAACCGGTGGACAGGCCGAATTTATCGCGGCCAACAACATCATATTTAAACCCGGTTTTGTGGCGCAAAACGACAGTTATGTGCATGCTTACATTTCTACAACATATTGTGGTAGTCTTGCAGCACCGCTTGTCGCAGTCACAGAAGAAGTTGAGGAAGGGCCTCTGGCTTCCTTTGATGACGAACTGGAAGACAACATTATGCTTTACCCCAATCCCACACTGGATCGCTTCAAGCTGGATTTTATGGGAGAGCCTTTTGTAGCAGATATCATGCTGCTCAACTTCCAGGGAAAACCTGTAATGGAAGCGAAGACAATGGGAGAGAACATTGTTGAGATCGATATCAGCACTTTGCCCAGAGGGGTTTATGTGGTAGTGATCAAGAGCAACGAAGAGTTTGTTACCAAAAGAGTCGTGAAGAACTAGTCTTTGTTGTATATTTACCAGAAGTTAAAAGCAGCCGTTCCGTTTTGGACGGCTGCTTTTTTATTTTGGTTTACTTAATTGATACCCATTAAGGTTCATATCCACATCAGGGTTTAGGTTTGGATTGTTTGTGTATATTTCATTCCCGCTCGGATCAACCCAACGATAATCATAGCTGTTGGTTCTGATCTCCGCTTCTCCGGTGTATGGATTGACATATTCCTCAAGCCCTGCAACGTTATTCGAGAATTTACTATTTATCTCATTCAGCTGATCCTGTCCGTACTGCTGTTCATTTACAGCCTGGGTCACGGTATTGGTCATTTGTTGCTGTTGCTGGACAAATTGTTGCACCTGGTAGTTGTCATACATCAGTCTTTGGTTCTGAAAATTAAGTTGTTGGGTCATACGTTGCTGTTCCTGGTATTGCCAGCTCTGATTAACTTTTATTGAGTTGGCGATGATCTCAAAGACAGTGAACCACTGGTCGAATTCGTCTGCTGGCGCCCTGCCATGAACGGATTCTGTATTTCCCCAGGTGACCATGCCGGTGGGCGACATCATTTTGAAGATGATTGTTCTGAACTGTTCCCTTAACTTTTTCCCATTTTCGAGGTAATCAACTGTGAGGATGGCTGCATCGATATTTGCATTGTGCTGTTGTTCGAGCCTGTTGAAATATTCCTGTTTCTTAGTTGGGAATCCTTCCTTTTTGATTACCGTATATCCAGTGGCATTCGGACGCAGTTTTGTAAACATCTCGTTTTTGATAAATTGTTCGGCCGACATATAGTGTTTAACCGGGATACCGTACTGGCTTTCCGAGCCGTATATAGATCCTGTGATAAAATAGCCATCGGGAAACCAGTGCAAAAGCACCGTGCTGCTTCTGTCGCGCAGGGTGACGTCGGCTGTTGCCCTATTAACATAAGGTGTGACGGGAATTCGCATCACTCCACCTTCGATAATCCAGTTTTCGGGGATAACTACGCTTACAGCATTTTCACGGGGTTCATTTACCCGTTTGAATTTTATGGTGCCTTCCGGTCCTGTGGATGTTCCTTGCATATTGGTTTCTTTATTTGTGTTTTCTGCAATTGATTTCGTTGGGTGGTTTGCGTATTCACTTTCAGTATAATTGCTTTTTTCTTTCTCGTTTTCTTCATAGGCACCATACCAGTTCCCCTGATCTTCTTCTTCTTCAAAATATGTGTTGCCATATTGATCATCATAGTAGTTGTCACCGGCGTTCCCCTGTCCGGTTGAAAAGACGAGGGTGTATGGCTTAAATGGGAATTCAAATTCGTCCATCGACTCGAAGCGGATGGCATACTTCAAATTGGGTTCCAGGTATTCCATTTCCAGATGCAGCATTTTGGCCGGTTCGTATTCCCTAAAACCGATCACAAAGGGAAACTCGTACCGGTCGTCAGGCATAATCATGATCATATAGGGTTCAGCAGCCTGCTGAAGTTCTACTTCAATAACCGTAGTGTTCACATTTACATTGGTGGCATTGTTTTCCGGGCTTGTTCTGATGATTTGGTTTTGTGCTGACATTTTTGCTGATACCAAGATTAAAAATGAGCATAGTAACAAAAAGAATTTGTGTTTTGTTTTCATGATATCTCGATTGATTGTTAGCTGCTAATCTTTAATGCACCGCACTGATAAACCTTCGTATTTAAACTCATACCAAATTGTCATTAAGCTTGTGCCATCGTCTAGTCTTACACTTTTGGCTTCTGAGCTACTTTTCTGATCAGAGGTCCAAAATACTGCCTGATTTGTTAGATACACAAAAGTTCTGTGCCAGCTAAAATAACCTGCACCAATGGCATTAAACCCGCTTTCGTTTGTAGCGCTATTGTTACCGTCATCCCAATTGGAAAAACCCGCCTGCTTTACTTTATTGCCCGCCACATTTGTTCCGCCGAGATAAGTAATTAATTCATTCCATTCCGCTGCTTGCGGAATATACCAACCCGAAGGACATATGCCCGGAGCTGGTTGTGTGGTGCTATACATCATAGCTTCATCCCACTCATAATAACCTCCATATTTTGCACATTGGGAAGAATCGTTGCTATAGCAATACTTTTCGATAATACTGTTTTGGGTTTGACGGTTTGAAGTGTCAATAAAGGTTCCGTGGTTTAAGTTTTCCGACATCCAGCATTGGTCACCAATCCAAACTGTACCATAAACATGTCCATCTCTGGCATCTATCATATCATTACCACAATGTACATTGCTTGATAATTGCCTGTCAAAAGTGCGCCATTTGGAGCCATTATAATACTGATGTTTTCCTTTTTGAGAATTATAAATGATCAATCCCTCCGCCGGATCCGGTTGATATATATAATCTCTTTCTTTATAGGTCAGTCCTGGCATAAGAAAACCTTTGTCATTGGAGCTGAGTTGTAAAATCGCTGAACTTTCGTCAGGGCTGTTGTTCATGTCAATATGAACCTGCCCGAGAACGATACTTTGAAAAAGCATAACTGCTATCGTTATACTGAGTTTTTGCATGATTATCTTTTTGGATTCATTAAATCAATCTTTGATACATCTTAAACTATATGCATGGGTTTTGCCCATACTGTTTCTGGATATTTGGTCTTCACCCTGGTCTAAAATTCGCATCCAAACATTTCCACTGTTTGTGCTTCTACTCCAGAGATAAGCTGTTGCACCACCGTTGTTAAAAGAACCACTGTAGGCATATCCACCGGGAAGACATGTGAACCCGGATGAGTTGTCCCCATTATTACCGCTTCCCCACCCAGTAATGGATTTAAGATGATAGCCGGCGTCATCACCCCGATAACCTGTGAGGTCCCATTCGGCATTTCCAACTCCATAGGTGCCGTCAACATTTCCTTCCAGGGTTTTCCATTCATCGTCTGACGGAACGTGCCATCCCTCCGGACAAATTCCCTGGTCCCCATTGGTATTATACTCCATCATCTCGTCCCATTGGTATAATGCGCCATATTGATCACAATTGGTTGATGAATTGTCATAACAGTATTTCTCAACACTACCATTTTGTGTCATTGCCGTGCCTGCGTCTATTCTGCTTCCGTAATTCAGGTTTTCTTTCATCCAGCATTGACTCCCGATCAATACAGTCCCGTAAATTTTGTTGTCCCTGCTATCGTAAAAATCATTGCCGCAAATCACATCCCCTGAGGTTTGCTGGAACAACTGACGCCAGTCTTGCCCATCAAAATACTCTAACCTGTGATTATTATAATTGTAGATCATCAGCCCATCTGCAGGATCGTCGATGGCATCCCGCTGGGCTGTGGTCAGTCGTGGAGGGAGGAACCCTTTATTGGTTGATTTTAAATGCAGGACTGCCGTGCTGTCCGGATCGGTTCCATCTGTGTTAATAGCTACCTGCGAAAACACTGTTGGTATAAAACCTGTTACCAACAGCAAACTAAGTATTGTTCTTTTCATAAGATTGGTTTTTGGTTAATAAAGATAGATTGGCTTTTAATTGTTAGGCTGTATTATTGTGGGTGTAGCTCTTTCATATCAAAACGGTTTGATGACGGTTAGAATAATATGTACACAACCTTTCATGGGGTTTGATGAAAAAGCGGTCCCAATATAATGATTAATTGACTTAATGTCAAATAATTTTAAAGTTTTATTTGCCGGATAGTTATAACATTATATATATCAGCTTGTTATTGTTAGTATAGGCTTTTTGAGAATCTGTTTTATGGAAATGTGTTGTTTTACTAATTATTCAAAAACATATTTATATATTTGTATTTGTGTTTAAGCTTTTTTGAAATGCTGAGATTCGTACTATTTGCCCTCGTTACACTTTTATTGAAGCCGACTTATCCACAATCGGTAACAGATTCGGTCATGCTAAGCAGACTTTCATCCGAATACCAACAATCTTACCAGCTTGCCAAACAAACCGCCCTTCGCTGGGCCATGCAAAACAACGTCCCTATACGTGGGCAAAGCGGGGATGCTTATTTTGAGCTACAGTTTGTTGAGGACGACATTCCTCAATACTATACTACGCACAATGCCGATGCGGCTATTTCCATTTCAACTGATTTGGTTTATCCATCAGGGGGCATCGGGCTTAGCCTGACAGGTTCGGGAATTACCCTGCGAGAGTGGGACGCGGGTGGCGTACTGGAAACCCACCAGGAGTTCGGAAACCGTGTTACCCAGATAGATTCACCCGGTTCAACACACTATCATGCTACCCATGTTGCCGGGACAATGATTGCTTCCGGGGTCCAATCCCAGGCCAAGGGCATGGCGTATGAAGCCGATTTGCGTGCATTCGACTGGAACAGCGATGACTCGGAGATGGCTTCTGAAGCATCAGATGGCGCGTTGATCTCCAATCATTCTTATGGATTTATCAGAGGTTGGTACGGAGGTACATGGTACGGAGATCCCGCCATCAGTACCGAAGAGGATTACAAATTCGGGTTTTATGATTACTACACACAGCAGTGGGACCAGATCGCTTACAATGCGCCTTATTATCTGATTTGCAAATCGGCCGGTAATGACCGGAACGATTGCGGCGACGGTAGCTATCCCTGCGATGGCGCACCGGATGGTTACGATTGCATCGGGCAGCAGGGCATAGCGAAGAATATTTTGACCATTGCTGCAGTATATGATGTCAATGGCGGTTACAGCGGAGCTTCCAGTGTGAATATGACAAGTTTCAGCAGTTGGGGACCAGCGGATGACGGACGGATCAAACCGGATCTCAGTGCAAATGGGGTATCACTTTATTCAACTGATAACGGCAACAATTCAGACTACACATGGCTAAGCGGAACAAGCATGTCCTCACCTTCTGTTGCCGGTTCGCTGGCTTTGTTGCAGGAGTATTATGATGAACTGAACGGCAGTTTTATGTTTGCTGCAACGCTAAAAGCTATGGTGGTCCATACAGCTGACGAGGCTGGCTTGGCCGACGGACCGGATTACGAATTCGGTTGGGGGTTGATGAATACTTCAAGCGCCGCCCAACTGATTTCGGCTGGTCAGAATACCGATTTAATCAATGAGCTATCACTTGCTGATGGCAATGCCTACAACAGGGATGTTGTGGCAACTGGAACCGAACCGCTTAAAGCAACCATTGTCTGGACCGATCCCCCTGGTACACCCGTACCCGCCCAACTGGACCCACCGGACGCCATGCTGGTAAATGATCTTGACCTGAGCATTTCTGACGGAAGCACGACTTATTATCCCTGGAAGCTTGACCGGGACAATCCCTCAGATCCAGCAACCAACAGCGGAGAGAATGATGTTGATAATGTGGAAGTGGTTTATATCGCATCACCATCTTCCGGAACGTACACCATCACTGTTGATCACGACGGTACTTTGCGCAGCAGCCCCCAGGCCTTTTCATTGATCATCAGCGGGATCGTTCCCGATAATGCATATGTAAACGGGGATACCATCACATCGGGCAGTGATAGCTGTTACAATGCCACCGGTGTGCTGACTGTGTCGGAGGATTCGGCGGTTGTTGTGAATAACGGGGGAGGAGCGGAATTTATAGCCGGTAATAAGATCATATTCAAACCCGGTTTCCTGGCTGAAACAGGTAGCAATGTATCAGGATATATTACTGAGACGAATGATTTTTGCAGCAATCAGGCTGCGCTTGTTGCTAACAGCACAAGTGATAGCGAGCCTTTGACTGCTGAAATGCCGGAGCGTTTTGCAGACAGTCAAAGTGATATAATCGTATATCCTAATCCCGGAAAGGCTTTATTCAATGTGATTCTAAACGATGTGTATAACAGGGTCTCAATTTCCGTAAAGAACCTGCACGGAGGAAATGTTATGGAACAGGATCTTACAGGAATAACAGAGTTTAAGCTTGATATGTCTTCTCAGCCTGATGGCATATATGTTTTAGTTGTCAGAACCGAAAGGGGATTATTGACAACCAGGCTGGTCAAAAGCCGGTAAAACTTTGTACAATTTTGCCTGCACCAATAGTCTTTTATCTGACATTGACCAGGTCTTGTTAACCTAACTGAACTTGGTTTGATCTAATTATCAATTGTTTACCTTTAATATCTTTTCTGTAATTACCTGATCAGGAATTGAGATTTGCAGCAGGTAAAATTCTTCTGCAAAATTCATCAAATCAATGCTTGTTGCATGGGTGTTATAAAATGATTTAATGAAAAGCTCATCGCCTTGTAAATCAATAAGCCTGATCATTCCTTCAGGTATAATATCTGAAAACATAATATTCACCCTCCCGGTTGAGGGATTAGGATATATACGGCATTTCCCATTTCCTCCATCAGCCATAATACTCGTGGATTCTGAAGTTTCTTCAGAAGCATCCAGAAAATGTGTTGTCGGAGCCAACGCAACAGTTGGTGAGCATCCGTCACCGATCCAGGCATGGAAGTAGCTGCCTGATTTGGCCTGGAATCCGGGTTTAAATAATATGCTGTTATCGCTGGTAGCAGTGACAGTTGCTCCTGAGTTTCCTGTTCCATCCGCAACATAAGTGTTTATGTTTCCTGCAAAAATCAGGTTGTTGGCAGCTGCATAAAATCTCCATGAACCATCTGATACGCTGGCATCGTATAGCTGCAGGGTGTCACGACAGCTGGTAAACAGGCTCAGACTCGGGTCTCCATATAGATTAAACACACAGAAGTTCATCCATAGTTCACTGCAATTGTAACTGAGGTCTTCTTTCAGGTCGTACAATGAGAAGCCGTTTGTTTCTTCATTATCAATTAAACGCTCAGCATATTCATAGGTCATTCCTGAATTTGAAGAGGAATTGTTAAAATTGGTTTGCGCACTGTAATACCAGGATACCCTGGTTGCAGCATTGGTTCCTGCAGAACCGTTCTTCAGCAAGGCGTAAGCCAGATTCCCTGAATTATCGGGATAAGCATTGTTGCATGAACACTGAAAGGTGAAAGCAGGCAAACTATCGTTTAACAGGGCGGCATAGCCGGTATGCATCACATCAGCAGCTACATTGTAGCCCCCATGTGTCCACCAGAGTGCTACGGCCGGATGGCTGTCTATCCATGCATCATAAACATTTGAATAATTGCATGGAGTGGTTTCGGGGGGATTGGGAAGTCCATAATCTTCTTCATAGATCCGGTGGGAGTTCCAGCCGGCTTTTGGAATTACAAAATCATCATTTATGGCTTCGCCCAGGTGATAACCCGGAGTGCTAGCATCGCTGGGTTCCATTGGTAATATCACGTTTTCACGCCAGGAGCTCTGGCTTGCTGGTTCGTAAGTAAAACAGATCGATTTGGTAAGAATGGCATCCAGTTCGTTCATGTTTCCGTAATAGGGTATTCGTCCCACAATGAATTCATATTGCTTATCACATCCGCCCGTGCCTGTATCGTCTGACCACTCGCCATAATATCCGTCTCCATCCAAATCCCAGTTTCCGGTCATATCGGAATAATAATAATCGGATGGAGCTTCCTTGTAATTGCTATAATTGTGTCGCGGCCAAAGCATTTTCATGGGAACATCTCCATCATACGGGTCAGGGTCGCCAATCAGCAAAAGATATTCTAAGCTTAAGTTGCTGTAGTTGTTGTAAAGCCATGAATGAATGTTCTCAGCAGCAGCATCTCCGGTTCCCCCACCCCATTGGGTTTCGGTGACCAGGGTTACTGTGTAGCCCATGTTTTCTTTGGCATTGATGAACTCATCAAGCTTATCTGAGTTATTCACAATACTGTTGGTGGTGAGGATTACATAGCCGGAGATGGTGTTTGGATTGTATCTAGAAGAGTTTGAATAGCTTTCGATGGATTCCCTGGTCAAAAGGACATCTTCATCCAGCTTCGGATAAAAGTGTTGATCAATACCCTTGTTGTTTGCATTCCTCTCGTAACTGAGGTTAAAACTGCCGCCTGTGATTTTATACAGTTTTTTATGTTGAGGATTATATCCAATAAGTGGAATGTTGAAAGTCGCTATTTTATAAGTGCCTTTCTGCCCGGTTCGGATGTTTATTGAATCAAGGTCGGGGAATAGATTGTTTGTTTCGTAGACATTTATGTTTTTCCCATCTTCAATTTGTTGTTGTTTGGGATAGTGCTGAACTATCTGGTCGTCAATTCTAGTGGCTAAAGGCGGCACTGGTGCTACATGATATGTGCCGTAAATTTCTTTCCATTTTATATCCTGCATCTCAATTTTCAAAGAAAAAAGATCGCAATCTTTTGGAAGCAATACTGAAAAGTGCCGGTAAGGAAGGTTGGGATCACCGGGCAGGCTTGAAAAATATAAATCCTCTCCATCAAAAACAACATGATTGTTTGCCATACGATCGATTTGAATATCAATCATATTGTGATTTTCCGCATTGAAATGAATTTGTCCGGTAACCTGTGAAAAGGTTTCCTGGCTTAACATCAGTAATATCAGCCAAAGAAAAGAAGTAAATGAACATCTCATAATAATGTGATTTGGTTTACGAAATAAAAAAACAGAATTATTAAAAGTGAACGATACCTGAAACAAATATAAAATAAAATCTCATAAGTTTGAAGTGATCAGGTAATAATTCGCCAGAAGTTGGCTTCATTGCCTGTAGCTATTTTGTGTAGTCTGTTGGTAATCAGTCCGGTTTTAAACCGAAAGTTTCACAGTTAATCAGAAACAAACTATACCCGAATTCATAAAGCTTTCTATCAAGCTGGTTGTCGGATTCGATTTTCTGCAAAAGATCAGGACTTATGTCGGGCTTTTTCTTGCTTATATTCCGCTTTTTTATTTTGCCCAGTGTTATGCCCAGTTTTGCTTCAAGCAGGCTGATGCTTTGACCGAACTGTTCAGTGATCCCAACAAAAAAGCTATCCCGAAGATTGTTGCTGGCCCTTTCCAGTTCTTCCTCGCCGACTTCTCCCAATAGGTTCGGATGCAGTTTGTTTGTTATCGCATCGAGGCAAAGGTAACGGACCTGGAGGTTGCTGCTTTTTCTAATTCGCTTTTCATAGAGGTTCCCATAACTCCAGTTCCGGTATTCCCGCTCTCTGGTTTTAAGATGATACATTTGGGAAACCACGCGTTTGACAGGATCGCGCAGAAAGGTTATGACTTTTGTGTTGTTTCCCAGCAGCTTTTTGAAAACAAAAGGATAATGCCCAAACAAAAAACGGCAATATTTAATAGTACCTTCACTTTGCTCAAGCGGATAATGGAAATGCGGATAACCGCCGCTGGCAATGATCGAAAACCGGTCTGGCAATTGCGATCTAAAAGGAAAATGTTTGCTGAGTGTTTTCCATAATGTAGTGCCGGCAGTTTTGGGGATATGCAGGAAAAACAGACCGGCTTTTTCATCGTCAAGATCTGCATGATGTTCCAGCACAGAAGCATAACTATTGTTCATCGGTATAATACGCGGACTGTTCCGAAGCTCTGCCTTCAGTAATCTTGATTTAACGGATACGGTATCACCGGGCATAAGCGGCTTGTTCAATGAAAAACAAAACGCTATCCTTTTACCCGGCTTTTCTTTTGGCGGTTCAGCCTGAAAAGCAAGATGTCCCATATATTTTTTATTGATATACAAACGCAGATCAGTTGTTTTACCGTTTTTCGATAAGAGCACCCAGCCGCTGACTTTATTTCCCCGGGCGTTAACGATCATGCCATGCGTCTGCGAAATACGCCTTTTCATGTTGACCAGGTATGCCTTCAGGGTTTTGACTGGATTCATCAAATTTGTTTATTGCTGGCGTTTAATTCATCTGCTTTTTTAATGCGCTTAACAGATCAATAATTTTAATTTTGTAAAACAGCATAAGTTAAAGAAACAAAAGTAAAAAATAAAGCATCTTTCAGGAAGCTGATAAAACAGGCAAGCCATTATTTGCTACTTTTATGATCAAATAACTTACAGGCTTGAAGAAAAATCTCGCAATCATCATATTAAACTGGAACAACTTTGACGATACCAGGGAGTGTCTTGAATCACTGGTTGAGGTTAAAGGTAGTGCGGATATTTTTCTGATCGATAATGCTTCCGCCGGAGATGAGCCCGAGAAACTCAGAGGGCTTAATGACCAATTGAAAATAGCAAAGCTGATCTTTAATGATAAAAACTACGGATTCACCGCCGCCCACAACAAAATTTTTCCTTCCGTCATTGAAGAATACCAGTATGTTTTTTTGTTGAACAACGATACGGTAATTCATCCCGAATTGATTGAAATCCTCTTACAACATGTCCGGAGTGAAGATACGGATATGCTTTCCTGTAAAATGATCAATTACTGGAAGCGAGACCTGATGGACAATGCAGGTCATAGAATGCTATCTTCTGGTGAAATCATTCCTTTAGGGCACGGCAAGTCTGTACATAATTTCGATTTGCCCATAAAAAATATGGGCGCTTGTGCCGGGGCGGGACTGTATTCCTCATCAATGCTTAAAGATATCGGGATTTTCGACGATTATTTTAAAACCGGCTATGAAGACGCCGAGCTGGGACTGCGGGCGTTCATTGCCGGATACGATTGTAAATACGAACCGCGGGCAGTGGTTTACCATAAGATGGGACAATCCATCAAAAAGGTTTTTAAATATAAATATACGCTTAAGATCCAGACGAATATTTTTTATGCCTACCTGAAGCTGGTTCACTGGCAGGTGATTGTAATTTACTTTTTACCATGGTTTTTGAGATTCATTATGATCACTCTGGTTGATATTATTTTCTGGCGGCCTAAATATCTTAAGGTGCAATATCATGCACTTTATATTATCCTGTTCCGTGACTGGAAAAAATCAATGCGCGCAAGAAAGCAAAGCAGAGATTTGCGCAGGATATCCTGGTGGAAGCTGATGAGGAAGCAAGAGTTTTTCCTCTTGCGGGATATAAAAAGTTTTTACCGTTTTATTATTAAAGGAGAGAAATCATATTTTGAAAAATATTCCTGACAAGACTGTTTTGTTTGAATGGAACGCAGAAATTTCATACGGAATTCCGGATTGTTGATTGCCGCTACGGGAAGTGCGGGCGTGATGGCCAAAATACCCATTATCGAAACTGAAGAGGAGGACGCGTTAATTAATTTTGATATTGCCGCAGGTGCTGTGCCATCAGGGGCGGTCATGTTTGAACAACGGAAATGGGATAAAGAAATCAGGCAGTCTTCGCCGTATTTTGTATGAGATAAAAACAATCATCTGATTGAAGCAGCCCGCAAGCGAACTTCTGCTATGCTTGGATGTGACCTTAACGAGATGGCTTTCTGCAGGAATGCCACCGAAGGATTTGATACCATTTTACGCGGGATCGACTTCAGAGAAGGGGAGGAGGTGGTTTACGGCCGGTATGATTATCCTTTTGTTCAGAATACGATAAAACAACTTGAAGTGCGCCTCGGGATCAAAGCCGTTGGTGTTGACTATGATATTGCCCATTCAACAGATGAAGAAATCATTGGGGCATACCACAGCAAGATCAATAAAGTAAGCCGTTTGCTGGTTTTATCGCACATGCTTAACTGGAATGGCCGGGTATTGCCGGTAAAGGAGATCACTGAGATCGCCAGGCGCCATGATGCTGAAATTCTGCTGGACGGGGCCCAGAGCTTTGCACATATTCCGTTTTCGATTGAAGATATCCGTCCCGATTATTTTGTTGCTTGCTTTCATAAGTGGTTTCGGGGTCCGCTGGGGACTGCTTTCATATGAGCTCAAATCTGATTCCCCGGCAGAATTTGTTAATAAAATGATTGAGCATCAAAGCATCCTTATCAAAACAATTAAGTATCGTAAGCTTGGTGGGTTCCGTATTAGCCTGTCGGCCGAAACCGAAAAAAACCGGATATTTGATCTGGTAAAGGCCATTAAGGATGAACTTTGAGATCCGCTTTGAAAATATTTCACGCTACCTGCAACGGAAACCCGGGATAACTCTTGTCATAGCAGCGGTTTATTTTGTTCTAGTTGTCTTGCCGCATCAATGGTTCGGTAAACTGATCGCCGACCTTTTCGAAAATCTCAGCAGAAGCTTTTACCAGGGAGTAATGCTTGGCCTGGCCGTTATTTTTGTGATTGTTTATCTGTATCTTTTGCTCAGGATGCTTTTGAAGCAAAAAAGCGTTTTTGTCTGGATGACGCTGCTCAGCTTGATGGTGTTCACTTTTCTGGCCTATCCTCTGATCATCACTTGATAACAAAGAAGCCCTGGTTTAGAAATTTTTTTGCAGAAATGATCACTCTTGCCGGGTTGACTATTGTCGTCCTGTTGTTGTTTTATCTGGATTACCTGAGTATTTACCCTGACCGTCAGGCTACACAAGTAATGATCAAAGACCTATCTTTGAGATTTTGGAAGGAGATCGGGCATCTGGATACAAGATATCACGTCATACTGCCATTTGAGGGCCTGATTGTAATTGCATTCATATATTTATATTTTTGTATCGGACTAACAAGAATCCACCAATCAAAAAAACGCCTGTCAGATTGAAAAAGGTATTGATCAACGCCGAAGCCCTCGACCGGCAATATGCCGGTATTCATTACTACATGAAATTGCTGCGGTTGGGATTTGAAACCTATTACCCGGATTATCCAGTCTATTATATCCGGGATGCCGGTTCGCAATCCGGGGCGCATGACCTGCCGGTTAAAAGTATGTTGTCAAAAGGACGTGATCCGTTGAAACACCTAATTAATATCCCAAAACTTGTTAGAGGGTTTAAACCGGATGTTTATGTTGAGCTGACGCATTTGGGACCATTCCGTCTTCCATCATTTGTAAAATGCGTATCCATTATTCACGACCTGACGCCGCTGACCCATCCGCAGTTTCATCCCGACTATTCATCCTTTCTTCAAAAACATCTTTTAAAACATAGTATTCACAAAGCGGATAGTATTGTTACCAATAGTAACAATACTTGCAAGGATGTCCAGGCTTATTATCCGCGCAGCGAATCAAAGATGGAAGTGATATATCCCGGCATCGAAGATTTTTTCAAACCCACAAAGGATTTCGGTATTTTAAAGAGCTTGAAAATTAAAAAGCCTTTTCTTTTATCCCTTTCAACCATCGAACCCAGGAAAAACCTTGGATGCTTGCTGGATGCCTTTGAAATCTTTAAGAAAAGATCCGGGGCGCCGCATCAGCTGGTGCTGGTTGGTAAGGGAGGCTGGAAAAACAAAGAGGTATTTAACCGGCTCGAAAATCATTCATTCAGGAAAGACATTGTACTTACAGCATATCTGGAAAGAGATGCCCTTCCTGTTGTTTTCTCGGCATGTGAGGCTTTTGTTTTTCCCAGCTGGTACGAAGGTTTTGGATTCCCTGTCCTGGAAGCGCTTTCGTGTGGTGCAGCTTGTATAATATCAAACACAAGCAGCTTGCCTGAGGTAGGAGGAGAAGCCGCGGTGTATTTCAACCCGGCTTCTGCGGCGGATCTGGCAGGAAAGGTAGAAATGGTTATAGCAAACCCGGGCTTGAAAGCCGGATTGAAAAAAAAAGCCGGGAAGCAATCCGCATTATTTTCATTGCAAAGGTTTGCAGCTGGTTTCGTAGATTTGTTCGACCGCTTATAAATGGCGATCATTAATAAAGATATTGGCGTTTATTGGCCTGTTATAAGTTGATAGATAAGGTGAGAATACTTTTTGTACTTGAATATTATTATCCGCATATCGGAGGCGTTGAAAAGCTTTTCAAGCTGCTTTGTGAGCAATTGGTAGTGAACGGGCATGAAGTCACCGTTTTGACAAACCGTTATAAAATCGACCTTCCTAAACGCGAAGTAATTAAAGGGGTAGAAGTCAGACGACTGAGTTTTTACAACCGGTATTTATTTACCTTTTTCAGCCTGCCCATTGTCTGGAGTTATGCCGGCAAATCTGATGTCATCCACACCACATCATACAATGCGGCTTTTCCGGCATATTTTGCTGCCCGCCTGAGGAAAAAGCCCGTTTACATTACTTTTCACGAAGCCTGGGGCAAGCTATGGTTTCAGCTGCCATTCATTAGCAGGATTTCATCCTTTTTGTTTTACCATTATGAAAGATTCATATTACAATTGCCTTTTACAAAGTTTATTGCTGTGTCGGATTATACAGCATCTTCTCTGATTGACCAGGGGGTTAACCCCGACAGGGTGATCAGGATTTACAATGGAATCGAATATGATATCTTTCCCGCAAAATCACAAAAGCGAAATGCCGGCTTTACGTTTATGTATTTTGGCCGTCTGGGCGCTTCGAAAGGTCTTGATTTGCTCATTCCTGCAGCTATCAGGTTTTTAAAGAGCAATCCGGATGCAAGGTTCAGATTGGTCGTTCCCAAAGAGAAAAACCGGATATTGAAATATGTGCAACAATCCTTGTTTGAAAGTAATATTTTTTCTCAGGTGGAAATTCTGCATGAACTCAAACGCGATGAACTGTTTGATGAGATTGGAAGCGCCCATTGTGTCGTGATCCCATCCTATAGCGAAGGCTTTTGTTTTGCAGCTGCTGAGACAATTGCTCTAGGCACACCATTGATCTCATCTGATCAGGGAGCTTTAAAAGAGGTCGTATCCGGAAAGTTTATTAAAATGGACGCCCTTACTCCTGATGCACTTCTGAATGCACTCCAGGAGGCATATGAGGGAAAATGGTCGGCAACGGAAATCAAAAAGTTCAGATTGGTTATCTGCATCAATCGTTACCTGGAATTTTACGGATAGACTGTTGTTGGCTTGAAGGATATTAGTTATCCGAAGCTTGTCCGTTGTTCTCAACCTGATTTGGTGTTTCTTCCTTTGTGTTTTTGTTTTTGAGCTTATCCAGTTCCTCTTTGAGCAGGCCCAGATCCTGAGCCAGATTTTTATTGGATTCCGAGATTTTTGAAATGATGGTCGAAAATTCGATCATGATCACAAAAATGGCCATTAGCAAAACCAACAGAAGTGCGGCCGGTGAATATGCAACGCCCAGCTTGGCGGCCAGCCAGTCGATGCTACCACGCCAGAAAGACAGGATCAGGAATACAAAACTGAAAAAAAGCCACAGAATGGAATACTCTTCTTTTAACCTTCTTTTCCTTATCAGGATCAGGATGAAAACGATAAGCAGAATGCTTCCTGCTATGGCTACAAGTTGAATACGTCCGTTATACATTGTTTTTAGGTTTGATCCGTTTTTCGCGCAGGGCGGCCATCAACATGGCAAGAAGCACTTTCGACATATAAAATGGGCCCCGGGCAATCGGGATGGAGGATACTCCACCTTGTCTTTCACGCATTTGGGTAAACACCTCTCCGATCCTGAAACCATTTTTACCGATCAGAATGATAACCTCAGGTTCAGGATAATCGGTTGGATAATATCTTGCCAGAAAGCCGATAAGTTCCTTATTGAACGCCCTGAAGCCCGATGTTTGATCTTTGATCCTTTGTCCAATCAAAAGATAAGAAATATAACCGAAAAGTTTGATCCCGATGCGTCTGATCGGATGCGATTTAAAATTATCCAGGTTCTGAATAAAACGGGAACCTATCATGCAGTCAACTTTCTTGTCCAGGACCGGACTTACGATCTTGGATATTTCATTGACCATATGCTGCCCGTCTCCATCAAATTGCAGGGCAATATCATAATTGTGCCTGAAAGCATATTTAAACCCGGTTTGAACGGCAGCACCGATTCCCAGGTTAAACGGCAGGTCGATAACCGAAGCTTTATGGGTTTGTCGGGCCAGTTTGCCTGTCTGATCAAGTGAACCATCATTAACGACCAGAATATCATATTTCCTGAAGTTGTGATGGATCTCATCAATCACATCAACAATATTATCCGCCTCATTATAGGCTGGGATAATTATGAGAGTCTTTATTTCTTTTGAAGTTTTCAGTTTTACAAGAATAGGTTTTGATTAATATTCTTCTGATAGACTATGCCGTTGCTATGAATCCCCTACAAATATAAAAAAACAATACACAAAAAGTAGTCCGGTTAATAAGCCTGATTTTTTAAGGTGTTATGAATACGCAGGGTTTGCGGAATGATCAGTTGTTCCCCATCATTGTATATCACGAAGTCGGATTTGCTGTTGCGTTCCTTTTCCGATAACTGAAACCGCATTCTTCTTCGCAGCGATTCGGCCTCGCTTTGGTCTCTTTTAACCAATCGCTTTATTCTGACTTCTTCAGGTGCACTTACGGCAATGATCTTATCGAACATCTTATAAAAACCGCTTTCGAATAAAATCGCCGCTTCATGGATGATGTAGTCTTCATCTTGGTTTTTTGACAACCAGGTTTTGAATCTTTTTTCCACTTCGGGATGGATGATGTTGTTTAATTTCTTTAGTGCTTTCTCATCATTGAACACGATCCCGGCCAGTGCTTTTCGGTCGATGTCTTGCTTATCATCCAAAATGTTCTGGCCAAACTCCTGAACAATCTTATTCTTGACATCTTCCTGCCCGAGGCACTTTTTTCCTTCATCATCAGCGAAAAAAACCGGTACACCAAACACTTTGAAGATTTCCGCCACGGTGGATTTCCCGCTTCCCATGCCGCCTGTTAAACCGACTTTCTTCATTTTCTCAAGACTATATATTCAACTCTGGGAGGGGTTATTTGTTTGATCTCGATAAAATTGGGGTGACGCTCCAATTTGACGTCCAGGGTTTTGTTGTTGCCCTTGTTTTTATTGAAATGGGCCACTGCCCTGAACATATCATCGCTTATTTTCTGATAATCCTTCAGGGCAACCATGTAGGTGATGTTAACCTGTTCAGGAAAAAGTTTGATCAGGCTGGTATCGGTATTTTCCACATGCACCGGTATTTCAATGCTGGCCTCGGTATATTTTTCTACAGCCACCATAACATTTACCGAATCTTGCTGAAGTATTAACTGCTTGCCGGATAGCGGGTTAATGAGTTTGAGACTCAGTTTCCGGTTTGATTTTAATTGGTTTAAGTCGGCATGTTCGGTAGAAATAGCTCTGACCGTATCAAGCGTTTCTTTTGTTCCCCTTAACAGAACACTGTCGGGATTAACACTTATTTCACCGTATTGCCTGTATTGTTTCTCAAAAGTTAAATTGAGATCGGTTTTCACGGGAACCCTTTTTTGTTTGATATCTTCCAGTGCAAAATAAAGGGTGTCGGGATAAATGGATTCGAGTTCATTTTCAAAATTCAATTGTTCCGCAATGGGTTGGATCAATGGCCGTGTGGTTATGTAAGAGGTGTAGGTATACCTGCTTTTATGCAGCTTCACTTCATTCAGGTCGATCTCAATAGTGGGTTTGTTCTTCAGATATCTTAAAGAAAATAACTTAAATCCCTGGGCGTAAAGTCTCAAATATATGATACTGTCTGAATCGGATGAAATAATTTTATCTTTCGGCATACTGGTGTATTCCACCGGAAATTTTATGGTGTCATAATAGTTGTTGGATAGCTTGATGATCAGCCATATGAAAATGGAAATAAAAAGACATATAAGCAATATGTAGGCGTGCTTCCGTGTCCGGTTTTGCCAGATCCTTTTCGGAAGAAAAGTAAGTAGTTTGTTTTTATCGGGTTTCACCATTTTAGAATTATATATTCCTTTCCATGGTTGGAACGCTTTGGTGAAAATAATAAAAAAATGCCTGCCTGCAAATCAGGCAATTTTTTATTTCCGTTGTTCGCCCAGTTGGCTTTGCTTGTCAGCGGCAATGGCTGATTTTTCAAGGGTCAGTCGGTTCTCTCCATCAACCTGAAGAACAATCGTTGTTTCCTTTACTTCCAGGATTTTGCCATGAATTCCACCGATGGTAACGACCTTATCACCCTTTTGTAGGGTTTCTCGAAATTTTCTCTGCTCTTTCTGCTTCCTCATCTGAGGGCGTATAAAGAAAAGATAAAAAACCACAATGATCAGAATAAGTGGCAGAAAAGACATGATTCCACCGCCTTCTCCTTCAGGACTGGGCTGCCCCATTAGTAAAATGTGTAAAATGTTCATATTGTTTAACTATTGATTTTTAATGATTTTATAAATCTTCAGGTCTGTAAACGGTTGCTTTTATCGTAAGGTGTGTTTTGTTGGGTTGTGTGTTGGCCAGCACAGTGGCCGTTTTTCTTTGAAAGCCAGTCCGGCCGCTTGAATTGAAGCTGATCTTAACCACGCCATCTTCCCCCGGTTTAATGGGTGTTTTAGGGTATTCCGAAGCAGTGCAACCGCAAGAGGTATAAACCTTCGAAATTAACAGATCACCATCGCCTTCATTTTTGAATTTGAAGCCGTATGAAACCTGCTCTCCTTCAATCACCTCTTTAAAATCAAACTCGGTTTGCTCAAATGCGATTTCCGGCATTCCTTTTTTGCTTTCTTTCCCCTCTGCGGTTTTTGGGTTCTTAACAACATCGGTCGGAATGATTTTTTCTTCACCATTATTGTTTGATCCACAGCCGGCAATAACAATTCCTATAATCAATATGAGTAGATTCAGCTTTCTGAACATCTTTCTAAATTTTTTTGCAAAATTAATATTAATAATCCGAACATAAAAACGCAGGAAAAGCCTGTCAATTGTTTCTGCCCAATATGGTAACGGAGCCTTTAAATACGTCATCCCCAAACTCGCCATGACATTTAAGTACAAAGAAATATACGCCGTCGGGCAGATTGCCTCCGTCCCAATCGTTCATATAATTGTTTTTTTCATAAACCTTTCTTCCATA
Source organism: Bacteroidales bacterium (assembly GCA_021738625.1). GTDB lineage: Bacteria > Bacteroidota > Bacteroidia > Bacteroidales > JAIOZK01 > JAIOZK01. The sequence goes on from JAIPBS010000039.1 coordinate 36,581, forward strand.
ACGGTTAAAAACGACAAGTTCATTGCTGATGTAGTACGTGTCAAGGGTTTCTTCGGGATCGGCGCCCTCGGGATTATCGGCCGTGAAAGCCAGGGTTTCGTTGATTCCGTCGCCATTTGGTGTAAATACATTGGGGATGATGAGTTCCACAGGTTTCACCTCAACAGGGTAAAAATAGGTGGTGTCACAACCATTGTTGTCCGTAATGGTGATGCTGGCGTTGAAAACGTCGATGCGGTCATATAAATGCCGCGGGCTGTCCATATTGCTGGTGATCGAATCGCCGAAATCCCAGGTATGGTATTCCACATAGCGGTCGAGCGAATCGGCCGTGGTATCGGCATAATAAAAGGTGATCCAGGGATTTTTGATGTAAACAATGCTGTCGGGTTCCACCCAGATGTCTATAGTGGGAGAAAGGAAGGATTCAACCTGGTAGTTGGTATCGACATAACAGCCGTGCGGATCCCACACCCTGATGCTGTATTGCACATCCCCGCATAAGCCAATGGCAATGGTGCTGTCGGCATCCTCAAAAAAGTTCCATTCCCATTCGTAATCGTATTCATCAGCCGGGAATTCCCCACCTGCTATTGCTTTCACCTTCGCCTTACAATCGGTATCCGTACCTGTACAGGTTTTCTGCAATTGCTCAAATTCCATCTCGATTTTGAAGTAAACTTCAATGGTGACACTGTCGCGGCATTCGTAATTGTCGTTGTAAACCAAAACCCTGTACTCGGTGGTTTCTTCCGGCCTCACGGCGATGGTAGCTAAGGTGTCTTCACCCGGTGACCAAAGATATTTCAGGCTGTCGCTTTCTTCAACACTCAATACCAACAGATTGCCCGGACAGGATGGGGTTTGTCCCTGAACGGTGATTTCGCAGGATTGTGCATTGGAATTATTCCAGGAAATCAGCAGGCCAGCCGCAAACAACAAGGCTTTTATTTTTTGAAATGTTCCCATAAAACGAAGGCAAATCTAAGTAAAATTCTTTAACGCTTTTGTTTGGATTTCATTGTTGGAGCCAAGCAGGACAGATTCGATTCGGTAGTCACTCAGGGTCGTTCAATGGAAATTCGATGGAAATTCGATGGAAATTCGATGGAAATTCGATTGTCATTCGGTAGTCATTCGGTTGTCATTCGGTTGCTATGTATTGCACCTAAGAGAGCTGGCGCGGATTTGCAATCCGGGCCTTTGTAAAGGTTTTTCGGTTCTGGAAAAAACAAACTAACTGAGTATCCCAAACTATTCAGGCAAAGTGCTCTTAAACTGATGTGTATGGGCACGGATTGCAAATCTGCGCCAGCCAGTGTCCAATTTCCAACTTCTAAATTCTGACCTCTGACTTCTGATTTCTGAATCAATATCTGTCATTAAGGCATTTTCGTTTCTGTAAAATTCTGTATATCAGGACAAAAAGTCAGTTTTGTATGATTTGACGTGCCAGCTTTTCCGTTTAGATATTATCTTGTGGATTGGCAAAAAAATTGATAAAGAGGAATGGATTTTCAAAAAGGAGAACAAGATATGAATTTCAACAATTTTACAATAAAGTCGCAGGAAGCTGTGCAAAAGGCACAGGAAATTGCCGTCGGCAATCAGCATCAGACGATCGAAAACGCCCATTTGCTGAAAGGGGTTTTTTCGGTGGATGAAAATGCAGTGCCTTTTCTTTTGCGCAAGATGGGGGTTGATTTGACCGTTGTGCGACAGGCACTGGATAAGATCATCGAATCGATGCCGAAGGTCTCGGGCGGTGACCAGTATCTGTCAAACAATGCCAGGAATGCTTTGCAAAAAGCTTCCAAATATGCATCCGATTACAAAGACCAGTTTGTATCGGTCGAACATATCCTGATGGGTATATTCAACACCGATGATACTGCATCCAAACTGCTAAAAGATAGCGGGGTTACGGAAAAGGCTTTGAAGGAAGCGATCAAACAATTGCGTCAGGGGGCGAAAGTCGACAGCCAGACCGCCGAAGATCGTTACAATGCCCTGAACCGCTATGCCCGGGATCTGAACGAACTGGCAAGTACCGGTAAATTGGATCCGGTTATCGGCAGGGATGACGAGATCAGGAGAATTTTACAGATACTTGCCCGAAGAACCAAGAACAATCCCATTTTGATCGGCGAACCTGGGACCGGTAAAACTGCCATAGCCGAAGGGCTTGCGCATCGCATTGTAAACGGCGACGTGCCGGAAAACCTGAAAAGTAAAAAAATATTTTCGCTCGACATGGGCGCACTCATCGCCGGCGCCAAATACAAAGGCGAATTTGAGGAGCGTTTGAAAAGTGTGGTAAAAGAAGTTACAGGCTCCGATGGGGAGATCGTACTTTTTATTGATGAGATACATACCCTGGTTGGGGCAGGTGCTTCGGAAGGCGCCATGGATGCAGCCAACATCCTGAAGCCAGCGCTTTCAAGGGGTGAGTTGCGTGCCATCGGGGCTACTACCCTCAAAGAATACCAAAAATATTTCGAGAAGGACAAAGCCCTCGAACGCCGTTTCCAGATTGTCATGGTGAACGAACCCGATACCATGGACGCCATATCCATTTTACGTGGATTGAAGGAAAGGTATGAAACCCACCACCATGTACGCATTATGGATGAGGCCATCATTGCCGCGGTGGAGTTATCCCAGCGCTACATCACCGACCGCTTTCTGCCCGACAAGGCCATCGACCTGATCGACGAGGCGGCCTCCAAACTGCGACTGGAGATCAATTCTTTGCCTGAAGAACTGGAATTGATTGAAAGAAGGATCAGGCAGCTGGAGATCGAACGCGAAGCCATTAAACGTGAAAAAGACAAGCTGAAGCTGAAAGCCCTCAACGAAGAAATGGCCAATCTCACAGAGGAGCGAAACGGTTTACGCGCTAGGTGGCAGGCGGAAAAAGAAGTGGTAGAGAATATTCAAAATACAAAAAAGCAAATTGAAGAATACAAACTGGAAGCAGAACAGGCCGAGCGCAACGGCGATTTTGGCAAAGTGGCCGAGCTGCGTTACGGCAAGATCAAGGAAGCTGACGGTGATCTCGAAGCATTCCGGTTGAAGCTGCGAGAACTGCAGGGCGACCGCCCGCTGATTAACGAAGAAGTAGGAGCAGAGGAGATCGCCGAAATCGTTTCCAAATGGACGGGCGTACCTGTGAGCCGCATGCTGCAAAGTGAAAGGGAGAAACTCCTGCACCTGGAAGACCGCCTGCATCAACGGGTGATCGGTCAGGACGAAGCCATACAGGCTGTTTCGGACGCCATTCGCCGCAGCCGGGCCGGATTGCAGGACGCCGGCAGACCGATCGGTTCATTCATTTTTCTGGGTACGACCGGTGTTGGTAAAACCGAGCTGGCCAAAGCACTGGCTGAGTTCCTCTTCAATGACGAAAACCTGATGGTCCGCATCGACATGTCGGAATATCAGGAACGGCATTCGGTTTCCAGGCTGGTAGGAGCGCCTCCCGGTTACGTGGGTTATGAAGAAAGCGGGCAGCTGACCGAGGCCGTGCGCAGAAAACCTTATTCGGTTGTGCTGCTGGATGAGATCGAGAAGGCCCATCCCGATGTGTTCAACATTCTGCTGCAAGTGCTGGACGACGGCCGCCTGACCGACAACAAGGGCAGGGTGGTGGATTTCAGGAATACCATCGTCATCATGACCTCCAATATCGGCTCGCTCATCATACAGGAAAAGCTGGGCGACCCAGGCAAGTCGGAGGATGAGCAGGTGTTTGAGCAAACCCGTAGCGAGGTGTTCAACCTGCTGAAGAAATCCATACGTCCCGAGTTCTTGAATCGCGTGGACGAGATCATCATGTTCAAGCCTTTGAACAAGCATGAGATCAGGGATATTGTCGGATTGCAGCTCAACATGCTGAAAAAGATGCTTGAAACGAAAGGACTGGAGCTGGAAATCAATGATAAGGCCATCGACCTGATCGCCGAAGCCGGTTTTGATCCTCAGTACGGAGCCAGGCCCATCAAACGGGTTATCCAACGCGATGTGCTGAACGAGCTTTCCAAAATGATCCTGGCCGACCAGGTGAACAAGGAAGGACTCATCAAGTTGGATGCAAAAGATGATGAGCTGGTTTTTGGGAATGAATAAGCTATTATTCAGTATTATTATCTAATTGGTATAGTTTAACCGCAAGTATCCCTTCGGCCACGAGCATCTTGCCTGCTTATAGCTTAGCCCCGATCTTAGCGGGCAAAAAATTATGACACGAGCAGAGCACAAAGAAAAAATGTATTCTTTAGTAAGTGAATGGAGGAACAGCGGCCAAAGCCAGAAAGAATTTAGCAGGCAACATCAGATCAACCTTCATACTTTCAGATATTGGGCCTGCAAATACAATAATCAGCAGCAAAATGCCCCGGATGGATTTATCAGCCTCGACCAGGTTCCTTCTTCAGGTGACATCTGCTTGCGTTATCCCAATGGTGTTGAACTATATGTCCCAATGCATACCCCTTACACTACTTTGCAAAAATTGGTAAAACTATAAAGCCGTCTATGTTTTCCATATTCTCATCCAGATATTTTCTTTACCGCGAGGCGACCGATATGCGCAAGAGCTTTGACGGTTTATGCGGACTGGTCACCAACCGGCTTGACAAGGATCCCATGAGCGGCGACTTATATATTTTTATCAA
>JAIPBS010000040.1 GCA_021738625.1 Bacteroidales bacterium
CAGATACATCATTTTGATTAATACCCACCAATCTCTCAAACTCTAATCATAAACCTAACATCATTCCCCATATTTAGCCCGGTTTCGTCAACACCGCATCTAGCCTTTGTTTTGCAAACAGGCCAGATGCTTAGTTATTCCCGGTGGTGCTTATTCCGAACTGATCCAATACAGCGACGGTACAACCAAGCTTGCTATCAACCTGTATGATTTCTCCACATCAAATTACATTACGAACACAAGGATCTACAACTTACCCGGTTCTATTCCAACGTCGGCAGAATTAACTGAGTTAACGCAACCGAAACCCGCTTATCCGAATCCCGCCAACGCATATGTGAATTTCGATTTCAACCATAAGCAGAAAGGGATTTTACTTCTTACTGATATCAATGGCAGAGAAATTCGCAAGATCGGGATCGACGAAAAGCCCGGCCCGCAAACAATCAATATTTCGGGGTTAAAAAGCGGCACTTACTTATATTACATTGAATCCGGGGGCAAATTCACACCGGTCCGCAAACTGATCATTAAATAAAAAAAAGCGGCTGCTTTTAACAAACAACCACTTTAGTCAGATATTTAAAAAATGATCATTCTTCTTTCATATAAGGATACTTATAATCCTTAACCGGTACAAAAGTTTCCTTAATGGTCCTGGGGCTGATCCAGCGTACCAGGTTGAATTCCCCGCCGGCTTTGTCGTTCGTGCCTGAGGCCCTGGAACCGCCGAAAGGCTGAAGTCCTACAATTGCTCCTGTGGGCTTGTCATTGATGTAAAAGTTTCCGGCTGCATAGCGCAGTCTGTCACAGATTTTGGATGCAGCCACCCGGTCCCTGGAAAACACCGCCCCGGTGAGTCCGAAAGGAGAGGTGTTATCGCACAGATCAATGGCTTCATCAAGCTTGTCGTCGGGATAAATATAAACCGTCAGCACCGGGCCGAAAATCTCTTCTGTCATGGTCTTAAATTGTGGATCGAATGCCTGTATGATGGTCGGCCGGATAAAATAGCCCTCCGACTTGTCATATTTTCCGCCGGCAATGATCTCGGCATCTTTTGATTCTTTTGCATAATCGATATACCCGCGGATGTTGTCAAAGGCCTTTTCATCAATCACGGCGTTCATAAAGTTTTTCACATCCGTCACATCGCCCATCCGAATATCGTTGGCCATATCCACGATTAACTTTTTCAGCTCGGGCCAGAGTGATTGGGGGATGTACATCCTGGAAGCGGCCGAGCATTTCTGTCCCTGGTACTCGAAAGCGCCCCGGATGGTATTGGCGGCCACCTCATCGGGATTGGAGGAGGGATGTACGAAAATAAAATCCTTACCTCCCGTTTCACCAACCAGTCTTGGATAAGACTTGTATGCTGTAAGATTTTTGTTGACTTCCGACCACAAATGATTAAATGTGGCGTTGGATCCGGTAAAATGGATCCCGGCCATGTCTTTGGATTTCAAAACATTGTTCCCGATGGTCGATCCCCTTCCGGGCAGGAAGTTGATCACGCCGGCAGGCAGTCCGGCTTCGGTAAAAACCTTCATCAGGTAATAATTCGAAAGCAGGGCAGTGGTTGCCGGTTTCCAGATGGTGGTATTGCCCATCATCACCGGTGCCATGTTCAGGTTGGAGGCAATGGCGGTAAAGTTGAAAGGGCTAACGGCAAATACAAAACCTTCAAGCGCCCTGAATTCCATACGGTTTAGTTGGTTGAAGGCAGAACGTGGTTGGCTTTCGTAAATTCTGCCTGCAAAGTACGTATTGTATTTCAGGAAATCGATGGACTCGCAGACCGCATCGATCTCCGACTGGTACATGTTTTTACTTTGCCCCAGCATGGTAGAAGCATTCATCAAAGCGCGGTATTTTGTGGAGATCAAATCGGCGGCTTTCAGCAAGATGGAAGCACGGATGGTCCAGGTCAGGTTCGACCAAAGCTTATGCGCTTCTTTTGCCGCTTTAACGGCCATAGCAACTTCCTTTTCACCGGCTTTGTGGTAAGTAGCCAAAACATGACCGTGGCGGTGTGGCATCACCACTTTACCGGTATCTCCGGTCCTGATCTCTTTTCCGCCAATGATCAGCGGGATTTCAATTTCCTGCTTGCATTGCCTGTTCAGCTCCTTCTCCAGCTCGGTTCTTTCCTTTGATTCTTTCAGGTATTCCAGCACAGGCTCATTGACCGGCACCGAAAAATTATAAATGGCATTGTTCATATGTGTTTCTTTTTGATGTTTTTATGCTTTCCGAGATGCAAAGGTATGCATAACGGAAGGAAGGGCAAATTATTTTATTATTGTATTTTTAAAGAAACTAGTGCTCAAAAACGAATAAACATCATGTCTGAGACAGAAGAAAAGCTTTCCAAATCCGGCTTTCTTCTCAGCGGATTGCCCACCATCCGGCTCGACACATTTATTGATGCGGCTTTTGCTTTTGCCACTACCATGCTGGTGATATCCGTCGGAACATCACAAGTACCTATGAGGAATTCATTCTTGCTTTGAATGGCGTGCCGGCATTTCTGGCGAGCTTCATTCAAATCATGATCTTTTGGCTGGGTCACGGTGCTGGAGCAAATATTATGGCATTGAAACCCCGGTAACCATCACCATCAGCCTGTCGCTCATCTTTGTAATACTGGTTTATGTTTGTCCGCTTAAGCTGATCTTTACGGCTTTGTTTGCCTGGCTGATGCCGGTAAAAATTGCTATTTATGCGGGATTTATTTATATCACCCTGCCTGTTAGTATGCCGGCTATTGCTATATATTTTGGTAGGCAAATTGAACTTGAAAAGAAAACATCCTGATGAATGGAGCTGATAATAAGACAATCAGCTCCATTCATCAGGATGTTTGAGCATTCAACTTATATTTTGTTTGCAACCCTTATTCTTCTTTCATTTTCCCCATATAAATTCCTTTTACATTGATCGGCGGTTGAGTCACTGTTCCTTCACAAGGCCCCAATACCGCTTTGAAGTCATTACCTGCTTTTGCGTGGAAGCCGGTTGTTAGTTTAACGTAGCCATTGGATTGATAGGTTACATCTGTCCCTTCTCCTCCGGTAATGATCCTGGAGGATTCGATGTTAGCGCTGGATTCATAATACTGGTAACCTGTATAATTCGGATTGCTTGGATCGTTTGCTGTTGTGAGATAATAACTGCTTGGACAGGCAGAAAATAACTCCGATTGCCAAATGCCACGTCCATAAGTTCCGGCCCTGATCTTCGAGACTGTGTAATTGATTTCAAGGTCGAAGACGGGAACAGTGGGTAAACCATTCCTGTATGGGATCCAGTCGCTCATGGTATTGTTCCTGTAAAACACACCGATATCCGTTCCCACATAAAGCGCATCGTCAGGTGATCCGTTGCAATCTTCATAAGCAATACAATTCATTGGCACATTGGGCAGGCTCCCTGAAATATTGGTCCAGCTTGAGCCGGCATTCGCTGAGCGGTATACCTTTTGGCCGCTCGTATATCCTGCAATGGTCACAAACACATCAAGCGAGTAATCGGGGTTCACGGCGATAAAAGTTATATTGCCCCCGGGCAAACCTGAACTTATGGATGACCAGTTGCTTCCCCCGTCGTTCGACATCCAGATAGAGTTGTCATAGGAGGCATATATTCTGTTGGTGTTATTGGTTCCTATGGCCATGGCGCCCCGGCCGTCAACACCAACATTCGTCCAGGAACTTCCGCCATTGGTACTTTTATAAACATCACTCCAGCCACCGTAAATTGTTGTTGCAGTGCTCGGATTCATTATGTAGGGTGTGATCCAATCGCCCGTGGGGTCGCCGGGCAAAGTGGGCCAAATGTTCGAATAGGAACTGCCTCCGTTGGTTGATTTTCGTAATGCACCATTCTGGCTTGAATAATACATGATGTTGGAGTTGGAATGATCGATCATGCAATCCATGCCGTCGGCCCCAAGGATATGTTCAATACTAGTTCCACCTGTCCATTTGTTGGATCCATTGTCCTGGGTGCCACCGATCAGCAAACTTGAATTGCTTTCGGTTCCTGCTATCCTGTACCATTGGGTGATCTCCAGTCCGTCGGACAGGTCGGTCCAATTTTCTCCGAAATCCGTTGATCGAAACAGGCCTCCATCACTGCAGCAATAAACATAGTTGTTCAGTGGATTGATATCCAGATTATGGATATCGGCATGGGTGTAGCCAATCGGTCCGCCATATCCATCCCAGTCTGAAATACAAGTCCAGGTGGACCCGTAGTTTATAGATTTCCAGCAATTTATACCACCTGAAATTAAATTGGCCACATTGGTTCTGGAACAAACCAGGGCCAAATCATAAGTTGTTTGGTGCTTATTGTCACCACCTGTTGTAGAATATCCGAGTATATTTGGAGTATTGGCTTTAAGATCAAAGCTGGACCCACTATCATTAGATCTGTAAACCCCTTTAAAAGAACCGGTTCCTGTGGTCGGTCCCGCCAATATGTAAACATAATTGGAGTTGCTGGGACTGACAGCCAATGCCATTCGGGTGCAGCCAGTCGGTATTCCACTGGTGATCTCGGTCCAGGAATCGCCTGTGTTGGTGGATCGGTAAAATTGTGATGCCTTGCAGGCATAAACATAGCTGGGATTTCCCGGCTTAAATTCTATATCAAAGAACCATCCGGCAACCTCAAGTGTCCAGGAACTGCCACCGTCGGTTGTCCGGTAAACACCGTCCGAAGTCGCTGCCATCAGGATGCTTGGATTGCTGGGATGCATGATGAGCTTATAACCCCTTTTAAACTGTGTAGCCGTCCAGGAGAGCCCGGTGCTGTACCAGGTTTCCCCGCCGTTGGTGGTTTTTAGAACGCCAACAGAATAAGTATCCCTGGCATCACCGTCACCGGTCAGGATATACATCACATTGGTATTGTTGTAATTAACGGCAATACCGGAGACACCGATTCTGGGCATGCCGTCTGTCAGAGGCGTCCACGAACTGCCTCCGTTTGTGGTTTTCCATAGTCCACCTGAAGGACAGCCAACCCAAAACACAGATGAATTGGTTGGATGAAAGCAAACCGTATTCACTCTCCCTATTCCTGGGTTCCAGCCAGTACCGGAAGTAAAGTAATCGATTCCCAGGTTTGACCAATAACCATTTGTTGCTCTTGATCCCCCATTTGATCCTCTTTCCAATTCTTCCATATACCTTTGGTATTCATTTAGATTCCTGGCTTCTATATTGGTGATCTTTCCATCGGGAGTCAACCTGTTCTTGTTGAAATACTCCCAGCGTTTCCATTGTTTGTAGCCAGAGCCTCTTCCCTGGTCTCTTCCCTCGAAATATTCTTCTGCCTGTTGCTGTATGATTGTGAAGTCATCCGTTGACGGATTCAACCATATGCTATAGGGTAGAGCATCCTGTGCAATCGAGAATAAAGGGAAAAATACCAGACAAGCTATGATTGGTAAAATGTATTTTTTCATGATTGCTTTACTTTTTAGGATTTTCGCCTTTCGGTTGATTTTGCGGTCCTTGTAATTCTCTATAATTCGTCACCGGAACTTCGGAATTAGGTTCTGGCTGGTTATCAGGCCCGTTTAGATTCCTGTAGTTGATTATGCGATCAGGTTGAACTCCATTTTCCTGTTCCGAATTAACCGGGGCATGAAGCGTTTCAGCCTGATTACTTACTTTAAGATGTTTTTGTTCATCTTCCTTTTTACGGTCAACTGCTTGGGCTTCTGCTCCAGGAATAGGAGGCAGCCATGCCGGATCAGGCCTGGAAGGATTATCTTTGCCGGCTGTTTCAACAGCAAATTGAGGATCATCAGGCAAAGCAGGATCCATTTTCTTATCAGACAGCAATGCGCTTGCCTGATTTTGCTTTGAAACGTTTTCTTTAGCAACTTGTGCCTGCAGCTCCATGAATCCGCATAAGAACAAAAGGACGAGACTAAGTTTTATGTAATTTTTCATGACCTCATATTTTTATTCATTATCCTTTTTTATCTTATTGATCTCAGCTTCCAGGTCAGCAATTTTTTTGTTTTGCTGAATTAAATGCAGGGTAAGTTCTTCTACTTTTTCAAGCAGTTTTTTCTGCATATCGCCAAGCAGCAGGCCGTTTTCTTCAATTTCCTGTGCGGATGGAATACCCGGAAGATGTTTTTGCTGACTAATCTGTTCTTCAACTTCTTCCAGACTCATCAGGATATATTCATCTGAGAACACATAATCCGGCCAGCTGGCCATATCTTCTACAAGCACTTCTTCACAGGCAATCTTGCCATCTACTGAAACGGAATATCCGGTAGCTTGTGTGGTAGTTCCAACACGTAAATCACTGCTGACGTATGCATCACCCAGAAAGTACCCGGCCCAGTTGGTGGTACCGCTGGAAGCATAACCGTAAACGCCAATATTCGTGCCTGCACTGCCCGACGCCGCTCCTCTGACGCCATAGGAATATGTGCCTGTTCCGGTCGAGTAGCCATATATTCCATAGCAAGTAGAAGCTGATCCGTAAGTGTAACCATAAACGCCAACACGGGTTCCGCTTGTCCCAGTTGAGGATCCATAAACACCATATGATGTGCTGGCGTAATCATTCGAATTATTGAAACCCCTCACACCCATATAAGATCCTGTTCCATACACCCCATAGCCATAACCATTCGCCGGAGTGGAAGTCCCCTCAATGGCTCTTGTGTCAGATGACAATGTATGATTAACTGTTGAAGATAAAACGGTATTGGTATAATCTTCCGCTGTAGAATGGCTATGACCGACAACCCTTACCCTGCCGCTAAAGTCGCCTGCTAAATTATAATTGCCGTTAGTTGCCTTGGCATAAATGGCGTAGTTTGTTCCTGTATTTGCGCCATCAGCAACAAATAATCCGGCATAATTGGTTGAATTATCATCATTGTTCCAACCGTAAATAGCAGCTCCATCCAGGCCGACATTTGGCTTAATGCCCAAAACAGCAGCATTCCAGACACTTATCGGGGCACCTAAATAACTAGGTTTCAGAACACCAAGAAAGCCGGTCGCGTAACTATCGTCGCCCCATTGATCGGAACCTCTTACTGCTGCTTTACCATCAGTATAGTTAACCGCATTTAAACCATGAGATAAGGGATCGTTTGTCCCAATTGCAACCTGGCCCGCACTAAAGTAGATATCTGAGCCGCTTGATTGCCAGTAATCACCGAATCGTTTCCAGTTTCCATTGTAATAATAAAATCCAGATGTGTTGTCAGTTTGGTAATAGAGCAGGCCAATTGCCGGTGAACTGGGTCGATTGGTGAGTGTCATGCGCGGAGGGAGAAAGCCTTTTCCCGTGGCTTTTACTTCCAGCATGGAAGAAGCATCCGGTGAACTTCCATCGGAGTTCACAGAAACCTGCGCCACCATAATGGTTGGCAGCAGAAGCATGATACAAAGCATAGCTGTTTTTCTTAGAAAACAGGACAGCATTAACCTGTTCAAATCTGTAGTTTTCATAAGTTAAATGGATTTACGTGTATATTCCTATTTATTAAAATTTGATGAACGAATATAACGTCTCGGGAATTAGACAATAAATATACATTAAATCTTAAGCGAAAACAACTTATTTCCTAAATATCGAATGATATTTACAAATTAATATGGTTGAAAAGTAGAAAATACGGAGCCAACTACCTCTGATACAACACATTCAACTCCTTCAAAAAATCCCTTCTTTCCTGGCTCAGGTCCTCCCAGTTGAAGGCGAACTCCCAGTAACCGGTGGAGCCGGGTTTGTTCATGCGGTCGCTTTCGTCCAGGTCGAGCAGGTCCTGCATCTGGATGACGGCCATGCCCGCTGCGGATTGCAGAAGCATGCGGATCAGCTCGAAGCTTACATTGTCTTCATGGATGTTCTTCCCAACATACTTATTCAGCCAGTCGCGCTGATGATCTTCGATCTCGTTTTGGTACCAGCCTTTCAAAGTGTTGTTGTCATGCGTTCCGGTGTATGCCACGCAATTGTTCAGATAATTGTGTGGCATAAAGGGATCGGAGGGGTCCTTCGACATCATCCCGAACTGCAGAATGCGCATACCGGGAAAGCCCGTTTTCATGATGAATTCCCTGACGTCGGGGGTGATCTCTCCCAAATCTTCTGCAATCACAGGCAGGAATGAAAAACGTTTGGTGATCTCATTGTAAAAATCCCATACCGGTGCTTCCACCCATTTTCCGTTGATGGCGGTTTCTTCCCCTGCCGGAATCTCCCAGTACCCGACCAGCCCGCGGAAATGATCGATACGAACGATGTCGTACAAAGCGAAATTATGTCTCAGCCTTTTTACCCAGAAGTCATACCTGTCCTTTTTCAGTGCATTCCAGTCGTAAACCGGGTTTCCCCATAGCTGTCCGGTTTCGCTGAAGTAATCGGGTGGAACGCCGGCCACAAAAGTGGGATCGCCTTTCTTATCCAGTTTGAAAAACCGGGGATTGGCCCAGACGTCTGCACTGTCGTGCTGCACGTAGATCGGGATGTCGCCGATCAGCTGGATGCCTGCTTCATTGCAATGATCCCTTAAAGCAAACCATTGTTTGGCAAGCAGAAACTGAGCGAACATAGCTTTTTCAACCTGATCGTATAATTCTTCCCTGAGTTCCTGAAGCGCTCCGCTTTTGCGGTTGCGGATATCCTCCGGCCAGGAAGTCCATACTTTACCGCTGAAATAATCCTTGAAGGCCGTGAACATGGCGTAATCTTCGAGCCAGTGCTTATGCCTGTTGCAGAACAACTGAAACTCAACGCGATTGCCCGCAGATTTGAAGTTGAGATAAGCCTCGTGCAAAATCTTCTTTTTGAATTCATATGCCTGCAGATAGTTTACTTTGCCTTTGGCTGTTGAAATGCTTATTAAATCTGATTGCTCAACAAGCCCGCTTTCAAGCAATTGTTCGGGATCGATCAGCAAAGGATTCAGAGCAAAGGCTGAGGAACTGCTGTATGGCGAATTGCCCAGGGCATTGTCGGTGGGGTTGAGGGGCAATACCTGCCAGAATCTTGTTCCGGTTTCATTCAGGAAATCCACAAAACGAAAAGCGTTTTTTCCGAAATCCCCGACTCCATAATCTCCGGGTAGTGATGTGATGTGAAGCAATAGGCCGCTTCCTCTCAGGTTATTCATGATCAAGCAATTTTTATGTTTAAATAAGAACCTGTTGTATTAAAGGCCCTCACCCAGGCCGACGCCTCAGGGTTGCCCGTGATGGACTGCTGATAAAATCTGTCATAGTGCGACTTTCCTGCAAGATAATACAAATTCTGGGCTTTCCATAAATCGAGTTCGATTCTATAATTACGGATCAGCTCCAGAAAAGCGTTAAGCTTTTTCAGTATCTCAACATCGCTCTTGTTTCCTTCGATCCTGCTCAGTAATTTATTTACTACCTTCTGCATGTGCAAAACTGTGGTTTTAATGTCGATATCAAAGGAAAACCTGTCAATTTCCTTCAGATGATTTGACAGTTCATCCAGGTTGATCTCTTCTTCCTGAAGATTCTTCCTGATCTCTGCATTCAGAATAAACTCACCCGGGAAAGAAAAGGCATCCGGCATGGGCATCTTAAACTGATTGATCATCTGCATGAGGCTGTAATTGTTGTTGAACAACAGGCGGAAGGCGCCTTCAATCGCATCCAGCCTTTCCTTTAGCAGAAGGCTGATGATCTCTCTCTGCTTGTCCTTGAAAAGATGCCAGAAGGAGTGATCATGATTTCCGAAATGCTGATCGAGTTTAAGTATGATCTCGTTGATTTTGTTTTTATTGAAAGCATCTGATATTTCCCTGTAGGCCTTGTTGAAGTCATTTAAGTAACCGGATTCGCACACGCCGCCCAAAATGTTGTGACCTCCAAGATTAAGCACCAGGTATTTAAAAGATTTTTGTTCCTGAGTGATTCTGCTGTAAACCTCTATCTCGCCCCCTTTCAGGATTTGCTTGCCGGCCTCCAGCTCTTCTGTGTTTTTTTGGATCAAGCGGTAAGCCCCATAAGAACTAACTTCCTCATGTCCGATATACAGGCTTGCCACGGCAAAATGCCCGGCCACCCTTCTCAGGTCGATGATACCAGGTTGAATATGCTCCTCATAAACCACCCGGCCATTTGACGCTTCGGGATAATTGCCAGGGATATCCTCAAGCAATTCAATAAAAACATTCTCCAGCTCTTTGTCAGATACTTTTTCGACAAGCTGAACCACGCGGGCGGCGTAGGCCATTACCTGTATGGTTTCGATACCGGATATATCGTTGAAAAACCAGCCGCAGCTGGTGTACATCAGCATGGCATTGCGCTGGATTTCCAGCAGTTGCAGCAAATGCGTCTTTTCTTCTCCGGTGATGTTACCAAAATGTTCACCGATGAAGGCATCAATATTTTCATCGGACCGGTCCAGGATCACATCGATGTAGCGGTTTCTGATTTCCCACGGATCCAGCTTATATTTTGCCAGCCCTTCGGTATAAATGGGTTCCGCCTGATCACGCAGCCAGTCGAGGGCTTTGCGCAGAGGGCCTCGCCATTCCTGGGTGATTTTAGGATCGTCGGTGGCTTTGCAGCCACAATTGCTTCTCCAGCGTTCCACTCCATGAGCGCAGCTCCAGGAAGTTCCTTCATGGATCTGCACCTCAAATTCAGGGGGATGTTTTTCCAGGAATGCAGCATAATTGATCAGGTCGGCTTTTTTGTACTTATTGATGAAGTGCAGGCAGAATGCCAGGGCCATATCTCCGTGCCTGTGATGATGCCCGTAGGACTCCCCGTCGGTAGCGATATGTACAAGCTGTGGCTGGGATGTTTTCCTATCGAAAACGCCCAGCAAACGGTCGGCAAAATCCTTCCCGTCTTTCAGCAGGCTGTTGAAAGCCAGGTCGTGCGAAACTGGCCCATCATAAAAAAACAATACAATGGATTTGCCTGACGGCAGATTGCAGAGGTATGGTTTTTTCGGATCGACCTGGTTCCCGTTAAGTTCGGTCCATTTTTCGGTTCCGGTCTTCCTTATGGCTGCTGCCTGACCGGGTGCCAGGATGGTGAATTTGATCTCATGTTCGGCCAGTACCTCCAGGGTTTCTGTGTCCACAGCCGTTTCGGGTAGCCACATGCCTTCGGGTTTGCGTTTAAAACGCCGCTCGAAATCCCTGATCCCCCAGATGACCTGGGTTTCCTTGTCGCGCTTGTTGGCCAAAGGCATGATCATGTGGTTGTAGGCCTGGGCGAGCGCCGAACCGTGTCCGTTAAACTTTTCTGCAGATTTTTTATCGGCCTTCAATATGTCCTTATACACTTCAGGATTTTTGGTTTTCAGCCACGATAGCAAGGTGGGCCCGAAATTGAAGCTGATGCCTTCGTAATTGTTAACAATACGGATGATCTTCCCGTTTTCCATGATCCGTGAAGCGATGTTGGGTTCGTAGCACTCATAGGTGATGCGTTCGTTCCAATCGTGATAAGGATTTGCGGAATCCTGCAACTCGATTTGCTCCAGCCAGGGATTCTCACGGGGTGGCTGGTAAAAATGCCCGTGTATGCATACGTATCGATCCATTCATTTCTCCTTTCCAAACACCAATAACTGATAAGGCTGCAAATTTATTTCTTTTGAACGACTTTCTGCTTTTGTTTTTTGCAAACCGTAATAAGCTGTATTAAAAAGGATTTTCCAGTGATCACCGGGATTTGCAATATCTTTTGCCTGATCTGAAAAATTGGTGATGATCCGCAATGTGTGACCCTTATTCCAGCGTTCGATTTCCAGAATGTTTCCTTTTGCTGAAATTTTCTGTTTGAATTTGTTCGCTTGATTTAAAACCGGATTTTCTTTACGCAGCCTGATAGCATCTTTATAAAGCTGATGGATCAGCTTGTATTGCCCATTGTCCTTTTTGTCCCAATCGGGCTTTGAACGAATAAATGTTTCAGGATCGTAGGGGTCGGGCGCCCTGCCTTTCCATTTGAAAGCGCGAAATTCACGTCGGCGGCCACGCCTCACGGCTTCGATCAATGCCTTGTCGGAATGATCGATGAAATACATAAAGGGATTTTCTTCGCCATATTCTTCTCCCATAAAAAGCATGGGGACATAAGGAGCCAGCAGCATGAGGGAGGCCGCCCATTTGTATTGTTCAAAAGATACCAGATCCGAAAGCCGGTTTCCCTTCAGTCGGTTTCCGGTCTCGTCATGATTCTGTATGAATATTACCAGCTTTTCGCCAGGAACTTCACGGGAGGAAAGCCCGTACCTTCTTTTCTTATGTTTGGAATATCCACCCGAAAGCCTGTATCCTTCCGAAAGCACTTTCAGCAATTGGCTGATCCCTCCGTAGTCTTCATAATATCCTGTACTTTCGCCTGTAAGCAAGGCATGAACGGCATGGTGAAAATCATCCATCCAGTGGGCGTCGTGTCCCCAACCGCCCTCTGCGGCCGGCTTAACGACTTTGGTGTCGTTCAGGGCGCTTTCAGAGATCAGGTAGTGTTTGGAGTTGTTTTTTTTGTCATAGGAAGCCGTCAGGTCGGCCAGTTCCCGCAGAAAGGGATAAGCGCTGTTGTCGAAGATGGCGTGCACGGCGTCAAGCCTGAGCCCGTCGATGTGGAATTCTTTAAACCAGTATAAAGCATTGCTCAGAAAGTAATTCCTGACCGTGTCGCTGTAGTGGTCATCAAAATTGATGGCCCTGCCCCAGGGCGTTTTGTATTTGGATGTGAAATAGGGGCCATAGTTGTCAAAATAATTTCCTTCCGGCCCCAGGTGATTGTAAACCACATCCAGGATCACGGCCAGGCCCTCGCGGTGACAGGCATTGACCAGTTTTTTCAGTCCGGTAGGTCCTCCATAGGAATTTTGCACCGCATAAGGATATACTCCGTCATAGCCCCAGTTTCGTTCGCCGGGGAATTGCGCAACGGGCATCAGGCTGATGGCATTGACGCCTGTTTCTTTCAGGTGTTTCAGATGTTGAATGACGCCGCCAAAAGTCCCTTCCTGTGAAAACGTACCCGTATGCAATTCATATAAAATAAAATTTTTTAGGGCCGGTACTCTCCAATGCTCGTCTTCCCAATTGAAATCGGGGTTGACCACTTCGGACGGGCCATGTACGCCTTTGGGCTGGAAGCGCGAAGCGGGGTCGGGGAAAGCTTCCCCATCCAGCAGGTAAAAATATCTTGTTCCCGGACCTGCATCTTTCAGCTCTAACCACCAGTAAGAGTTTTCCTCTTCCTTCATCTCATAAGTCTTCTCTTCCGGATGAACGATTTTCAGCCGGACCTTTTTTGCAAAGGGAGCCCAGACCCTGAAATGTGTTGTTTCGTCAGCTCGATACTCTGTTCCGACTTGTTGCATCAATCTTCAGGTTTTAGAATGAGGATGGATAATGGCGGAAGAGTCAGGTTCAGGGAATGGAACTGTCCGTGCATGGGCACTGGCGCCGGCTGTATTTTGCCGAAGTTGCCCTGCCCGCTGCCGCCGTATTCTTTGGCGTCGCTGTTCAGAACTTCCCTGTAGGTTTTGCTTTCGGGTATGCCCACCCGGAAGTTGTGCCTGACCACAGGTGTAAAATTGCAAACAATGAGCAGTTGATCATTTTCCTTTTTGCCTTTTCGCATAAAGGTCAGCACACTGTTTTCGGCGTCGTTGGGTTCGATCCATTCAAATCCTTCCGGCTGAAAATCCAGCTCAAACAATGGTTTTTCTTTTTTGTAGATGGTGTTCAGGTCGCTGATCCAGTATTTGAGCCGGTTGTGGATCTCGGTGTCCAGCAGATGCCAGTCGAGGGAAGAATCATGGTTCCACTCGCTCCATTGACCGAATTCGCTACCCATGAACAGGAGTTTTTTGCCGGGATGGGTCCACATGAAACCAAACAACAAACGCAGGTTGGCAAACTTCTGCCAGTTGTCGCCCGGCATCTTGCTGATCATTGAGCCTTTGCCATGCACCACTTCATCGTGCGAAATGGACAAAACAAAGTTTTCGTTAAAGGCATACCACAAGCCAAAGGTAAGTTTGTTGTGCTCGTATTTTCTGTAAACCGGGTCTTTTGAGAAATAGCTTAGGCTATCGTGCATCCAGCCCATGTTCCATTTCATCCCGAACCCCAGTCCGCCAAGATAAGTAGGTCTTGACAC
Organism: Bacteroidales bacterium; assembly: GCA_021738625.1. GTDB lineage: Bacteria > Bacteroidota > Bacteroidia > Bacteroidales > JAIOZK01 > JAIOZK01. The sequence goes on from JAIPBS010000040.1 coordinate 14,175, forward strand.
CATAGGCCAGGCGGTGGATTCCTCCGCGATGGTTTGCACATCCGGAAATCGCTCATAAATGGATTCGTTCAGTTGCCGCAGAAAACTAATGGATTCCAGGTTTTCCCTTCCGCCGTATTTGTTGGGTATCCATTCGCCTTCTTTCCTCGAGTAATCAAGGTAGAGCATGGAGGCAACGGCGTCCACCCGCAATCCGTCTATATGAAACTCATCCAACCAGAAATGTGCACTGCTCAGCAAAAATTCGCGCACTTCGTTTCTTCCCAGGTTGAAAATATAGCTTTGCCAGTCGGGATGAAAGCCCTGCCTGGGATCGGAATGCTCGAACAGGTGGGTTCCATCGAAATGATAAAGGCCATGTGCATCGGCCGGGAAATGGGATGGTACCCAGTCCATGATCACTCCAATATCATGTTGGTGGAGGTAATCGATCATATATTTGAAATCGTCGGGTGTACCAAAACGGCTGGTGGGGGCAAAGTAACCAAGCACCTGGTAGCCCCATGAGCCTGTGAAGGGATGCTCGGCCAGAGGCAGAAACTCCACATGCGTGAAGCCGGTATCTTTCAAATAATCGACCAGTTCATGGGCCAGTTCACGATAGTTGAGATAATCATTGCCTTCTTCCGGTTTTCTTCTCCAGGAACCGGCATGCACCTCATAGGTTGAAATGGGCGCATCCAATGCGTTGTTTTTGATGCGCTTTTTCATCCAGTTATCATCTTTCCATTTATATTCCGACTTCCAGACCACAGAAGCAGTTTGTGGAGCGATCTCGGCATATCCGGCAAAGGGGTCGGCCTTCTCCTGCCTGAAGTTCGACTTGTCATTTTTGATGAAGTATTTGTAAAGGTCACCTTTTTTAACATCGGTGATAAATCCTTCCCAGACTCCCGATGAATCGATCCGAAGTTTAAGGGGATGGGAATTTTTACTCCAGTTGTTAAAGTTTCCCATCACACTGACCTTGTTCGCATTGGGCGCCCAAACAGCGAAATAGGTGCCTTTTTTTCCGTTCAGTTCCATGGGGGTGGAGCCAAGGATTTTATAAAGCAGATAATGGTTGCCTTCTTTAAAAAGGTATTCATCAAGTTCTTTCCAAACTCCGGGATCAACCCTAAGCTTGTATGTTGTATTTTCTTTTTTCTTTGCCATAATCAATGATTTTCTGTTTTTCTTATGCCAACAAACTCTGTATTCCCTTCACCGGGATTTCAGTCCAGCCCGGCCGGTTATTGATCTCGTATCCGAGCTCGTACACGGCCTTCTCCATCAGGTAAACATGCAGCAGGGTTTTCAGGTCTTCTTCCGTATCGGGAATGATCCCCGTGGCAGAATTCTCCTTTAAATACGCATGCAAAAATAAAGCAGAAACCACCTCATACCAAGGATTTATCCAATCCCTTAATAATTCTTCACTGTCGGGCCTGCTTTCGGTGAACTTAAAAAACTGCGTGTAAACGGCGTAGTGGAACGACCGGAGCATTCCTGCCACATCGCGCAGAGGGCAATATTTCAGATGGCGCTCGCTGAGGGTTCTAGCCGGCTCGCCCTCGAAATCGATCAGGATGAAATCCTTTCCGGTGAAAAGCACCTGCCCAAGATGATAATCGCCATGGATGCGGGTTTTCATGGAAGCGATTTTCCCTTTCTTCACCTTTTCAAAAATGCCGAGCACATCCTTTTCGGACTGAAGCAGCTCCTCTACCATTCCCCTTGTAGTTTCGGGTATTTTTTTCCGGTTTGTTTTAACCACCGGGAAAACTTTTTTTACCAGTCCGCGGAACGACTGATAAAGCGATTTCTGATAAAGTAAGCTGAATCCCTCCGGGTGAAAACGCTCGTCGATGGAGCGCGCCGCCAGCGCCTTGTGCATTTCGCCTGTGCGTTTACCAAGCAATTCAACCATTTCAAGGAAAAAATAGTCGGTCAGTCCGGTGAATTCATCCGGGACCTCTTCATAGGAGTAGTCCAGCTTGTTGGGACAGGCCGGAATTTTTTTCAGTTCTTCCCGTCTCGAAAGGATGTTACTGAAATAAAACTCAAGCGCACTTTGGGTGTAACTCCAGGCATCTTTTTCATGAGGTACGAATTCCGAAAATATCCCGATGGATATTTGTTCTTTGTTTCTGTTCCTGTATTCGATCTGACCTGTGAATTGCGGTACGCTTTGAAACTTTCTTTTTTCGGTTAAATATTCAAGCACGTCGATCTCAGGATTGAGGCCTTCTTCAAGCCCGCGGTATAACTTCAGCATTACCTTGTCTCCATATATAATCGATGTATTGCTTTGTTCGGCTTTCAGCAGCCGGGCTTCGAGAGGCAGGTCGGTTTTTTTGACAAAAGAGCGAAGCTTCTTACCGGGCAAAAACTGAAGTTCACCATTTTTGCCTTTTGTTTTTCGTTTGCCATGAAGATGTTCAAGGATTTCATGCTGAAAGTCGTCGCTGTAAAGGGCGTCGAATATGATTCCTTCTTCATCATTCATATTACATTCGGCGATTACAGAGGCCGGGGAGTCATTTTTCAGTTCATACATCAGGTCCCCCTTAGCAAATCCAACGGGCAGGAAGTACTTCATATCCGACTTGGTGGTGTAGCTGCAATTGATGAGCAGCGCATGAATGACCGGTTTGTCTGCCTGCCTGAAGGAAAACACATCTTCGATATCCAGCGAGTTCATCTTGCGTCCTTTGTCGCGGTACCATCTTCTGCTTTTCACATAGGCTTTCAGGGCAGTGTCTTCCAGCTGCCTTGCAAGCTCGGGGGTAAGCCTGTTCCATTTGATGATGGTAGTGCTTAGTTCGGGTAGGTTCTCTTCGTCAAAAACCATTTCTGTTTCTTTCTTTTTCAATGAAAACCAGAAATAGCCGTATGGCCCGAGTGAAAGGTTGTAATCGTCTTCTTCGATTTCCGGAAAATCTTCAAGGCTGAACAATTCGCGGGGCACCATACCTTCATAGTCCCCCAGGTCGATGGAAGCCAGCTGAGGATGTCTGCTCAGGTTGGCGACCAACAGGATATTTTCCTCCTCGAGCTCCCTGGTGAAAGTAATTACGTTTGAATTGCGGGAAGGCAAAAATTTAAGCTTACCTCTGCTGAAGGCCGGATAGCGTTTGCGAATGGCAATTACATTTCGTGTCCACCAAAGCAGGGATGAAACATTTCTGGCCTGGTTCTCAACGTTAATGGACTCGAAATGATATTCTGGATCGATGATAGCCGGCAGATACAATTGCTGAGGATTGGCTTTGGAGAAGCCGGCGTTTTTATCCGGCGACCATTGCATAGGTGTACGAACCCCGTTTCGGTCTCCCAGGAAAAAGTTGTCGCCCATGCCCAGTTCATCTCCATAATAGATCACGGGTGATCCCGGGAGCGAAAACAACAACATGTTCATCAATTCGATCTTTCGCCTGTCGTTTTCGAGCAGCGGAGCCAGCCGCCTTCTAATGCCGAGGTTGATCCTTTGTTCAGGATTTCTGGCATAAGTCTTATACATATAATCCCGTTCCTCGTCGGTGACCATTTCAAGCGTGAGTTCGTCATGATTTCTGAGGAAGATCGCCCACTGGCAGTTTTCCGGGATATCAGGGGTTTGGTCGAGAATATCCACAATGGGAAATCGATCCTCCATTTTCAGCCCCATAAACAATCGGGGCATCACCGGAAAATGAAACGACATATGGCATTCGTCCCCGTCGCCAAAGTATTCTACTGCATCCTCCGTCCACTGATTGGCTTCGGCCAGCAACATTTTATCCTCATGATGGTCGTCAACGTATTTTCTTAATTTTTTCAGGAACTGATGGGTTTCGGGAAGGTTCTCGCAATTGGTGCCTTCTCTTTCGTAAAGATATGGGATGGCGTCGAGCCGCAGTCCGTCAACACCCATGTTAAACCAAAAGTCGATCACCTTGAAAAGAGCTTTGTGCACGCTTTCATTGTCAAAGTTCAGGTCGGGTTGATGGGAATAAAAGCGGTGCCAGTAATACGCATTGGCCTCGCTGTCGTAGCTCCAGTTGGAAGATTCGAAATCCTTAAAAATAATACGGGTTTCCAGGTATTTATCCGGTTTATCTGACCATACATAATAATCCCTGTATCCGGAGCCTGGCTTTGCTTGTTTGGCTCTTTTGAACCAGGGATGTTGGCTGGAAGTGTGGTTCAGCACCAGCTCGGTGATCACCCTGAGATTCCGTTTATGCGCCTCACGTAAAAATCGTTTAAAGTCCCTCACACTGCCGTAAATTGGATTGATCCCGGTATAATCCGAAATGTCGTAACCACCGTCTTTTAAAGGAGAAGGGTAGAAAGGCAGCAGCCAGATGGCCGTAACTCCCAGGTCGCGCACATAATCCAGCTTTTCGGTCAATCCTTTGAAATCGCCTATTCCATCGTTGTTGCTATCGTAAAATGCCTGCACATGGATCTGATAGATCACGGCATCTTTATACCATAATGGGTTTTTATCTGAAATCATAATGTATTCCTATAAATAATAGTCAAAATCTCTTTCTGTTCTCACTTTCTTCCTGATCCTGAAAATATGCACAGGGCTAATGCCGGGGTTAAGTTCTACATAATTTCTCGGTCCCGACCAAATGTACCAGGAATCCCCCAACAGGTCGAAAACCTGATAGCTTTCTGCAGACTGGATTCCGAGTTCATCGAGCCGCAGATTGATCCATCCCGAATGGGTGTGGAAAGGATCCAGATTGGCCACTACCAGGATGGTGTTGCCTTTATCGTCGGATTGCTTGCTGTAGGCCAGGATCATATCATTCTCGCTCTGATGGAACAGCAGATTTCGCATGCTCTGCAGGGCGCTGTTTTCGGTCCTGATCTGATTGATACGGCTGATATAACCCTTCAGGCTTTTTTTATCGTGAAGTTTCCAGTTCCGCAACTGGTATTTTTCCGAATCCAGGTATTCTTCGCTCCCGAATTCGCGTGGCTTGTTGTCCACCAGCTCGAATGCAGGGCCGTAAATCCCATAATTTGAGGAAAGGGTTGCGGCCAGGGCAAAACGGATCATAAAGGCCGGTCTGCCTCCCGATTGCAGATATTCCGTTAAAATGTCGGGGGTGTTCGGCCAGAAATTCGGCCTGAAAAAAATTCTTTCTTTTCCTCTTGTGAGACCTGTAAGATATTGTTTTATTTCCCAACTGGTGTTGCGCCAGGCAAAATAGGTGTAGCCCTGGCTGAATCCCAGTTTGGCCAGTTTATGCATTACCTTGGGCCGGGTGAAGGCTTCCGCCAGGAAGATCACCTCAGGGTGTTTTTCCTTGATGGACGAGATCACCCAGCTCCAGAAACGAAACGGCTTGGTGTGTGGATTGTCCACCCTGAATATTTTCACACCCTGATCAATCCAGTGATCGAACACACTTTTCAGCTCTGTCCAGAGATTTTCCCAGTCGTCGCATTCAAAGTCAAAGGGATAGATATCTTCATATTTTTTAGGCGGATTTTCAGCATATTGAATGCTGCCGTCGGGTCGTTTCACAAACCATTCGGGATGTTCCTTCACATAGGGATGATCGGGCGAGCATTGAAAAGCAATGTCGAGGGCAATTTCAATATTTTGTTTGCGTGCTTCTTTAACCAGCATTCTGAAGTCTTCTTCAGTACCCAGCTCAGGGTGTATGGATTTGTGGCCCCCTTCTTTGTTGCCGATGGCCCAAGGGGATCCGGGATCTTCCCTGTCTGCATGCAGGCTGTTGTTTTTGCCCTTTCTTTTGGTTGTTCCGATGGGATGAATGGGAGGGAGGTAAAGCACATCAAATCCCAGTTCATGAATATAAGGCAAAAGCGCAATCACATCCCTGAAATTGCCATGCGTTTTGCCGTCCAGTTTGGCAGAGCGGGGGAAAAGCTCATACCAGGCACTGAACCCGGCTGTTTTCCGGTCCACCTCAACCATCAAGTCTTTCTCATAACGAATGGGATTTTTCTTAAGCGGATAAACGCTCATCAGTTCTCCCAGGTCGGGATTCAGGGCTGCATCGATGCGTTTTTCAACCGCGAGCTTTTCATCCCCAACGATCTGTAGAAACCCTTCAAGCTGTTCCTTTGATCTGCCGCCGGCATTCCGGGAAGCGTTTTTGATGAATTTTGCACAATTCTGCAATTCGATAGGAATATCGATACCCGCATCTACTTTTTTAATGAAATTGTGCAGCCAGGTGCGGTAATGGTCGATCCATGCTTCAAGGGTAAATTCATATTTACCCATTTCTTCAACCGGGAAGCTTGCCCTCCATCTGTCGTTTGGAAGCGGTATCATTTCTTTTCTGAGCCAGGTTTTCTCCCCCGTTTTCCTGTGAAGCAGGTCTGCATGGATAACGTCATGCCCGTCGATAAAAATATCGGCTTCAACTTCTACATGATCTCCCTGCAGGGCTTTGGCGGGGAATTCTCCCTGGCTGACCATGGGTTCGGGGTTTTCAATGATGATTCTTTGAGGTGACTTTTTCATTTTCCGACTTTTGGGATTTCTCGCGAAAGTTCTGTGCCAGCATAAGATCAGGCATAAGAGATAGGATGTGTGGCTCGGGTAGCACAATGATACCCTGACTTTTATGGATATAAGTAAAAGAATTGTTAAAGCTGAAATACCTGGAGATACAACAATAAAAAAACATGATGTAGAAAAGCTTCTACATCGACAAAATGCTATATATCTTTAGATCTTTTAATCTACCTTCTGCGGCTTCCTTTACCAGAGCCACCGTAAAAAATAGCTATGCCAAGAATAAACCCAAGGTTGTATGGCCATCCGCTGTTGGTGATCTCGTATATATTCACCTTATCATTAAACAAGCTGATGACGAACGTCACCAAAGAAATAAATCCATGCCACAATCCTGCCCAGAACCCTGCAGGTGTTTCCGCTGTGAAGCGCTCATTACCGGGTGCACATGAGCTCAGTACAAACAATATAAGGATCAGAACCGGGATCCACCTGAAATATTTCGGAAATTTCATATTGATAAAGTTTTGGTATGATGCTAAAATAGGAAAAATATTGCAATATATTGCTCATTAAAATCATTCCCGGATTTCCTGTCCCTCAATCCAGGGAGCGCCTGCTTCAATCAGTTTTGCCATCAGTTTGGGTATGCGGTTATCCTGTACCTCATCCAGGTCGGATTTGAGTTGCTTGGTTAATTTTTTCGTTAGCTCCAGGCTTTCGAGCTGGGCTTGCGTCGGGCCGTAGCTGTTGCCTGCACCGGATGAGGCAAAATAATAGCGGGAATATATTGTGGGGGATGTTTTCTCGCCCACTTCCCTTTTGGCTTTCTGCCCGCTGAGTTTTTCTTCGATATCCAGCAAATGATTCCTCATTTGGTCAAGTTCTTCCAGTAGGGTATCCGAAACAGCTTCCGATCTGAACAGGGCGGTTTTCATAGCGGCGACTTTTTTCAGGTTTTGTTCAAGCACGATATCTGCCGCACTGATGGCTTCTCTCAGGTTGCGAAGCTGTTCGAGATAAGCGATGATCTCCTGCCTGCTCTTACCTTGCAGGTAGCCTTTACGCATTTGCTTTACTTCAAATTCAACGGGATCTGTATGTTGGGTGTATTGTCCGTCCACGAGGCTGGCCATGCTCACATAATAGGTTCCCGGTATGGCCATCAGTCCGGCCCCGTTGCGGTCGGGATCTTCCGAATACATGTCGATGGCGCGTGAATTGGAATAACGTAAGTCCCAATTAACACGGTGGAAGCCTTTGCCTGCTTTCCCGTCAATTCGCCTGACAACCTTACCTTCAGAATCCCTGACGGTGAGAATTATCCGGGGATCCTCTTCCCTTCTTTCGGCCTCTACTTTTTCCCAGCCGGGGAAAACAACATCTTCACCCTGTTTAAGAAGCTTTTTTTCCTTTTTCTTGCGTACGGCCTCTTTGGTTTTAAATCCTTCGGCAAGATGATAGGTAAACACAGCGCCATAAGGCGGATTCGGTGCGGTAAAAAAGGAAGCGCCCTGCGAGCTTTTTCCATACCGCTGAATGTACCACCAGGCATCTTTTACAGGAAACAGTGTGGCTTTCTCTTTCAGTTGATCTTCCGATACATGGCGCAACAGGCTATAGTCATCCAGAATATAAAACCCTCTTCCGAAAGAAGCGCCAACCAGGTCATCTTCTCTTTCATGGATGGCAATATCTCTGAAGGAAATTGTGGGCACGCCTCCGCTCAGTTTTGCCCATTGCTTGCCTCCGTTGATTGTAAAATAAATTCCAAATTCGGTTGCAGCAAACATCAGCTCGGGCTCAATATGATCCTGCACAACACGCCAAACCAGGGTGCGTTCGGGCAGGTTGCCGGCAATGGATTTCCAGCTGTTGCCCCGGTCGGTGCTTTTGATGAGGTATGGATTGAAATCCCCGAATTTATGGTTGTCCAGGGCAACGTAAAGGGTGTTTTCATCGAACTTATCGGCTTTGATATCATTCACAAAAGCAGTTTCTGGTATGTCCTTTATGCTGCCCACTTCAATTTTATTCCAGTTTTCACCGCCGTTTTCCGTAATTTGTATCAGGCCGTCGTCTGTGCCAACGTAAATCAGCCCTTCTTTCAGCGGTGACTCAGCGATGGAAGTAATGGAGTTGTAATTCGACATGGCTTCGAAATCCCATGCAGCGTCCCAGCTTTGTGTTTTGTCCATAATGGGCAGTTCCATGCGATCCTGGTTTTTGGTCAGGTCGCCGGAAACCGGTCGCCAGCTATCGCCGCGATTGTCGGACCTCCACAGGCGTTGTGAGGCAAAGTACAGGCGTGCCGGGTCATGCGGGCTGATCAATATGGGCGAATCCCAGTTGAAACGCTCATAATCTTCTCCTTCTGCCGGCTGTGGTTGAATCCTGATCTGTTCGCCGTTGGTCATGTCGATGCGGTGCAAATGACCTTCCTGCGATTCGGCGTATGCAATGTCAGGATTGCCCGGTTCGGTGGCCGGCTGATGTCCGTCTCCGCCAAGTACCATGTACCAGTCTTCATTGCTGATGCCGTCGCGTTTGTCGGTGCGCGAAGGCCCGCCTTGCGTGCCGTTGTCTTGTGTGCCGCCTATGATGTGGTAAAACGGTTCCCGCTCGTCGAGGGCCAGCTTGTAAAACTGGGTAACCGGCAGGTTGTTTACAAAGCGCCAGGTTTTGGTTGCGTCGAAAGTTTCATAGAGACCGCCGTCGGTTCCAACCAGCATATAATCGGGATCATCCTCCCGAAAGGCAATGGCATGGTTGTCGGAATGCTTGTCCTTTTCATTCATCCTTACGAAATGCTGACCTCCATCTTCTGAAACCTGCATCCTCACGTCAACCAAAAACAATTTATCAAATTCATGCGGGCTTGCGTAAAGTTCCTGGTAGTAATGCGGACCGGTGGCACCGGCTACGGCCTCGCTTTGCTTTTTCCAGGACGCTCCCCGGTCGTTTGACCTGTACACGCCGCCGCTTCTCCTGTCGAGCTCAGTGGCAGCATATAACACATCCGGGTTTTGAGGCGAAATGGCCAGGCCGATCTTTCCCATATCCGAAGAGGGCAAACCTTTCTTGAGCTCCGTCCAGCTTTCTCCTCCATCTTCCGAGCGGTAGAGACCAGTTCCGGGCCCGCCGCCCATGTAAGCGGCAACATTCCGGTGCCTTTGCCAGGTGGCGGCATACAAACGATCGGGATTGCGGGGATCGATCAGGATATCGGTTAGCCCGATCCATTCGTCGTCGCCAAGGGTTTTTTCCCAGCTTTGTCCCCCGTCGACTGATTTATACAAACCCCTTTGATCGCCTTTGTTCCATAAAGGCCCTTGGGCTGCAACCCAAATGATATCGGAGTTTTCAGGGTGTATGATGATCTTTGAGATATGTTCCGATTTTTTCAGACCCATGTTCTTCCAGTTCTTTCCTCCGTCCTCGCTTCGATATATGCCATCGCCGTAGCCTACATGCCGTCCGCCGACATTTTCTCCCGTGCCAACCCAAATGGTGTTGGGGTTGTTCGGGTCGATGGCTATGCAGCCGATTGAGTATGAACTTTGATCATCAAAGATGGGTTCCCAGGTGGTGCCGGCATTAAGGGTTTTCCAAACACCGCCTGAACCCACCGCCAAATACCAAATGCTGTTGTCCTCAGGATGAAGGGCTATATCAGCAATGCGCCCGGATTTGAAAGCCGGTCCGATGCTGCGCAGTTCCAGTCCGCTGAAGGTTTTGGTTGAAAAAGCAGCGGAATCGGCATCTTTTTGTGAGAATGTGTTGCCTGAAAAGTATAAACAAAAAAGAATGGATACAAGGATGAAAGAGTATTTCATGATATAAAATTTTTGCTAAGCTAAATAAAAATGGAAAAATCTCATGCCTGTGATCCTGGATAAAATTACAGCTTTTATTATACCGAATAATTTTATAACTTTGATTCAAAAGAATTTTGGTTAATAATTTCTGAAAAATGAAATACAACCTGACCGCTTTCCTTGCCCTTTTTTGTTTTCAATTAGGCTTTGCCCAGGATACAACCCGTTTTCCCAAATATTCCGAAATTGAACACAGCCATCCCCAAACCCCAAAGCAATCGGAGTTTTTTATTTACTCCTATAATCAGAAATTCAAACTGAATCTGGGTGGCTATATCAAGGTGGTTGGGGTGTATGAACTTGCCAACGGAATGGAGGATCATATCAACTTCATTACCTATGATATCCCGGTGCCAAAACCGGAGGGATTGTCCAATATATTTGTTTTGAATGCACATCAGTCAAGGCTTTATGCCTCCATGACAGGTGATGTTGGTTTCCCTTACCGGCTTTATCTGGAAGCCGGTTTCGAGGGGCAGGATGGGAAGTTCATAATCAGGCAGGCTTATGGTAAGCTGGGGAATTTCCTGATCGGTCAAACCTGGTCGACCATCGTGGATATGGGCGCCAGTCCACAAACCATTGACGGGGAGGGTCCGAATACGGAAACCATTTTCAGGACGGCAGTAGTACGTTATTCACACCCGGTTGGTAAAAGGATCAGTTTGGCAGCAGCAGTTGAAACCCCAACCGTATCGCCCGATCTGGGCAAGCAAATCGAAAATCCCGGTCAGGCTTTTCCTGATCTGATCGCCACGGTCAGATACGCGGGATTAAAAGGCCATGTTCAATTGGGCGGTTTATATCGAATAATCGATTATCATGATACGCTGGTTGGTGAGAAGGGAAAGGAAAACGGATACGGGATTTCATTGAGCGGGGTGTTTCATCTGACCAAAAAAATTTCATTGATGAGCCAGGGAATTTATGGGCAAGGTATTGCCAGGTACCTGCAGGATATTTCCGACAGGGGCCTCGACCTTGAGATTGAAATAGATGCTGTTGGGAACAGGGAAATTTTAAGCATTCCGGCAATGGGGGCTTTCGGAGCACTGCAAATCAGATGGACCCCAAAGCTAAGCTCCAACTTAATATACAGCCGAACCCATATCCTGGAAGAGCTCCCGCCTGAAGAATATGCTTGCGGAAGTTATTTAGCGGCCAATGTTTTCTGGAAGCTTTTCCCGGGTATCCATTTCGCTGTTGAGTATCTTTATGGCGTTAGGGAAAATGTGAACGAAGAAAAGGACTCCGCCGGCCGCATGAATATCATGGCAAAATTAAGTTTTTAAAGTATTCTGACATATGCAGAGGATAAGTAAAAATAGTTTGGGGTGTAAAGGACGCCATACTTTTAATGTGTTGACTATTTCATCAAACCTTTTGAAGACTAAGAAACCGATAACGATGATCAAACAGTAGCTATCCATATACTAAAAGTCCATTCTGATTTATAAATCCGATCTTGTTGATGTTGATATGTCTTCTGTTTTCTATTTATTTTTGCTTCATGACGAATCTTTAAAACTAAATTATCATGAAATCAATGAACAAAATCATTACCACAACTTTCATTTTCATTCTGATGCTTGGTTTGGCACAGGGGCAACGCGAATACCGAAAGGCCTATATCATAATCGGCGTCCCGGCAATCGTTGAAAAAGTAAAAAAGACCCTTCGTTTTGAAAACGGTAAAGTAATCGAAAACCGGGAGGAGAAAAAACAGGCGGTCAGCTTGAATGTGAGTTTGGATGACATGCAATTAAATGGCAATAATTTTTCAGGGATTAAGGTCACTACTTATCCTGTTTCCGAAGAAATCATTTCTTTTAGCGGTGTGTTGTCCGACGATCATTCGATGATCAAAACCATAACCATCGATCAGCAATACCTTAAATACAATTTGGCCAACCGTGCAATAGCCCACGTAGAGGAGAAAATAAACGCTTCTTTTACATTTAAAAATATCCCGAAGCAATATCGGGGCTATGTGTATGATAAGGAGAAAACCATTATCAGTGACGCCAGTTGGTATAAATACAGGTATTTGAAATACAGGGCCATTAGCGAAACGACTACTTCCAAAATGATCGCTGTTGATGAAGAGAGCATCAAAAAGTGGACGCAATGCATACTTGTTAAAATGCAACCAACAAACTATACGGCAGAAGCACCCGAAAGGAATAAAGTGGCTGTCGTCACCGCGGGTTGTGAGGTAAAAGGGGATGCAAAAGCTGAGCAATGCGGTCCCATTGTGGGTATACATGCCTTACTTGTTGCAAAATTTTCTAAAGTGCCCGGAATGAAAGTACTTGAAAGAGAACATATGGATCTTATTTTGCAGGAGCAAAAGCTGTCGGAAAGTGGTTTGGTTGAGGAAGGATCGAAAGTGGAATCCGGCAAAATTATCGATGAAGATATCCTTGTGATCATCCAGCTGCAGGAACCGACTCCCGATGATCCGCCGGAGACCTATCATTACAAGCTGTTTGTAAAAGATAAACAAACAGGCGAATTGGATGATACCGGGATTTCAGCAAGGATTGGTAAGGAGAATATCTTTTTTGATCATTTTGTAATGAGGGCTTATGCCTACGTTATGAAGAATTATTTCTAAACCAGTTGTCTTTCACACATCTTGCTGTCATTTGTGGTATTGGAAAATCAAACAATGATTATCTTGGTTTTTCCTGATGCGACTTCTTTGAAGTCGTTGATGAATCGGTTCGTACAATATTCCTGTTTTGTGCATAAGAATAATTCATCAAATAGTGCTTGATAGAACGGTGCGCTGGCCCGAACAAACGGCGGGCCGGCGGTGGCAGAGGACTGTGAAGGTAATAAAATCAAGGTTAATGTCCTGTGCGTTAAATTTCATCCAAAAAATCAGAAATACATATTCACAGTCCCGTGGGTTGAAGCGTTCGTTTGTTCTTGATCTTTGGTTCTTACCCATGCCTCCGCCAAAATTCCGGTCTTGTTTTCTAAGCAATTCAGCACAAGGCCATTCCCCAAAAGCAGTCGATTATTCTGATGATGGCATTTAGCCTGGGGTTCAAGCTGGAGTTTTAGTTATTTTCGGTTAAATAAATCCCCGAGCCGATCAGGTAATCGATGCCGGGCACTTTGGTTATCCAGGCCATCTTGGGCTCCTCCTGGCCGGTAACCGGGTTGTTCCACCAGTATTCATAATAACCGTAGCCTTCGTTCTTTGCAATGTCGACCAGTTCCCTGATCACATAATTGCCTTTCGAATCCTGGTAATCATACAGGTTTTGTCCCTGCAGATCTTTCTGTGTTCCGTGGGCCACGTTCACACAATCAAAATCATACATAAAGAAATAACCCGACTGGTTGTCGAAAAAGCGCACATGATCGATCAGCTCGCGGCAAAACTGAACCCGTTCCAGTGAATCGGAATAATAATTCTCAAACACACCGCCGATGCCATCTGCGAATGAACGCGTGGCTTCCACCACGATCACTGCATTGGCGTCGTCCCTTTCATAATAATAGTCGGGTTGATCGCCGTAAAACCCTGAGCCGATAAAGAATTCAGCTGCGGGAATCGCCTTCACAAAAGCCAGCTTGCGTTCAACCAAACCATTATCCGGATTTTCGAAATAATATTCTACAAAGCCGTAACCAATGTATTTGATGGTACTCACCATATCACGCACATAGTATTTGTCGTTTTCATCCTTCACATCGTAGCGGTAGGTGCCGATCAGTTCAGGCTTTACGGCATGGGCCACCATCCAGGCATTGTATGATTCCACGAAAAAGTAGCCCGATTCATCCTGCAGGTATCTTATCGGATTGATGAATGCCTGTGTAAGCTCCGCCTGATCAGCGCTGTCGGTGATGGTTTCCGTGAATACGGTCTCCAGACCGGTGGCCGCATTGGTTGTGTTTACCATCACGATTTCTTTCAGCAATTCATACTGGGAAACCATGTCGTTGTAAATGTAGTATTCATCCGTTTTATCACAGGAGGCAAGGAAGATCAGGCCCAGGAATAAGATTGTGTATAGTTTGTTTCTCATCACAAATCGGTTTTGTTTGTGGGGGCAAATATATAGGTATTTCTGATATGTGAGAAGTTTTTGCTTGTTCTTGTCTGCCGGATTTTAATACAAGGTTAATATTTATAATGTGTATAAATAACCATAATACTTTAATTTGGTGAGAATTATTATTTATATTTATAAAAAATAAACCAAAACCATATCATTATGAAAAAAATTGTTCGCTTTTCATTTACAATTATTTTTTTAACGGTTCTGTGTTGTAGTCACTTACTTTCCCAAACAATTGAGGATGAAATAGCCGGTATAGATAACAGTCAGCCCACCGTCACCAATAGCGGTTCTGAGCGGGGTACGAATGATATTCCCGCCGGCGGGTTGCTTTTGATTCCGGAATCGTCTAACGATCGTGTAATGGCCTTTGATCCCACCACCGGCGACCTGATCAATGCAGATTTCATACCCAGTGATCCGACAAATCTTCAAACACCCATTCAGGCTATTCTCAACAATGATGGAACCGGTTTCCTGGTTTCCGATCAACTAAATGACGTAGTTCAGGAATATGACCTTGACGGCAATTACGTTGGTGTATTTGCACCGGCAGGGGGTGTCAATATCAATATCATAAACAACCCCAGGGGAATTTGTTTACGTCCCAACGGCAACCTGCTTGTAACATTGGGTAGTACAGCCAATGCAGGTAGCGCCATTGAATTTGATACGGATGGGAATTACCAGGGCGTTTTCCTTCCCGGGCAGGGTACTTCCTCTTTCGATGTGATCCGGCTGGCAGATGACTCCTATATGATGGGAGATATTAATGCTAGCGCGATATACCGGTATGATGCTTCAGGAAGTTACACGAGTACCCTTACCAGCATCGATGATTTTCCTGAACAATTGCATCAGACTTCAACCGGAAATATACTGGTAGGGAATTGGAGTGGTACCGAAGAAGGCGTGGTTGAATATACCATCGGAGGTTCGCAGGTCGGGATATATGATCCCGCTTCCCTTGGAGGTTATCGAGGCGCATATGAATTGCCCAACGGCAACATCCTGACCACCAACAGTAATGGTGTTCATGAAATCGACCGCAACGGAAATCTTGTGGAAACCAAGATAAGTGGGGTAAGTGCACGATTCATCACTTATGTTGAGAATACAGAATCTGTGCCGGTTTCACCCTGGGTAATCCCATTGATCATTCTTGCAATCGTATTGACCTTGTTGATTAGTTACCGGATTTATTATAAGCGCATAAAAAAAGTATAGGACCGTCTTTTTCATTTGCGGCAAGGGTTCATCCTAATATAGTACCCGGACAGGCACTAAATCAAACAAGATGGTTTGACAGGTCAAAATAATATTGGTATATTGCAAGTTTTGGTGTGAAGAGAACCAAAACCTACTCATATTATGTATTTTAATTTTCGACTGAAAAGTCTATTATTTTTGCCTTTATTATTCTTGGGTTTATTGCTTTCATGTACCGACAATAATGATCCTGATCCGGAACCAGGAAATGAATTCGGAACGCTTTTGTGGACCTATGAAGATTTCAATGTGAATCCTGAACCAACCGAACCTGTGAGAGTAACTGAACCGGCGGTTGGCCCGGACGGGACTATTTACGTATCCTCTTATGACGGTGTCGGAACCTGGCACAACGCCAGGGTACATGCCATTCATCCCGATGGGAGCTTTAAATGGGCAACGCAGGAACTGGAAAGTATATCAGTTACAGCTCCCGCCATTGGTAAGCATGGGAACGTATATGTGATCAGCCACTACACCATCTATGCAATCAATCCGTCAGACGGGAGTTTTTCATGGACCTGGGAAGTTCCTGATGACCTGCATTACCAAATCTCGTATCTGACGCTTGGCAATGACGGTATGATTTTTTGTGCAACCGTTGGTGCAGGGTCTTACCATAGACAAATTTTTGCTATCAATAGTGATGGACAAAAGGTATGGCAGCGAGAGGTGACAAGCAAAATATACGGCCTGAGCGTCGGAATCGACGGAACGCTGTTTGCTTACTGGAACCCTAACGGAAACGGACATATATTTGCGCTGGATCCTGCTGATGGATCAGTCATCTGGAGCAAAGACATTGAAGGTTATGTGAACGCCGACAACAGTTTGGCCGTTGCACCCGACAGTGGTCTCATCATTTCGCAGTCGGGTCCGGAAAAACTGCTTAAGCTGGATGCCAATGATGGTGAGATCCTTTGGCAAAAAGATGCTCCCAATGGATTTCCTTCCATTTCTTCCGACGGCAACATTTATCTGCTTGCCGGTAAATTATATGCTTTTAACCGCGAGGGTTCGCCTAAGTGGGAAGTGGAAACGGGCGCTACTACTTCTGCTAAAAGACTTAGTATAGATGCAGAAGGAAAAATCTATGGCGGGATGTATGATGGCCTTTTCAACGGCAACTTTGAAGTATATTATCCCAATGGAACACTGAAGTGGGCTTTCCCGGAGAAGATGAATTACTCGGCAGCCATCGGTGAAAACAAGGTGATGTATTTTGTTTATAAGGAAGGTGAATCAGCTGTGCTTTATGCTGTTCAGGGCGATCAACCCATCGCAGGCGCCGGCTGGCCGAGGCGATCTGGCGGCAATCGAAATTCGAGAAATGCAGGGATCAGATAGCTATTTGATAAGCACACCAACTGATATTTATTTCTGTTAATTTGAGATAGTCGTATTCATTTCGCTTGATGCGGTTATAAAGCCCGGTATCCAAGGTGATGGAGGGATCGAAATATTTAGAGAGGACTCGATAACTGTCTTCATCCCTGATGACAAGCCAGCTCAGCTTATAAAATGAATTTTTTGGATTTTTCGTCTCCTAATAAAAAATCCCGACTGCGTTGGGATTGGTTTTGAAGTTTGCGGAGAGAGAGGGATTCGAACCCTCGGTACGCTTTTGGCGTACACACGCTTTCCAAGCGTGCGCCTTCGACCACTCGGCCACCTCTCCTGTTTTTGGGAATGCAAAAGTAAGGAAATTTTTGAAATTTGGTGCTTGTGATTTAAACAGTTAGTTCTCCCCTCAGCGACTCCCCCAGCAACTCCACTATCCTGTGATGATCATATCCTTCGCCCAGCAGATACATCAGCTTGGTAACGGCCGATTCGGTGGTGATGTCGTAACCGCCGATCACACCGATCTTACCCAGGTCTATACTGGTTTCGTAAAGCCCGATCTCAACCGAGCCGGATTTGCACTGGGTGACATTGAGGATGATCAGGCCTTTTTTGATGGCTTTTTCCAGTGCGGACAGGAACCATCTTTCTGTGGGGGCATTGCCCGAGCCGAAGGTTTCCAGGATGACAGCCCGGATGTTACCGGCGCCTAGCACACTTTCAACGACTTCTGAGGTGATGCCCGGAAACAGCTTTAAAATGCCGACTCCCGGATTCAGTTTTTTGTGAACCTTCAGCATCCTTTGTTCCGGTTGCCTGATATAACTATGGTTGTATTTGATGTGGACGCCAACCTGGGCCAGGGCGGGATAGTTTCCCGACATGAAGGCGTTGAAATTTTCGGCATTGATCTTGGTGGTTCGGTTGCCGCGTAAGAGCTGGTTTTCGAAATAAATACAAACCTCGGGCACCAGGCAGCGTTCGCTTTTCTTTGCCGCGGCAATTTCGATGGAATTGATGATGTTGTCGCGGCCGTCGGTACGCACCACGCCCAGCGGCAACTGGGCGCCCGTAAGGATCACCGGTTTGCAGAGGTCTTCCAGCATAAAGCTGAGCGCCGAAGCCGTATAGGCCATGGTGTCGGAGCCGTGCAATACCACGAAGCCATCGAAATCATCATAGTTTTCTTCGATGATGCCGGCCAGCTTCACCCAGAAATCCGGTTTCATGTTGGAAGAGTCCACCAGTGGATCGAAGGAGATGAATTCCATATGGTAGTCCAGGGAATCGATCACAGGCATGAACTTGCTGATCCGGTCGAAATCGACGGGCTGTAACGAGCCTGTCTGCAAGTCTTTCACCATCCCGATGGTGCCGCCGGTGTATATGATCAATATGGAAGCTCTGTTTTGCATGCTTTATTCTTCAGAAAATTCAAACATTCTTTTTGCATTATCGGTGGTAATGGAGGCGATCTCTTCCACCGGCATGCGTTTGATTTCCGCAAGCCGTTGTGCCACCAAATAGGTGTATGCGCTTTCGTTACGCTTGCCGCGATAGGGGTGGGGCGCCAGGAAAGGCGAGTCGGTTTCCAGCAGCAGATGCTCCATCCCGATCTTTTCGATGGTTTGATAGAGCTTTGAATTCCTAAATGTCAGCACGCCCCCGATGCCCAGCATAAAGCCCATCTCAATGACTTCCAAAGCCTGTTTTTCATTGCCGGAGAAACAATGAAAAACACCTTTCAGGGTCGGCTGGGCGGTTTTTCTGAGCACATCCAAAATTTCATCCCAGGAGTTGCGCTGGTGGATCACAATGGGCAATCCCCCTTCGCCTGCCCATTCGATCTGCCGGCTGAAAGCAATTTCCTGTTCCGCCTGGAAGTTTTTGTCCCAGTAAAGGTCGATACCCGTTTCCCCAATCGCGTAATAAGTTCTTTGGCCGAGTTGTTCTTCGACCTTTTGAAGTTCTTCCTCAAAGTTTTCCTTAACTGAAGTAGGGTGCAGACCCATCATCGGTAAACAATTGGACGGACATTGATCGGCCAGCTTGTGCAGGCCTTCGATGCTGCTGCTGTCGATGTTGGGCATCAGCATGTATTTTACGCCCCGGTCGAGGGCGTTTCGGATCACCTGCTCGCGATCCCCGTCAAACTGCTCCAGGTAGAGATGGGTGTGGGTGTCGGTTAGTATCATGCTGCAAAGTTAATAAGTAATATGAACATCATTTTCAAAGTTTTTTCTACTTTTTCTTGATAAAAAGTAGCAAAAATCAAGGCTGCGTATGATATTACAACAAAACTACGCATGGAATTATCCCCGCCATTCGAGCCGTTCGCCGGAAACCATTTCTTTCTGATTTAACTAATTAGCGGCTCACTCGCGAATGGCTTAGCACAGGCTGACGCTATAATTCCATACTTGTTTTGGTAAGCAATATCATACAAGGCCAATCCTGGTCGAGTCATCAACAATATTCATAAATTGAACAACTCTTTAATAACAGAAAGTAATCGTTAAATAATCTTATAACAGGAGAAAGTATTGTGTAAATCAGGTCAGTTTTTTCACACGGGCTAGGATCAGACTACTCTTATTTGCATCCGTGGCCATAATTCGTGTAGTAAAGAAATAATCATTCGTGCATCAGTGGTTAATATAATCCGTGTAATCAACATTCGTTCTTATTCGTGCATTCGTGGCAAACATCCTATCTTTGTCCTGAAACAGCACCACGATTTTGAAAAAGATACTTGTCATACGCTTAAGTTCGATCGGGGATATTGTACTGACTTCCCCGGTGCTGCGTTGTTTGAAGGAGCAAGTATCGGATTGTAAATTGCATTT
The DNA here is from genome assembly GCA_021738625.1 of Bacteroidales bacterium. Classification (GTDB taxonomy): domain Bacteria; phylum Bacteroidota; class Bacteroidia; order Bacteroidales; family JAIOZK01; genus JAIOZK01. Next base: position 34,066 of record JAIPBS010000040.1, read on the forward strand.
CCTGGTGAAGAAGAAGTTTTATCCTGTTGTGCGGGCCAACCCGCATCTCGATCACATTCATACTTTGGAAGAAAATGGATTGAAGCCGCTTAGCAGGGAACTGAAAGAGGAAAAGTTCGATTTCATCGTCGATTTGCATAAAAATCTGCGCTCTACTTATTTGAAACAAAAACTGAAAGTAGCGGCATCCGGCTTCCCGAAATGCAATTACGAAAAATGGCTGCTGACCCGCTTTAAAATCAACCGCATGCCCGGCCTGCATGTCGTGGACCGTTATTTCAAAGCGCTGCAGCCACTGAATGTGACAAACGACGGAAAAGGGCTGGAATATTTTATCCCGAAGGAGGAAGAGGCAGATCTCTCAAATTTACCCGGTTTTTTGAAAGATGGATATATCGGTTTTGTGATAGGCGCCAGGCATAATACCAAAATTTTCCCGCCTGAGAAAGTTGCTGAGCTGATCGATCGGTTGGAGGAACCCATTATCTTGCTTGGCGGGAAAGAAGATCATGAAAGGGCTGGGCAAATTATGAAAATGAGCAACAAACAGATTTTTAATGCCTGCGGGAAATTTTCTCTCAACCAGTCGGCTTCGCTGGTGAAGCAGGCCAGGCAAATCATTACCAATGATACCGGTCTGATGCATATCGCGGCGGCCTTCGGGAAGAAGATCGTTTCGTTGTGGGGCAACACGGTGCCGGAGTTCGGTATGTATCCCTACCTGCCTGGACAGGAAGAAAGATCAATGATATTTGAGGTGAAAGGTTTGAGGTGTAGGCCATGCAGCAAGCTGGGTTACGATCGTTGCCCAAAGGGGCATTTTAAATGTATGCGGGAGATTGATACCAACCAAATCGCAAATGCCATAAATAATAAGTCCAATGCCTGATTCTTTTGCAGACAAAGCCGTTTCTTTTTTCAGTCATTTGCAACTGCGTACCAACTTTCCCAAAGGCGTTGAGCTGATGAATCCCTACCGGCATGATAAGGTGAAAGCCATTGTTCAACAATTTTTTATGAAATATTACGATAACAACCAAAAGCGAAGCGGTTTGTTCGGTATCAATCCCGGGCGGTTTGGGGCCGGTATCACGGGCATAGCCTTCACCGATCCCATCAACCTGAAGGAAAAATGCGGCATTGACAACGATATGCAGCAAAAGCATGAACTTTCTTCGGAATTTGTTTATGAAATGATAGATGCTTACGGCGGAACGGAAAAATTCAATAAGCATTTTTTTCTGACTGCCGTTTGTCCGTTGGGTTTTGTTAAGGAAGGCAAAAATTTTAACTACTACGACAAGAAAGATTTACAGAATGCCGTTGTGAATTTCATCATTGAAAGCATCAACAAGCAAATTGCATTCGGATTGCATAGCAATGTTTGCCTTTGCCTGGGAGAAGGCAAAAACTTTAAATATCTTGACGCTTTAAATCGGGAACACAATTTCTTTGAAAAGATCATCCCCCTGGCTCATCCGCGATACATCATGCAATACAGGCGCAAACAAAAAAAGGATTATGTAAAAAGATACCTGGATGCACTTGAAGATGCCATAGCTATATAGATATAAAGTAATGAATTTATTGTTTGTCATAAGATATACCGATTCGGAACAGGTTTGCAAGGATTGTCTTCAGCTCCCATCGGCATCACTGAATCTAACAGAAAAATGTTTTGCATTCTCGCTGCTTCGTCACGGCACCGATCAGGGCACTCAAAAACATTTATTAATTTTGCGAAAGAGAAAGGAACATGAGCCATCATCTGAACATAGCGCCATTAAGTAGTTGGATCGACCTGCAGGACAGGCCTCTGGTCATTAGCGGGCCTTGCAGCGCCGAGAATGAGAAGCAGGTGATGACCACTGCCAGGGAAATTGCGAAAATTCCGCAAGTGAAAGTTTTCCGTTCAGGATTGTGGAAGCCTCGCACCCGCCCGCATTATTTTGAAGGCGTGGGTGAAGAAGGGTTGAAATGGTTGCAACAGGTGAAAGCCGAAACCGGACTGATGACGGCCGTGGAGGTAGCCAGCCCGCAGCATGTAGAGATCTGCCTTCAACATGAAGTAGATATTCTTTGGCTGGGGGCACGCACTGTGGTAAACCCATTTTCGGTGCAGGAGATCACCGAAGTGTTGAAAGGGCTGGATATCCCGGTGATGATCAAAAACCCGGTCAGCCCCGACCTGAAACTTTGGATGGGCGCCATCGAACGGGTGAACCAGGCAGGCGTCACAAGGCTCATCGCCATCCACCGCGGATTTTATTCGCTCGGAAAATCACTGTTCAGAAACCCGCCCATGTGGGAAATACCCGTTGAGTTGAAGCGCATCATCCCTGAAATCCCCATCATCACCGATCCCAGTCACATCTGTGGCAACCGAAACACCCTTTACCACATTTCCCAAAAAGCCATGGATCTGGAAATGGACGGGCTGATGATCGAGGCGCATTACAACCCCACGCGCGCACTAACCGACGTGGAACAACAGATCAGTCCGGCTGAGCTGGAACAATTGCTCGACAAGCTCGTGATCAGAAAGACTGCCGGCGACGAAGCTTTCCAGCAAAAGCTGAACGAGCTGCGCGACGAAGTGGACCAACTCGACAGCGAGATCATCGAACTGTTGTCTAAACGCCTCGACCTGGTGGAAGAGATCGGGAAGATCAAACAAGAAAAAAACATCACCATACTGCAGATCAAACGCTGGAACGAGGTTTTTAAAGAACGCCTGCGACAGGGGAAGGAGCAGGGCCTCAACACCGGATTCCTTTCAAAATTCCTGGAGATCCTTCACAACGAAGCCATCCGCATACAAAATGAAAAACTGAACAGGTAGGGGAGTATACATTTTTAAGGTTGGACTTTAAAACGGTATAAACTTTTCAAAAAAGGAGAACAAGGAATTGGGATTCCTTATCCTCCTTTGATTTCACTGACTAAGGAACGGAGAGAGATTTACTCCTTTTTTTTATTATACGAATAATATCTAATACCCTTATAAGTTCCGTAACCGATAACCATCAAAGTAAGAATGATACCCCTACCGCCATTACGCCCTGTAATGCCATTATCCTGATTGACGTTATATGAATGATCAATCGTAGATGGGGGTTGTTTACTTGGATCCAATGCACCTACATTAAATATATTACTGAATATAAAAAGAAGAATGAAAATGTTATGCATGATGTAGATAATGATTTATTATTATTTTATCCATTCATACTATCTGTAAAGCCTTTAAAAAAGGGTACAAAAACTTCTTTAATTGTAATTTGTTGCGGGTGAAGGATTCGAACCTTCGCACATGCACAAGTTACCTTTGTTGTTCTGATTATGAGAATGGTGTGTGCATGGACCTTCCACAGGCCACACCCGCAGCTTAGGCAATTTCCTTTGGTGCGTAAAACGCTTCAACAATACCGGTCAATTGCTTCATAATGTTATTACATTCAGCATCTTTATAAAAGTAGATATGCAGTTTAAAGCCATCGTTCCATATTTGTGAATAAAGTTGCCTGATTTTGCTAAACAATACAATCTCCTCGCGATACCAGCTTTCATTAAACTCAATATCGAGAATATTTTCGATTAAATCGTTTGGTTTTGCTGTAGTTTTCAACCAGGTTTCCATTTCATACATAAGGAGTTTGTCATCCAGGAAAAAATAATATTGTCTATATGATGTGTTTTTTTTGGTGCGGTGGTATCCTATTGCTTGTAGGATATGCTCTTTGTATTCGGTGTATTCACAACAAATGGGTTTCCCTTCCTTTTTAATTACTTTCTTTGCGCTTTCAAAAAATCCAACATTATCACGGTATGGGATTGTAATAACATTTCCAGAATTTGTTTTTTTTGCAATTACGGAAAGATGTTCAAATATATCGCTATCAAGACAGGAACGAACCTTATGCTTCCCAATTGACTTCAATGCATTGGGCTTGCGTTTAATTTTTTTATTAAAAAAACTAAGGTATCTGTTGTCATATTTGCCATAGCGCGTTTTGTAATAGTAAACCTTTAGTACATCTGCAATCATGTTTACGTTATTTTTAATTTTTTGCTGTTATAGTTTCATACACCAAAATGGAATAACCCTGCCTAAGACAGTGTGGGCAAACACGGTGGTTTTTCAGATCAAATCGTCGTTGGCATTTCCTGCATATAACCATCTGGGATTTATTATTCCTGGAAAAGGTTGACAAAATTCTCATGTTTGGGAGATTCAATTATTCAGCAATATTATTGATAAATTTACAAAACTCAAACCCTCTTATTGGTGTATTTTATGGAATAATCACACCAAATAGGGTGATTGTCTTGGAATTCAACTTTTATTGGTATATATCTTTGCCTACTCAATCAAATTATTCTTCACCGCATAGTACAGCAAACTGTTCATGTTATTGTTATCCCCGCAGTATTGCTTGAATCGGGCCAGCATATCCCGCCGCCGGCTTTTCACTGTATCTTGGGCAATACAAAGTTCTTTTGCGATTTGAGTGTTGTTCATACCTTTTACCAGCAACCTTAATACATCTTTCTCGATCTTTTTAAAGAGAAAGCACTCATTTTGGTTGTCGCGGGACTGGATCAGAATATCCCTGATTTTACCTGAATAATACCTGCCACCCAGGTAAACCGCCTTAATGGCTTCGATGATCTCCGCTGCCGAAGCGTCTTTCAAAATATAGCCGTCCGCTCCATGGTTGTCAAAATCTTTTATCAAGGGGAGATTGTCATAGGTGGTGAACACCAGCACTTTTGTTTCAGATTGATTTTCTTTAATTTCCTTGCAAATATCAAGGCCGTTTTTGCCCGGCATCCTGTAATCCAGTAAAAGTACATCAACCGGTGTTTTTTTCAGGAATTCCATACATTCGATGCCATCCTTCGCCGAGCCTACAAATTTGATGTTATCGGAATTCTGAAAATAAGCAGAAATTCCGTCAATGACCACCGGGTGGTCGTCTGCTATGAAAACTTTGATCATGGTTTTGGGAGTTTTGGTTAATTGGTATGTTGATTTCTATGTTTGTGCCTTCCTTTGGTTTACTATCAATTTGCAAGGTCCCGTTCAGGATTTCCACACGGGAGCGGATGTTTTGCAGGCCCATGCTCTCTTGAAAGGCCGGCCCGGCAGGGTCGAAACCTATTCCATCATCTTCAAAGCTGAGGTTGATTTTATAATCCTTTTTCGAAAGAATCAGTGTTGTTTCTTTTGCATCCGCATGCTTCAACATATTATTAATAACTTCCTGTATGATCCTGTAAAGATTTAGTTCCACAACCGGGTCGAGTCGCTGGTCCAGGCCGATGATCTGTTTGTTGATCTTCAATTCAGGTTTAGTGGCATTCGCATCGTTCAGCGCCTGTTCGATGGCTCCCTGTAAGCCGAATCGTTGCAATACCATAGGAACCATGCCATGTGAAATGCGCCGGGTTTTTTCGTTGGCCAGGTCGATTTGTTTTCCGGCTTCTTCGATATCTTTATTATTTACATTGCTGCTTTTTAATTTTTCAAGCCTGGTTTTAACTACCACCAGCTGGTTTTGAATTTCATCATGCAGTTCCCTGGCGATGCGCTGCCGTTCTTCCTCCTGCCCCTTGATCATGCTTTGCATGTTTTCGATCTGCCTTGCTTTTTCCATTTCCCGGATCTTTTGTTCCCTCAGCTCAAGGTTTTTTGATGCAATGAGTTTGGTTGTCCGTACCCGGTTCCTGTGCACCAGATAGATCAAAAAGGCCATGATAACCGATAATACAATACCGATCACCAGAAAATTTCTGGTTATATCAGCTCGTTCAATCCTTTCCTGTTGTATCAACCTGTCTTTTTCCAGGATTTCAATTTGCCTTTCCTTTTCGGCTGTTTCGTATTTGGTTTCGAGTTCGGCTATTTTATTTTTGGTTTCATCATTAATGATGCTATCCTTGAGATTAAAGTATTTTTTCAGGTAAAAATTACTGGAATCATACATTCCTATTGTATCATAAGTATAATACATAAACTCATAAAAGTCACGTTCAAATGATAAATTACCCAAATCTCTTGCAATCTTCAAGCCTTTATGAAAGTTATCCAGTGATGATGAAAACTTTTTCTGAATCGCATAATACTTTCCGAGAACAAAATAGGAACTTGCCAACCCTCTTCTGTTGTTTATGTTTTTCTTTATCTCAAGTGCATCCCGGGTATACTCAATTGCTTTATCCAACTCATTCATGTTTCCATAAATAACAGCAATGTTTGATAAAGCATAGGCGATATCTCTTTTAAAATCTTTCTTTCTTGCCATCTGAAGAGATATCTCATAGTAATACAATGCAGAGTCAAACACTTCCAATTGTTTAAAGCAAACCCCAAGGTTATTGGAAACAACAATCTCTGCAATTTCATTGTTGGTTTCTTTTGCAATTTGATAAGCCTGTTTGAAGTATTTTTTTGCTCTGTTGAAATCATCAAGATTCTTATAAACAACTCCAAGGTTATTGGCCGCACTAAGTGTTTCTCCCGATAGGTCGTTTTCCCTGGCAATCTTAAAGCCTATTAGGTAATGTTCGATGGCTTTGTCATAGTCCGAGAGGTAATCATAGCATATACCAATCTCTACATTTAGAGAAGCCAGGTCAAGATCGTATTGGTTCAAATTTCTGATTTCCAGCTCCTGATCGTACCATTCAAGTGCTTTTCTATATTCTTCATTTTTTCGAAAAGCAGTGCCGAAAAGTCTCAATATTTCAAGGGTCGTTTTTTTTAATTTTTGTGTTTTAGCATTGTCAAGTAATACAGAGAATTGATTAATTAGAGTCTGTCTATTAACTACAAAATGTTAATAAAATCAGGATATGTAGAGCGTTTCAAGTTGCTTTTTCACTAATTTAGTGAATTAACAACATTTTTAGCTATGGAATTTTATAACCGATTATTATTGAAATTT